>JBGVNQ010000013.1:0-54368 GCA_045125705.1 Akkermansia sp. | reverse complement strand
CTTCGGGCTCGTGCTACGGCACAAAGCCGCCGCGCGGTACATTAGACTTGCATCATAGCAAATATAATGATACAAAACTCACGCGCAAAAGTGTAACCTATGTAGTTGAACTAAAGTGTTACCCATGTGAGTGGCGCGCCGAATAAGAAATACCCCCCCCACTGCTCGCAGATGTGCGACTATTACCCGCTGTAAACGTCGAAAAGGCTTTCCCTGTAGCAGGGAAAGCCTTTTCGGGGAAAAGCCAATAACTGGCGGCTTGCGATTAGCGCTTGCTGAACTGGAAGCGCTTGCGGGCGCCGGGGCGACCAGCCTTCTTGCGTTCCTTCATGCGGGAGTCGCGGGTCAGCAGACCCTGCTCGCGCAGAGCGGAGCGGTACTCCTCGTCAATCATGACCAGGGAGCGGGCGATAGCCAGGGAGATAGCACCGGTCTGACCGTGCACACCACCACCGCGGCAGACGACGCGCACGTCGAACTTCTTCATGGTGTTGGTGGCGTAGAAGGGCTGCAGCACAGCGTTCTGCAGAGCGTCGGTGGGCAGGTACTCCTCGAAGGAGCGGCGGTTGATGGTGATCTTGCCGGACTTGCCTTCCTCAGCGGGGGTGAGCCAGGCGTGAGCGATGGCTTCCTTGCGACGGCCAGTGGCGTTGTAGGGAGTAGTAGACATAGTCAGAATAAAATTAGGCGATGGTTACAGCTTCCGGAGTCTGAGCGGTGTGGGGGTGCTCAGCGCCGACATAAACCTTGAGACGGCCACCCTGGGCGCGGCCCTGGCGGGTGTGGGGAATCATGCCCTTAACGGCGAGCTCCACAATCATCTCAGGATGAGTCTTACGCAGCTTGGCGGGGGTGGTCACCACCTGGTTGCCCACATAGCCCGTGTAGCGGGTGTAAATCTTGGCGCGCTCCTTGTTACCGGTGAGCACCACCTTGTCAGCGTTCACGATGATCACATAGTCACCGCAGTCCACGTGGGGGGTGAAGATGGTCTTGTTCTTACCGCGAAGCAGGTTAGCTGCTTCAACTGCAACCTGACCGAGCACCTTACCGGCAGCGTCGATCACATACCACTTACGCTCAATATCCTGAGGCTTGGCAGAGAAGGTTTTCATATTGTTGTATCTTATAATTCCAGTTTTGGCTTTCGCCATATAGCGACCTCTAAACAGGTCAGCTCGCAGAGGGTAGCATAGCACAATTTTAATGTCAACCGCATTTTGTGACTTGATTCAACTTTTTTTCTTAAATTGCGAAAAAGTGCTTGCTTTGTAGCCTTTTCAGCATTAAACTGTGCGCGCGCAGGGGACGCAAAACCCTGCAGAAAGCAACCAATCAAGAACGACATAATGGCAAATCCTCCTAATAATCGCGGCGGCAAGCCGCAGCAGCGCCCGAACGGTCCGCGCCCCGGAAATAACGCACGTCCCGCAAATACAGCTCCGAAGCCCAAGAAGGTTGACGACGACGGTGAGGGCGAAATCGAGCTCGAGGGCGTGGTCTCCGCCGTGCTCGCCGGTACCATGTTCCGCGTGAAGGTGGCCAATGGCCATGAGTTCCTGGCTCACATCTCCGGTAAGATGCGTAAGCGCTTCATCCGTCTCGTGGTGGGCGACCGCGTGCGTATTGAGGTGTCTCCGTACGATATGACGAAAGCTCGTATCACCTTCCGTCTCAACTGATTGGTCTGCAAACCGATTTTTTTCAGCCTCCGCCGCCGCAAGCGCCGGAGGCTTTTTTATGCACCGATGCGCACGAGGGAAAGCGCGACTACTTCCTGCACACCGGGGAGCTTTTTCAGCTGGGTGGCGCAGGCGCGTGCGGTGGCTCCGGTGGTGAATACATCATCCACCAGCACCAGGCGGGCAGGGTAGGAGCTGCGCCGGTGCAGCAGGCCGGGGCGCGCGCAGCGGTAGGCGCGCATGGCGTTGAGCCTTCGGGCGGTAGCGGTGAGGCGGGTCTGGCTGGCAATGCCTGTATCGAGGCGCTCAAGCAGATTCATGATGCGCAGCCCGCGTCGTTTGGCGAGGTGGAGGGCAAGTGCTTCGGCCTGGTTGAAGCCTCGGGCATAGAGTTTATCCTGCGTGACAGGCACGGGGACTAACACCCAGTCATTGTGGGCGAGAAGGTGCGGTGTGGACTCCCACAGTTCATTGAGCACTGCGGCCAGTGGGCGTGCCAGGTGCAGCGCATGGTGGTACTTGAGCTGGTATACCAGCTTCATGGTTTCCTCTGTCTGCCGAAGTGCCTGGCGGGCCAGGGTGAAAGGTCGCTTCTGTCCCTTGCAGTTTTCGCAGAGGTCGGGGTCAGTCTGCTGACCGGCAGTGGGGGCTCCGCAATGCAGGCAGATGGGGGCGGGAATATGCGGCAGGGCATCCCGGCAGGCGGGGCAAAGGGTGTCATCTGCCGTTTCGCCGCAAAGTTCGCAGGTGCTGGGAAAAAGCCAGCTGAGCATGAGAGTGCCGGAAAATCAGCGGTGGCGGGCAATGAATTCGCGGGCCACTGCCTGGTAGGCCATGGAGGCAGAGCCGAAGCGGTCGTGCTCCATGATGGTGCGGCCGAAGCTGGGTGCCTCTGCCACGCGCACAGAGCGGGGAATGTAATTCTTGTACAGCTTATCGGGCAACTCCTGCTGCACCTGGCGAATCACCTCGTTGGCCAGCTTGGTGTTGTTGTACATGGTCATGATGACGCCTTCGTGGATAAGGCGGGGATTCACGCCATTCTCACGAATCTGGTCCATGATGAAGAGAATCTTGGAAAGGCCTTCCAGACTCAGGAACTCACACTGCATCGGCGTAATCACCTCGTCGCAGGCGCAGAGGGCAGAGGTCATCAGCACGCCCAGCGAGGGCGGTGTGTCCAGAAATACATAGTCAAAGTAGTTCTGCTGGCGCAGCCCGGCCATGGCATCGTACATGCAGGTAAGGTGGGAGTCATTCTGGGTGAGCTCCACTTCCACGCCTGAAAGGTCCACATGCGCGGGGATGATGGCCAGATTGCGGCGGCGGCTGGGACGCACCAGATCTTCCAGCAGCACTTCGCCGATGAGTGCAGGGTAGAGGCTGGCATCGCTCTCCACCTCCACGCCCAGCATGGTGCTGGCATTAGCCTGCGAATCCATATCAATGAGCAGCACGCGCTTGCCTCGCGCCGCGAGTGCGGCCGCCAGGTTGACCGTGGTAGTGGTTTTACCCACGCCGCCTTTCTGGTTCGCTATAGCTATGACTTTCACGTCCCGCATTCTATCGAACTCTACCTGCGTTTTCAAGTGGTAAATGAAAAGCAGACACACAATGGCGCGGCAGGTGATTTGACCTGTCATCAGAAGTGCAGCAGAATGCCTGCCTGCGCGTGGATTTCGCTCTGTTTATCACCCAGCCTGGCCGCACCACCGGCATGCAGCGAGGTATCCGGTGCGAGCTGGTGGGTGATTCCTGCGCTCAGCTCATAGGAGATCATGGCGCCGCGGGCAGGTTTCAGGGTAAAACTGTGCCTGGGGGCTCCTTCGAAATACATGTCTACTTCAGGTTCTGTGTTGCCGAGGGAGCCGTTGATGGCAGAGCTCAGCTGCAAGTTGGTCTGCGAATCGAGCTGGAAAGCAAGGTGCGCGCCTATGCTGATTTCTGCAGTACACGCAGATTTCTCCTTGATATGAAGGGCTGCACTGCCTCCTGCTTCGCGGATTTCATTGAGTTGAACCTGGGTGAACGATGCCGAGAGAAAGGGCTGGAGGCAGATTTGCTCCGAAAGCTCAATCTCATGAAGAACTTCTGCCGAGGCATTGATGCCTGTGGCCGATGCTCCTTCGCCAAGGCTGCTGGCGGGGGTAAGCTCGTGGGTGCTTATGCCGGCGGAAAAGATGAATTGCCAATCATCGTCCTGCACTTGGGCATAGGCATCCAGATTCGTGAAGTTTTCGCTGAGAGGAGCGCCCTCATCCGGAGTCGTATCGGCATATCCGGCAGAAAGAGCGAGCCCCAGAAGGGTTTCGGTATCGAGCTGGTGTTCCACCTGCAGGCGGCCGCCCCAGCTGCTGCGTTGATAATCGGCGGCGTTGTTCCGGTGGGTGAAGGCATGCATGCCAACGGTGGTATTCCCCTGCGGTTCCAGTCGGTATCCTGCACCCACGCTTTGGCGTAACATGCGCATGTGAGCCAGGTTGCCATGCATCAGGCTGGGGAGCAGGGTGGCATATTCGACATGCGCAGCCTGGTTGAGCAGCTGCCGCAGGGCTTCTCCATCTGCGTTGTTGTATAGCTTCTGTCGGAGTTCCTGCAGTTCACCGTTTGCTTCTGTGGCATTGGCGAGTGCCTGGAATATGGCCTGCTGGTTGCTGTTTAATTCAACATGTGGGACGGGCCTGTCCGGGATGTCAGTAACCTTGGAGAGGATAAGATTGCCTGTCTGCGCATCGATGGCTGCTGTATATTCAGATTCAGAACCCGGCAGCAGCAGGGTGAGTAGGGCTGCATCCGTCGAGGTGGGGGAATCTAGCTGCAGCAGGGTATCGTCTTGTTGTACGGTTTGCCATTCCCGCAAATCCAGCGTGGAGTTGCTGCTGATGGTGAGTCGGCCGCTCAGCGTCAGTGGTGCATCTTTGAAGACAATGGTGCCACCATCCAGATTCAGCATGCCCGTGATGGCGTTCCCGCCTTCGGCGAGAGTGAGTGTCTGCCCGGCATGCAAGGTAAGCATACTGTCGGGGGCGATGGAGAGTTGCGAGTCACGAGCCATACGGACGTTTCCTCGGAATGATTCCGCGTTTTTCAAGCGGGCGTGCCCGTTAATCTGTAGCTGATTTCTTGCGGCAAAATGGTTGAAATCCAGCGTGCTGCCCTGCATCAGGTTCACGCTCCCAGTGCCCAGCGCCTGTTTATGCAGTACGGTTAATTGGCCGCTGGTGATAGTAGTGCCACCGCTATATGCATTCGCGCCTCCCAGTTCTGCCTGGTGGGCTGTTTCGAGGCGGGTGGTGCCGCCCAGTCCGCCATGCAGACGTGCATATTCCAGCTTCACCAGACCCGCTTCGGCTTGAAGCGTGTCGGTTTCCGTGTTGACGAGCAGTGTGCCGCCCATCTGGCTGATGCGTTGCAGATCCTTGCCGGCTGCGGCTTCAATCTGCGCCGTGCTGACGGAGTGTGACTCCGTAATCAGATAATGCTCCAGGTGGGTGGTGCCGGGTAAGCTGGCATATCCGCCGGAATCAGCTTCCACCTGCTGGCCATGGAGCAGGAGCGTGGCGCCCTCCGCATGGAGGATGCCGCCTGTGGTGATGTGTGCCTCGCATCCTGCGTCGCGCACAAATCCACTGCTTCCTCCCGTCATACCCATGGCATCTACCATGGTGGGCGAGATGCTGGTTGCCAGAGTCGTGATATCAAATGTGCCTTGTAGCGAGAGTTCTCCCGTGTTTGCAATGCTGCTGTTCAGCGCGAGCGTGCCGTTGGCGATGAGTTGTGCTGAGCCGGTGCAGGAAAGAGCCGCTGCTCCAAGACTTCCGGTGCTCAGACTCCCGCTCAATAGTTCAATTTGTCCGCTGAAGGCCTGTGCCCCTTGCAGGTTGGTGTTTCCCTGTACCTGCAAGGTATTACTTACGGAATAGCCCTGCAGATTCAGCGTGCCTCCCTGCATCAGCACGTCTCCGCTTCCCAGGGCGGCGGCATTTGCCACGGTGATAGTTCCGCTGTTTAGTGTGGTCTTTCCTTCGTGGACGTTGGCTGTGCGGATAAGCAATTCTCCTGAGCTGCTTTTGAAGATTCCCGTTTGCCCTGCAAGATAGCCGGAGCCGGAGAAATCTACAGAGCCGGAGGCGTTGTTTACTTCCACCTGCGAGGGGCGCAGTTCTCCGACGAGCGAAACCTGCGCCTCGTGGTTGAAGGTAACATGGTCACCGGTTTCAAAATTGCTGTTGCTTTCCGGTCCGGACCAGCTTTGTGTCAAGTGGCCACTACCTGTTTCCCAGATGCCGCTGCTGCCTTGCCAGAGTAGCTCGCTGCCACCGGGGCGGGGGAGAATCAGCTCGCCATCGCTCACATAAACGCGCAGGCCAGCCGCATTTTGCTCTATCTGAGCCGTCTGTCCGTTGATGAGGATAGTGGCGGCGCTTAAGTTGCCACCTTCCACCAGCGTGAACCAGCCCCGAGCCACATCGGCGGCGGTGTAGTTTATTTCCAGCGTACTTACTTCTGCGCTTCCGCTCAGGGTAAGGACAGGGCTTGCTGCATCTGAAAGGGAGAAGTACCATGTGTCCCCGGCGATACTCGGGGCACTAAGTGTGTTGCTGCCGCTGAATGTGGCTGTGGTGGCAGTAAGCGCGCCGCTCACCTCCATGGTGCCGCCTTGAAGCGTGAGGGTGGTGGTTGTCAGCTTCCCTATGTGTTCGAGCCTGGCTCTATTTGTTACGGAGATTCCTGATGCCTCAGTATGTACGCTTTGTAGTTTAAGAAGTCCAGCCTGTACGCAGAATTGGTTCCTCGTGCAAAAATGGCCTATAAAACTCTGACTTCCAGCACCTTGTTTAATAATTTTGAGTGGCCCAGCCAGCGAGCCATGGAAAACGTGTTTCCCGTCTGTATCGATGGTGAGCGTATGCTCAGTCAGGGTAAGATGGTCAGTAAACAGGGTTTCGTGAAGCAGGCTGTTGCTGTTGCTGCTGAGTGTGCCGCTGTATAGCCAGGCGGAAGATGCGCTTTGTTGAGAGGAATCCAGCCCGCCCAGCGTGGTGTCGCCGGCCAGTCCGAGCGCTACGATAAAGTGCGAGTCAGTGCCGCCATTGACGAATGTATCCAGCGATACACCACCCTGTATGCAGCCTCCCGCATACTCCAGTATAGCGCTGTTGTTGTATTTCCGCTCGCTGTCATAGGCGCTGCAGTGGTTAATCAGCGAAATGCCGCCGGAGAATCCCTCTGTGTTTTCCAGGTGGAACACGTTCTGGGAGCAGGTGGCCGTTCCTAGTAGTTCGAGCTTGCCGCTGCCGCTCAAGGAGCCGATGTAGACATCTCCTCTGTATGCTGCATTCGTGCCATCGTAATACGCACTCAGCTTACCACCCTCGCTGCCGGTGCTGATGCTGGGGATAGTGTGCTGAAAACCAGTTGTTGAGTATGTTTCGTCTGTATTCTCCAGCTCGATGATATCCCCGGTATCAGCCATAGCGTTCTCCATTGTCCCGAGCATCAGGAGCAGGTGGAGGAGGAACCGGGGCTTCATGGCGACAAGAAAACGGCGAGAGCGTAGCATTCACGCTCTCGCCGGGAAATTAAGGAGAATTATCAGTCCAGGTCGTTGATGGCATCGATAAGTTCACGCAGGCGGGCGTAGTTGCCTCGCTTGAAGGTGAACTTCACGCGGGAGAGGTATCCGAGGCGCTCATCGTGGTCGGAGTGGTCGGACTCAAGCTGCTCCAGATCCTTGAGCGGCATGATGTCCTTGAAATCCTCTCGCAGCCAGGGCAGGGAGGTCTCGGCCAGAGGGTGCGAAAGGCGAATGGAGAGTACATCGCCATCGAAATAATACGAGTGGAAGCGGCTGTAGAAATGCGAAATGTGGTGGTAGGCATCCTCTGCGTCCTTAGACACGTAAAGCAGCTTCATATCCTCCGGGGAGATGAGCTTCGCATCCAGCAATTCCTTTTCAATGAAATGCACCCAGCGGTGCCAGAATGATTCACCGGGCGGATCCATAAGTACCACGGGGAAAATCGTGCATTTCCCGGTCTGGATGAGGGTGATGGCTTCAAAAATTTCATCCATGGTGCCGAATCCGCCGGGGAAGGCCACCAGCGCATCGCTCTGCTTCAGGAAGTTGAGCTTGCGGGTGAAGAAATAGTAGAAGTTCATCATCTTGTCGCTGCCGGCCATCACCGGGTTGGGGTGCTGCTCGTAGGGCAGGGTGATGTTGAGGCCGAAGGAGTTTTCCTCTCCCGCGCCTTCGTTGCATGCCTGCATGATGCCGGGGCCACCGCCGGTGATGACCATGTAGCCCTGGCTGGAGACCAGGTCGGCAAAGGCTCGTGCCTGCAGGTAACAGGGGTCTGTCTCCTGAATACGGGCGGACCCGAAACACGCAATCTTGCGGCGGTGTTCGTAGGGCAGGAACATCTTGTCCGCGCAGAACATCTCGTCCAGTGCGCGGTTCATGATTTCCAGGTCGTGCTCGCCCAGCTGGCTGGCGGCAGCATTCAGCGTAGTGGCCAGCATCTGCAGCACGGTATCGGGTGCATGCTCCCCGCAGAAACGGCGGGAAAGATCGTAGAGATTGGCATCCAGCACGGGGTTACCCGTGCTCACGGGAATGGAGAAAGAGGCGTGGGCTTCGGCGCGACTGTTAATATCGCGTGCGGCCAGAAATTCGGGTTTGCTCATACTTCATAATATGCACCCAGAATAGAATGAAGTCAATTTTAAAATGCAGATAACAGGGGCTGTTTCAGATTTGCCGGTAGATATACGGATCAGAACCAGCTAACGTGAATAAAGGACAAAGATTACATGTTGGCATAATAGCATCGACAATTCCGAGATTGTTGTGCAGTTTGCGAAGCAGAATTTGAGTCCCGTAGGGACGTAAGAGGGCAGGCAGGGGTAAGCCCGCGTCAGCGGGCGCAGCCCCTGCTAACAAACAAAAGATAACGGAGCCCCGAACGAAGTGAGTGGGCGGCAGAGATCTCGGCT
The DNA here is from genome assembly GCA_045125705.1 of Akkermansia sp. Lineage (GTDB taxonomy): Bacteria > Verrucomicrobiota > Verrucomicrobiia > Verrucomicrobiales > Akkermansiaceae > Akkermansia. The sequence continues at coordinate 45,690 of JBGVNQ010000013.1, read as the reverse complement.
TCAATGTGTAGCAGTCGCCTTCCGTCTCCGGGCTTACGCCCTACGCCGTGACTGGCTGGCACCCTCTCGCTCCGCTCGGGGTTCAGATTGTTTTTTATGGTTAGCAGGGGTTCCGTCGCTTCGCGACTCCACCCCTGCCTATGCTCTGACGTCCCTTCGGGACTCCGAATTCCGCAGGCTGCGCCTGCCAGACAATTGCCGATTTGTCGATGATTGACTTATTATGCCAAAGCATAATATATTGCGAGGACCAGCAAATCTGAAACAGCCCCGCTGGGTTAATCGCTTTCAGAAGCATCATCCTCGAGCCGGAGCTGTTTTGCAGTGGAGATACCCATCTGGCGCAGGTCTTCGAGCTGACGGGCATAGTTACCGCGGCCTCGGTAGAGCTGGTCGCAGGCTTTGGTGTAGGCATCCTGTGCCTGGCGCAGGCTGTTGCCGACTTTTTCCATGCTTTCCTGCACATTGCACATCTTTTCATACAGGCTGGTGGCGCGCTTGAAAATCTGCTGTACATTGCGGGTCTGGCGTTCTTTCTGCCAGAGATTATAGGCCAGCTGCAGCGCCATGAGCAGGTTCGTGGGGCTGATGAGGATGACCCTGCGGCGGTAGGCTTCCATCTGCAGGTCATTGCAGGCCTGCAGGGCCGCCATGTACGAAGCCTCGTTGGGCATGAACATGAGCACATAGCTGATGGTGTCCTCCACCACAGCGGAATAATCCTTGGTGGCCAGTTCGTTGATATGCTTGCGGACCGAGGCGACATGCTGGCCGATATACATCTGGCGTTCCTCCTCCTTTTCGGCACCGCAGTACATGGCGTAGGCCGTGAGTGAAACTTTGGAATCCACCACCACGCAGCGCTTATCGGGGAAGCGGATGATGACGTCCGGGCGCACATCGCGGCCATCTTCGGTCTTGTGGTTTTCCTGGGTGAAGTATTCCTCACCCTTGCGGAGACCGGATTCCTCCAGCATACGCTCCAGAATCATTTCGCCCCAGTCTCCCTGTTTCTTGGAGTCGCCACGCAGAGCCAGTGTCAGGTTCTCGGCATCGCGTCCCAGACTCTCGGTCTTTTCCATCATGGCCTTGATGGCGGTCTCGAGCGAGGCCTTGTTGCCGGCGGCGGTCTCATTGGTGTGGTTTACGGCCTTGCCCAGATTTTCCAGCTGGTCACGCAGCGGCTTGAGCAGGGTGCCCATGCTCTCCTGGTTGGTTTCTTTGAGTTTGCCTGCATTTTTTTCCAGAATCTCATTGGCCAGGTTTTCAAATTGCGCAAAATGCTTCTTCTGCATTTCCTCCATTCTGGCGCTTTCGCCTTCGCGTAGCTCATGTTCTTTCTGCAACTCTGTCTTGAGACTTGCGAGTTCTTTTTGCAGGCTGGTGTGCTCGTAGCGAAGAGAATCGTGTTTCTCGGTGAGCGTTGCATGCTGTAGGCTCATTTCCTCGCGCTGCTTCTGTTCCTTTTCCAGCGCCGTGCGGCAGCTTTCCAGCTCGGCATATGTGGTGGTGTGCTCAGTGCTGAGCTTGCGGTGCTCATCGTTCAGCTGGTTATAACGCGTGGCTTCTTCCTCCCTTTGTTTCTGTAAAGTGGATAATTCTACCCTGATTCGCTCAGCTTCCAGCTTTTCTGCTGTGTTTTTCTGTATCTGAACAAACAGCGCAACCATTGCGCCCAAGGCGCAACCAATAAGGAAAATAAGAATATAGGTAGTCATGTCAGGGAGGAAATAAATGATTTTCAACATAAAGGCCGCCTCACATCGTTTGTAAGGCGGCCTCAGAGCCGGATGTCAGGGTCGAACTGACGACCGTCCGATTACAAATCGGGTGCTCTACCACTGAGCTAATCCGGCGGGTGCGGGGGCATTCTACACGAGAGAAATGCCCGATGCAAGTTTTTTTTATCAGAATTTGAGTCCGCAGTCTACGCCAACGGTAACCTGGAAATGGTCAACGGGGCCGAGCCCATGGGTGGTACGGTCGATTTTGGCGGCATTGGAGCCGCTCCAGGAACACTGCACCCAGGGGGTGACATAGAATCTTCCATCGCGACCGAGGTTGCCCGTGTGGGTGTAGGGCTGCAGGGCGGCCTTCACACGGTAGGCATCGATGCCATCCACTTCGCTGCCCCAGTAACCGAGGCTGGGAGCCACGCCGGCGGAAAGCTCGAGGTCTGCCCCCACGTTGCCACGGGTGATGATATCGGTGAAGCGGTAGCCGGCTTCAATATCAAAGTAGACGCCGGTCAGCCCGTAGAAGCCCACGCCGGCTTCAATCTTGCCGAAGAAGCCTTTCTGGAAATCGTTGTAGGTAATCAGGACGTTGATTTCCTGGGTGGCGCGGTGGGAGACGCCATCGAAATGGCGAGCCATGAAGCCCTCAAATCCGCCGTGTCGGAAGGTGTAGCCGATTTCGGCGTTCAGGTTGGGGAAGATTTCCTTGCCGATGCTGTAGCCAAGGCGGGCTGTGGGGATTTCGCCCAGAATATCGGCGGCGTCCCAGATGATGCCGTACTCGCCGGAAATGCGCTGGTAAAGGCCGCGTCCGAAAAGATTGCGGTTGGGCAGGATGCAGGAGGCGCTCAGGGAGGAGCTGCCGTAGTTGCTGAACTCATTGCACACTCCCATGCCACGCACCTGGTAGTTGCTGGAGTATACGTTCAGGTTCACATACCCGCTGCGGGAAGAGCTGGCAGCCGCAATGGGGGCAGGTGCTGCGGGCTGGTAGGTGTCCACCGGATACGTATTATAGTTGGAATAGTCGGTGTCGTAGCTGTATTCCGTGTATTCGATGGGGCCATCGGGGATGGCCGGCGGCATTTCGGTTGCCAGAAGCGGTGTGGTGACCGCAAGCGCGAGCAGAGCGTGTTTCATCATGCCCCTATTTTAACTGTACGCTGGCGTGAGTGCAAGTCAAAATCATGTTTCCTGCATCAGTCGGTATGATAAAAGAGAGGGCTCGGATGATTCGATATTGACTCATGTATGTCATCTGGGCTAGAATACTGTCCATGAAGATGTTTCCCCTGATGATGCTTCTGGTGCTGCCCTGCGTGGCGGCAGATGAGACCCAGCCGCAGGTTCCTGCTCAGGCTGAGGTGGTGGATATCATGTCGATGAAGCAGGATGCCCGCTGCCATCAGGTGGTGGTGACTTGTCTGGTGAATGGCGCACCCATGCGCATGATGCTCGACACGGGCGCCACCCACACCGTGCTGCATGAGGAAAGCGCCGCCCGTGTGCCGCAGGCTCACTGGGTGGATACCAGCAAGATGAAGTTCCGTGGCAATTCGTCGCAGCAGCCGAAGCTTCTGCTGGCCAATCTTCAGACCGGCCCTGCAGAATCTGAGAACCACCCCGTCATGGTGATGAACCTGGGTGCTGTGCGCAGTATGATGGCCGAAGCCATCGATGGCATCATCGGCATGGATCTGCTGGGGCAGCTGCCGTTTACCTTCGATATGCGCAGCAAGGAATGCTACTGGGGTATTCCCGCCGGTGGAGAGTTTGTGCCGCTGTATGCTGCGCCCGATGGCAAGGGCCGTTTCATTGTGCAGGCCCGCTGCCAGGGTAAGCCTGTGCACATGCTGCTCGATACCGGCAGCAGCGTAACCCGCGTGTTCTCCGCAGAGTGGACGCCCGGCAAGGGTAAGGAAATCGGCGCCCAGATTGGCGATATCGATTCAGCCACCGGTATCAAGGTGCTGGAAGGTAACCCCGGCGACATGGAGCTCGGCCCGGGAGTGAGCGTGCAGGGTGTCACCCCCATTCTGTGCGAGCCGAACGATGTGCCTATGCTGGGTATGGATGGCCTGAAGGGTGCTGTACTCATCCATGTTCCCACGGCAGAATCCCCTTCCGGGGCTTTCTTCCTGCTGAAATAAGGATAGCTGCAAATTAAGCATTGACACAGAGGGGCAGGCGGTCTATATTGCCCGCGCCATGTATAAGCTCGCCCTGTCCATCTGTCTGTTGTTCATGAGCAACGTTGTGATGACGTTTGCCTGGTATGGCTTTCTGCGTAAGCCGGGCGAGACTTCATCCACGCCTATGTGGCAGCTTATTCTCATGAGCTGGGGCCTGGCTTTTCTGGAGTATTGCTTTATGGTGCCTGCCAACCACCTCGGCCGCGCCTATGGTTTGTCGCTTGCGCAGCTGAAAATCATGCAGGAGGCTCTCACGCTGGGCATCTTTGTGCCGTTCATGCTTCTTTACATGGGCGAGAACTGGAAGTGGGATTACCTCTGGGCCTTCCTCTGTGTGCTGGGCGCGGTGTTCTTTGTGAACCGCGAAGCACTCATGGGCTGAGGCGAGCAGCAAAAATGCAGAAGCCGGTATGCGCTTTTTTTGCATTGCGGCACTTGCAAACAGGCAGGAAAGGTGCTAAGATGCGGGCATGAAGAAGCGATTCACTGCTGTTTGCATGCTCAGTCTTGCGCTGTTGTCATCCTGTGGTCTTGCCACGCCGGGTGAATATATGCCGCTGTATCTGCAGGAACCCTCGCCGTTGGATCCTCCCGGCATGGATGCTCTGCGTGCCGAGGCTCGCGCCAAGTATGTGAAGGAGGGGCTGTATGCCCCCGGTGAGGAGCTGGACGTGCAGCAGGGTAAGGCCTATCTGTTTAATCGCAACCCCGATTATTATGAGGGGGCAACAGGCGAGATGGTGAGCACGGCAACGGCCCGTATCATCTCTTGTGAAGGCCTTTACTATTTTGTGGAGACGGAGGATGGCACCAAAGGTTTCCTGCGTGAAACAGATTTCGTGAATCCGGTGAAGCTGGTTTCCACCACGGATACTGCGCAGAATCCTACGGCTCAGCCGGGAGGCCAGACGATGATGACCAACACCAGTGGCCGTACCGTGGTGGTGGTGAGCAAGAAATCTGATAAGTCGGATGAGTTTGCCAGCCGCCTGCGCCAGTTGGAATCAACTTCTGCCACCGGCTCTGTGGATGACGGAGGCCTGCCCACGCCTACGGCTGAATTGCCGGAACCTGCCGGCAGCGCAGGTGAATGAGTCACCCCTTCCCAGGCCTGATAGGTAATTTTCTGCTGTATCTGGCAGCAGAGCGGGGGCTGAGTGTGAACTACCGCCTATCGGTGCAGCGCACGCTGGAGCGCTTCGCCGATTGGTGTGCCGAGCATGACCACAGCCCGGAAGATGTTGATGAGCCTCTGCTGGCAGAGTACCACCGCTGGCTGCGGGGCGAATGCCGCCTTGCGGCCTCGTCCTGCCGGATTTCCCTGGTGCATCTGCGGCAGTTCTTCCGCTACCTGGCAAGGGAGAAAGTGCTGCCCAGCAATCCTGCGGCCCTGCTGGAATGCGGGCGTGCCGGGCGTCCCTTGCCTGAGACCCTGGGGGCGGAGACCGTGAATACCCTGTTGCAGAGCATCGACCCTTCCGACCTCCCCTACGGCGCCCGTGACCGCGCCATGCTGGAAATGCTCTATGGCAGCGGCCTGCGCGTGTCCGAACTCGTGAATCTGCGGGCTGATCAGGTGGATTGGGAGGAGAATTTTCTGCGCATCACGGGCAAGGGAAACAAGACCCGCTATGTGCCCCTGGGCGGGGTGGCGGCCAAGGCTCTGCGTAGCTATCTGGCGCATGCCCGCTCCCGTCTGCTTCGCAATGGTCGCAGGGCAGATGTGCTTTTCCTGTCCAACCGCGGTGAACGCCTGACCCGCGCCCGCGTCCGCCAGATTATCAAGGAACGCGCCCGCGCCGCCGGTCTTCCGGAGAATGTGTACCCGCATATCATGCGGCATTCCTTTGCCACCCACCTGCTGGAAAACGGGGCTGACCTGCGCGTGATTCAGGATATGCTGGGGCACGCCAGTCTCTCCACTACCCAGATATATACTCACGTGGATCAGAAGCGTCTGGTTTCGCTGCACCAGAGTTTCCACCCCCGAGGCCGCAAGCAGTAAGTGGGTAAAAAAAATACCCCCACCCGAGCGGGTGAGGGTATGAAATCGAACTTTGTGAATCGGCTCTTTACCAGAAGAGGATGTAGAGAGCGATGGTGGCGGCGATGACAGCCCAGCCGAATGCCTTGGCGCGGCCGGAGGTCTTCATTTCGATGATGCCCTTGTCCTCAAGCACCACAGCTTCGCCACCCTTGAGGTGGTTCACGATGGTGAGGATAAGGCCCACCACGCATACCACGATGAGGGAGTAGCCCATGCGGTTGAGGAAGGAGGAATCGGTACAGCCGAGGATGGTCACCCACTTGAAGGAGGCGTAGGCCACAGCACCGATGACGATACCAAGCCAACCGAACACGCGGGGGCACTTGGGCACGAAGAAGCCGAACAGGAACACGGCCAGCACACCGGGGCTCAGGAAGCCCTGGAACTCCTGAATGAAGGTGAAGATACCACCGAATGCAGGATTATCCAGGAAGGGAGCCACCACCGTGGCGATGACGGCGCACACCAGCACAGCCACCTTACCCACGGCCACGAGCTGCTTATCGGAGGCAGGCTTGCCGGTGGCCACTTCCTTGGACTTGTTGTACAGGTCCATGGTGAAGAGGGTGGAGGCGGAGTTCAGCATGGAAGCCAGGGAGCTCACCACAGCGCCGAACAGAGCGGCCAGCACGAACCAGGCCCAGCCGGTGCCGGGAAGCAGCTCGCGCAGCAGGGTGGCGAAGGCGTAGTCATACTGGTAGGCAGCCAGCGTGGTGGTCACGGTGTATTCGGACACATTGGCGCGGGCGGCAGCCGTGGCAGCCTTGTCGATGTCGAGAATCTCGCCGGCCTTGGCGGTGCGGCCGGCAACATCCTTGGCAGGAATGGCGGCGAGCTCGGCAGCCTTGGCGTCCACAGCGGCAATCTGGTCAGCAGCGCCGGCGGCGGTCAGGTTCTTCTTGATGTATTCCACGGAGGAAGCGGCGGAGTCCTCGCGCACCAGACGGCTGGCGGCGATGTCGTAAATCACCTTCTTGCCGGTGGCTTCAGCAGCCTGCACGATGGCAGCGGAGTTGGAGTCGGCCTTGGCAGCCAGCTTGTCGCTGTACAGGTTGTAGGCCAGGATGCCGGGGATAATCACCACGAAGGGGATGAGGAGCTTCAGGAATGCGGCGAACACGATACCCAGCTGGCCTTCTTCGAGGCTCTTGGAAGCCAGGGTACGCTGCATGATGTACTGGTTGAGACCCCAGTAGAAGAAGTTGGGAATCCACAGACCCAGCAGGTACACCGTCCAGGGCATCACGGGGTCGGACTGCTCGCGCATCATGTGCAGCTTGCCACCGATACCATTGGTGGCGCCTTCCACATCACCTGCATTCAGGTTCGCAAGGCGGGTCAGACCGTCGCAGAACTGGGAACCGGTGGAGGCCAGAGCCTCGGCAGAGGTATTGGCAGAGGTGGTAGCAGTGGCCACCACGCTCTCGGGCAGGGTCGGGAATGCACCCAGGGCCATGATGGCGAAGTAGGCCACCACGCCGCCACCCACGATGAGAGCGGCACCCCAGATGAGGTCGGTCCAGGCGCAGGCCTTCAGGCCACCCACATACACGTATACCGTGGCGGCGCCGGCGATGATGAGGCAGCCGGTGGGCACGGACAGGTCAAAGTAGACGGATACCACGCTGGCGCCTGCGTAAATCACGGCGGCGGTGGGTACACCCACAAGAATGAGCAGGTTCACCAGAGCCATAATCACACGGGCCACGCCGTTGTAGCGCTCCTCGAGGAACTGGGGAATGGTGAATACGCCACGCTTGAGCAGCATGGGCAGGAAGGTGAAGGCCACGATAACCAGCACGATGGCGGCAAGCCACTCATAACCGGCGATGGCCAGCCCCAGCCAGTCGGCAGACTGGCCGCTCATGCCTACGAACTGCTCCGTGGAGATGTTGGCGGCGAGCAGGGAGAAGCCCACGAGCCACCAGCTCAGACCACGGCCGGCCAGGAAGTAGTCGGCTGCGCCTTTCTCTTCCTTCTTCTCGGCGGATTCGGCGGGGTCGCTGGCTTTCCAGATACCCAGGCCGATAATACCCACCACGACCACGCAGAAGACAATCATTTCCCAGAGGGGAAGCACGTCCTGTGCGGGAGCAGTAGCAGCGGCGTCCTGAGCCAGGGCGCTGCCGCTCATGAGCGCAAGGGCGCCCAGCATTGTCAGTATGTGTTTCATAAGATGTTCAGTTTGTTTATGCCTTGTAGAGAACACGGGCGCCTTCACCCGGGCGGGTGATGAGGTAGTCTGTCTCAATGCCCAGGGCATTGCGATAGGCTTCAATCATTTCCTCGGCCACCTGCTGCACGGCGTCGCTCTTCACCAGAGCCACGATGCAGCCGCCGAAACCGCCACCCGTCATGCGGGCGCCGTATACAGCTGCGGCAGAGGGAATCGTGTCGGCCAGGGAGACGAGGGTGTCCACCTCGGCGCAGGATACCTCGAAGTCATCCTTGAGGGAGGCGTGGGAGGCGCGCATGGCAACACCGGCGGCGTCCCAGTCGGCTTTCTGCACGGCCTCGGCAAAGGTGGCAACGCGCAGGTTCTCGCCGATGACGTGGCGGGAGCGGCGGTAGCAGAGGTCGCCGAGCTCGGCCTTCTTCTCCTCGAGCATCTCGAGAGTTGCCTCGCGCAGGGAGGGCACGCCCAGAATGGCGCAGGCATCCTCGCAGTTCTTACGGCGGGCGGCATAGCCACCATCGGCCAGGGAGTGCTTCACGGCGGAGTCAATCACGAGCACGCTCACGGCGGGGTCGGTCATGGGGATGAGCTTGTAGGACAGGTCCTTGCAGTCGAGCATCAGCGCGTGGTCCTTGCGGCCGTTGGCAGAAATGAACTGGTCCATGATGCCGCAGGGCACGTTCACGAACTCATGCTCGGTGGCCTGGCCGATAAGGGCGCGTTCCGTGGGGGTGATTTCCACACCGCAGAGAGCGGCCAGAGCCGTGCAGGCCGAAACCTCGAAAGCGGCGCTGGAGGAAAGACCGCCACCACGCGGCACGTTGGAATCAATCAGCATATCCACCGCAGGCACTTCAATGCCGCGACGGCCCAGCATGCAGATAACACCACGCACGTAGTTGCTCCAGAAGGGATCGCCCGGCTTGGAAGCGTCTGCCGGATCAATCTCAATCATGTCTTCGCCCAGGGCGCCAATCCAGCGGTGCTTGCCGGTGGGGGAGGGGGCGACAGCAATGACGTTGATGTTGTTGAGCGCCATCGGCAGCACGAAACCGTTGTTGTAGTCGGTGTGTTCACCGATGAGGTTCACGCGACCGGGGGACGCGGCTACAACTGTGGGCTTGTGTCCGAAGTACTGCTCAAAGTACGGGGAAATCGTTTCTGCACTTATTTCGCGTTGCTCTAAGTCCATAGCGCAATATGTTTACCATATTGCGCGCGCGTTGTAAATCCAAAAGTCCCGGCCGGAAGGCTTTGGAGGTAAAAAATACAAAAAAACTTTCCGGCCCGCAGAGACGACAGGCAGACCGGAAAGCTGATATACTCGTGTGAATTAAAATTACTTCTTTTTGCAGCCACCCTTCTTGCAGGTCTTCTTGGCGGGCACCGTAGACTTGAACACGGAAGAGGGTTTGAAAGAAAGAGTCTGAGAGGCTGCAATCTTCATGGCGGCGCCGGTCTGCGGGTTGCGACCCGTGCGGGCGGCGCGTGTCTTCATCTCGAAGGTACCGAAGCCCACGAGCTGGACTTTATCGGTGCGTACTGCATCCTTGATGGCATCGAGTACGGCGTTAAGAGCCGTCTCTGCGCACTTCTTGGTTGCACTTTCACCGAGTTTAGCCTGAATGCAGTCAACGAGTTGAGTCTTATTCATAGGTCTTCATATTAGCATGACTGCCATTCATTGCAAGATAAAAATCTTTCAGTTGTTAAAAAATTAGAAGTGGGGATGGATGCCGTTTTCAAATGCTCTCCTTTGGGTAATACCGACAGAGCCGCAAACCCGAGTTTGGCGAGCCAAAGGCTCGCGGAATTTTTAGCCCACGTAGTGGGCGAAAGATAGTAGGCCGGGGTAAGAGCGCGTTAGCGCTCGCAGCCCCGGCTGGCACATAAAAAATAATCAGAGCCCACGGAGTGGGTGACAGAGCGGTGGCCTAACGCATTACCTTTGTTCTGTCACCCGTTCCACGGGCTCCGTTCAACTTTTTGTTATTGCAGGGGCTGCGCCCGCTAAAGCGGGCTGACCCCTGCCTTTCATCTTTCGCCCACTCCGTGGGCTCAAAATTCCGCTCGCCTGCGGCTCGCCAATTGCCGATTTGTCGAGCTGTACCGTGTGCGTAAAAAAAACTCCGGCCGGTAAAACTCCGGCCGGAATCAGGAAATTGATTTCTATCTGATAACTTACCAGGAGTAGCCATCGATGGCGGTTTTCATCTCGCGCACAGCCTCGGTAAGACCGGTGAAAATGGCGCGGCAGATGAGGGTGTGTCCGATGTTGAGTTCGGTGAGGTGGGGTACGGCGGCCAGCTCTGCCAGGTTGGCAATCTGGATGCCGTGGCCGGCGTGTACCTCGATGCCCAGAGAATGTGCCAGCTCGGCGGCTTCAATCAGGCGGGAGGTTTCGGCGGCGCGTTCCTCGCCGAGCGTGTTGGCGAAGCGGCCGGTGTGCAGCTCAATCATGGGGGCTCCCACGGCGGCGCTGGCGCGAACCTGCTCGGCATCGGGGTCGATAAACATGCTCACCTTGCTGCCATTGGCCAGCAGGGCGGCTACCAGCGGGCGCAATTCCTCCAGGTGGCCGGCGACATCGAGCCCGCCCTCGGTGGTGATTTCCTCGCGGCGCTCGGGTACCAGACACACGAAGTCCGGCTTGAGCTGCAGGGCGAACTCAAGCATGGCCTGGGTGGCGCCCATTTCCAGATTCAGCGGCAGGTTTACCTCGCGGCGCACGGCGAAGGCATCGGCATCCTGCATGTGGCGGCGGTCTTCGCGCACGTGCAGGGTGATGGAATCTGCTCCGCCTGCCTGGGCGGCACGGGCTGCAGCCACGATATCGGGCTCCACGTTGTGGGAATCCAGCATGGTGGCGTAGCGCGCCTGGCGCAGTGTGGCCACGTGGTCGATGTTGACACCAAGATGCATGATACAGGTGGGAGTGGTTTGGAGGATTTTTCGTTGAAAAAAAGAACCCCGGCCCTGCCGCGCAGAACCGGGGTTCTGAAAGAGTGTGCTTTAGTGCAGGAAGTGACGGGCACCCGTGAACACCATGGCGATACCGGCGGCATCAGCAGCGGCAATCACCTCTTCGTCGCGGATGGAGCCACCCGGCTGGATGCAGGCGGTGGCGCCGGCGTCGATGGCGGTCTGCAGACCGTCGGCGAAGGGGAACAGTCCATCGGAAGCGATGACGCTGCCCTTCAGGTCGAGCCCGGCCTGACCGGCCTTCCACACGGCAATCTTGGCGGAGTCTACGCGGCTCATCTGGCCTGCGCCGATGCCAAGGGTGCCGTTCTTGTTGGTGAAGACGATGGCGTTGGAGTGCACCTGCTTGCAGACGCGCCAGGCAAAGCGCATGGCTTCGAGTTCCTCGGCGGTGGGCACGCGCTTGGTTACCACCTTGGCTTCCAGGTTATCAAGACCCATCACCTCGTCGTCGCGCTTCACGGTCATGAGGCCGCCGGGAGCGGTGCGGACCATGGGCACCTTGCAGAACTCGCGCCAGGCATCCATATCGATGCGCATGATGCGGCAGTTCTTCTTCTTGGTGAGAATGGCGCGGGCCTCAGGCTCATAGTCCGGGGCGATAATCACATCGGTGAAGATGGCGCCCACGATGCGGGCGAGAGCCTCGGTCATGGGGCGGTTCATCACGATGACGCCGCCGAAGGGGGCCTGCGTATCGGTCTGGTAGGCGCGCTTCCAGGCTTCCACCAGATCTTCGTCGTCCTGACCCACACCGCAGGGGTTGGTGTGCTTCAGAATACCCACCGTCGGGCGGCGGAAGTTCATGATGAGGGAAGCGGCGGCATCCAGGTCGAGGATGTTGGTGTAGGAAAGCTCCTTGCCCTGAAGCTGGGTGAAAATGGAGTCGAAGTTGCCGTACAGTACGCTGGGCTGGTGGGGGTTGTCACCATAGCGCAGGGTCTGGTTGAAGGGCAGAGACAGCGTGAAGTTGTTCTTGGTGCTGTCCTCGGCGCGGTGACCCAGATAGTTGGAGATGGCAGTGTCGTAGGCGGAAGTGCGCATGAACACCTTTACGGCCAGCTTCTCGCGGGTCTTCAGGGTGGTGTTGCCCTGGTGGTTCTCCATTTCCTCGAGCACGGTGTCGTAGTCGGCGGGGTCGGAAACGACGGTCACGGAGGAGTAGTTCTTGGCAGCGGAGCGCAGCATGGAGGGGCCGCCGATGTCAATCTTCTCGATAGCCTCGGCGAGGGTCACGCCTTCCTTGGCCACGGTTTCCTCGAAGGGATAAAGGTTTACGCAAACCAGATCGATGGTGGGGATATTGTTGTCCTTGGCCTGCTGCTGGTGTTCCTCGAGGTCGCGGCGCTGAAGCAGACCACCGTGTACCTTGGGGTGCAGGGTCTTCACGCGGCCATCGAAGAGCTCGGGAGCGCCCGTGTAGTCAGAAATCTCGGTTACCGGCAGGCCCAGTTCCTGGAGGTAGCGGCAGGTGCCACCCGTGGAAATAAGCTGAACATTCTGGGCCACAAGGCCCTTGGCAAACTTATCAAGCCCGGTCTTGTCCGAAACGGAAAGCAGGGCGCGCTGAATTCGTGTTGTTTCCATGATAATTGCAGGTTGCTCCGCGAACGCGGCGGCGTAAGTTACTATGTTCCCCGGTAAAATGCAAGCCCAAAATCGCTCTGACAGGTAGAAACCCGCACTTTTACGCGGTATCTGTCACGAATCTCATTGACTTACCGGGCAGCTTGGGGCATAATGTTCCCATCGAAACAACTTTTACCATGTCCTTCAATATTCAGAACGTCGTTATCGGTGGGCAGGAGCCCTTCTTCCTGCTCGGTCCCTGCTCTCTTGAAAATGAGGCCTTTGCCTGGGAAATGGCTACGGCTATCAAGGAAATCTGTACCCGTCTGGGCGTGCAGTTCATCTTCAAGGCTTCCTATGACAAGGCCAACCGCACCAGCGTGAAGAGCTTCCGCGGCCCGGGCATTGAGGAAGGCTGCCGTATCCTCGCCGAAATCGGCAAGGAACTGCAGTGCCCTGTGGTGACCGACGTGCATACCGAGCAGCAGGCTGAATATGCCGCCCAGTATGTGGACCTGCTCCAGGTGCCCGCTTTCCTGAGCCGCCAGAGCGACCTGCTGGAGGCCTGCGCCAAGACCGGCCGCCCCGTGAACATCAAGAAGGGCCAGTTCCTTGCTCCCTGGGACTGCAAGAACATCTGCGAGAAGATGGAAGCCTTCGGCTGCGATAAGTACATGCTCTGCGAGCGCGGTACTTCCTTCGGCTACAACAACCTCATCGTGGACATGCGCGGCATGTACTGGATGAAGAAGTTCGGCTGCCCCGTGGTGTTCGACGCCACGCACTCCGTGCAGCGCCCGGGTGGTCTGGGTGGTGCTACCGGTGGTGACCGCGAGCTGGCTCCCGTGCTGGCCAATGCAGCCATGACCATGGGTATCGACGGTGTGTTCATGGAAGTGCACAAGGACCCCGACCACGCCATGAGCGACGGCCCCAACCAAGTGTACCTCAAGGACCTCGAAAAGATTCTCAGCAACCTCATGCTGGTGCGCAAGGCCTGCCAGCAGATGGCTACCATCTGATGAGATACGCACTGACACTCCTTGCTTCTGCTTTGCTGCTGCCCCTGCATGTTCATGGGCAGCAGCAGGCTGCTGATGCCGTGGTGGAGGACGAGTTCCCCGCCTTGCAGTTCCTGCCCGTGGGCAGCGTGGTGGAGGATATCTCCATTCCCCGCTATGAAAATCACCGGGTAACGGCGTTGCTGCTTGCAAAATCGCTCGAGGTCAAGAGCCGCAAAGCCGTGGAACTCGGCAAGCTCGAAGCTTCTCTCTATGGTGAGGATGGTAACCAGACCGATGTCGCGACCGGGAGTGTCACATACAGTTTTGCGACCAAGATAGCCCGCACCACGGGTGAGGCCCGGGTGACTGACCCGCGTTTCAGTGCCCGTGGCAAGGGGGTTATCTTCAGCACTTCCAGCAGAAAAGGATTCCTGCACGGCCCAGTGACGACGACGGTTTCTGCTTCGCTGTTCAATTCGAAGAAAGACCAGAAGAAATGATGAAAGCTGCTGCCATTGCTGCACTGGTTATTCCCGTATTCTGCGCTGCCGGTGCTGATTACAGCGCCGATTTGCAGTCTGCCCGCGAGCGCGCAGACAAGATGACTGAGCAGATTGCCCAGGTGGAATCTGAGCTGAAGGATTTCGGCGTGGAACTGCCTTCTGCCGGCCAGCCTGTTGAGCAGGAGACGGTGAAGGAAGGGGAAGACACCCAGGTGACATCTGAGCTGGGGATGTTCTTTGATGCGGCCGACTCGCGCCTGATATACCTGGGCAACGCGAGCGTGCGCGACCCGCGTATCAACATTCTTGCCCGCGAACAGCTGCATATCTATCTGCAGAGCTTCTCTTCGGATAAGAAGGAGAAAGAACCCGCTGAGCAGGAAGTGGCTGCTCCGGCTCCAGAAGTGGCAGATGAGGTGGAGGTAGAAGAGCCCGCTGCAGTGGAGGAGGAGCCCGTCCCGGTGGAAGAACCGGCAGAGGCTACACCTGCCCAGCCTGCCAGTGTGGTGGCTCACAGCGTCATTGCCGATACTATCAACAACGCCATCTATGTGTATTCTCCGGCAGATGGCGGTGAGATTTCCCTGAAGTCCGGGCAGAATGAGGTGCTTATCCATTCGTCTGAAGCCAGCGTAGCCCGCATTCTGGCTGACCCGGAGGGCAATATCCTGCTCGAAGGTGCCACGGTGGTGCTGACGGGGGTGGATAAGGATGGTGGTGTGACGCGTCTTACCACTACGGGTGGGCACGCCTATTACCACGCCGCTACGCACACCCTGCATGTGCCCGGCAAGAGTGAGCTGGTGCACCCGGATGGTACTCTGAATTGCACAGAAATGCTCTGCGTGGTGCTCAACCCGGCAGAGGGTGCGCCCCAGCCGAAGAAAAACAGCTTCATGGGGCAGTTCACCAGCCTGCGTTTCGAGGGTATCTCGACCGCAACAGCGAGTGGTCAGGTAGTGGCCACAGGCAAGGCGGTGGAGGGCAGAGCCGCCACACGCGCTGAAGGCGATGAAATGATTTACAATGGCCGCACAGGAGAATGCTCGCTTATCGGCAACGCCTGCCGTCTGGTATATGGCAACTATGAGGTGCTTGCCGACCAGGGCCTGCACCTGCTGGCCAATGGCGATATCGAGCTGCGTGGCAACGATATCCACGGCAGCTATGAACGCGAGTCCAGCCAGCCCGGCCAGATGCTCCGAGGCACATTCAAGGCTAATGCCAATGTCATTTTCCGTGCCGACCTGGGCACGGTGACTACGGAAAAGGGTATCACCATGGCTGATGACGAGGCTGATTTCAGCTGCTCCGGTCCTGTGCACATGGTGCTGGCTCCCAAGGAAGGGGCTAAGGTGCCTGAGCAGAAGCCCGGCATGCCGAACCTGGCCATTACCCGCTATGGCGAGGTTTCCCGCGCCCGCGCCGCTGGCAATGTGGTGGCTCACCGCTATGAGGCCGGTACCCGCCGCAGCATCGGCGAGTTGAAGGCCGAGACCGTGGACGCCGACCTGATTACCGGCGAAACGCTGCTGACCGGTGCTCCCGGTGTGCCTCTTGTGGCACACTACAATGGCAGCAATATCGAAGCTGTCCCGGCAGAAGGCGAGTCCGCCACCATGGAGATGCGCGCCAATGGAGATTTGAAGCTCAATGGTGCACAGATTTCTGCCGTGATGCAGGGCGAGGATGGCGAGACGACGGCCAGCTGCCGCGACTATGTGCTGCTGGTGCGTGCTGAGGAACGCCTGGAAACGGGTTCCAGCACTATATTGAAGTCGCCCAAGGCCATTCTCACGACCAATGGCAGCCTGCACGCCAGACTTGCCTCCAAGGGCGAACCGGTGAACAGAAAGAAGAAGTTCCCCGGATTCAGCTTCAACTTTACCGGCATCCGCGAAGCGACCACGAACGAGGGCTGCACGGTGCGCACCGAAAAGGGCTCTATGCAGTGCACGGGACCCGTGCATCTGGTCATGGATACCGAGAACAAGGGCGCCGATAAGATGATGGGTGGCCTGAAGTTTGCTACAGCTCGTGGTGAGGTGGCTGTGGCCGGCCGTGATAGCACCGGTCGCCTGCTGCGCGCCTCCGGCGATTTGCTGGAGATTGACTCCGCCACAGGTATGAAGGTGCTCAGCGGTCGTACCGTCATGCTGGGAGATGCCTACAATACGCATATTGCCAGCGGTCCCGGCGCCTGCATCCGCATCGATGCGGACAATAACGCCAGCATCCATGGCCAGAAGCATACCACGAATGCCACCCGTATTCGTGAGCAGATGGAAAAAGAAAAGTCTAAGAAACAACCCAAGAAGTAATTATGGAAGTTCTTCTCAAGGCCAATGGCCTTTGTAAATCATACGGCGAGCGCCAGGTGGTGAGCAATGTGAACATCACTGTGCATGCTGGTGAAATTGTCGGCTTGCTGGGCCCGAATGGTGCAGGTAAGACCACCTCCTTCTACATGGTGGCCGGTCTGGTGCGCCCGGATACGGGGTCAGTGGATTTCTGCGGCAAGGATGTTTCCGGTCTGCCTATGCACCTGCGTGCCCGCCTGGGCATGGGCTATCTGCCGCAGGAAGAGTCCATTTTCCGTAAGCTCACGGTGAATGAGAACCTGATGGCTATTCTCGAAACTCGCAGTGACCTCACCCGCAAGCAGCAGCGTGAGAAGTGCGATGAGTTGCTCGAGCGTTTCAATATCACCCGCCTGCGCAAGAGCCAGTCCATTCAGCTTTCCGGTGGTGAGAAACGCCGCCTCACGATTGCCCGCGCTCTGGCCGCCAATCCCAAGCTGCTCATGCTCGACGAGCCCTTTGCCGGCGTGGACCCCATTGCCGTGCAGGATATCCAGCACATCGTGGCTTCCCTGCGTGAGACGGATGGCCTCTCCATCCTCATCACCGACCACAACGTGCGCGAAACCCTGGGTATTGTGGACCGCGCTTACATTCTTTTCGAGGGTAAGGTCATCAAGGAAGGCAATGCTGATGAGATTGCCAATGACCCGAAGACCCGCAAGATTTATCTGGGCGAGCAGTTCAAGATGTAATCAGCGGCGCCAAGATAGCGCAAAGCTCTTCATATGAGGCCACACGCGAAAGCTGTGGCCTCATTGGTTTGGTGCCGGGTATCCCCTTGGCATAGGCCAGCAGGCGGGAACGCATGGCTCGCATGGTCACAAGTTCATCGCCGTAGTGGTGGCTTTCCAACGCCATGCGGGTGTGGCGCAGCATGAACTCGATACGCTCCTGCGGGGTAGGGGGGGCGGGTACGATGCCGCTGTTCAGGTATTCCCTGGCCTGGCGGAAAATCCAGGGCGCATTCATGGCGGCCCTGCCAATCATGACGGCGGATACCGCCGTGGTTTCGCGGGCACGCTGCACGTCCTGCGGGGTGCAGATGTCGCCATTGCCGATGACGGGGATGCTCACCAGGCGGGCGCAGTGGTCAATCATGTCCCAGTCGGCCTTGCCGCCGTATTGCTGGGAGCGCGTGCGTCCGTGAATGGCGATGGCCTGTACCCCGGCATCTTCCAGCCGTTTCACAGCTTCGGGTGCGCAGATGTGCTCCATATCCCAGCCGATGCGGATTTTGGTGGTCACGGGGCAGTCGGCTCCCAGCTCCTGCACCACGGCAGCGGCGATGCGCTGCAGCAGGGGCAGGTCTTTCAGCAGGGAGGAACCACCATTCTTGCCCACCACCTTGGGCACAGGGCAGCCGGCGTTGATATCCAGGAAATCAGGGTGCATGGCATCCACGATGATGCGGGCGGCGGCGGCGCAATGCTCGGGCACGGAGCCGAAAATCTGGATGCCGAGCGGGCGGTGCGCATCCTCGAACTCCACATAGCGGCGGTTGCGGCTCCAGGCTTGCAGCACACCCTCTGCCGAGACAAACTCGGTTACCATCACGTCGGCGCCTTCTTCCTTGCACAGCGTGCGGAAAATCGGGTCGGTCACCCCCGCCATGGGGGCCAGATAAAGGGGGAAGTTTGAAAAATCCGGCAACGGCATGGCGCGCAGTGTATCATACTCTCAGCGCCGGGACAAGGCTTTTATCAAAGTCCACGCGTTGCGTGGATTTCGTTTCCCGATGTTTGGGGAAATATTTATCACGCCCCATTGGAAACGAAATCCGGCTGCGCCGGACGAAATCCTGCCTGCGGCAGGACGATATCCCTTCGGGACGAAATCCTCCCGTTGGTCGGACGATTTTACCAGAAAAGGGTTTCGACCCAGCCTAGATAGGCGGAGACGAGTTCGGTGCCGTAGAAAAGCCAGATGAGCGCCGCCGCTATGAGTGCCGGGCCGAAGGGCATGGGGGTGCCGCGGCCGATGCGGGCTACCAGGGCCGCGCCGATGCCGATGATACTGCCGCCTACCAGCGCAAAGACCACACCTTGCCAGCCGCAGAGCGCGCCGATGGCCAGTGCCAGCCAGGCATCGCCGCTGCCCATGGCCTCCTTGCGGGCGGCATAGCCGCGGCAGGTGCCGCTGAGTTCATCGTGTTCCTCGAGCATGAGTTTTGTGCCATCGGGCAGGGTGAGGGAGTCCACGGTGAATACCAGCTCGCCTGTCTCGGGCGCATGCTCCGCCACTGTGCCGGCCTGCAGGGTGAAGCGGTTGCTGGTTTCCATGAATAAATCGCTCCAGAGCAGGCGCTCGCTGCCGATGAGCAGCTCCACGTCCTCGCCATCTGCCGCCTGGTGCAGCACCCAGTTCTGCGGGGCGTCAAAAGCCTGCTGTCTGCGGCCGAACATGAGCTTGCCCGCCAGTGCCACGAGCCGGAACAGCAGGAAGCCGCCGAAAGCACCGCTGGCGCTGCTCATGAGCCCCTGCAGCGGCTCGATACCCTCGCCGCTGAACCAGGGGGAAAGCAGGGAAATGCCCACACCGGCCACAGCGGCCAGTATGGTGAGCATGGGCAGCACCACCATCTGCTCCCAGTCGATGCAGAAACAGGCCAGCATGAGGGCCACCCACGCACAGAGCAGCACCTGGGTGATGATGTCATCCGTGCAGAAATACCAGGCCACAGCAGCAAAGAGCAGGGCACAGGCCAGCTCAACGATGCAGTAGCGTGCGGTGTAAGGGCGCTTGCAGCAGGCGGTGCGCCCGCGCAGCATGATGTAGCTGATGACGGGCAGGTTCAGATACCAGGGGATGGGGGCCTTGCACTGCGGGCAGAAGGATCGCCGGGGTTCATTCACGCTCAGCCCGCGGGGCAGGCGGTAGATGACTACGTTCAGAAATGAGCCTACGCAGGCACCGAACAATCCGAAAAACAGCGGCAGCAGCCACGGGGTGGTGGCGGTAACTTCCTGGGTGAATGTATAGAGAAACTCCATATAGCCTGTATGGCTTAGAAAATAGCACACCCCGCGCCAATGTCAAACCAAAAGCCGCGGCCTTGCGGCCACGGCTTTCAGTATCAGAACTTGTGCGCTGAGTTATCAGCAGCAGAAGGTATCGCGGCAGGGGCAGTCGGCCATAGTCCACTTGGCCTTGCCGGATTCGGCGATGTGCACCAGGGCGTGGTAGGTGTCTTCCTCATCCGTGCCCAGCTTGGCGGCGATGTCGCCGGCGGTGGCGGGGGTGGTGGAAAGAGCTCCCTCGGCAGCAGCCAGGAGCTTCAGGAACACATTGGCAGCGAGCTTGCCGGCCTGCACACCGGGCTGGTGGTAGGCGTTGATGTGGATGAGGCTGGCGTAGAAGCTCACGGTGCGCTCGAAGAGGGCGATGAGCATACCCAGGGTGTAGGCATTCACCACGGGAATGGAGATGGTGATGCTCTTGCGACCGCTCTCGGAAAGAGCCTTGCGGGTGCCGCGCAGGAAGCCCTGCAGGTAGTCGCCGGCGGTGAAGTTGTCTTCCACCTTCACGGTGTCGGTCGGGGCCTGGCGCACCTCGATGAAGGTTACGAAGAAGTTGTTGATGCCGTCGCGCAGCTGCTGCACATAGGCGTGCTGGTCGGTGGAGCCCTTGTTGCCGTACACGGAGATACCCTGGTTCACGGTCTTGCCGTCCAGGTCAAGCTCCTTGCCCAGAGATTCCATGATGAGCTGCTGCAGGTACTTGGAGAAGAGCACGAGGCTGTCCTTGTAGGGCAGCACCACCATGTCCTTCTTGCCCTTGCCCTCGCCGGCTTCATACCAGGCCAGAGCGAGCTTCATGGCCATGTTGGTGGCGGTGTCGGCCACGCGGGTGTGGGCGTCCATGGCGGCGGCGCCGGCCAGCAGACTGTCGATATCCACGCCCTGCAGAGCAGCGGGAACCAGGCCCACCACGGAGGTCTCGGAGGTGCGACCGCCTACCCAGTCTTCCATGGGGAAGCGCTTCACCCAGCCTTCGGAAACTGCCACCTTGTCCAGCGTGGAGTCCACGCCGGTCACGGCCACGGCCTGCTTGGCGAAGCTGAGACCCTTGCCGGCAAAGTAGGCCTGGGCGCAGACCATGCCGTTGCGGGTTTCGGGGGTGCCACCGCTCTTGGAGATGACCACGGCGAGAGTCTCGCTCAGGGGCAGGGTGTCGAGCACCTTGTACATGCCATCGGGGTCGGTGTTATCAAGGAAAGCCATGTTCAGGCCATCGGCGGGCAGGGCATCGGCCACCAGCTCGGGACCCAGGGCGGAACCACCGATACCGATGACGAGGCAGGTGGTGTACTTCTTGCCGTTCGGGGCAAGGATGGTGCCGTTGATCACATCGGCAGCAAAGGCCTTCAGGTCAGCCAGGGGCTCATCAATCTTGGCGCGCAGCTCAGCCGTGGGGGCAATGGCGCTGTTGCGCAGCCAGTAGTGGCCCACCATGCGGTTTTCGTCCGGGTTGGCAATGACGCCGCTTTCCAGAGCCGCGATATCCGCATAGGCGCGGTCGATGAGCGGCTGCATGCCGGAAAGGAACTCCGGGCTGAGGGGCAGCTTGGAAAGGTCAAGGGAAATCCCCATTTCGGGGTAACGCAGAAGCTGTGAGGCGTACTGTTTCATAACGCGCGACATTATACTACCCAAATTGATTTTCGGCAAGCTCAATCCTCATGTGCCGTTGCCTATTTGTCAGTAATATGAGGAATTATTCTCATGCGACATCGCTCGCAAAGCCTGAATTTACGCGGGCTGCAGCCGCTTCCTGAGTATAATATTGCGAGGCGGTAGTTATTATCGGCTTGCTTTTCAGCGGGCTATGTGGTAGCATGCCGCGCGTTCATGATTACCGATTCCGAAGCATTGTTCCAGTGGAAAGTCCGCGCTACGGCTCAGCCGCAGGGGCGTACTGTGCTGGATCTGGAGGCCGACAGCCTGCACCGCCACCGCGAGAAGCTCTGTCTCATCCAGTATGCCGATGCCGAGGGCGTAGTCATCATTGACCCCCTGGCGCTGGAGGATATGCGCCTGTTCACTCTCTGGCTCGAGCAGGCCGATGTGTGGATGCACGGGGCTGACTACGACATGAGCCTGCTGCAGAATGCCTTCGGCACGCTGCCGCATATGATTCTCGATACGCAGATTGCTGCGCGCCTGCTGGGCTTCCAGCAGTTCGGCCTGGCGGCTCTGGTGGAGCACTACTACGGCGTGGTGCTCAGCAAGAAGAACCAGCGTGCCAACTGGGGGCTGCGCCCCATGCCGGACGACATGAAGGAATACGCCCAGGGCGATGTGAAGTACATGCTTGAAATGGCCGATAAGCTGGTGACCGAGCTGCACCAGACCGGCCGCTACGACTGGTTCATCGAAAGCTGCGAGTGCAACCTGCAGCATGGCCGCGACCGCCACGCCAGCAGCGGGCAGGACCCCTGGCGTATCAAGGGCAGTGGCCGCCTCACCCGCCGCGGCCTGGCTGCTCTGCGCACGCTGTGGACCTGGCGCGACCAGGAGGCGGCTGCGGTGGACCGCCCCGCCTTTGTGGTATGCTCCAATGATGATTTGCTGCGCTGGAGCACAGCCTTGCAGGAGTTCCGCTATGTGTCGCCCCTGCACAGCATGCATGCCCACCGTGCCAACCGCTTCCGCAAGGCCGTGGAGCGCTTCCACCTCATGGATGAGGAGGAGTACCCCTCTGTCCTCAAGCGTACCCACCACGAGACCGATGCGCATTTTGATGCCCGCGTCGATAAGTGGGCTGCCCGCCGCAACGTGCTGGCCGAGCAGCTTGCTCTCGACCCCTCGCTCATTGCCACCCGCAGCCAGATTGAAGCCATCGCCTCCAATGAGGACAAGGGGCTTGCTCAGCTCATGAACTGGCAGCGGAACCTGCTCACCAGGTAATTTGCTGCCCCACTTGTCTGAGGACGGTGGGATTCGTTTTTTACAGGGAGATGCCTGCCTCAGCAAGAATCTGCTCTATCTGCTCCTTGGGGCGGGCGGGCCAGAACTTGTTGGCCACAGGGCTGGCGGGGCTGGGGTGCAGCATGGTGCCAAGGGTGAACTTCTTTTCCGGTAGGGCAGAGGCGGCGATTTCGAGCTGCTTGAGGGCATAGCCGCCCACGCCGATGAGCACACGGGGTTCCAGAATCTCGAGCAGGCGCACCAGATGACGCTGGCAGGCGGCGTCGAGCGCTTCCACCTGGCTCTTGGGGAGCTGGGTGGGGGTGATGTTGGCACCGGTCTCGCCCATCCAGATAAGCGGGCAGTAGTTGGCCACATAGGCGTGGCGGAAGAAGTTCTCTGCCGTGCCGTACATTTCCTCAAACAGCCCCCACAGGCGGCGGCCGCTTACCTCGGAACGCGGGCAGGAGAAACCCTGCACGGGCCGCTTCGGGTGGGTTTTCTCAGGCTGGCCCACAGAGGCGGTGATGCCCATCCACAGGGTCACAGCAGGAATCTCGCCGAAGGGAACACCCGTCTGTGCCATGCCGAAAGGACCGGGGTTCATGCCGAGGTAGAGCACGTCCTTCTGCCCCGCGCCGAACTTGCGGATGTAGGCCTCGTGGCCATCCCACGCGTACTCCAGCGGGTTGTAGGTATAGGCTACAGGTGCCTCGAACTTCAGGGCGCTTACTTCGCGGCTCAGTTCACGTGCGGCGGCTATCAGCTGTTCTCTCTGCATGTGTCCACCATATCATACTCGCCGGCAAATTGCAAAACGCAGAATGCAGAATGACGTGTATTATCTGATTTCCAGAATATTGAGCTCCGGGTTGCAGAAGAAGCGCATGTTATAGATTGAGCCCACTCCGCGGGTGACAAATACGCGGCGACCGTTCTCAAATGGGAAGAGCCCGGCGGGCATGGAGGAGCGGAAGGAGACGAAGTCGCCCGTGAACGGGTTGCCAATCTGCCCGCCGTGAGTGTGGCCGGACAGCATGAGGTCCCAGTCATAGCGGCGCAGCAGCCAGCGGCTTTCGGGGTCATGCGAGATGAGCAGCACGGGGTGTTTTTCCTGCCCTGCGGGGAGCATGCAGTCTGCGGGGGCTTCATCGCCTTCGTTCCAGTCGCCCAGGCCTATGATGCGCAGGGTGCTGCCGCTGGGGGTGACCCAGTCTACCGCCTGGTTGCGGAGCAGAGGAACTCCCGCCGTGGCAAAGATGCGCTGCACGGAATCGAGGTTTTCGTAGTCCTGGTTGCCGAGTACCCCGAAGGTAGGCGCGATGCTGCGGAGCTTGCGAAGCCCCTCTATCGCCCAGCGGGTGCGGGAAAACCGGTCGCTGATGAGTACGAAATCACCCCCGAAGATGATGAGGTCGGGCTTGGCAGCGGAGATTTTTTCGATGCAGGTTTCGAAGTGCTCCTTGTTGTTGTGTATATCTGACAGGAACGCGATGCGGAGCGGACCCGCACCGGGCAGGGAATCCGCTGGCAGCTGCACCTGGTTGCACTCCAGTCGGGATGCGCCCCAGTAGCCAAAGACCTGCGTGACCTTGTACCCCACAAAGAGTATGAGGACCAAGGTGAGCCAGAAGCGGATTTTCCTGCCGATGCGAATCATTTACTCTGCGTTGAAAATAGCCAGTTTCGGGTCGAGGAAGCGGCCATCCTTGCGGATGAGGGTATCATCGAACCAGATTTCGCCGCCGCCGTATTCGGGGCGCTGGATGCAGACGAGATCCCAGTGAACGGAGGAGTGGTTGCCGTTCGGGGCTTCGTCGTATGCCTGCCCGGGGGTGAGGTGGAAGGAACCTGCGATTTTCTCGTCGAAGAGGATATCGCGCATGGGGCGGAGGATGTGCGGGTTGAGCCCCAGGGCGAACTCGCCGATGTAGCGTGCGCCTGCGTCGGAGTCGAGAATCTTGAGCAGGGCGGCCTCGTTGCCGTTGCAGTGGGCTTCTACAATCTTGCCGTTCTCGAAGCGGAATCGCACACCATCGAAGGGCACACCGTGGTAGATGCTGGGGGCGTTGTAGCTGATGGTGCCGTTGATGCTGTCCATCACGGGGGCGGTGTAGACCTCGCCGTCGGGCACGTTGCAATCGCCGCAGCAGGGGATAGCGGGGATGCCCTTGATGGAGAAGCTCAGGTCAGTGCCGGGGCCGGTGATGCGGACGCGGTCGGTCTGCTCCATGAGCGCCTTGAGGTGCAGCATGCCTTCCTTCATGGCGGCATAGTCTGCGAGGCAGCAGCGGAAGTAGAAATCCTCGAAATCCTCGGTGCTCATGCCTGCGGCCTGCGCCATGCTGGGGGTAGGCCAGGCCAGAATGGTCCACTTGCGGCGGTTGCAGGTCACATCGCTGGCGGGCTTGAGGTGGCGGCTCACAATCTGCATGCGCTCGCCGGGCACATCGGCATTTTCGAAGCTGTTGTAGTCGGCATAGAAGCAGATGTGCACCTGCATGTCCTCCGCCCTCTGCAGGCGGTAGCGGCCATCGAGCTCGTACTGCTCATCGGTGGCGCCTGCGGCCAGCTCCTTGGAAATGGTGGCGTGGGAGATGTCCACATGCGGCACACCGCCAGCGCGGCGCACGGCGCGGATAAGCTCCACCACCATGGCATCGGGGATATCCTGCATGCGCAGGTTCACATGCTCGCCTGGCTGAACTCGAACAGAATAGTTGACCACCTGCTCAGCTAGCTGCGCAAATCTTGGATCTTTCATAGTGAATAGTGAATAGTGAATAGTGAATAGTGAATAGTGAATAGTGAATAGTGAATAGTGAATAGTGAATGGGGCGCGTTTATTTTTGCTTGTGATTTTTTTCGCTTGCGATGCGTTTTTTTACAGTAATGGCAGATGAAGTCATGATGGCGGTAAGCTGCTGGGCTTCATCGAGCAGGTTGCTGAGCTTGCTTTCAGGTAAGATACCAGCCTCGATGATATATTCTATCCAGAGACAGCTTTCATCGGCTTCTTCTTGGCATATTTTGATTTTGTGGAAGAAATCCGGGTCGCTTTTAGCCAGACATGCGGCTCGGTAGTTAGCTGCAACTGATGTGGCACAACGAAGCAGTTGCTTACCGAGTACTTCGGAAAGCGTGTTATTAGGGAGTGATTTCCACATGCGGATAACACGCAGACCGAACTCTTTTGTGCGTTGTCTCAGATTTTCGTGTTTTTCACTGTTGTACGGTGAAAACATAGCAAATACTATTCACTATTCCTTATTCACTATTCACTCATATTCGGGTTGAGGATATCGAGTTCAGGGTCGGTAAAGATGCCGTCCTTGCGGATGAGTTCGTCGTCGAACCAGATTTCGCCGCCGCCGTAGTCCGCGCGCTGGATGCAGACCATATCCCAGTGCACCTGGGAGCGGTTGCCGTTGTCGCAGTTCTCGTAGGCCTGGCCGGGGGTGAAGTGGAAGGAGCCGCCAATCTTCTCGTCGAAGAGGATGTCGCGCATGGGCTGGAGGATGAAAGGATTCACGCCGAGGGCGAACTCGCCGATGAAGCGGGAGCCTTCGTCGGTGTCGAGAATCTTGTTAAGGGCTTCCTCGTTGCCGTTGCAGTGGGCTTCCACAATCTTGCCGTCCTTGAAGGTGAGGCGGATGCCATCGAAGGGAATGCCCTGGAAGAGGGTGGGGGCGGTGTAGTGGATGGTGCCGTTCACGCTGTCCTTGATGGGGGCGGTGAAGACTTCGCCGTCCGGGATGTTCATTTCACCGGCGCAGGGGATGGCGGGCATGCCCTTGATGGAGAAGGTGAGGTCGGTGCCGGGGCCGATGATTCGGACGAGGTCAGTGCGCATCATGCGCTCGGCGAGCTTATCCATGGCCACGCGGAGCTGCTGGTAGTCTGCCAGGCAGCAGCGGAAGTAGAAGTCCTCGAAGGCCTCGGTGCTCATGCCGGCACCTTGAGCCATGCTGGGGGTGGGCCAGCGGAGCACGCAC
The DNA here is from genome assembly GCA_045125705.1 of Akkermansia sp. Lineage (GTDB taxonomy): Bacteria > Verrucomicrobiota > Verrucomicrobiia > Verrucomicrobiales > Akkermansiaceae > Akkermansia. Next base: position 19,217 of record JBGVNQ010000013.1, on the reverse strand, counting down.
CACTTGGTCTTGCACACGCGCTGGTTGTGCACGGGGCGCATGTGCTTCTGGGCCAGCGCCATTTTCTCTGCGGGCACAGAGGAGTTCTCAAAGCTGTTCTGGCCGCCGCGGATGGCGATGTAGGCATCCATGGCCTGCATTTCGGCCAGTTCAAAACCGGCGATGGAGGAGTACTGCTCATCGGTGGCGCCGGCAAACATCTCGCGGGTCACGCGGGAGTGGCGCAGGTTGATGTGCGGGTGGGCGCCGGCATCGCGCACGGCGCGGATGAGTTCGATGGCGATTTCATCGGGGGCGTCGATGATTTCGAGCAGGACGTGTTCACCGGGCTGCACGCGGCAGGAGTGGCGGATGAGATTCTGGGCGAGCTGTGTGGTGCGGGGATCGGTCATGGGGAATGATTAATGATTAGTGATTAATGAATGGCAAGAATGGTTTTGATTATTCGCTCTTTAAGCTTTCGATGGCGTCTCGGAGGTCGTCCTTGGTGATTTCCTTGCTGAGGACGGGCTCTCCGAGGCTTCGGAGAAGCACGAAGCGGATGGCGCCGTTGCGGAACTTCTTGTCGCTGGCGGTGAGTGCCAGGGCACGGTCGATATCCACCCCGGCGGGCAGGGTGAGGGGAAGCTCCAGCGCGCGCAGAGTGTCGAGCACATCCCGCTCGTCTGCAGCGCTGAGTCCGGCGTGGCGGCGGGAGAGGAAGAGCGCCGCGCGGAGACCCAGGCTCACGGCCTCGCCATGCAGCAGCTCGCCGTAGGGCAGAGCGGCCTCGATGCCGTGGCCGATGGTGTGGCCGAGGTTGAGGAAAGCGCGGATGCCGAGGGTTTCCTTCTCATCTTCTTCGACGATGCGGGCCTTGATGGCGATGTTCGCCGCAATGATATCGGGCAGGCGGTTGATGGTGGACAGAGAGAAGCCGAGTTCGATTTCATCGGCCAGCTCGCGGAGGGTGTGCATCATGCCCGGCTGGCGGATGGCGGCGTGCTTCACCATTTCGGCCATGCCTTCGCGCACGAGCCGGGGGGAAAGGGTGGTGAGGGTGGTGGGGTCGATGAGCACGAGTCGAGGCTGGTGGAAAGCGCCGATGAGGTTCTTGCCGGCGGCGAGGTCCACGGCGGTCTTACCGCCCACAGAGCTATCCACCTGGGCCATGACGCTGGTGGGAATCTGCACGAAGGGGATGCCGCGGTAGTAGATGCTGGCAATGAAACCGGCCATGTCGCCCACCACGCCACCGCCCAGAGCTACCACAAAGCTGCTGCGGTCGTGCCCTGCCTGCACCATTTCGCCGGCGATGGTTTCGATGGTCTGCAGATTCTTGTGAGCCTCGCCGGCGGGGAAGACGTGCAGGCTGGTGGTGTACCCGCTGTCTTCGAGGCTCTGGCGCACACGCTCGGCATAGAGCGGGCCTACGTTGGAATCGGTGATGATGGCGGCTTTGCCTTCCAGTCTGGTGCGGCTGCATAAGTAGCCGATGGTTTCGAGTGCGCCGTTTGCGACGTGCACCTCGTACGAGTGCTCACCAAGTGAAAGGGATACATTTGCCATGCGCGCCATTATAGCGTATCGGCCAGCAGATGCAAGGAGATAACACGTCACCTGAGGAATGAGAAATCACCCTGCAGGCGGACCCACAGGGTGATTTCTGAGATGATGTGTCGGTGTCTGTTACACCCAGCTCTGCACGAACATGGGCAGGGTGCCGAGGTAAATCAGCGCAATCACGCAGGCGGTGAGCACCACTGCCGTGCACACAGGCACCTGCAGGGGCTGGTCGCCGGGCTGGGGCTTCTCCCAGTACATGGCGCGGATGACCTTGAAGTAGTAGTAGAAACCGGTACCGGCGGTCACCACCATGATGGGCAGCAGCCAGCACAGGCCGCTCCAGGCACCCAGCACATTGATGGCTACCACGAAGGAGTACATCTTCACAAGGAAGCCCATGGTGAGGGGTACACCGGCCAGAGAGGCAAAGCACACGGTGATGAGGAAGGCGGTGCGGGGGTTGGTCTTGCCCAGACCACGGAAGGCGGCAATCTCCTCGCTGCCACGCTGGGTGCGCACCATTGCCACGGCAAAGAAGGCAGCGGCGGTGGCCAGGGTGTAGGCAAGCATGTAGGAGCCTACCATGCCGATGACGGGCCCACGCAGGTTCAGGAAGAATACGAGGATGAAACCGGCCTGACCGATGGAGGAGTAACCCAGCAGACGCTTAAGGTTGTTCTGGCGCAGGGCGCCCAGGTTACCGATGAGCAGGGTGGCAGCGGCCACAACGGCGAAGCTCCACACCAGCAGGTCACCGACGGGGTTGCCCGGCACTGCCAGGGGGGCAAAGGGCAGAGCAAGCAGGCTCAGCAGAGCGAAGCCGGCCGTCTTGGAACCCACAGCCAGGAAGGTGGTGGTGGGGGTGGGGGCACCCTGGTACACGTCAGGAATCCACACGTGCATGGGAGCGGCACCTACCTTGAAGAAGGCGCCCGAGAAGAGCAGAGCCACAGCCATGAGGAAGGCAAAGCCAACTGTGGGAGAACCTGCAGTGCCACCCATGAGGGCGTGAACAACGGGGCCGGTGCCCAGGTCGAAGCTGCCTACCACACCGAAGTACCAGGCAATGCCGTACACCAGGATACCGGTGCTCATAGCGCCGAGCACGAGGTACTTGATGCCGGCTTCGATGGAGCCCTGGTTGCGGCGGAAGTAACCGGCCAGCACATAGGAAGTGAGGGTCACCACCTCAAGGCTCACGAAGAGCATGATAAGGTCGCGGGCCTGGGTGAGGCACAGGATGCCGGCGCAGGCCACCAGAGGCAGGGCGTAGAATTCGCCCGTGCCTTCTTCGTTGCTGCCTCCGGCGATGGATTCGCAGCTTACCTTCTTGTAGTCGAAAGCCAGCAGCAGGGAAAGGGCAGTAGCCACGCAGGCCAGGCTGCCGAAGATGTTATTGCCGGCGGCAAAGTGGAGGTGGCATGCTGTGCCCAGGGCGCCGATGGCACCGATGAGGGCATAACTGCGCTTGCAGATCCGGGGCAGGAATGCATCTGCCAGGATGAGCAGGGCGGCCAGCCCCACCAGGAAGAATGCCGGTGCGAACTGACACCAGGTGTATGCGGATACAGTGTTCATATGCTAATCAGTATGGGGGTGTCAGGATTAAAGCCAGGTGGGAGGGCAGATGCCGAAGATAACGAGGAATGCAGCCAGGAAGATGGCAGCAGCGATATCCATGCGGGTGAGACCGGTGGCGCGCTCGGCGGTGCGGCTCACGCTGCCTTCGAAGATGTTGCGGAAGGCACGCAGCATGTAGATGGCGCTGATGACCAGACCCCACAGGGCACCGATGACGGTGAGCTGCACCGGACCCATGCCGCCGAAGAAGTTGGCCACGCTGGCAAGCCAGCAGTCGCAGTTCATGGTGGCGGGAGTCCAGCCGGCGAAGCAGGACACGAAGATGGAGAACTCACCGGCGAAGTTGGCCAGCAGAGGCAGACCCACAGAGGCCATACCGGCAAGACCGAACAGGAAGCCCAGCATGGGCAGCTTGGTGGCCAGACCGCCCATGCAGTCGAGCTCCAGCGTGCGGGTCTGGGATTCAATCTGACCCGTGAGCAGGAAGAGCAGGGCGATGCTGAGACCGTGGGCCAGCATGAGCAGGGCAGCACCCTCGCGGGCAAGCTCGTTGTTGCCGTTGCAGGCAATGAGAGCGGCAAAGGCCAGGAAGATGTAGCCCATGTGCATCACGGAGGAGTTACCGAGCATGTCGTCCAGACGGCGCTGGGAGATGGTGATGTAGCCCACCCAGAGCACGTTGCCGAGCAGCATGACAAGCAGCCAGTTGTTCCAGCAGCCGAAGAGCTCCTGGCACTTCGGTCCGAATACCATGGCCAGGGTGAACAGACCATACAGACCGAACTTCTTGAGTACACCGGCATGCAGCATGGCCACGGGAGTGGGGGCGCTGGCATAGGCCGGGGCGGCCCAGCTGTGGAAGGGGAACAGGGACACCAGCGTGCCGAAACCTACCAGCAGCAGAGCGGCAATGAGGCAGGGCGTGGTGGGCATGGCACCGGCCTGCACAGCGGCAGCCATGGTGCTGAAGCTCCAGGCGTGCATCTGGGCGCAGAGCATGATGAGGCCGACCAGCAGAATCATGGAGGCAACGCCCAGGTAAAGCGTGGCGGTCCAGGCGATGCTGCGGCGGTCGCCGCGGCCATAGCAGCCAATCATGATGAAGGTCGGGATGAGGGCAAGCTCATGGAAGCCGTAGAAGGCGATGATGCTGTCGGACATGAATGCACCCGTGGCACCGGCGGAGATGAGCAGGGCGGAGATTGCCCAGCTGCGCTCGGCGGCGGCATCGGGAGCCTTCAGACCGGCGATGGCGGCAAAGGTGACCAGGATGCTCAGAAGCACCATGATGCGGCTGAGGGGCAGAGCCAGCGTGAGCTGAAGCGAGGTTTCTCCCACAGTGGAGAGGCAGCTGCTGCAGCACTCAGGTGCCAGCACGGCGTAGGTGCCCAGAATGAGGGTGATAGCTGCGCTGATGAGTGCGGTGAGACGCCCCGGAGTCTTGAGCAGACCAATGCAGGCTGCTGCAATCACAGGAACTAGAATAAGCCAGATAAGCATGATTGTGATAAGCGTTTAGAATTGGTTTGCAATGATGAGGATAAGGATGACGATGCCGATGCCGGACACGAGGGTGTAGGCACGCAGAGAACCGCACTGAATCCAGCTGCAGAGGTAACCCACACGCACCGTAAGCCAGGTGATGAGCTGGGGAATGATGCCGTGGATGAAGAAGCAGTCGAGGAAGGTAAGAATCTTGGCAAAGGTCTGCTGCACGCCACCGATGAGTACCTTGTCGTACAGGGCGTCGATGTAGAGACGGTTGCGGAGAGCCTTGGAGATGACGTTGCCGGCCAGCGGGTCGCTGGTGCGCTTGCCGAAGCCGTAGATGGCCAGAGCCAGCAGGATACCTACTGCCAGAGAGCCCATGCTCACATAGAAGGGCAGCCCCAGAGCGAAGCCGTGGGCGTGGAAGCCATTGAAGGGTACCAGAGCATCAGCCACGAAGCCATAGCCGGAGATGATGGCCATGACAGCCAGCACCAGCAGCGGCAGCACCATGGTGAAACCAGCCTCGCGGGCGTGCTCGGCGCCGTGGTCACGGGCGCTGCCCATGAAGGCCACGATGCAGAGACGCAGCATGTAGAAGGTGGTGAGGGCGGCTACGCCGGCACCAATCCAGAAGAATACCGGGTTCTTGGCCAGAGCGGCATCGAGGATGGCTTCCTTGGAGAAGAAGCCGGAGAAGCCGGGAATAGCGATGAGAGCTGCAGTACCCATGAGGAAGCAGAGCACGGTGATGGGCATGCGCTTGGAGAGACCGCCCATCTTCCAGATGTCCTGCTCGTGGTGGCAGCAGATGATGATGGCACCGGCACCGAGGAAGAGCAGAGCCTTGAACCAGGCGTGCGTGTACAGGTGGAACATGGCGGCTTCACCGGCCAGCAGACCCACGGCCATGACCATGTAGCCCAGCTGGGAAAGGGTGGAGTAGGCAAGCACACGCTTGATGTCGTCCTGCTGGGTGGCCATGATGGCGGCGATAACAGCCGTGATGGCACCCGTCCAGGCGATGATGTTGCAGGCGGTGTCGGTGAAGGCCTCAACACCCATGCTCACCTGAAGGCGCACCAGCATGTAGACACCGGCGGCCACCATGGTGGCGGCGTGGATGAGGGCGGAAACCGGCGTGGGGCCTTCCATGGCATCGGGCAGCCACACGTGCAGCGGGAACTGAGCAGACTTACCGACAGCACCGCAGAACAGGCACACGATGGTCACGGTGAGCACTGCGGGGGCAATAGCGGCAGCCTTGCCGCCCATGTCGGCGAAGTTCATGGTGCCGAAGAAGCCCAAGGTGAGCAGAATGCCCAGCAGGAAGCCGAAGTCACCCACGCGGTTGGTGATGAAGGCCTTCTTGGCGGCATCGGCAGAGCTGGCCTTGTTGAACCAGTGGCCGATGAGCAGGTAGGAGGAGAAGCCCACCATTTCCCAGCCGATGAAGGTCATGGCCAGGTTGTCAGCCAGCACGATGGTGCTCATGCTGAACATGAAAATGCTCAGGCCGGCGAAGTAGCGGCTGAGGTTGGAGGGGTCGCCCTTCATGTAGCCCAGCGAGAAGAGGTGCACCAGGAAACCGATGCCGGTCACCACGAGCATCATGCGCATGGCAAGCGGGTCCAGCACGAGACCCAGATGCAGGCAGAGCTGCTCGATGGAGCAGGGCATCCAGGTGTAGATATCGGGGGTGCCGAGCGGAAGTGAACCGAGCAGGTAGGCTACGCAGAGCCCGAAGGTACCCGCGGCAGAAAGCAGCGAGAGCGTAGCTGCCAGACACGGACGCTTGTGCAGGCATACCCAGTCAATGGCAGCCACCAGCAGGGGCAGCACCAGGAACAACCAGGGGAGATTGTGAATCATATTCATGCTGGGATATTAGTCTTTAAGTGTGTTGAGAGCCGTGCTTTCCACCGTGCGACGCGCACGGAACATGGCCACGATGAGAGCAAGGCCGATGGCTACTTCAGCCGCGGCAATGCCGGTGATGAACAGTGAGAGCACCTGTGCATCATACACAGGCACGCCAGCCGTACCCTGGGCGCGGGAGAATGCCACCAGTGCCACATTGGCAGCGGTGAGCATGAGCTCCAGGCACATGAACACCACGATGATGTTCTTGCGGATAAGCACCCCGGCCAACCCGATGGAGAACAGGATGGCGGAAAGAATCAGATAATGTGCTAACGGAATCATGAATCAGAGAAATGGGTTAGTCTTTGCGGATCTTGCGGGCCAGGGCCACTGCGCCCACCGAACCGGAGAGCAGCGCAAAGCCAAGGATGACGAACGGAATGTTGTAGTGCGTGTAGATGCACTTGCCGATGAGCTTCACATCAGAAATGGAGGTGACCTTGGCGGCCTCGGCATCGCTGATGGTGGGATCCAGCACGCGGGCTGCTGCGGCAGCGTTCAGCTCAGGCAGCTTGCCACCATACTGAGCGGGGCAGGCGGGGGCCTGCTTCACTTCGCGGGCGTCGCCGATGAGGAGCTCGCCGGCGCTGTCGCACAGGCTCATGACCGGGCAGGGGTTGCTCGTGGCACCGGGCAGGCTGAGCGTCACCTTGATGATGAGACCGGCAAAGAAACCAGCTACCACCACGCCGACGGCGGCGTGCATGTAGCCCTTGCTGCGCTTTTCGTCGTGCAGGTCGAGCATCATCACTACGAACAGGAACAGCACCAGAATGGCACCGGCGTAGACGATAAGCTGAACAATACCCAGGAACTGGGCACCCATGCCGAAGAAGACGGCGGCCACCATGGCAAAGCACAGAGCCATGCACATGGCAGAGTTCACCGGGTTGCGGGACCATACTACGCCCACCGCGCAGAATACTGCGAGGGCGGCCAGCAGGTAGAACAGAATCTGACAGAGGGATGTTTCAAACATAATACTATATTATTTGTACTGGTTCCACTTGTTGACAAGACCCTTGCGCGTGCCACCCAGGCGATAGAGCGTCTCCTTGTCGCGGATAGCCTGCTTGCGGTCGGTGAGGGTGATGAGGTATTCCTTGGAGAGGAAGATTGCCTGTTCCGGGCAGGCTTCCTGGCACATGCCGCAGTAGATGCAGCGCAGCATGTCGATTTCGAACTTGGCCGGGGCCTTTTCCTGCTTCTGGCAGTTGCTGGTGGCATCTACCTCACCGGGGGTGATGGTGATGGCACGAGCCGGGCAGATGAACTCGCAGAGCTGGCAGGATACGCAACGCTCGCGGCCGTCTTCGCCACGCACCAGGGTGGGGGCGCCGCGGTAGTATTCCGGCAGGCGGGCATCCCAGCGCTCATCGGGGAACTGCATACAGACACCCACGCCCTTGGTGCTGAAATCGGCCTTGCCGCGGCTCTTGCCGAGCAGGGAGAGCACCATGTGACGCAGGGTAATGGCAAGCCCCTTCACGAGCTCGACCACATACACCTTGTCCAGCAGACTGAACTTGGGTCGCTTAATCTTGATATAAGACATATTCGGTACAGGAAAAGGGGGTTACTTGGTGAAATAGAGGACAGCAGCGGCCAGGAAGATGTTGGCCACGGTGATTTCCAGGAAATAGAGCCAGCCGAGCTTCATCACCTGGTCCCAGCGGAAGCGCGGCAGAGTCCAGCGCACCCACACGAAGAAGAAGATGAAGGCAAGCAGCTTGATGACGAACATGATGAGCTGGCAGAGCACAGCCAGCCAGTCGCAGTAGGCGGACAGGGCGGCATCTGCACCGAAGCCGATGGACCAGCCACCCAGGAACAGGGTGACCACCACGGCAGAACCAATCACCATGGCAGCGTATTCACCCATGAAGAAGGAAGCGAACTTCATGGAGGAGTATTCGGCGTGGTAACCGGCCACCAGGTCGGTTTCACATTCGGCCATGTCGAAGGGGGTACGGTTGGCTTCAGCAAAGACGCAGGTCACGAAGATGATGAAGCTGATACCCAGGGGCAGCATCATGATCCAGCGCTGCAGGCTCAGGCCCTCGCCCCACAGGGGAAGCAGGGTCCAGCCGTTGTCGGCCTGGAACTGCACAATCTGCTGCAGGTTCAGCGTGCCGAACATCATGAGCAGCGGGATGATGGAAAGACCCATGGACACCTCATAGGAAATGAGCTGTGCCGTGGCGCGCAGACCACCCAGGAACGGGAACTTGGAGTTGGAGGACCAGCCGGCCATGGTCAGACCGTATACGGAAAGACCGGAGATGGCGAAAATCCACAGCGGACCGATGTCGAGGTTAGCCACGCACATGGAGATGTGGCCGTAGCAGGTGTTCACCTCAGAGGCAAAGGGAATGACGGCTGCAGCCACCATGGGCGGACCCAGCACCAGCATGGGTGCCAGGATGAAGTAGAACTTGCGCACATAGGAGGGCGTGGTCTCCTGCTTCAGAAAGAGCTTGCCGCCGTCCAGGCAGGGCTGGATGAGACCCCAGCAGGGAATCTCGCGGTCCAGGCGCAGCCAGGTGCAGAGCTTGGCAATCCAGCAGGTTTCGGGAATGCCGAAGAACTGCAGCCAGTTCTTGAGGGGCTGCTTCTCCTTGCTGCCGAAACGCTCGAGCAGGAAGAGCGGCAGACCGGCGCGGTTGGGACCGGGGCGGTCCTGAATCCAGCCGGCTACGCGGCGCTCAATCCACACGGAAAGAACCACGAATGCCAGAATAACGGCAAACATAAGGACCAGCTTGATCAACGTGTGAATCAGGTAGAACCAGATTTCGTTGCTCATGAGGTCGTTATACCAGTTGATGATAGCGTCCATTTGAGGTATGGGGTGTTAGCGGTTTACTTCTTGGCTTTTTCGCGTTCAATGAGGGGGATGGTCACGCCAGTGTTCATGACAACCTTGCCTTCATTGCCGATGTTACCCCAGGTGATGCCTTCGAGTTCCTCGAATTCCTGGGCCATTTCGTCGAGCACCGACATGGGGGTGGGGCAGGCGATGACGCGCACGCAGTCGCAGCCCAGGCGCTCGGAGAGGTTGCGGCAGATTTCCCAGTCGGACATGGAGTCGCCGATGGGCTCGATAGCCTTGTTCAGACGCTGGATGCGGCCTGCCACGTTGATCATGGTGCCGTACTTCTCAGCGAAGGTCACACCGGGCAGCACAACGTCGGCGGCCTTGGTGGTGGCGTTCTCGCTGTGGTGCACCACGAGCAGGTAGTCGAGACCTGCGAGGTCTTCGGCGGTGAAGCCGGCTTCCTCGGTGAGGTCTTCGCCCAGCACAATCATGAAGCGGATGCTGTTGTTGCGCACACCGCGGCGGATGTTGGCCAGACCGGCACCCGTCTTGCCCAGAATCATCTTGGCACCGTTGGTGTTCGGGTTGCGGTCCTCGCTCACGAGCATGCCGTCGTTCTCACCCTTGCGGGGAACCACGTCCATCTTGGTGATGCCCAGCTGCTTGGAGAGGGAACGCACCATGTAGAGTTCCTCGTTGGTCATGCGGGCAGAGCAGATGAGGGCGGTCTCAGAGGGAGCCATGCGGTGCAGCTGCTCCACTACCATGCCGAGCGTGGCATCCCAGGTGGAGGGGCGCTGGTCGGCGCCGGCGTCCGTCTTCACCATCGGGGTGGTGATACGGGTGGGGGCGTTGATGAACTTGTAGTTCAGGCGGTGGTCGTCAGGCATCCAGCAGCTGTTCACGGCGTCGTTCTGGCGCGGGGTGATGCGGTATACCTGCTGCTCGCGGGTCCAGATGTTGATGTTGGTGCCGGTGCCGCAGTTCACGTCGATGGTGGGCGTGCTCTTCAGGAACCACACGCGCATCTTGAAGCGGAAATCCTTGCTGGTCATGGCGCCCACGGGGCAGATGTCCACCACGTTCATGGAGTAGTTGCTGTCCAGCTGGGTGCCGGGGTAGCAGGCAATGGCGTTGTGCGTGCCGCGACCAACCACGCCGAGCACATCCTGACCGGCGATTTCCTTCATGAAACGCACGCAGCGGCGGCAGAGCACGCAGCGCTCCTGGTCCAGGTTCACGCGCGGGCCGATGGAGAGGTTCTTGCCCTTCTTGGTCTTCTCCTCGGTGAATCGGCTGGTGCCGCTACCGTAGTCGGTGGTGTATTCCTGCAGCTTGCACTCGCCGGCCTGGTCGCAGATGGGGCAGTCCAGCGGGTGGTTGGAAAGCAGGAACTCCAGCACGCCGCGGCGGGCTTCCTCGGTAATCTTGCCCGTGGTGCGGATACCCATGTTCTCGGCCACGGTGTTAGCGCAGGCGATGATGGCGCGGGGCATCCAGCTGATGGGCAGGTAGCCGTCGTCGCCATACTGGGGCGTGGTGCCGGGGGCCTGGCGCGGGGGCATGCCCTGTTCCACAAGGCACATGCGGCAGGAACCGGCGATGGAAAGTTTGGGGTGGTAGCAGAAGCAGGGTACATGCGCGCCTACGGAGTTGCAGGCGTCGGCAATGCGCGTTCCTTTCGGGAAGCGGTACCATTTGCCGTTAATCTGGACGTTCACCTTGCCTTCGGCGGCGGCGGCGTCTTTCGGCAGAATTGCGGGGGGTGTACTCATTTGTTCGGGGAGAAAAGGTTTAGTCTTCGCGGGTCAGGAACTTGCGGGCCTCCTTAGCCTCGGCAGAGTGGGGCTTGAGGGCGTTGATGGGCTTGGTGAGCGCCAGGAACTCCTCACGGAACTTGGTAGTGAAGGCCTGGGTGGGCCAGGCGCATGCTTCGCCGAAGGCGCAGACGGTGCGGCCGCAGATGTTGTCGGCCACGCTCTTGAGCAGGTCTACATCCTCGGGAGAACCCTTGCCCTCGCAGATACGGGTGGAGAGCTTGAGCATCCAGGGGTTGCCTTCGCGGCAGGGGGAGCACTGGCCGCAGGATTCCCAGGCGTAGAAGCGGTTCAGGTTGTTGAGCACCTTGGGCATGCTGCGGCTGTCATCCATCACGATGATACCGCCGGAACCACTCATGGAGCCGTGCTGGGCGATGCTGTCCAGATCCAGCGGCACGTCGAAGATGCTCATGTTCTTCACAGAGCCATCGCTGTTGCGGCCCTTGAGCACCTCGTCGCAGCGCATCACCTTGGCAGAGGAACCACCGGGAATGATGGCCTTGAACTTGCGGCCACGCTTCGGGCCACCGCATACATCGTACAGCAGCTCGCCGAAGGTCATGGAACCGGAAATGATTTCGTAGTAGCCCGGGCGCTTCACGTCACCGGATACACCAATGATACGCGTGCCGGGGGAACGCTGGGCGCCCTCGGCGGCATATGCCTCGCCACCCATCATGAGCACCTGGCGCACCTGGCAGAGGGACTCCACGTTGTTCACGATGGTGGGGCAGCCATACAGACCGATGGCGGCGGGGAAGAAGGGCGGCTTGATGCGCGGATACGGGCGCACGCCTTCGATGGAGTTGATGAGGCCTGTTTCCTCACCGCAGATGTAGGCGCCGGCGCCGCGGTGCAGGATAATCTTGAGGTCGTAGCCCTTGCCCAGGATGTTCTCACCCAGGAAACCGGCTTCCTCTGCCTCGGCCAGTGCCTTCTGCATGATCTTGGCGGCTTCAGGGAACTCCTCGCGCATATAGATGACACCGAAGTGAGCCTGCACAGCGTAGCATGCGATAATCATGCCTTCGATAAGCTGGTGCGGGTCCTGGTGCACCACAAAGCGGTCCTTGAAGGTACCGGGTTCGGATTCGTCGCAGTTGCAGACCACATACACAGGCTTGGTGTTGCCCTTGGGAATGAAGGTCCACTTCACGCCGGTGGGGAAACCTGCACCGCCACGGCCACGCAGACCGCTCTTCTTCACCTCCTCGGTGACGGCGGCGGGATCCATTTCCATGGCTTTCTTCAGGGTCTCATAGCCACCATCCTTGATAAAGCACTTGATGGAGGGGTCGTAGCCCTTGCGGTCAATGTTGCGGAAAATACGGCGGGTTTCGCGCGGATGCGGTTCCTTGCCGGGTTTATAGATGATTTCGCTCATGGTTCGCTAGAGAGAGTTTTACTGCTTGGGCTGGTACTTGGCGATAATCTCGTCAATCTTCTTGGTGGTCACCTGGGAGTAGAGAACCTCGTTGACCATCACGTTCGGGCCGAAACCGCAGTTGGCCAGGCACTCCACGGGTTCCACGCTGAACAGGCCGTCCGGGCTCACCAGCATGGGTTCCTCATCGCTCATGTCGGCGAAGTTGACGCCAATCTTCTCGCAGATGTAGGGGATGAGTTCCTCGCCGCCGGAAAGTGAGCAGGCGATGGTGCGGCACACGCGGAAATGGTACTTGCCGGGGCACATGGTGTGGATGCCCGGGTAGAAGGTGACGATGCCGGCCACGTGGATGGGTGTGCTCTTGCACATCTCGGCAATCCAGGGCATGGCGTCAGCGCAGATGAAGCCGAACTTCTCCTGCACCAGGTGAATGATGGGCAGCACAGCAGACTGCTCCTTGCCCTCGGGGTACTGGGCCACCAGGGCCTTGGCTTCCTTCACCAGGCCGGGGGTCACTTTGAACTTCGGGAAATGCTGCTCGCCGGGGGACGGCTTGGCTGCCGTGATGGCGTCAATCGCGTTGGGGGTATCGGACATGGTAAGTTCTTTCTTTGTCTGATTTTTGTTAAATGTTTAGCGGTCGCATTCGCCCTGCACGAAGTCGAAGGAACCCAGAATGGCGCCGACGTCGCTCACCAGGTGGCCCGGCAGCAGCTCCGGCAGAATGGAAAGAGTGCAGTAGGAGGGACTGCGCATCTTGAGGCGGTTGGCAATGCCGCCGCCCTGCGAATCGAGGAAGAAGCCCAGCTCGCCCTTCGGGTTTTCGGCGGCGAAGTATACCTGGCCGGCGGGAGCGTTCACGCATTCGGTGGTCACCATGAACTGTCGGATAAGCTCTTCGATACCCTGCATGGCATCGGCCTTCTTGGGCAGGATGCCCTTGTCGAGCTGCACCCAGATGGGGCCGCCCGGCATCTTGGCAATCACCTGGCGGATGATGCGCACGGACTGGCGGATTTCTTCCATGCGTACCTGGAAACGGGCGTAGCAGTCGCCTTCCTCAGCCACAGGTACATCGAATTCGTAGTTCTCGTAGCCCAGATAGGGATTCGTCTTGCGCAGGTCGCGGCACACACCGCTGGCGCGCAGGTTGTTACCCGTCATGCCGTTCTGCAGGGCCATCTCCTTGGTAATGACGCCCACACCCACCAGACGGTCGATGAAAATCTTGTTGTGCAGCAGGAGCTTCTCCATCTCGTCCACCGTGCGCAGGGCGCTGTCGCAGAAGTCGAGAATCTGCTTCTCGATGCCCTTCGGCAGGTCGCGGGTCATGCCGCCGATGCGGGTGTAGCTGGAGGTGAAGCGGGCGCCGCAAATCTGTTCGTACAGGTTGTGAACACGTTCCTTTTCCTCGAAGGCGTACAGGAAGGCCGTCATGGCGCCGGTGTCCATGGCGTACACGCCCGTGCCCAGGAAGCAGGAGGAAATGCGGGAAAGTTCGCAGCACAGCACGCGGATGGCCTGGCCTCGCTCCGGCAGTTCCCAGCCCAGCAGCTTCTCCACGGCGCAGGCATAGGCGATGTTGTTGCTCATCGGGGCAAGGTAGTCCATGCGGTCCGTGTAGGTCACGAACTGGTTGTAGTGGCAGTTCTCCGCAATCTTCTCCATGCCGCGGTGCAGGTAGCCGATGACGGGATCGCAGGATACAATCTCCTCACCGTCAATTACCAGCTTCAGGCGCAGTACACCGTGCGTGGCCGGGTGAGACGGACCTACGTTCAGGGTTACGAGCTCTCCGCGGTCATCTGCGTCGTTTTTCAGATAATCCATCGTAGCGCTTGCTACATCAGGCACTTGTATAAATTTTGTCGTGTTCATAAACTGGGAATACGGGGCCACCTGCGGCCACAGTTACGCGTAGACATTAAACTACTTTCTCTTGTAAAGTGCAAGCCTAAAGTCGCCTCCGTCCGCAGAAATACGCGCGTTATAAATAGTTAGCGCAGGCTAACACGAGCTGTTTTCAAGTAAGTCACGCTTGGTGCTTGAAAAAGTGACTAATGGGGGTAAGATGACAATATGAGCATGACAGTGACAGCAGAGCAGCTGGAGATGGTTCGCCAGTGGGCATCCCTCGGGGTGGATTTGAATGGTATTCAGAAGAATCTTGCCGCCGAGTGCGGGGTGCACATGACCTATATGGATGTGCGCTTTCTGCTGCTTGATCACGGTATCGAGATTGCCACTGCCGCCGCTCCTGTAGAAGAAAAGAAACCTGAGCCCGCACCTGAGCCTGAAACCACGCCGCAGCCTGCGGCAGATGGAAAGCTGGTGGTCACGCTGGATGAACTCACGCTGCCCGGCACGCTGATTTCCGGCAAGGTAACCTTTGCCTCCGGCACCAGAGGCGGTTGGCAGATTGACCAGTTGGGCCGTTTTGCCTGGAATGCGCTGGAAGGACAGCCCACTCCCGAGGAGCTGCAGGCTTTCCAGATGGAGCTTACTCAGATTCTGAGCAGGGGAGGAGTGTAACGCTTTTTTGATTTTTTGTTTGAGAGAACGAAGAAGAACCCCGGCTGATGATTCAGCCGGGGTTCTTTGTTAAACTGATGTGTGCAGATGATTAGTCGCGGGTGGTGCGGCTGTAATCATACTTGCTCTGGTAGCCGAGCTCTTCGGGGAATTCGGAGAAGCCGCCCCATACGTTATAAGCCTTGTCACCGCTGCGGCCGCAGGAATCCTGGTAGCAGGGCTTGTAGGTGCACTTGTAGGTGGGAGCCCAGAAGGTTACCAGCTCGTAGAAGCCATAGCCCACGCGGGTGAGGGTGCGGCCAACGCCGTCCACAACGCCTACGGAGAAACCGGCGTTGTCACCTTCAGCGCTGGTCCAGCGAATCATGGTGGTGGGGATTTCTTCTACAGCGAAGAGAACGTTGCTGATGGCACGGCCCAGCTTGCGGGTGGCCGTGTACTCAGAGGCGGGAGGAGCCTGAATGTCGGCGTACGTCGTGCCGGCCATTGCCAGGAGAATAGTAGAAAGGAGTAAGCGCTTCATGACGTAATCAGGAATACCACATCATTCCGTGTCCTGCAAGCAAAAAAGTGTAGTTTTGCTGCAGGAAAGGAAAAATTTTACTTCAAAAGCTCGGAAATATCCATCTGAGTCTCTTCGTCTGTCAGGTAGCAGCCGGGGTCGGAGCCGTACCAGTGGCCGTTGGCAAAGGCTGCTCGTGTGCGGAACCCGCCGCCGCAGAGGGTGAAGTGTTTGCAGGTGGCGCAGCGGCCGCTCAGCTTCTTCTGGCGCTCCAGCGGGTCATCGCTGCCGCGCAGTTCCTGCAGCACAGCGGCGCTGGGTTCCTGGGCAGCTTCCCATACATCGGAGAATTTCTGAGTCTTCACGTTGCCCAGAGTGACTCCCTGCCAGAACTGGTCGGGGTGGATATTGCCCTGTGTGTCGATGTTGGCGATGCCTCGGCCGGAGCTGTTGGCGCCGCCGCCGTTCCAGGTGAGCAGACGCAGGGTTTCTGCAGCCTGGGGGTGCCCCTCGCGCAGCTGGCGCAGCAGTAGGTAGATACCGTCGGCCGGCTGGGTCACCGTGAGTAGCTCGCGGGTCTGGCCAGCAGCGTGCCAGGCCTCGGCGCGTGCGATGAGCATGTCGAGCGCAGCGCGGGCTTCTTCCGGCTTCAGGCTGGCCACATCCACACCGCGGCCGGTGGGCACCAGGTGGTAGAAGCAGACGCGCTGGATACCTTCCTGCTCGATGAAGTTGAGAATCTGCTCCATGCTCTGCACGTTGTTGCGGGTCAGGGTGAGGCGCAGGCCTGTCTTCTGGCCCACCTCCTCGCAGAGCTTGAAGCCGCGGATGGCGCCGTCGAATGCGCCCTGCACGCCACGGAACTTATCGTGAACGGCGCCGATGCCGTCCAGCGAGATGCCCACATAGGCCACGCCCAGGTCTTTGAACATGCGGGCCATGTCGGGGGTGATTCGGGTGCCGTTGGTGGAGATAGTGACCTTGAGCCCTTTGTCGGTGGCTCGCTGCAGAATCTGCGGCAGCTGCGGGTGCAGCAGGGGTTCGCCGCCGGAAAGCAGCAGGGCATTCACCTTGTAGTCCGCCAGGTCGTCAATCACGGCGCAGCACTGCTCCCAGCTCAGCTCGCCGGGGTAGCGTTCGGCGTGGGAGTCGGCGTAGCAATGCACGCAGCGCAGGTTGCAGGTGCGGGTGATATTCCACACCACGATGGGTTTGCGGGCGCGGGAGGAAGTGGGAGTGCAGGCTGCGGTGCTGCTGTTGGGGGCGTGATTGCCGTGGCCCAGACCGTAGCGGATGTGGTCAGCAGGCTGGGCGGCGCCTGTCCAGAGTTTGGTGATGTTAATCATGGCTGGGGAGTGTCACCGCGCAGGGCGGCAGGAATATAGTTGCAAAGGGGTTCGGCGGCCATCATATCGCCGCAGCTGCCGTAGGAACGGGCGCGGGAGCCACCGCACACGCGGCGGTATTCGCACTTGCCGCACTTGCCGCCCAGCGCGTTGTCATCGCGCAGCTGTACAAAGAGCGGGTGGTTGCGGTAAATGTCGGCCAGCTTGTCGGTGCGCACGTTTCCTGCTGTAATCGGCAGGAAGCCGCTGGGCTGAATCTCGCCCACGTGGGAGATGAAAGCCACACCCTTGCCATCTCGCGTGGGAACCATGTGGCGTGGGGCAGGGGCTCCCTGTCCGCGGGCAGACTGCATCATGGCGCGGCGGTAGTGGTGGCCCTCCGTGGTCTTGATGGCGAAGGGCAACTCGCTGCGCAGCTCGAGCAGACGCTGCCAGAGTGCCTCCAGTTCATCGGCGTCCGGCAGCTCTTCCAGAGTGGCGCGTCCCGTCGGTACCAGCAGGAAGACGCTCCATACATCGGGCTGTATTTCCTTGAGCAGTTCCACGAATCCCTCCAGTTCGGGCAGGGTGGTGCGGGAAATGGTGGTGTTAATCTGCAGCTGGATGCCGGCTTCCTTAGCCATGCGGGCGGCCTGCAGGGTACGCTCGAAGGTGTGCGGCACGCGGCGGAAGGCATCGTGCGTCTCCTGCGTGGCGCCGTCCAGACTCAGGCTCATACTCACCACACCGGCCTGGCGGAGCTTGTGGAAATCGGTGTTGAGCAGGCGGTTGGTGGCGGCGGGGCTCAGCGCCACACGCAGGCCTTTGCCGGCAGCGCGTTCGATGATGTCGAAAATATCGCGGCGCATCATCGGGTCGCCACCCGTCAGCACCAGCATGGGTGGCGCCAGCTCGGCTATTTCATCCACGAGAGCCATAGCTTCCTCGTGGTTCAGCTCCTCCGGGTGCGCCTTCGGCTGGGCAATGGCGCGGCAATGCTGGCAGGCCAGAGCGCAGGCTCTCGTTACCTCCCAGAAGAGGATGAACGGGCGTTCGGCAAAATCGCACATCGGCGGATGGTGGGGCGCAGTCACGCGCGCATTGTACACGCTCGCGCCTGCCTTGGCAAGCCCGTTGTGTGTTTACTCCGCTGCCGGGGGTCTGTTTCAGATTTGCTGGTAGAAGGCACGAGAGGTTTTGTGCATTCTTTGAAGCCTCAGGAAGTAAACTTGTCGTAGTTTCAGAAACAGATACCTCACATCAAACAACCCACACGCCTTTGCCTGTATCCGTTTTATAGCTGCGTTGGCTGATTCTATTCGCGCTGAGTTTATCCTGTAGCGAATACCATTTATCACTTCGTTAAATTGCTCACTGATTTTTCTGGCAAAACTTCGCAATATCTTAACTTTGCTTTTCATACACATCTTTATCCAGAGAATAAGACGAAGTGTTGCCGTGTTTTCTTCTCTCGTTTGAAAGACCTGCCTGAATTGTTCCTTGAGCAGATATCCAATATAGAGATCTCGATTCAGAATGCTCAGTTCTTTCAGGGTGGCCCTTGCATCCTGGCTGATGTTTTCTCTTCCTCTGAGCAATACATAACGCTTCCCTTTCATGAATTGCTCGAGAGAATAAGATGGATGTTTCATCGTGAAACGCCGAATTCTATCAAGCACTTCATTCATATTACTCACTAAGTGATAAGCATCATAGCAAACCTTAACGTGTGGTATATGTCTGACCGCTGCGGCTCTGTAAGCATTGGACCTGTCAATGCCGAGGTATTTGATTTTCTTTTTTTCCTTCACATCAAATCTGTTGAAGAAATCGTCAAGGCAATGGCTATCCTTACCTTTCACCATTTCCAATGGCTCACCGGTTGCTGCATTCAAGCATGTAGTCACAAAGCCCTGTCTGGAACCGAGGAACTTCTCATCTATCAATAAGCCTTGCACATCTTTCAACTTCGGCTTAGGAATATCATTTTCAAGCACTTCCTTATCAATGCGGAGTATAGTGGCATAGCCAATGGAGTATTCTTCCTGAAGGAAACGGGCTGATGTGTGCACAAGAAAGCGAGAAAGAAGTCGCATCAGCCTCCATGTGTAGCCATAGGATGGGTGGCATATTTCGGGACGCAGGGTGAGGTATCGCTTACAGCAAACACAATACCCTTGCATTGTATCAACGTACAGCGTGACATCCTTATCTGTGATGGGTAAATCACGCACGCAAATCTCTCTTACAGAATGGGTTTTAAGTATTGAACGACACTTGGCGCAATAAAAATTGT
>JBGVNQ010000012.1:0-20537 GCA_045125705.1 Akkermansia sp. | reverse complement strand
TGCGTGGTCTCGTGGTGTAAAGGTAGCACTAGGGATTTTGATTCCCTCTGTCTAGGTTCGAATCCTGGCGAGACTACTTTAACTCCTTAACTGTTAATCAGTTAAGGAGTTTTTGTTTTATGCTCAACGACAGAATTCATCCGGTTTTCTGCGAAAACCAGAGTGAATTTCGCAACGGAGTTGCGAGAGAATTTCAGCCCTGCGGGGTGAGAAAACTTCCGCAGAGCAGAGATAATTTCGCCTGGCGGCGAGATAAAAAACACCCTGCTGCGGAGAGAAGCAGCAGGGTGCAGATAGCAGGAACAGAAAACTGTTTCTATGAAAGATTTACTCTTCTTCGGAGGGTTCTTCCTCTTCCTCAGCGGGCTCTTCTTCCTCAGAGGTGGATTCCTCTTCATCAGAGGATTCTTCCTCGGTGGATTCTTCGTCAGAGCTTTCCTCGTCGGTGGATTCTTCGGAGGTGGATTCCTCATCGGTGCTCTCTTCTTCGTCACCGGAGGGTTCTTCCTCGTCGGAAGCGGCGGCCTCAGCAGCAGCGGCGGCAGCTTCGGCGGCCTTCTTGGCAGCCTCGGCGGCTTCGGCAGCCTGGCGCTCCTGCTCGATTTCGAACAGGGTCTTGGGCTTGGAAACGAGGTACTTCTCCTCGGTCAGGCCGCTGGCCTTGCGGGCCTCGATGCGGTAGCTGTCATAACCGGCCTCGGCGAGGTAGGTCATGATGGCATCGGACAGGCTGCGGCGGTCCTTGGTGTCGCACACAAACATCTTGTAAGCGCCGATGTAGGGGAGATCCCAGGCGGCCACGCCATCGCGGGGAACCAGGATACCCACCAGGTTGGCCTGGCCATCGGTGCAGATACCCCACACGCGCTGCTTGCCGTTGGGGGCAGTCATGGCGATGTAGTACTGCGGGTAGACGTAGGAGAAATTCTTGATGGTGGAGCTGCGCAGCCACATATCGAGAGCACGAGCCACGTTTTCAGGCATGGGGCCGGCCTCGGTGCAGAGACGATGCTTGGGAGAGGAGCTGTCATTGTAGCTGTAAATCGTTACATTGGTGCTCTCGGCAAGCTGGTTGGCGCGCTTATCGACAGGGGAAACCGGGGTAGAGCAGGAGCTGACAAGGGAGGCAGCTGCTGCAAGGCCGCAGGTCAAGGCTATACGTTTGAAGAGATGGAAATGTTTCATGTCGTTTCGTTGCTCCTCATTCTAGCCAATATACAAGTGAAAAGACAAGCAAAAACTTTCATTTCTGACAAAAAAATGCAATTTCTTCGTAATCGGGCATCCACACCGCCCTGTTTTCAGGACAGCAGGGCAGAATGAGCTTGACGCCACGCGCGCAGGCGTGCAGAATAAGAGAAGTATGAACTTCCGACACAGTTTTCGTCAATCCTGCTGCCGCCTCACGGCTATTCTGGCTGCAGGTACCGCTATGTTCCTGAGCTCCTGCGAGGAGAAGGAAGCCGCCGCCCCCGCTGCCGCCGAGCCCGCACCCGCGGCTGCCGAGCAGCCCGCTGCCGCTGAACCCGCAGCCGAGCCAGCCGTGGACCAGCTTACTGCCGCCCGCGAAGCACTCTTCAACCACGCTGTGTTCACCCTGGGTCAGAAGGTCACCAACCCCGATGCCTACCCCGAGCTCAATTCCGTAGCCAAGGACATGCTGGAGCTCATGCAGACCTATTACGCAGAGCTGCAGAAGGGCGAAGTTTCCCCCGAGCGCGCCCGCGTGGCCGTGCAGATTGCCGGCGCCACCCGCGACCTGGGCGCCTACTCCAAGGCACAGACCGCTTACGAGGCAGCCCTGACCGAGCTGAACAGCCTGCCGGAGGATGTGCGCAAGACACCTGAGTTCCAGCGCATGCTCAGCAGCTGCTACAACGGCACCGGCGTGTGCCTGCTGGCCCAGGGCAAGGCAAATGAGGCCCTGACTCAGTACGAATCCGCCCTGGCGGTAGATGAAGCCCAGTACCAAGCTGTGGCACCCGCAGAGGGCACCGAACTGCCCGAAGGCGATGTGGAGCCCGCACTTTCCCAGGCTGCTGCCGACCTGCTCGATTCCTACCGCTGCCTGGGCGACTGCCAGCGCGCTGTGGATGACCCTGAGGAGGCTCGCACCACCTATATGAAGGGTCAGGATCTGGTGCAGCGTCTCAAGCGTCTCTCGCCGGAAATGTCCATCTCCTTTGCCAAGCTGCTGACCTCGCTGGGCAATCTCGACAACGAGCTCGGCAAGCCCAAGGAAGCCCTCAATTCCTGGGTCATTGCAGCCAAGATCTGCCAGAGCGTGAACGCCAGCTGCCCGCGCCTCGAAATCAAGGCCGAGACCAAGCGCTGCTTCGAGGCCCTGGTGCCCGCCATCAACTCCGTGGGCTCCAAGCTGCAGGCTGAGCAGCAGGAGGCCGACAAGGCCGCCGCCGATGAAAAGGCCGCTGCCGAACAGGCTGCCGCAGACCAGGCCGCTGCCGAAAAGGAAGCTGCTGAGCGTCTGGCTGCCGAGCGTCTGGCTGCCGAGCAGGCTGCCGCTGAGGCCAAAGCAGCCGAGGAAGCCAAGGCTGCCGAGGAAAAAGCCGCTCAGGAGGCCGCCAACAAGCGCGTGCGCAACCGCCGCCGCAAGTAATCCCCTCCCCTTCCCCCGCAGCTGCGCACCGTGGCCAGTTTCCTTATCTCACTTCCCGCGCTGGAGCGCAACGCCCGCATGCTGCACGAGGTAGCCACTGCCTCGGGCGCGCGCATGCTGGTGGCGCTCAAGGCCTTTTCCACCACGGCCGGGCTGGCTGCGCTGCGCCCGTATGCCGCCGGTTGCTGCGCCTCCGGGCTGTATGAAGCCCGGCTGGGCGCGCGCCACCTGGGCGGGCATGTGGCGGTGTATTCCCCCGCCTACCGCGAGGCGGAGATTGAGGAGCTGCTCGATTTTGCCCACCACATCGATTTCAACAGCCTGAGCCAGTGGCAGCGCTGGCGCGCCACCTGCCTGAACCACCCCCGGGTGCAGAGCGGCGAGCTGCAGCTCGGTCTGCGCATCAACCCCTGTTTCTCCACGGGCCATACCGCCCTGTATGACCCCTGCGCCCCGGGCTCCCGCCTCGGCATACCTGCGGACCAGCTGCAGGGCGCCGACCTCAGCGGCATCTCGGGCCTGCACTTCCACACCCTCTGCGAGCAGGGCGCCCAGGAGTTGGTGGATACTTTCCGCGCCTTCGAGAAGCAGTGCGGCCACCTGCTGGCCAGCTCGCACATGCGCTACCTGAACCTGGGCGGCGGCCACTGGATTACCAAGCCCGACTACGACCGCCAGGCGCTCATCGACCTCGTGCGCGAAATCCGCGAGTGCTACCACCTGGAAGTCTTCCTCGAGCCGGGCGAGGCCTGGGCCATCCACACCGGCGTGCTCCGCGCCACGGTGCTCGATACCTTCGAATCCCTGGGCTACCGGCACGCCATACTCGATGTGAGCGCCAGCGCCCACATGCCCGATGTGCTGGAAATGCCCTACCGCCCGGATGTATACGCCCTGCACCCCGCCGGCACCGGCACCCCCGCCGTCTGCCTGCCCGGCGAGCATTACTCCCCCGCAGGTGAAGCCGGCGAAAAAGAGCACACCTACCGCCTGGGTGCCCCCACCTGCCTGGCGGGCGATGTCATCGGCGATTTCTCCTTTGACCAGCCGCTGAGCATCGGCGATACCATCGTGCTCGACGACATGAGCCACTACACCATCGTGAAAACCACCCATTTCAACGGTGTGCCCCACCCGGATATCGATATCCTGCACCACGACGGCTCCATTTCCACCGCCAAGCGCTTCTCCTACGCCGATTTTGAGCAGCGACTCGGCTGATTTTCCCGCCAATTCGGGCAGTTTTCGCCATCTTTTTGCAAAAAAATCGCAAAAAACTAGAATTTTGTCTTGACTCTGCGAGGAGCATCCTGTATACTGCGGTCACCGCAACACTGCTTGCGGCTCCTGAAAAGGATAAAGCGCCCGTAGCTCAATTGGATAGAGCATCTGACTACGGATCAGAAGGTTTGAGGTTCGAATCCTCACGGGCGTGTTCTCCAAGGAACAACAAAATGCCGGTTCGATTCAACGAAACCGGCTTTTTTGTCCACTAATACCTTGGATACACATACATGGGGGCGTCCCGGTTTCGACTGAACATTCGAGGCGCCGGCTGCATGTGGAGGTTGATCGGCTGGCCTCCTTAAAAGCCGCTCAAAAGATTAAGTGCCTATTCTAAGAACGAATACGCCATGGCTGCGTAAATAACGCGCCTTGCGCCGATTCCCGACGCCTACTAGGGATGACGCGCCTAGCTCAGTAGGCAGGTGCCCGGCGGGGGAACCGCGCCGGGTATGACATCCACAGGTTCCTGGCTATGGTGAAAGGCCGACGCGGAGCGGATCACCGGCGAGATGCAGCAATCCGCGTCTGAACATGGAGATGCTTGCGTCAACAGTGTCCAGGACAGGGGTTCAATTCCCCTCGCCTCCATACTTGAAAAAGCGTATCAGGCCCGGCCTGATACGCTTTTTTCATACACGGACCTGCCCGTGTATTTCATTGAGCGGCCCGTCTCGGCGGCCAGTGAGGGCGTAGCAAGCGCAGACGCGAAGCCCCAAGCCTGAAGGGCGGAGACGGAAGCGACAGGTTACCGCTGCATCAGCAGCGGAACTTCCTTTCGGCAGATGTTCTTGAAGCGCCATTCCATAGGGATATGAAATGCCCTGATATGATTTATTCCCAAAGAACGCTTTTTAGAAGTTCTCGCTGAAATGGCAGTACCGCTGCTGATGCAGCGGTAACCAGTCGGCCCTGCGGGCCTCAATGAATTACACACTTTGCGTGTATGAAATCCGCCCTGCCGGCGTATGAAAGTGCGGCAGGGGGCTTCTCTTCGATACGCCCACCCGGGATTGCCGCACATGAAATACCGCCTGCGGCGGTATGAAATCGGGCACGTTGTGCCCACTTATACATCCAGGGCGTAGCGGGCGGCGGCAACGGCGAGGAACACGGCGGTTTCCACGCGGAGGATGATGGGGCCGAGGCTGGTGGGCTGGTAGCCCGCGGCCTCGCCGGCGGCATATTCAGCGGGGGAGAAATCGCCCTCGGGCCCGATGAGCAGCACACACTCGCTCTGCCCGGCGGCGCGGGCGGCCTCGAGCAGCTCACGCATGGGGCGGGCATGCGGCACGATGGCGCACTGGAGCTTGAGCGTCGGCAAATCGCTGCGCTGCAGGAAGGAGGAGTAGCTCTGCGGCTGCTCCACCACCGGCAGGGTATTCACACCGCACTGCTTGCAGGCCTCGAGCACGGTGCGGCTCCACTTGGCGGTCTTGGCGGCGGCTTCTTTGGCATCGATGCGCACGATGGTGCGCTCGGTGATGAGCGGGATGATGCACTGCACGCCCATTTCCACCGCTTTCTGGACGATGAGGTCCATGTTCGACCCCTTCGGTATGGCCAGCGCCAGGGTGATGCCCGCCACGGGTGGCATGGAAGGCAGGGGTGTGAGCTCTGCCAGGGTCATGTGGCTGCTGCCGCTGGTGGCGGCTATGCGGCCTGTGGCTGCCTGGCCGCAGCCGTTGAACACCTCGCACACATCGCCCACGCGCAGGCGCATGACCTTGAGCGCGTGCTTTGCCTCCTCGCCCTCGATATCGAGGGTAGCGGCGGCCTGCAGATTGGCTCCCGGGGCGTAGCACCTGTGCATGGCGGTGTGGTGGTGAGGGGTTTACTTGAGATAACGGGCGGCGCGCTTGCGGAAATCGGCCACCTCGGGCTGGTTGGAGTCCTTGAGCTCCTCGCAGAATTTCTTGAGCGCCTTCTCCTGGCCGGAGGAGAGCTTGGTGGGCGTTTCCACCTGCACCTCGACCATGAGATCGCCGCGGCGGCTGCCCTTCAGGCTGGGCATACCCTTGCCACGCACGCGGAAGATGGTGTTGCTCTGGGTGCCGGTGGGCAGCTTGAGCTTGGTGGGGCCTTCGAGCGTGGGCACGGTCATTTCGCCGCCCAGGGCGGCATCCATGAAGGCCACGGGCATGGTGCAGTGCAGATCCATGCCATCGCGGGTAAAGATATCGTGCGGCTTCACCTCGATATGCACGTAGAGGTCGCCCGTCTCGCCACCGTGCACGCCGGCATCGCCGTTGCCGGTGGAGCGCAGCTGGGTGTCGGAATCCACACCGGCAGGCACACGCAGGGCAATCTGCACATCCTTGTGCACGCGGCCTTCGCCGTGGCAGTGGGGGCACGGGTTGCTGATGGTCTGGCCGGCGCCGCGGCAGGTGGGGCATGTGCTCTGCTGCACAAAGAAACCGCTCTGGCGCGTGACCACGCCGGAGCCGTGGCAGGTGGGGCAGTCCTGGAAGCCGGCGCGGCCATCCTTGGAGCCCGTGGCGTTGCAGTGCTCGCAGGGCACCATGCGCTCTACCTCCAGATTCTTGGTGCAGCCCTCGGCTGCTTCCTCGAGCGTGATTTCGAGGTCGGTGCGCAGGTCGGACCCGGGGCGGCGGGGGTCTGCCTTGCGGCGTGCGCCGCGGCCACCCATGCCGCCCATGCCTCCGAACCCACCGAAGGCACTGCCGAAAATCTGCGAGAACAGGTCGGAGGGATCGGTGAAGCCACCGAAACCACCCATGCCGCCGGGACCGCCCATGCCGCCGTTCTTGAATGCCTCGTGCCCCATGCGGTCGTAGGCGGCGCGCTTGTCGGCATCGCTCAGCACTTCGTAAGCCTCACCCAGTTCCTTGAACTTCTCCTCCGCTTCCTTGTTGTCGGGGTTGCGGTCGGGGTGGTACTTCATGGCCAGCTTGCGGTAGGCCTTCTTGATGGTGGCATCATCGGCATTGCGGTCGATGCCCAGCACCTCATAATAATCCTGTGCCATTGTCTCTGAAAAAGTAACGGGTTGTTATCAGGCCTCGGGAGCAGCTTCTTCGCGGGGAGCGGCGGTCACCACATTCACGGGGCGCAGCAGGCGGCCGCGCAGGTTGTAGCCCTTGCGCAGAATGCGGATGATGGTACCCTCCGGCTCATCGCTCGGCTCGCTCATGATGGCTTCGTGCACATTGTGGTCGAACTCCTGGCCGGGAGCAGCCTCGATGGGCTCCACACCCTGCGAGGTGAGGAAATCGGCCAGCTGCTTCTGCACCATGCTCATGCCGATGTAAATCATGGAGCTGGTGTCCTGCTGGGCCATCTGCATGCCCATTTCGAAATTATCAATCACGGGCAGCAGCTCCTCGAGCAGGCTGCGGTTGGCGTACTTGGTGAAATCTTCGCGGTCCTTCACGCAGCGCTTGCGGTAGTTATCGTACTCTGCAGCGGTGCGCAGCGCCATTTCGCGCCACTTGGTGAGCTCATCCACAGGCTGCTGCTCCTCAGCAGTCTCTTCTGCCTGGGTTTCGGGCGTCTCGATGTTTTCTTCCTCGGGTGTTGGTTTTGTTTCTTCTTCGCTCATGCGCTTATCATACGATAAATAGAGCACTTGGTCAACCCCTGTCTTGTGACATTTACACCCACCACCAAACAGGCAGAACCGCCGGTTTTAAGACGGAAGTCGCGTAAATTATGGAGCGTTTAATCGGGACTAAAGTCCCGTGCCCCGATGAAGCTCTTCCCCATGTGTATGGTGCCCATAAATCAGGCGGGCGCAAGCCCGCGGAATTTTACACATCCTACATCCAAAATTCAAAATCCAACATCCCGCATCTCCCCATCTGTTTAACTATCAAGAGCAAAAATTTCATTTTAGGCTTGCAATATTCAGAATTCGTGGTATATTCCCTGCCGAATTGCTGGGCAATCCTGCCTATGCATCATTCGAAACAACATCAAAACCAAGATAATCATTATGAAGAAGATCGCCATCCT
The DNA here is from genome assembly GCA_045125705.1 of Akkermansia sp. Taxonomy (GTDB): domain Bacteria; phylum Verrucomicrobiota; class Verrucomicrobiia; order Verrucomicrobiales; family Akkermansiaceae; genus Akkermansia. The sequence continues at coordinate 12,661 of JBGVNQ010000012.1, read as the reverse complement.
CGCCCTTACGGCCGCCGCTTTCGTGTCCTGCCAGCAGCAGCAGCAGCAGGTTCCCGCTGAGCCCGTTGCTCCCGCTCCCGTGGTGACCCCCGTTAAGGGCAAGTAAGTGATTCCTGAAAGGGGCTTCCCCTTTCACATTTTCACTTCAATTCCTCAAGATGCACCCGTCCAATCAGGGCGGGTGTACTTTTTTCTACTTGTCTTGCATCTATTTTTTATACTTTAGGCTTGATTTATCAAGCAAGGGTGCTATATTGATTTTAGCCAGTTGAGCTATCCTTGCTCTCTTGGTGCATCAAACAACATCAAAACTAGTAAGATAATTATGAAGAAGATCGCTATCCTCGCTCTTACGGCCGCCGCTTTCGTGTCCTGCCAGCAGCAGCAGCAGCAGCAGGTTCCCGCTGAGCCCGTTGCTCCCGCTCCCGTGGTGACCCCCGTTAAGGGCAAGTAAGTGATAAAGGAAAGTATCTCTTTCCTATCACAAACAAAAAACGCGTCTGGATTAACCGGATGCGTTTTTTGTTTTCTCCGGTCCGCCGGCGAGCAAAAGTTTAAACTGTTCACTATTCACTCAACCTTCACATGTGTCCCAAAGATTACAGAAAGAGGGCTCCAAACGACATATAGTCAACGTATTCTGCTTTCATTTCTGCCCAGGGGTATCACGAACCTGACCATCGGCAGCAAGCGTTCAGTTATCCAATATCCGGCGTTAGCCACTAATCCTTAATTCGTAAATCGTAAATCCAAAATCGTAAATCCACGTGTCCCAAATCTTTGGGACACGTATGCTCTACCATTTTCCTGCCTGATTTTGCCCTTGAAATCCGGGGAGGCATCTGGTAGCATAACCCGCACATGGCGTGTGCCGGCCGCATGGGCGGCTGCACAATGAAACGAACTCTTTTTCTGACACGATGGCCCGTATCCTGACAGCCCTGAGCGGTGGCGTAGACAGCGCGGCAGCCGCAGCCCTGCTCGTGGAGCAAGGGCACGAAGTGGTGGCTGCCTACATGAAGAACTGGGTGAACGATGAGAATATACCCGGCGAATGCCCGTGGGAGCGCGATATCGAGGACGCCCTGGGAGTGTGCCGCAAGCTGGGTATCGAGTTCCGCGTGGTGGATCTCATCGAGCAGTACCGCCAGCGCATCGTGAACTACCTCATCGAGGGCTACCGCACGGGTTCCACCCCGAACCCGGATGTGCTCTGCAACCGCGAAATGAAGTTCGGCGTGCTGCTGGACTACGCGCTGGAGCAGGGATTCGAGGGTGTGGCCACGGGGCACTATGCCCAGCGGCTCGATGTGCCCGGCGAGGGCAGCTACATTCTCCGCGGGGCGGATGTGAACAAGGACCAGTCGTATTTCCTGGCGCTCATGCGCCCCGAGCAGGTGGCACACGCCATCTTCCCCGTGGGCGGCATCACCAAGCCGCAGGTGCGCGAGATAGCCCGCCGCTTCAACCTGCCGAACGCCGAGAAGAAGGATTCGCAGGGTATCTGCTTCATCGGTCAGGTGAAGATGAGCGACTTCCTGCGCCACTACCTGCCCGATAACCCCGGCGATATCGTGGACCTGCAGGGTCGAAAGCTCGGCCGGCACGATGGGCTGCACCTCTTCACCATGGGCCAGCGCAAGGGGCACCATGTGGCCTCCCCCCGCGAGGGCGTGGCTTATGTGGTGGTGGGCAAGGACCTGCAGCGCAACCGCCTCATCCTGGGCTACGAGGGGCAGGATACCCCCGGGCTCTACACCCGCAGCGCCATCGTGGGCAGCATTTCCAACACGCTTGCCTCCCTGCCCGACCGCGTGATGGCGCAGCCGCGCTACCGCGCCGCCGCCGTGCATGCCACCTGCACCCACCTGGGTGGTGGCAAGGTGAAGCTGGATTTCGACGAACCCGTGCGCGCCCTGGCGCTGGGCCAGGTGTGCGCCTTCTACGCGCCCGATGCCCTGCGCGGCGAGCGCCTGCTGGGCGGCGGGTTCTTTGAGCAGCTGCTCAGCTGAGGAGGTCCTGCTGCTCGTTCAGCCACTTTTCAAACTTGCGCAGCGCCTCGCCGCGGTGGGAGATGCTGTTCTTCTCCTCGGCGGTGATTTCGGCCATGGTGCAATCGTAGCCGGCGGGCACAAAGAGCGGGTCGTAACCGAAACCACCGGTTCCGCTCGGGTTCAGGGTAATCTGCCCCTCCACCGTGCCCACGAAGCAGGCCAGTTCCTTGCCCCCGCGAGCCACAGAAATGGCGCACACATAACGGGCTGTGAAAGGTTTAGCGCTTTCCGGCAGGGCGCCCAGCTCGGCCAGCATCTTGCGGTTGTTTCCCTCGTCGTCGCCATGGGTGCCGGCGTAGCGGGCAGAATACACGCCGGGCATGCCGCCCAGGGCATCGACGCAGATACCGCTGTCGTCCGATACCACCAGCCCGGGGAACACAGCCGAGATGCTCTCGGCCTTGATGGCAGCGTTGGCCTCAAAGGTGGTGCCGGTCTCTTCGGGGTCAGGCGCGCCGGGGAAGTCGGCCAGGGTTCTGAGCTCGAACTGCGGCGGCAGAATGCGGGCAAACTCACGGGCTTTGTGCGCATTGCGCGTAGCGATAAGAAGCGGGATACGGGTCATGAATCGATGCTGATGTTGGAGTCTTTCTTGTGGAAAACTTTCTTGAAGAAGAGGTAGATGACCATGTACGAGAGCGCCACACAGACCAGGTCGGCCACCACCTGCGAGAGCCAGATACCATCGGACTTAAGCCAACGCGGCAGCAGCAGCAGGCAGGGAATGAGCACCAGGAACTGGCGCATCACATTCAGGAACACGCTCATAATCGGCCGGCCGATGCTCTGGAAGAAATTGCCGATGATAATCTGGGTGCCCACCAGCGGGAAAGCCAGGCTCATGAGGCACAGGCCACGCGTCGCCAGGGTGATGAGCTGGGTGGAGTTGGCATCCTCCTCCTTCACAAAGATACGCACCACTTCCTCGGGGAACATCTGGATGCAGGTCCAGCAGGCCAGCGTGAGCAGGAAAGCCGAACCCATGGCATAGAAGAACACGCGGCGCACGCGGCTGTAGTAGCCGATGCCCAGGTTGTAGCCCGCAATGGGCTGCATGCCCTGCGCAATGCCCAGCACCACCATGGCCACTGCCATGAGCACGCGGTTCACGATGCTGAATGCACCCACGCCCATGGCGCCCTCATAGCTCAGGAACTGCTGATTGAAGATAATGACCACCAGACAGCCGCACAGGTTCATGAGGCACGGCGGCAGTCCCAGCAGGCAGATGCGCCGCATGATGGGGCCGCAGAGTTTCCACATGCGCCCGCGGAAGTAGATGACACTGCGGCGGTTCAGGAAATGAGCCAGCACCCACATCATCCCCACGGCCTGCCCTGCCATCGTGGCCAGGGCAGCTCCCGTCATGCCCCACTCCAGCACCCACACAAAGAGGTGCGCGCAGGCAATATTCACCACCATGGAGATGAGCAGGCTGTACATGGCCTTGTACGGGTAGCCGCTCGCGCGCATCACGTGGTTCAGGTTCATGAACGAGAAGGTGAGCGGCGTGGTCAGCAGCATCACCAGCATGAAGTCACGCGCAGGCTCGATGGTGTTCGCATCGGCTCCGAAAATATACAGAATCTCGTCTGCCCACGGCAGCGGCAGCCAGCCGAACACCACACCGAAAGCCACACCCATGATGGTGCAGTGTCCCAGCACGCGGAAGGCACGCGGGAAATCCTGCTGCCCCAGGGTAATGGAGGTCGTGGCGGCGCCACCCAGCCCCACCAGGGTGCCCAACGCCACCAACAGGTTCATGATGGGGAACAGCAACCCCATGGCCGTGATGGCATATGCCCCGCAGCACTGGCCTATGTAGATGGAGTCCACTATGTTATAGAGCGACATAGCCGCCATGCCCACAATGGCCGGCAGCGAATACTGCGCCAGCAGCCGCCCCATGGGCCGCTGCTCCAGATCCACGAGTTTCTGGTCTTTCTCCATGCTCGCGCAAATTCTACTCCTCTTGCCACTCACTGTCAAGCAGCGATTGGAAGCTAGGAGCTGTTTCAGATTTGCCGGCAGATAGACACGTTGGCACGATAAGTATATTATCGACAAATCGGCAATTGGCGGGGTGCAAATCTGTCGAGGTACGGGACTTTAGACCCGATGAAACACGCCATGATTTTCGGGACTGAAGTCCCGTGCCCCGAAAACAACAATCTCAATTTTTTCGAGCAGAACAACACGGCTCACTCTAATGATGACAACGCGTAAGAGCATTATACACCCGTTTCCCGAGTTTTGAATGACACTCGTTCAGCTGGGATTCATTTTGGGTACTATCAGAGATAAAGGATACGATACACGCATAACTTCCTCCCGGCATCTGAATGATTCCGATATCGTTATGTGCAAGAGTTCTTCCATTTACTACACCCGAAGACCCTGTTTTGTGAGCAAATGCTACAGCAGCACCCAAAAATCCGGATTTAAGACGATTTTGACCTGTTGAGCATTGATTCATTGTCCGGAGGAGAAAACCTGCCAGAGACTGCGAAAGTATAGGATTTCTCGGGCTTGAGTGAGCTGCGGCATATACATCTTCAAGAATCTGCCGCATCGCCATGGGAGAAGCCTGATTAACAGATAAAGCCTCAACTGCCTTCATATCAGCCTCTGTACAAGCTATCCGAAAAGAAAAGTCGGCTCCATATCGAGCAGTAAAAAAATGCTGCACCTCCCCAGGGCCTCCCACCAGATCAAAGAGATAGTTGCAGGCATTGTTATCACTCTCGCACAGGCACAAACGCAATAATTCTGCCAGGGAGAATGTTCCTCCATCCGGGTAGCGCTTTTGCATAGGGCTCCATGTGTGGGGATCCATGTCATCCGAAGTCAGATGATATTCCATATCTAACGCCAGTTCGCCTTTTTCGATTCGATGAAGGACGAAAATAGCCAAAGGAAATTTGACAACACTCATCATAGGAAACATTTCCTTTGGATGGCAGTCAAAAGCCTCTTGGGGGTGCCCATTTATCGACACCGCTACCCCTTGCCGTAAATCCTCTGCGTAAATACAGCATGAAGCCAGCAGAACGCACAATATCAGCTTAATCAAATATTGACAGCCATTTTTGAAGATTCCCATATATCCGAAACTATACATCACACTATGCTCCTTTGCAAGCGATGTTTCGTTAATTCAACGCCTCGCTTATCAGCGTCTGTTTGCCCCGGTATTCATGTATAGCCGACAGCAGATTGCTTATTTCCGGCGTAAGTAAAGGCCCGGGCAAATTTGAATAATCGAATGTTCTCATACCTGCTTGCTGTTTCTCTGCCCACACTTTAGCACATTTCTGCCTACTTTCAATACAAAAGTAGGCAGAAACACCATTAAAGTGGGCAGAAAAATCCGGTGGTGGCATCGCAATATCGCGCGAACGGGTTTCGCCATCAACGGCTTTATCAACCACTATCCGGATTTTATCGTGAGAACGCGCTCCGGGAAAATCGTCATCATCGAGACCAAGGGCGACCATCTGGCCAATGAGGAGACTCTGTCCAAGCTGCACTTGGGCAGAGCGTGGCAGGAACAAGCCGGGCCGGGGTCTCGCTATTTCCTCGTGTTCCAGGACAAGGATATCAGCATGACCGGGGCGTACCCCATGAGCGAGTTCCTCAAGATTCTGGCCGAACTGTAACCAACGCACAAAACACCACTCAGGCTTCGATAAATCTACGCCCAGACAGGCTCGCAAGACCATGACCCGCACCCGGCAGACCAAGGGCTCCACTTCGAGCAAATCCTCCCCTTGCTGCCCGTTTTTCACGCCATCGGCAACAAAAAAGCAGGAACGCGCAACAAAATGCCATCCACGCTTGAACCGAGGGGCGGGAATTGATATAATGCCACGTAGCAGTTACACCATAATCTTTCACGATAACGGCTCAGCATCCTACTCACAAAACCATGCCCTGCAAAACACAACATTGGAGAAAACACCCGGCGGTCATCATAATCGGTCTGGGAGTGGTAACATTGCTGCTTTGCCGATTGCTGATGGTTGAAGGGGCGATGGATATCACACCAATTATGGCAACATTCTCGATGCTAGTGCTTGCGACGTGTTCTCTGCTGCTACCTAGCTTAGCAGTCATTCAGCCCCGACGCAAGCGCACGCTATACAGCCTGCCTATCTGCTGGATATGGGGCGTTGCGCTCATGATGTTGTTGGGCAGTTTCATTGATTGCTTTGTTGCCGTCGACCCGGAGTCACCCATTATCATTCCGTTTGCTATCATTATGCTGCCATGCGGTCTGTTCGGGATTCTGCCCGCCCTGATTCCGTATTGGATTATAGAAAACTTGGCCGATTAGTCCTGAACAACCACCCGCGGAACTGCCGATTTCATCCTCGCCTTGCAGCTCTGTTTTTGTGCCATCTGCAACAAAAATGCAGGAAACTCGCAACAAAATGCCCGCCGCGAGCGTCTATTTATTAGAAAAAGCGCACTTTCTGCAATTTTTTGTTGCGGATTCGGTGCCGGGAAGTATTATTCTATGTAAAGGAGATAGATGACTGATGAAAATCTCTACCAAACAAATATCTTGTCCTGCAACAGATAGCCCCCCTTTTTTATTCATGAGCTTGTTAAAAACATCTATTGTTCTTGTAGTTCTTGCAATCCCGTTTCTATTGACTGCATGTCATAGTTACCGAAATTCCATAGCGCAGTCAATCCGGTCGAATAATATTCATCAGGTTGAATCAATTTTGGCTCAAGTAGAAGAAAAAGGAGATTCTTTGTCGGAGGAGGAACAATCAGCTCTGTTGTATGAGGCGTGCAAAACAAATAATCTTGAAATGGTGCGTCTTATTTGCAAAGAACTGCGACCCGAAGTTACTCTTGATAGTGTATCATACGGCGTTCTTGCGCCATCAAAGCCGGTATTAGAGATTTTATTTGAATATGATAAATCAAGAACACAGGAGCTAGCGGCTCCGTATTTCTCTTGGTTGAGGAACGAAGAAATGGCTTCTTTCCTGCTGGAAAAGGGATGTTCACCATTGCCAGCACTTCCCTCAACTCATCATTTAGATGTTTTCAAATTATGTGTACGCTCAATTGGGTTAAAGAATATTTCACAGAAGGACTTATCGATGATTATTCATGGCATAATCAGTTATAACGACGAGAAAAGATTACAATTTTTGCTTGAGGAAGGGTTGGATTTAGATTCGCCCTTCGATGATAAAGGTTCAATTCGGGAGTTTATATTGTCGGCTCCGCCATCTGCGTATAAGTGCGTCTTTTTATTAGATAAATGGAAACAAAGGAAGAAATAATCCATGCCCCCTTTCCACAAAATCCTCGCCACCACAGCTCTGAGCCTCGCGGCGGCGGTGGGGAGGAATGGCTGCATCGCGGGTCAACAAACACCGTCTCTTGGTGGGAAACTTCTTGGCTTGAAAAAATGGGAGTAGGTGTCTAATCCCCAGTATAAGTAATTCTAACTTCCTCTCGCTATGAATAGCTACGGCAAATGGTCTCGCATTCTTTCTCTGGCTTCCGTGCTGGCAATGGTCTGCTATGGCCTGTTAGCTAAGCTGCTGCTTCACCGCTATGACCGGTTATTTGATGCGGGGTATACGTCATTAAATGTTTCGTTATGCGGGAAAACCATGCAATACTTCATTTGGTGGGGGGCGGGGTTGGCCGGGTGGCTCTTTATTGGCTCGGCGGATTCCGACTCTCGGAGGCATCGCGCAGGTATATGGGGTATGTTGCAATGCATTTTAGCCTGGGTGCTGGCGCATCCGGCTGCTTTTCTGGGGAGAATGAATGATGGTTTCGGAATTATGCTTATTTTGTTTGCTCCGCTGGCCACACTACCATCATTTGCGGCAGCGCTCATTATTGGGAAGATGCAGAACTCCTGCAAAAGCCCCCAATCCTATTTCCGTTCCCGATTGTATTGTTTTCTGGTAATTCTGACCTTTATGGTAACCACGATCTCGTCATTTCTCGGTGCTGAAATTATGGCGTCCGGCAAAACACCCCATCTGACAGACTCGGAAAGGAGGGACACGAAGATTGAACAGAGGGGCGGGAATTGATATAATGAAGCGCTACAGATAGCGTCTTCGCCAGGAATACGCGGCTCCGTTCCATCTTTATTAAAAAAAAGATTATGCTACACATAAGGAAACAAATGAGATGCCTTGCTATAAATCCTACAGCTTTTCTCTGCCTTACCTGCAAAGTCATAGCAGCTTTGATGGTTCACCTCCTATTATTCTGCCTCGATGGGCGTACGATACAGATTGAACAACATCTACCCTTGCACCTTGGTGAACAGCTGTGTAAGATTCTACATCCCGGGCTTATCATAGACGGCGAAACCGGCTATGATGTTGATATGTTGGATTCTTGGCTATTCTGGGGTCTACTGTTGCTGCCGCTGTACTTCTTCCTTTGGGGGCGAAAAGTTACCATCGGTTATCTCTGCTTGTCCGTTCCCCTTCTGGCAATGCTCATTTGGACAGTTTCTGTATAATTGGCTCATCCCCTTATTGGAGAACGCGCGGAACAAATCTTTGATGCATGGGATTCAAAGGATGATTCTCGGACACATTATAAAATGCTTGTCACAGAGTCACTATTCACTCGAACCGCCTAAGCTCACATAGTCTTCCAAATTAAAATTGTTTCTCTCACAAAATTTTTGATAAGAAAGCATCAAATATTTTTTTCTGACACTTGGTTCAGAGATTCTTTTCCTTAATAATCCAATATTTTCAACTGTATAAAGAGGTGAAAAAACGAAATTGGAATCAATTTTCACCAGAGCTTCCACTGCATTGATGTCAAAAAAATAATTATATTCGACTCTATACGTGTCATTCGGTGGAGGAAAATAGCTCGCTCTTCTTTTATAAAAAACAATATTATCCTTAAAACCTGCAACTTTCTTTCTTTCTACTATAAGCGGGGTATCAAATATATCTGGGTCAGAAAAAGGAAAAACTTCACAGGTAGTATCCACGTCTTCATCATACACATCCGGATTTGAATCATCCGGGCTTGGAAGATCAGGCCAACTATACATATGATACTTTCCCCAATCTTTATTTGTTTTTCCTTGGAGAGATAAGATATCTATACTTATATCTGGAGGTTTTACATTCCAAGTTTGATTGGACAGAGTTGCATAGACAGCAGGGGAAACAATTAAAAAACCGCCATAGCAATATTTTGGTATGTACATTGACGGAGGAGTTTTCTTTTGACTAACGCCATACAATTTTACGTAATATTTTTTACTTACGTCTAACCATTCTTCCTTGTTATGAATAATGTTTGGATTCTTCGCTTTTGAGCCTGGTGATTTAAATATAAAATCGTAGTCATTCCAATACAAATCGAACTTAGATGATTTCCGCATATTTGTCATAAACTGGCTGTATTGAAAATACCCGGAGAAAGCACAATTGAAGTCTTGAACATAATCCCAAATATGAACATTTCCGCTATCTATTAGCCGATTCAAACTAGAGTTAAAACAGTTTTTCATGAGATTAAAATTAGAACCTATACTAATCATTGTTAAATTAGCACATACGGACGAGATTGTCAAATAGTTAGTTCCAGGGCAAACGCACGCTTGTACATCAGGTCGCGCACCTCTTCCGGACTGCGTTGTCCCGGGATATGCTGCTCGTGTTCTTTCCTTTCACGGAACGTTTGTCCGGACAGTATGCGGATGGTCTTCTCCTGCGCTTCGGCCTGCTAGGAAAAAAATTGCAACTCTTTGAGAAATCTCCTACCCAATTTGAGAGCCTGCCATATCGCTTGTAAGAGGTCAGGCAAAATGAAATACAGCATTCGTGGAAACTGTTTCCCGCAAAGTATCTGTCTTTAATTTCCCATCATCAGGAATTCCTGGGTCGCCACGCAGCGTGCATCTCCACCGTCTGCCGGGGTGAACCAGATTTCCCAGATGGAGCCATAGTACTGCCCCTCACGTCCGCTATACACGCGCATATCCCAGGAGCAGGATTTTTCCTCTCCGTTCCCAAAGTTCACATTATCGAAACTGATGTGCTTGCGCTTGGTTGATTCATAGGCCCTGAGGGTGAATGTCCCGAGAGGATACGAGTCGGGAACGACCAGCAATGCGCCATAGCAGAGCTTAACATTGTGGTCGCTGCTCCAATCCTTCCGGAGCGATAAGAAAGGCACATCCGGAACAGGCGGCAGCATCGCATCCAGCTGCGCCATGGTGGGATTCTCCGCCAGCGGTGCCAGTTCCGCTTCCAGCCGGTCGGCATCGCCCTGCGCATCCACCGCCTTGTCGTAGCGCCATTTCCAACCATTGCCCAAATCAATTTCCGGCCGAGCTTCCGCCGCGTCCCAATAGCGGTACATTTCCGGAGACTCAGCGTGCCACAGATAGGCTCGCTGGTACCCATTATAGAGAATCGCCGAGAAAAAGCGGGGATTCACCGCCTCTGCATACAGGCTGCGAATCACATACTGGTGCAGCAGTTCAGGCGCTTCCTTCGCCAGTTTTTCCGTATGCGGCAGTGCCGGCACCTCTGCCGGGGTTTCCACCGGCTCCGGCAACCGGGGACGCAGCGCACACAGTTCCCTCACCCGGGCAGCTCGAACATCTTCCGGGGCAACATCTGCCCCATCCATACCGCGCGGGCACACCAGCTCACGCCCTGGCGGCAGCAGCAGATCATCCGCAAAGGGATTAGGACCGCCCCCCGCCCAGAGCATGACCAGGAACAGAAGACAGCCGCCCCAGACGCTCCATGTTGCGGAAGCCAGGGCCAGGCGCCCCAGCAGCGACCACCAGCACCTCTGCCGCACACAGAGGACAATGGAAACCACCAGCCACACCAGGCCGTAGACAAAAAACAGCAACAACAGCAGGAACGACATCATCAGCAACGGTTCGGCATTCATGCCTTCGCCGCTGATATCAGCGACCTCCCGCATCGCGAACATCATCTCATACACTCCCCACATCCCCAGCACAGAAACCAGCGCCAACAGCGCCGGAATCCACCATGCCCATATCTTACTGCATTTCTCATCGTGCATTTTATAATATCCCCCTAAGCATAATAGCTAAGAATTACCTTAATGTAAAGAGCTTTAGTACGCAGAAAACCGCTATTGGCTCGGAGGGAAGAGGATAACGCATAAAACACCACTCAGGCAACTCTGCGATACACCCGGACTGACTGCAAGACTAGTCTGCCCAAGGGCTCCACCGGCTCACTATCCACCCCTTGCAGCCTGTCGCGACGTATCAACGGGGAGCCGGAGTGTATTTTTGCGCCATCGGCAACAACAATGCAGGAAACTCGCGACAAAATGCCCCCTCCACGCTTGAACAGAGGGGCGGGAATTGATAGAATGCACCGTAGCAGAGACACGCATAGTGAAACAATCTCGTTTGGGGGAAACGACATGGCTGAACGCGCACACATATCAGCATGCAGAATTCTTCATTATCACACTTCCCACGCAGGGTAGTTTGTGTTAGACTGAGCGTATGAAGAAGAGTTAGCGCGGTGCGTGGCCTAGGTGCTGTACTGCGGGTAACTCACTGAAAGACTTTATCATGCTGTTATCTCTCAAGACCTTGCTCTGTGTCGGCAGCGGCTGCTTCATCGGCGGCGTGCTGCGTTACCTCACCAGCTACATCATCTGCACGCGCTGGGGAATCACCGCAGCGGATATGCCTTGGCACACCCTCGTCATCAACTTCGGCGGCTGTCTGTTCATGGGTATCTTCTGCGGGCTTGCCACAGCGGGGTTCATCGAATCCCCCAACCTGCGCCTCGCCCTCACCGCCGGCCTCTGCGGCGGCTACTCCACCCTGGCGGCTTTCGCGTTCGAGAACACCATGCTCCTCCGCTCCGGGCACTACCTGACCACCGGCAGCTACATCATCGCCACTATTCTTGGCAGCCTTGTCTGCTTCGTGGCCGGCTACGCCCTCGCCAACTGCCTCTCCCGAGGCTGAAAATAAAGAAAAATTCACAAAATCACGTTTTTTTACTTGCCAAACTCACCATCGGCGTGTATACTCCCGCCGTCCTCACCAGAGGGCAACAAAACAGAACGGGGTATTAGCTCAGTTGGTAGAGCGTCTCAATGGCATTGAGAAGGTCAGCGGTTCGAATCCGCTATGCTCCAGCCTCCGTTTTTTCGGAGAAAAAACTTCGGCTTGGCAAGCCTTTTGGTTTGCCAGGCCAACTTTTTTATGCAGCAACGCGAAATAAAAAAGGGAGGCTGCCACGCTGAAGCTTCAGCGGAAGCGGGCAAACCACCGGGTCAATAGCAAAAAGTGGGGTCAATAGCAAAAAGTGGGGTCAATAGCAAAAAGTGTGGAATTTGGGGTCAATAGCAAAAAGTGTGGAATTTGAATTTTCATATCACAATGTGCCCACATTCAATTAAGACTCTTAATCGGTAGTTCTGAAAGTTACGGGTCAATAGCAAAAAGTGTGGAATTTGAATTTTCATATCACAATGTGCCCACATTCAATTAAGACTCTTAATCGGTAGTTCTGAAAGTTACGATAGCCATAGGCGCGGCGTTGAATTAATTTCATTTTTCTATGGAA
>JBGVNQ010000011.1:0-7429 GCA_045125705.1 Akkermansia sp. | reverse complement strand
GGCGAGCGGAATTCAGAACCCGCTTTAGCGGGTGACATATCAATAGCGATGGGGTGGAGCTCGACACAGTCGGGCGGAACCCCTCGTACAAACAAAAAATATTTTGGAACCCGTGGAACGGGTGACAGAAGCCTTGGCTTTATTGAGAGACAACGATTTCCCGTCTCCGGGCTCGCGCCCTTCGCCGTGGCAGGCTGTCACCCGTTCCACGGGTTCCTATATCTTTATTTACTTAACGAGTGGTTCCGCTGCTAACGCAGCTTCACCACTCGCTATTGATATGTCGCCCACTTTCGTGGGCTAGAAATTACGCGAGCCTGCAGCTCGCCAAGACATCGACAAACTTGGATTTGTCGATCAGAATAACTGGGTATATCTAATTAAGTCAACTCGTAATCATTGCCCTTTAATCGCGTTACCTGGTTATGATTCATATGTCTACCAGCAGATTTAAATGGCCCCAAAAAAAGCCCTGCCGGGTGGGGCAGGGCTTCTGAAAATCAGTTCAGATATGCCTTGAGATCTTCTTCGTACAGCTCCGGTTCCAGCAGGAAGGAGTCGTGCCCCTTGACGGAGTGGATGCACTTGTAGCGCGAATCAACGCCGTTCTTGAGGAGCTTGCGATGGAAGCAGGAGATGTCGCGGGCGGTGAAGCAGCAGTCTGTGTTAATGGAGAAAAGCATGAAGCGGATGCCGTGGGCGGCAAACAGCTTGAATGCCTTATCCACGCTGCCCAGCCCCGAGAAGGTGGCCAGGTCATAGCCGGCCCAGAGGTTGATGATGCGGATGTAGGCGTTGGCATCGTAGCGCTTGGCAAACTTGGTGCCCTGGTGCAGCATGTAGCTTTCGGTGTTGCGTTGCGGGCTGTACCATGTGAGCATACCCTTGCGGTCGGAGACACCCTTGCGGGCGCGCTTCTCAAGGCCTCGCTGGTTCACAAAGAGCTTGTGGGAAATCATGCGGGCCAGTGCCAGTCCCTTGCGGGGCGGGTCACTGAGCGGATAGCGACCCTCGCGGTAGGCGGGGTCGAGCTCCACGGCCAGAATCTGTTCGAAGGCATCGAGCTTGTGTTCGATGGCGGGCTTGTAACCGGCACCGATGATGATGATATTCTTGATGCGGGTGGGGTAGAGGCTGGCCAGGGAAAGTGAGAGCATGCCGCCCAGACTGGGGCCTACCACGGTGAAACGGTCGATGCCGAAGTGGTCCAGCACTTTAATCTGTGAGCGCGCCTGGTCATTGGCGTTCACCAGGGGGAAGCGGCTGCCCCAGGGCTCGCCATCGGGGGCGATACTGGTGGGGCCGCTGGTGCCGTAGCAGCTGCCCAGGTAGTTGATGCAGACGATGAAGTACTTCTCCGTATCCAGCGGCTTGCCGGGGCCAATCATGCGGTCCCACCAACCTTCGTAATTCTCCGGCTGCCAGAAATCTCCGGCCTCAGGCAGGGAATCATTGTACCCATGGGCATGGTGGCTGCCGGTGAGCGCATGGAAAAGCAGGATGGCGTTGCTCTTATCGGCATTCAGCGTGCCGTAGGTCTCGTAGGCAAGCTCGATGCCGGGCAGAGTTTCACCGTTGTCGAAGGTGAAATCGCCGATGGGGAGGATGTGGGTGCGGATGTTCTGGCTCATGGCTGGCAGATACACGAAAAAAGACCGGGGCGGATGACACCGGTCTTCTCTCAGTCTGTTATCCCCGACGAATAGCAGGGGATGGGTAAGATTTACTTCACGCCCTTCTTGCTCAGGCGGGTACCGGCCGTCGTGCCCTGACGAGCCTTGAACTTGGGGTTGCTCTTGCAGATCACGTAGAGCGTGCCCTTGCGCTTCACGATCTGGCAATCAGCGTGACGGCGCTTCATGGATGCGAGTGAGGAAAGAACTTTCATGATTTTGGTGATATGTTTGTGTTATATTGAGAAGCTGATGCGTCGGGACGCAGATTATAACGATATCTTGCCGTTTGTAAAGACAAATTTGCGTGTGATGATGAATTTTAATCATCAATAGGGGCGCAATTTGCCGTAAAAGCCGTTGTGAAGGGCTCGGAACAGGTTGTAAACGCGGCGTATGCCGAGTTCCCGGCAGCGGAGCATGGAAATCAGAGAAAGCCCGATAAACAAGCCGCAGGCCACCAGACGGCGAACATAACTTCGCTGTGCCCGCAGTCTTCGGAGCCAGGCCCAGTTGCGGTTTTTGTAATACTGGCGGGAAATGGGCAGCCCCGGTTCGTAGATGAACGAGCGGTTCAGGAAGTGGTAATGCAGAGGCATGCGGGAGGCTGCCGGGGATTCGAGCTCGGAGTTCAGTACGGTAATGAACTTATAGCCGGCTGCTTTGGCTTTCCAGGGGTACTCTTCGTTTTCTCCGTTGATGAACAATTTGTTATCGGGGATGCCGGCATCCTGGATGATGGAGCGGGGATAAAGCGCCCCCAGCCAGCGCCCTCGGCAGGGAATGGTATTGCCTGCCGGCAGGTCTGCCTTTCGGATGATGCCTTTCCTGCAATGCTCGTCACTTTCTGTGATGATGAGGGGCCTGCTCAATTCGTTTTCACCGGTGGGGTCGATAAAGGTGCTCATGCGCACGGTGTAGTCATCTGCTGCTTCTGCCAGCAGGTTTTCCAGTGCGCGAGGCCTCGGCAGGGTCGTGTTGCTCAGCACCCAGACAAAATCGGCATTCAAGGTCTGAAAGGCGTGGAGAAATCCCTGGGCACTTTCTTCCGTGGTAGATTCCGCCTGAATGATGTGCACCTGACCCTCGGAGAATGTCTGCATGGCGAGATTTCTGATATCCTGCAGGGAAGGGGAATCAGCGGCACTGTAATTGACAATGACGACATGCTCCGGGCGGCGGCTCTGCTGGGCCAGACGGCTCAGGCATGCGAGCGAACGCTCCGTGTTGTCGGTGTGGTTGAATATAGCACAGATAGAGGACACGGTGCGGATTATGCCACTACGAGTGGCTGTTTTCAAGACAAAAGCTGCTATGTCGGCGGTATTTTATGAAATTTAGCACATTATGCTTGCAGTGCGGTGGGGCGTGTGCTATGGTCAGCTCACTATGGAATCTGATTCTCCTCACCTAAGAGGCTCATTGGTTGTTTTTGAAGGCATTGACGGCACGGGCAAGTCAACGCAGGTGGAATTGCTGGCCCGTTATCTGCGTTCCCGCGGTATCGAGGTCGTGACCGGGTTCGAACCCACGAGGGGGCCCTGGGGAATGCGTGTGCGCGAGGCTGCTATGGCGGGTGACCGTCTGCCAATTGAGGAGGAGATTGCCTGCCTGCTGCAGGATCGTCGCGAGCATGTGCGCGACGTGATTGAGCCCGCTCTGCAGGAGGGTAAGTGGGTGCTGCTTGACCGTTATTACCTTTCCATGATGGCCTATCAGGGGGCCAGCGGTGCCAATGTGGAGGAGATTCGCGAATGGAACGAGGCTTTTGCCACGGTGCCCGATGTAGCTTTGTGGCTCGATATCCCGGTGGAGCTTTCGCAGGAACGCATGCATGCCCGAGGCAATGGGCAGGATGCCTTCGAGAATGAGAAGTTCCTTAGCGATTGCGCGGCCATTTATTCTTCCATGGAGATGCCTTGGCTCCACCATGTGGAGGCCGATGGTTCGGTGCAAGAGGTGCATGACCGTGTTCTCGAGATTATTCAGGAGGAACTCGGAGTTTAATCTCTTTTTTCAGATATAAAGAAAACCGCCAGAGGTGACTCTGGCGGTTTTTTTCTGTTTTTTGAAAGCGTTGTTATGCTTCGTACTCAGCCCAGCTGCTGCTGGTTTCCCAGACGCGGACGCGCTCGAGGCGCACGCAGTCGCGCACGGGGAAGGTGCAGTTGCCGGCCTGGGCGTTTTTCAGAGCTGCAGCAGCATGCTCGAACACCACGCGAGCCATGGCTTCGCTGGTGGGGTCGCCCTGTTCGAAGGGAATGATGCGGTCGCCGTAGATTGCGCGGAACTTTTCGTAGTTCGGGTCATTGGCGTTCATGCAGAGCGCGTGGTCAAACTGCTCCAGAAACTCGCCCAGCATTTCCTTGATGGCTTTGAAATCCATCACCATCTCGTGTGAGTCCAGCGTTTCGGCGGCAAAGACCAGCTCCACGCTGCGGGTGTGGCCGTGCGGAAATTGGCAGTTGCCGGGGTGCTTGGAGAGCAGGTGCCCGCTTTCCAGCTCGATGCTTTTGCAGATGCGGTACATTTAGTCGCAGATGGGGGTGACGCCCTTCTTGATGATGATGTTGCCGTATTTGGCTGTCTCGCCGGAGATGACGCAGGCGTAGGCCTGCTTGGCGCGCTCATAGAAAGCGTAGCGCTCCATGCGTTCGATGGTGCCATCGTAGCCCATGGCGGCGCGGTACTTGGCCTCCACGGAGGGATCGAGGGTATCGCCGGGCACAGCTTCCATCATGATGACGGGGGTGGCGTAGCTGTCCAGCTCAAACAGGGGGATGATACCCTTGAGCAGGGCATCCACACCCAGACCATCGGCGCGCACTACGGTGCTGTTGAAGGTGTGGGCAGGGAAGTGTGCATCGGAAAGCACGATTTCATCGCCATGTCCCATTTCAGCAAGAATCTTGAGCAGGGCAGGAGATACAACGGGAGAAATTCCTTTTAACATAGTGCCCGTATCATGCCACAGGCGCGCGCGTGAGTCAATCATAAATAAAAAAAGCATGCGGAGCAGGGGCTCCGCATGCTGGAAAAAGTGGTGGTAGATAGGCCGTTACTTTACCACATCAGGGGTAATCCTGACTCTCTTGCCGTTGAACTTGACGATGACGGGGGCGGGGTTCGGCGAGGTGGTGGTGAGCTTGAAGCTGGTCACCTGACCATTCTTCCACTGCATGTCGACTGTGATATTGCCGCGGGCGCGGATGCCGCGCACGCTGCCATCTTTCCAGTCATACGGGATGGCGGGCAGGAGGTCGATGACGCCGGCATGGCTCTGGATGAGCATTTCGCTCATGCCGCCGGTCATGCCGTAGGTGCCGTCCATCTGCATGGGCGGGTGGTCGCCGAAGAGGTTGTCGAGTACGTTGTAGCGGATGTAGTGCTGCACCATGCTGTAGGCCTTGGCCTCGTTGTGGAATCGGGCCCAGAGGGCAGTACGCCAGGGCCAGGTCCAGCTGCGGCGGTTGTCCTGGGTGAGGCCACGCAGCTCCAGACTCTTCATGGCTGCCTTGGCGAAATCCGGCGTGCGCTCCATGGAAATGGTGGTGCCGGGGAACACGCCGATGAGGTGAGAGGTGTGGCGCTGCCCGGAAACCATATTGGGGCGGTCCACAATCCATTCCTGCAGGTAACCATCGCGGCCGATGCGGTTGCCGACCAGACGGTCACGCTTGGCTGTGAGTTCTGCAGCCCATTCGGCATCAACGCCGAGAATGGCTGCAGCCTTGGCCGTGTTGTCGAAAAGCTCCCAGATGAGCTGTTGGTCGTGGGCGCAACCGTCTTCCAGCGGACCCCATTCATGAGACCACCCCATGGGGCAGACGAGGGCGCCTTCCTTGATTTCTGCCAGTTCGGGGTGCTGGACAACGGTCAGGTCGTGGATGGGGGAGCCTTCATTTTTTCTTGTCTGAAGGCCTTTGCCCTGTGCGCCGACGGTCTTGAGCTCATCTTCCCAGAAGTGGCAGATATTCTTGAGCAGGGGGTAGGCTACGGTGCGCAGATATTCCTTATCCTGCGAGTACAGGTAGCGGTCCCAGATGTGCAGGGCATACCAGGCGTTTACAGGCGGGTTCCACTTGACCCAGCCGCCGGCACCCCAGGGGTTCTGCGAGATACGGGTGGTCCAGCCGCGTACATGTTCGCCGAAATGCTGTCTGGTGCTGATAGCGAGCGGCTTTTCCATGGCGCGGATGAAATCGATAAGCGGCTGGTGGCATTCGGAAAGGTTGGCAACCTCGGCGCCCCAGTAGCACATCTGGAGGTTGATGTTGTTGTGGTAGTCGCAGGCCCAGGGGGCGTGTACCTTGTTGTTCCAGATGCCCTGCAGCGTGACGGGCAGGTTGCCCGGCTGGGAACCGGAGATGAGGACGTATCGCCCGTAGTTGTAGATAAGTTCTTCCAGATCCGGGTCGCAGGTGCGCAGCCCGTTGTCGTAGCGCAGGCGGTAGCTCATCAGGCGCACATCGGTGGGGGTGTCGGCCAGCATGTCCGCAGATTTGCCCAGATCGAGACTCATGCGGTCATAGTAGGCGGCGAAATCCTGACGGTGGTCGCGGCGGATGGCATCGACGCCTTTGTTCATGGCCTTGTCCAGTACCTGCTTGTTGCGCTCGGCTGGGTCAGCTCCTTTCCATCCGTCCTCATAGCTCATCTTGTAATTAGTGGCCAGGGAGACGTAGATGGTTACGGAATCGGCATTCCATACCTGGATGTAGGGCGTCTGTGCTGGGACGAGGGTTGGCTTCAGGTTGTTGCCTTTGCCGTGGTATTTCACGGGTACGTCCTGTTCTGCGATAGTGAGACGTGCAGCGCCGCCCTTGGTGACAACATGCATGCGACCCTCGAATACCTCTCCGTTGGCCAGCGTGCCGCGCATGATGAGGGTTTCGCCATCCTGCGAGTAGTGCACGCTGTGGTAGGGGGTAAGGGCGATGTGGCCGTTGAGCGAACCCTGTTTGTCGGCCTCGGCGGTGTATACCAGTACATCATCCGGGCGGCTCACAAAGCAGCTGCGCTTGTACGCGACGCCGTCGGCTTTGAAACTGCTTACGGCCTCACCCTGCCGTAAATCAAGGGCTCGGGTGTAATCTGTGGTCTGACCGGGGATATCAAGAGAAACAAGCAGGTCGGCAAAAGGCTGGTAGCTGCCGAACTGATTCTGCCCGGCTTTCGGACCATAGGAATAACCGGAACCATTCCCGGGTTTATTGGCACCACCGGTCCAGAGACTCACTTCGTTGAGAACCACGCAGTCCAGACGGTCGCCGCCGTATACTGTGCCGCCGATGCGGCCGTTGCCCACCGGCAGGGTCTGGCTTTCCCAGGTGTCCTTGTTATTTCTGCCGGGCAGGTTCTTGTGGGTATGGGTCTGCGGTGCCCAGGGGAGAACTGTATTGGGGAGAACCGCCGGTTGTTTGTACCATAAATGGTCGGATGGAGAATAATCTGCTGCTGCGGCCAGTGCGGTGCACGACAGGCAGATGCATGCAAGTGTGTGTTTCATAAATCTGTTATGTTGGGTGTGGCTGGTTTAATTCAGCATTTACTCAGTACATAGTAACATGAAATCATATTTAATACAATGAAAATCGACACATGCGAAAAACGGGCGGGTCTGTTTCAGATTTGCTGGTAGAAGGCACGAGAGGTTTTGTGCATTCTTTGAAGCCTCAGGAAGTAAACTTGTCGTAGTTTCAGAAACAGATACCTCACATCAAACAACCCACACGCCTTTGCCTGTATCCGTTTTA
>JBGVNQ010000010.1:0-4027 GCA_045125705.1 Akkermansia sp. | reverse complement strand
TTCCATAGAAAAATGAAATTAATTCAACGCCGCGCCTATGGCTATCGTAACTTTCAGAACTACCGATTAAGAGTCTTAATTGAATGTGGGCACATTGTGATATGAAAATTCAAATTCCACACTTTTTGCTATTGACCCGTATTTTGCGCATAAAATGTTGAATATGAGCAAAAAGAAACGGCGCCATGTGGCGCCGTTCTATGGAGCATAGCGGATTCGAACCGCTGACCTTCTCAATGCCATTGAGACGCTCTACCAACTGAGCTAATACCCCGTTCTGTTTTGTTGCCCTCTGGTGAGGACGGCAAGAGAATACACGATACTCGGATGGAATGCAAGACTAAATTTTCGTTTTTTGTATTTTTTTCGGATTTTTTCGGATTTTGATGAAAAACACCTTGGAAGTAAAATCGGATATATTACATGCATTATGAATGGGATTAACGGTGAAGTTTTGGGAGTAGAAGCAGGTTAAGGCTTGGACGGTATCAGCAACTTCTTCAATCGGATGAGCAAAGAACAACGCGAAGCTGTGCAGGTGGTAAGCATTGACAGAGGGAACGCCTTTCAGAGTGCTGTTTTCACTTATCTGCCTAACGCTGCCATTACCTTTTGATTCTTTTCATATCATCAAGAATATCAACGATGCTCTGAGTAAGGTACGATGAGAACAATGGAAGCTTGAAGATAACAGCACAGGAAAGAAGAAGCTACTTGAACTGCTTTCTGTAAATGAACCGATTAATACGGCTTACCTACTCAAAGAGAATATGCGGGATATCTATCATACTCACGTGAATATGGCGGATACCGCAAAACGACTTAACCAATGGATTGAGCTGGCTGCAGCAAGCGGGCTATCTGCATTTCAAACACTAGCCAGAACCTTTCAGAAGCAACTCGGTGGTATTTTGAACTTCTTTAAGTTCGGACTCACCTCGGCCGCTATTGAGGGGTTAAATTCTCGCATAGCCCGCATCTCTTCAAAAATGAAGGCAGTTGTAAACCCTAATCTATTGTTTTACAAATTACGAGAACTCACGAGTCCTGAATTCCTGCAAATGACATGACGGAGCACCTAAAATCTGGCGCAGCGCCAAAAAAAGAAGCCCGCCGATAAGCGGGCTTCGTTGGTTAAAGGGATTGGCAGGCATCTTAACGACGCATGCGGGGGCTGAGGGGCATCACTTCGTGGTCATGGTTGGCGGGATCCTGGGGCACGGAGGGAATCTCCTCACAGGCGCCCCCCTTGAGCACCTCCAGCTCCGTCACGGGGCGGATGGGGGTCAGCACATTGCCGAGGTCGGCATAGTAGTGCTTCTGGGTCAGGCGCACTACCTGGCCGGGCTTGAGGTCGGCGAGCTTCTGCAGCATGCCATCGGGCTGGCCGGGCACATCCCTGCGGGCATCAACCAGAAGCATGTTGCCGGCAGCGGCTTTGTCATCACCATACTTACCGGGCTTCTCGTAGGATTCATTGGTAAGCACGCGGAACTGAGCGACCTTGGCGGCATGGTCGCAGCGGTCGGGGCACAGAGCCGTGCGGAAATAGCAGGGGCGCTCCTGCATGCCGAGGAACTGCGCGGTCACCGTGTTGGAGGCAAGCAAATCAGCTTTCTGTGGCAGGGGGGAGGCTACAACAGCGGGCAGCAGAGCTGCCATCATGAGGAAAAAGGCTTTTTTCATAACTGGTCTATCTGTTTTATTTGATACAAATGAAGCGCACTTCGTTGAATAATTTGTTTAATTTTCCTTGCGGAGAAGGCAGCAGAAGCCCCCTGCCCCGAATCCATGCCCGGGCAGCAGGCGGTATGCAGGGAAATCGGCCAACGAGGAACGGAATGGCTCCAGCACCGGCACCTCCACCGCAGACCATCCCGGCACACGCTTGAGGATATAGGCCATCACCTTTTCATTCTCCTCGGGGTCATAGGTGCAGGTGGTGTAGACAATATGGCCACCGGGGTTCACGCACTGCACGGCGGAGAGCATGATTCCCTTCTGCCGCTTGGCATTGCCGTTCACCATGGAAGAGCTCAGGCAACCGGGATTCTTGATCCCCTTGCACAGCAGGGACTGACCGCTGCAGGGGGCATCCACCAGCAGCAGGTCGAAGCTCTCCCCGCTGCGAGCCCACTGGTCGGGGCGGTTCCCCGTCACTCGCACCTCGGGCATGCCGCATTGCTCCAGATTCTGGCGCAGAATGCCTCGGCGGCCGGGGTGCACTTCGTTGGCCGTGTGGTTCGGCACCCCGAAACGGGCAGCCATGAGCATGGTCTTGCCTCCGGGTGCAGCACACATATCCAGCGAGCTGGATGGCTGCGGTACTACCGCCAGACAGGCAGATTCCCAGCAGGAGGACAGATCGAGCGAATAGTAGAGGCCGGCAGCGTAATCCTCGTGCTGCGTAGGCTTCGCACCCTCTGCAGGCACAAAGACACGCGGCGGCAGCCAGGGTGCAGCAAGCTTCGCACAGGGAAATGGCGGCGCGTAATCCTGCGGCGCGCGGGCGGTGAGCACCACCGCACTGCGGGATGACACGCCGGCACGCATAGCCTCCAGCAGGTTCTCTGCGGCTTCACCCTCGAGCCCAAGGCGGGAGCAAAGTCTCAGCTCCCCCTTGGACGAATTGTCTGCAGCATCGCGGCTCATGCCTTACCACGGGCTTCTGCCTCTTCGAGCGCCATCTTGGCAGCGCCGATAATGCCGGCCTCATTGCTGAACATGGCGGGCAGAATGCGGAGCTTCTCGTAGTGCGGGCCGTAGGTCTGAGCCTTCAGATAGCGGTGCAGCGGCTCGAACAGCAGATCGCCGGCCTTGGCCACGCCGCCGCCGATAATGAAGGCAGCAGGATTCAGAATATAGTGGCAGGAAAGCAGACCCGTGGCCAGCTTACGGGCGATGTCGTCCCACATGGCAAGTGCCACGGGGTCACCCGCCTTGGCTGCCAGTTCCAGCGGATACGGAGCGCAGTCCTCCAGCGGCTTCTCCTGACCGGCAGCGGCATAGGCAGCAGCAGCATCCTCCTGAATGCGGGGGTGGCCGATGTAGTTTTCCAGAGCACCGTGGTTCTGGTAATAGCCCTTGCGGCCCTGGTAATCGATGCTCAGGTGGCCCAGCTCACCGGCGGCCCCCAGAGAGCCGCGAAGCATCTGGCCATTGGCCACAATGCCAGAGCCCACGCCCGTGCCCAGAGTCAGGCACACTAGGTCATTCATACCCTTACCGGCACCCAGCTTCCACTCGGCATAGGCCATGCAGTTGGCGTCGTTGTCCACAGCGGCAGGCAGGCCGGTCATCTCCTCCAGCATATCGCGCACGGGCACATCATACCAACCCGGCACATTGGTGAGGGAATCAGCAATACCGCGGTCATGGTCCACGAAGCCGGGAATACCCATGCCCACAGCCTTTACCTCGGGATACTCAGCAATAAGCTCCTTGAGGCGCTTGCCCACCTCGGCAAAAATAGCGTCGGGAGACACAAAATCCTGAGTGCGCACAGGCTCAGCGCGGCCAATGAGTTCCGTGCCACGCACCACAGCGAACTTGATTGAGGTACCCCCCATATCAACACCAATACTTAAATCATTCTCTGCCATACTGACCTCATACTAGCACAGCAGATTCACGAGGGAAAGAAAAATCTGACCTTGCGGCAAATTAAGCAGTGGCGACAAATCAGAGGATGGAGAGCTGTTTGCGAAACATCAGCGAAGCGGAATTTTGAGCCCGGAGGGCGACACGTTCAGTAGCCCAGGGCGTCAGCCCTGGGATTACATATAAAAAACAGCAGAACCCCGAGCGGAGCGAGAGGGTGGTAGATTACGAGAGACCGTATTCTTTAATTCTAACCGTTGATTTTATCAGCATCCCGCCTTACGGATCTGCCACCCACTTATATGATAAAAATTTGATATGGTACACCCCGCAAGCATCAGCTAAAATGCTTGCGGGGTGTTTTAGTTACTAAACTCTGGGGTAGCTATCCAGATAGGTGAACAAGTGTCCTGCCACCCAAACTCTA
>JBGVNQ010000009.1:0-86368 GCA_045125705.1 Akkermansia sp. | reverse complement strand
AAGGCAATGCGTTAAGCCACCGCTCTGTCACCCACTCCGTGGGCTCTGATTATTTTTTTTGTGCCAGCCGGGGCTGCGAGCGCTGACGCGCTCTTACCCCGGCCTACTATCTTTCGCCCCCTTTGTGGGCGAAAAATTCCGCTCGCTTTTGGCTCGCCAAACTCGGATTTGCCGAACTTATGTTTTATTGCCGCATGCTAAAAAAACGGCAGGAAACGCGGGGCGTTTCCTGCCGGGAAAAGGGAATATCTGCTCGGAATCAGTAACGAATGGTGTAGTCGCTGGACTTGCGGGGAGTCTCAGGAGTGCGTTCGCAGGGGGGCAGCATGGTGTTCAGCTGGCGGCGCTGGATGGTCTTCTTCATGCCGGCGTCGTTCTTGCGGGAAATCTTTTCAGCTTCCTTCATGGCGGCTTCGCGATCCTTTTCGGCGCGGGCTACAGCCTTGTTGTAGCGGTCGATGCTGGCCTGCTGGCGTTCGGTGGCAATGCCTTTCAGGGTTTCAGGGCTGAGGTCCTTGGGCTGCATGGCGGGAGCTGCCTGCACCACAGCAGCAGCCATTACGAAAAGTGCGAGGAAGGGGAGAGTTTTCATACGTTGCGTCAGATAACACTCCAAGTATATGCCAGCCAGCCGCTAAGTCAAGCTCATTTTTGGGTGCAAGCCCAATTTTGTGCAGCTTTGCGGTTCAGATGCCATCATCCAGCATGCTGAACATGTCCAGCTGAGCCACATCCGGCTCCTCGGCGCAGGGAAGTCCACTTTCTTTTGCGCGCTTGCGGCGGGCCGCTTTGGGTTCGCGGGCGCTGGCGCTCATTTCGAGGTGGGTGAGAATCTGCTTGGCTCGGTCGATGATGGGAGCAGGCAGGCCTGCCAGGCGTGCCACCTGAATACCGTATGATTTATCAGCCGGGCCGGGAAGAACCTTGCGGAGGAACACGATTTCGTCCTTCCATTCGCGCACTTCCACATGCCAGTTGCTCACGGCGGAGTGGGTGTGTTCCAAGTCTACCATCTCATGGTAGTGCGTGGCGAACAGGGTGCGGGCGCCGAGTTCATCGTGCAGGTGCTCAGCCACGGCCCAGGCAATGGAAAGGCCATCGAAGGTGGCCGTGCCGCGGCCGATTTCGTCCAGAATCACGAGGGAACGCTCGGTAGCGTTGTTGAGGATGAGCGCGGTTTCACTCATTTCCACCATGAAGGTGGACTGGCCGCGGGCGATGTCATCGCTGGCGCCCACGCGGCAGAAAATGCGATCCACCAGACCGATGCGGGCGGAATCTGCCGGTACATAGGAACCAATCTGCGCCATGAGGGTGATGAGAGCCACCTGGCGGATATAGGTGCTCTTGCCGGCCATGTTGGGGCCGGTGAGGATGAGCACCCGCTGGGTGTCGGCCTGCATCTCGGTGTCATTCGGCACAAAGGAGATATCCGTCTGCACCTGCTCGATGACCGGGTGGCGGCCATTGACAATGTGCAGGTCACGGCTGGTGTCGAGTTCAGGTCGGCAATAGCGGTAGCGCTGGGCGGTTTCGGCCAGACTGAGCAGCACATCCACCTCTGCCAGCGCTTCAGAGGTGCACTGGATGCGGTCGATATACTGCGCCACCTGTTCGCGCAGCCCGCAGAAGAGCTCGTATTCCAGCTGGCGGGAGCGTTCATCCGCACCCAGAATGGTGCCTTCCATCTTCTTGAGCTCATCCGTTACAAATCGCTCGGCATTGGCCAGCGTCTGTTTGCGTACGTAGCGGTCCTGAGGCACCTTGGAGAAATTGGCCTTGGTTACCTCGATGTAGTAGCCGAAGACGTTGTTGTAGCGAATCTTGAGTGAATCGATGCCGGTGGCTTCCCGTTCTCGGGCTTCCAGGGCGGCTAACCAGTCCTTGCCTTCGCGCGAGGCTGCGCGCAGTTCGTCCAGCTGGGCATCGTAGCCGTCGCGAATCATGCCACCTTCCTTGATGGTGACGGGTGGTTCATCGACCACGGCGCTGGTGAGCAGAGTGGTGAGTTCTTCGAAATTGCCGAGCCGCTCCAGAATGGGCGTGAACTGGACATCATGCCGCTGAAGGGCGGATAAGTCATTGACAATGGCCGGCAGGTGGGCCAGGGAAGTGCCCAGCGCCAGCAGGTCGCGGGTATTGCCGGCACCTTGGGAAAGTCGGGAAACCAATCGTTCTGTATCGCGCACGCCCTTGAACGAGTTGCGCAGCTCCGACATGAGGAAGGGTTCTTTCAGGAATCCGGCGATGAGGTTCTGGCGGCGCAGCAGCTCCTGCATGCAGCAGGTGGGGTGCAGAATCCAGTCGCGCAGCTTGCGGGCGCCCATGGGGGTGCTGGTGTTATCCAGCGTGCCCAGCAGGGTGTTCTTGTGTCCACCGCGCGCTTCCACCAGGTCCAGATTGCGGCGGCTGGCGGTGTCAATCATTACGGCGTTTTCCGTGGCCCGCAGCGAGAGGGTGCGCAGGTGGTCGGTCTGGCGGCGAAGCTGGTGCTTCAGGTAGTGCAGAATAGCCGTGGCTGCTCCCAGCGCCGGCCCCAGATGGGCACAGCCGAAGCCTTCCAGTGAATGAACGCGGAAGTGTGATTTCAGGAAGGTATCTGCCAGCCCGGGCAGGAAGGTATAGCCATCGTACATCAGCGTGACCGGCAGGCCGGGGAAATCCTCCGGCTGTTCCTGGCTGATAAGCAGCTCGCGTGGGTGAATGCGGGCCACTTCTTCGCTCATGGCCTCAAAACTGCAGTAATCCGCCACTGTGAATTCGCCCGTGGTGTGGTCGGCGCAGGCAAGCCCCCAGGTGTTCTTTTCGTGGTAGCAGGCGGCTATGTAATTGTGCTCGTTGGAGTCCAGCAGGCTCATGTCGGCCAGTGTGCCGGCGGAGATGATGCGGGTGATTTCGCGCGGCACCAGCTTGCCCGGCACCGGTGTGGCCATCTGCTCGGCAATGGCGATGCGCTTACCCATCTTCACCGCCTGGCCAATGTAGCCCTCTGCCGCGTGGTAGGGCACACCACACATCGGGATGGTCTGTCGTTTGGTGAGCGTAAGCCCCAGCGCAGCGGAGCATTCCACCGCATCCTCAAAGAACATCTCGTAGAAATCCCCCAGACGGAAGAAAAGCCAAACATCCCCCGGCAGTGACTGCTTCATGCGCAGGTACTGATCCATCATCGGGCTGAGTGCGGGCTTTTCTGCCATATCTGTATGTTATTCTACCCTGTAGATAATGATATATCAAGTTTTTTGCCTGGCAGTATTTGGTGCTTTGTAATAAAATGCTGTACAAATGAGGCCGAATTTCGTATAGTGATAGTGTTGTCAGTTGCTACGACATTTTCGCATGGTTGAAAATAATCAGAGAGTGGGCTTTTTGAATCAGGAGAGCCTTCCGGACAGGAAGGAGACCTTGGTCGTTCAATTGTCTGACGGCCTGGGGAATCAGCTGTTTCAGTATGCTTTTGCACTTGCTCTGCAGAAAATGTCCGGACGTAGCGTGCTGCTGGATGTTTCCTGGTTTCCTGAGTTCGGGGGGCGTCTGCGCAAGGCTACCCCTCGCCATTTCGGGCTCGGCCCTTATTCTTTGTCTCTTCCTTTTGCTCCTACCTGTTATGCGGGGCAGCTTGTGTATGGAAAGTCATGGATAGGAAAGCTCTGCAGAGCCTGGCATATTCGCCGGAACTATCTGAGCGAAAGCAACAAGCATTTTGATGCTTCCCGCCTTGCGGAGCTGCCTTCGCCTATGGTCATTCGCGGATTTTTCCAGAAGGCGGCTTACGCGGAGTCTGTGCGCGAGCAGTTGCTGGGTGATTTTTCGTTGCACGAAGAGACGCTTCCTGAATCAAACCGCGCTATGCTTGAGTCAATCAGGGCTGCCGGCAAGTATGCTGTGATGGTACACATTCGCCGCGGTGATTATCTGAATCCCGAAATCGCTAAGGTTCACGGTGGCTGCACGCTCGATTACTATCGCAGGGCAGAGGAATACATTGCCGCAAAAGTTGGGCATCCCCTGCATCTTTTTATTTTCTCGGACGATCCTGATTGGGTGATTGCCAATTATCAGACTAGTCACGAAAAAACGGTGGTTAATCTGAATGACGGCTCGGTGCCTCATCTGGATATCAACCTGATGCGCCATTGTTCCCACGCCATCATAGCAAACAGCACGTTCAGCTGGTGGGGAGCCTGGTTGATTGGCAACCCGGAGAAGCAGGTTGTTGCTCCTGCTTCCTGGTTTGCTGATGGCCGAGAAACAGCAGGCCTTCTGCCCGCAGGCTGGGTGACTCTTTGATGCACGTTGGCATAATTAGAGGATACTCTGTTATTCTGCTTGATAAGCTCTCACTTGACGATGATTGCCTAATTATGCCAACGCGTTTTGATACTTGAAATTGGAGGTGAAATGGGAGGTCTGATTATTTTGACGGGCTTCAGAAAGTGGAGAAGGATTGGGTTGAGAGGAGAAAATGCTTGCTTATCATGTAAAATATGTCAAACTTTCGGTATCTGCAAATGTGAAAAGTTTTCAATTCGGGATCCATAGCGTTGGCTCTGA
The DNA here is from genome assembly GCA_045125705.1 of Akkermansia sp. Classification (GTDB taxonomy): domain Bacteria; phylum Verrucomicrobiota; class Verrucomicrobiia; order Verrucomicrobiales; family Akkermansiaceae; genus Akkermansia. Next base: position 81,814 of record JBGVNQ010000009.1, on the reverse strand, counting down.
ACAGATTACTCGTTATCATGAACAACTGTATCGGGTAAAGAAACTATAGCTTTTAGTGTAACGTAACCTTTGAAAATATGACCACGTATTATTTTGATTGGGTAGAAGTAGGCAAGCGGAAGCGGTTTCTGAGTAATAACCGCATTCTGCTGTATGGTGATTTTTTCATGCATGAGGCAAGATACTCGGTCATGAAAGCGTGTCGTTGCCTTACAGATGCGATTTATACGAATAAACCGCTACGCGAGGTGGAATCAGACTTGCGGAATTCCTTACAGTATATACGTATAGCCTCGTTGTGTTAGGGGAGGGAGCCGGATGGTGTAAAGAGGCTAATTGCGAGTATATCCGCCAGCTTCAGTTACGCTACCCCTACACTCGTTTCGTATTGGCAACTACCCCATCGTATTGGATGCTGCCGAAGCGTTATCATTGTAATGATGAGTGTAGAATCGCCAATAACGAGAGGTGTAGGAAATATGCTCAGGAATGGGAAATCCCGTGTTTGGATGTGGCAAAATGGGAGGAGGAACTGGGGCTTGGTGCGCAGACGGATGCTCATGGCGTCTGCTCAAAATTGGCCTTAAGTTATTTGAAACAACTCCGTATTTCGAAGGCTTATAAAACCTTGCGTTCTGACAAATCGCCTCGTAATATCATGCGTATGGCAAATGTACTTCTTGCGCAGATGTTGGGTTCTGAAGTGAGGAAAATTACGGCATGTGGAGCACCCACGCCGGAGATTATGTGGAAAAACAAGTGGGAACATCAAGACGCTACGGCCCTTATTATAGGCGATTCTAATGTCAGGAGTCTTTGCCGCTCTAATCCCTATTTAACGGAGAGCGTAAATATGTATGCTACTGCGGCTCCTATGGTATCTGTCGAAAATGAAGAGGTTATTTGCAGCATGTTGACGCCGCAGATAACACATGTTTGTTTTTATATAGGTGGACATTATCTCAAATGCTGGGATTCGGATGATTTTGAGGCGCGTTTCTCGGCTTTTCTCAAAACACTTCGTCGGAACAATCGTAAGGTTCTTGTCCTTACGCTTACGCATTGGGCTATGAATGGCAATATCTCGTGCCCAGATGTTGAGAATAATGCGAGGATTGATAAATTGAATACCCGCATGATAAAGGTGGCTCGCGAACAAGGTGTTCTTGTCATGGATTTTAACCGGATGATGCATGGAAAACCGCATAGTGACTATATTCACTACGTCGAGGAGTCATATATAGAACCGGCCTCACTTATTGTGCAGTGGTTCCAGTCAGATGGTTTAACACCCCCTTGTTGAATCAATTCTCTAATTAATGTATAAAACAATCGCGGCAGTAGTATTACTGCTGCTTTTTTTCTGCCCAGTGTGATGTTCAACTCCGGACCCTTGTGTATATTTATTTCCTTCGCAGTTCAGCGGCTGTCGGGGCCTTCAGAGCCAGCTCGCAAAGTCATGGAAGAGGTATAATAAGGTGCAAGAAAACGAGCAACTCGAAAGAAGTCTTATTTTTGTCGATATTCTGATTGCCTATGTATAAGGGGGGGCCAAGGCTTACAAAATAGTATTTTTATTTTTTGCTATTGACCCTTGTTTTTTCGTTCTATTGGTTGTGGCTCCCGGAGCGAGAGTGAACATGCCGGAAAAGGGGTGTACCAAAGTAAAAGCTCCACCGCTGCAGGATGGACATGGTTCCTTTTCTTGTTGATTTATAGAAAACAGAAAAGCCTGCAAGCATTGCTTGCAGGCTTTCTTATGCTCGAAGGGGGACTCGAACCCCCACGGGTCTCCCCATTAGATCCTTAGTCTAACGCGTCTACCAATTCCGCCATCCGAGCATCTTGGGTTTCGCACTGGGTGCGGCGCAACTATACACCACGCGCAGGCGCATTGCAAGACTTTTTTTGCAGAAAATGGAAATTTTATTGTTTTCTGCCGCGATAAGCGCCATTTTTATCATAAAAGCGGCCATTTTCCTGTCGACCCTGGTAAGCGCCGGTGCGGTCGTAGTAGCGGCCTCCTTCGGTGCGTCCCTGATAGGCGCCGGTGCGGTCGTAGAAACGGCCATTTTCTTCGCGCCCCTGGTAGGCGCCGGTGCGGTCATAGAAGCGGCCATTCTGGTCGCGGCGGCCTTGGTAGGCACCTGTGCGGTCGTAGAATCTGCCGTCTTTGTCGATGCGCCCCTGGTAGGCACCTGTGTGGTCGTAGTAATTCTGAGCCAGGGCAGGGAGGGTGAGAAGGATGAGCAGTAGGGTTATTTTCATGGTGGGTTATTGAACAATAGCTGAGGTTTCACCCTTGGCCAGGCGGATGCAGAGTTCATCGCCGGGTTGAAGGGCAGAGGCATCGCGGGCGAGGCGGCCATCGGGGGTGCTGACGAGGGCGAAGCCTCGGTCGAGGGCGTTCTGCGGGCTGGCGGCGGTGATTTTGGCGGCCAGATTTTCGAGTCTGGCCCGGTGTTGAGCCAGGCGGTTGAGCAGAGAGGAAAGCAGAAGCTTCTTATTCTGCTCAAGACGGGTGCCGGCGTTCCGGATGTTGCGCAGCACATTGCCGGCGGAGAGGCGGGCGGAATAAATGTTCAAGCGGTTGCGCTCCTGCAGGAGCCGCTGGTGCAGGGTGGTGCTGAGTTCGTCTGCCAGAGCATCAAGCCGCTGCTGATAGGGGGCCAGGAGTTCCTGCGGTGTGCCGAGTCTGCTGTGCTGCACCACCTTGAGGCGCAGGCGGGCCATCTGCAGGCTGCGTGTGAGCTGCTGGCGCAGGTGGGTGGCTGTGCCGGCCAGCCAGGCGCGGAGTTCTGCAGCATCGGGGGTGGTGAGCTCGATGGCGGCGGTGGGGGTGGGGGCGCGCAGGTCGGCCACAAAGTCGGCTATGGTGAAATCGGTCTCATGCCCCACGGCTGAAACAACGGGAATGGGGCAGGCGGCAATGGCCCGGGCAAGTATTTCCTCGTTGAAGCACCAGAGGTCTTCCAGACTGCCGCCGCCGCGGGCGACGATGATGTAGTCTACTGCGGGCATGCCGCTGCGTGCCGGGGTGCCGAGTTGTTCCAGTGCGCGGGCTATACCCAGCTCTGCGCCCTTGCCCTGCACCTGCACGGGGTACAGGTAGGTGCGAATCCAGGGGGCGCGCTGCTCCAGACGGTGGCGCATGTCCTGAATGACGGCGCCTGTTTCGCTGGTGACGAGTGCCACACTCTGCGGGAAGCGGGGGATGGGGCGTTTGCGGGCTGTGTCGAAAAGCCCTTCGGCCTGCAGGCGAGCCTTCAATGCCTCGAATTGCTGCTGGAGACTGCCCTGACCGGCCTCCTTGACAGAATCGACGATGAATTGAAGCGCGCCCCGGCCTTCCCACACCGTAGCTTTGCCGCGCAGCTCCACCAGCATGCCTTCGCGCAGGCGCAGCCGCATGCTGCGTGCGCGGAAAGCATAGAGGGCACACTGCAGCTGGCAGTGCGCATCCTTGAGGGTGAAGTAGATGTGGCCGCTGCTGGCGGCTTTGCAGGAGCCGATTTCACCCACCACGCTCTGCTCGCCAACATTGACCTCGACGGTGTGCTTGAGGCGGCAGACCAGCTCTGTTACAGAAAGAGGCATGGGGGATTTACGATTTGGGATTTACGATTTACGAATTTTATCTACGAAGTTTGGCGGTGGTTGTCTTACAGATAGAGGTGATGATGGCGCACAGTTCATCCGCTTCGGTGATAAGCGGCTGCATTCTGGCAGCTGGAAGGAGTTCTGAGTGTTTAATTAATTCCAGCCAGTACAAGGTTTCATCGCTTTCTTCCTCACAAATCTTCATTTTGTTGAGGAAGTCTTTGTCTGATTTAGCTCGACATGCTGCACGATAGTTGGCACCTATAGATGTTGCGCATCGTAATAGTTGTTTTCCGAAGATTTCGCCAAATATATTGCTCGGCAGTGCTTCTATAAGATGGACAATGCGCATGCTGAAGCGGAATGTCCGGTCTTTGAAGTCCTGAGACATGAGAACAACGGTCGGGCAGACGCCTGATTTTCGTAAATCGTAAATCCAGATTCGTAAATCACCTCTGGTTGGGGTTGATCCAGTTCGGGTCGAAGCCTTTGGCGTAGGTGAAGAGGTCGCGGTGGATGTACTCGTAGTAGGTTTCCTTTGCTTCATCATCCAGACGATACCAGATGGCTACATTGAGTGCGCGGGCGACCTTCTGCATCATCTTGAGGGTGAGTTCGCGTCCCTGGCGGGCTTTCTGCACCTGCTTGTGGGTGAGCTGCTCGGTGGAGACGCTGACAAGGTCGTGATTATCCAGCCCCCAGTATTGCATGATGGAGTCAATACGCTGGGTGCCGTGGTTGAGTTCGTTTAATTCGTTCATCTTTAAGGATAATATGTTGTTTACGGGTGCTTATCAGTACCCGGGGATGTGGCGGACATAGAAGCCGCCGCAGGGGCGGGATTCTGTGTACCACCGGGGACCGACACCACGGCTGGTGCCGGTAGTATCAAAGCGCATGCCTGCAATCACCAGGAATACATGGCCGCGCTTTGCATAGACGGTGAGCCACTTGCCGAACCCGGGATGTCCCCATTTCAGGAAATCACGGGAGGAAGGGAAGGCTCCTTTCTTGAGCATGCCCGCCTCGCGCAGCACAAAGGCTGTGGAGCCGGAGCAATCGTAGGCCGAGTCCACGTGCTTGCCGTGGCCACCGCCGAGACGATAGGGTTTGCCTACAATCTTGTTGCCCGCGGCAATGGCACGTTTGATGCGGGCCGGGGCTTTGTAGGGAATCGTGACTTTGCCGTTTTTCAGCTTCTTGGGGGTATAGCCTTTGTGGTACACGTACTTTGGCGTGCGTGCATTGCTGCCCAGCTGCTGCTGGCAGCCGTTGATACCCAACAGCAGCACCAGAGCCAGAAGAATGGAAAGTATACGGTTCATTTGATGCATGACCATACTGTATTCTAGCATATCAGCTGTTAATATCAAGCGGAAAACTGTATGGCCTGCCAGAAAAATACTGCCGCAGCCAGTGAGTTCCGGCTGCGGCAGTGAAAGTGGTGAGGGGAATTACACCAGACCCTGGGCAATCATGGAATCTGCCACCTTCACGAAACCGGCGATGTTGGCACCGGCCACGTAGTTGGTGAAGGTATCTGTGCAGTCCTTGGAGTACTCGCGGGCGTGGTTGTAGGCGTTCTCGTGGATGTTCTTCATGATGTTGAAGAGCTTGGCATCCACTTCTTCGCGGCTCCAGCTGAGGCGCATGCTGTTCTGGCTCATCTCGAGACCGGAGGTAGCCACGCCGCCGGCGTTGGCAGCCTTGGCCGGGCCGTAGAGAATCTTGGCAGCCAGGTAGTTGTTGATACCCTCGAGGTCGGTGGGCATGTTGGCGCCTTCGGCCACGAGCATACAGCCGTTCTTGATGAGGGTGGCGGCTTCAGCTCCGTTGATTTCGTTCTGCGTGGCGCAGGGGAATGCGCAGTCGCAGGGCACGCTCCAGGGGCGCTGGCCTTCGAAGTACTGGGCGCTCTTGAAGGCATCGGCGTATTCCTTGATACGGCCGCGGCGCACGTTCTTGAGCTCCATAATCCAGGCGAGCTTCTCAGCGTTGATGCCCTCGGGGTCATAGATGTAGCCGTTGGAGTCGGACATGGTGACCACCTTGGCGCCAAGCTGGTTGAGCTTCTCCACGAGGTACTGGGCCACGTTGCCGGAACCGGAAACGACGCACACCTTGCCGGCGAGGTCATCGTTGCGGGTGGCAAGCATGTTCTGGGCGAAGTACACGGTGCCGTAGCCGGTGGCCTCCGGGCGGATGAGGGAGCCGCCCCAGTTCAGGCTCTTGCCGGTGAGCACGCCGGTGAACTCGTTGCGCAGGCGCTTGTACTGGCCGTAGAAGTAGCCGATTTCGCGGGCGCCCACGCCGATATCGCCGGCGGGTACGTCGGTATCAGCACCGATGTGGCGGGTGAGCTCGGTCATGAAGCTCTGGCAGAAGCGCATCACTTCAGCATCGCTCTTGCCCTTGGGGTCGAAGTCGGCGCCGCCCTTGCCACCGCCCATGGGCAGGGTGGTGAGGGAGTTCTTGAAAATCTGCTCGAAACCGAGGAATTTGAGGATGCCCAGGTTTACAGAGGGGTGGAAGCGCAGGCCGCCCTTGTACGGGCCGATGGCGCTGTTGAACTGAACGCGGTAGCCGCGGTTCACGTGGATTTTGCCGGCGTCGTCCTGCCACGGCACGCGGAAGATGATGGTGCGCTCCGGCTCGACGATACGCTCGAGAATGCAGTTGTCTTCGTACTTCTTATTGGCGGAAAGTACAGGTTCAATGGTGGAAATAACCTCCTGTACAGCCTGGAGGAACTCGGGTTCATGCGCGTTCTTGGCGCGCACCTGTTCCAGCACTCGTGTTGTGTAATCAGACATAAATGTGTGGGATTGTCTGGGTTCCCGACTCCGGCCCGTTCGGCAGGTGCCGTGGTCAGACGCGCGCATTATACCAAAAAGTCTTCGTTTGAAAAGACTTTTTTCAAAAAAAATGCCTGACGGCTAGGCTATCAATGCAGAAGACCGATTTCGCGCAGCTCGCGGGCCAGCTCCTGCACCTCATCCAGCGGGAGCAGATCCGAGCTGATGCGCAGGCTGGTTTCACCTGCCTGCAGCAGGATGGTGCAGCTCGCGGTGCCCTGGTTCTGGCTTTCCTGCAGGGTGGCAGAGCTCAAATCAGCCCATTTCAGGCTGGTGCTGCCGAGCAGGCTGCTGCGGGTGATGCCGGTGGAGTCTACCGTATATTTCAGGCAGACGTAGAAGGCGGTCCACAGTGGGGTGATGATGGCGGCGGCGATGGCTGCCACCTGCTGCCAGAGCGCATCCTTGCAGCAGAGCACGTAGGCGGCAGCCCCCAGCACCAGCAGGGTGGCGCCTATGTAGAGCTGAGCATTGGCGCAGCGGATGATTCGGAAAGTGGGCATGTGTAGGTGCTGAAAAGGCCCTGCCTTGTGCAGGCAGGGCCAGATGGTTGTTTCTGAAAATCAGGCCTGGAAGTGTGCCTCGGGGGAGTTGGCGGGCACAATCTTGATCTGCGTGGGTGCCACGTTGTCGGTGTAGTCGTTGCCGGGTTTCGGACGATACTTCACATCGATGGGCTTCACGAAGCCGCCGCGGTTGTAGTCTTCCACTGCGCGGGTAATGTAAACGGGCAGCTGCAGCACAGAGTGCTGGAAAAGCTTCTTGGCCACGTGGTTCTGCGTGCGGATGCAGCCGTGGGAAAGGCGTTGGCCGGCTACCACCTTGCCGGTGTGCAGACCCACGCCATCGGGGGTGAAGCGGTGCCAGTAGGGCATGCCGGCGCCTTCGAAGGTCTGGCCTTCGGGCAGACCGTGCAGCAGGTCGGCGTTGCTGTTGGTCACCTTGCCGTTGGCATCGATGAACTTGCCGTAGCGGCTGGACTTGTGGTCCTCGTTCTTTTCAATGACGCGGAACACGCCGGTGGGGGTCTCGTGGCCGTTGGTGCCGGTGGAGACGGCCCAGTCCAGTGCCACCTTGCCGTTCACATAGAGACGGGCGCGCTGCTGGGGAATGCAGACCACCAGCTTGGAGTTGGCGCGGGTCACCTGGCTGAGCAGGGCATCATTGGCCCAGTGTTCCAGGGTGAGGGGGTATGCCGGCTGGGCTGCAAAGTGCTCGTGGGTGCCGGGAGTGTAGGGGTTCACATAGCCGGGCTGGTTCTTGCCGGGCAGGTCAAGAGGGTTCGGCAGCTGCACGGGCACGATGGGCTGCACCGGCTGAGTTGTGCCGCTGGGGGTGTAGAGCTTGTTGTTCTGCGAACAGGCAGCCAGCAGAACGGCTGCTGTGGTGGTGAAAAGAATGCGTTTCATATCAGTTGGCCTTGGGAATGCGGAGGATGGTGCCTACGCGGATGGTGTTGGCAGTGGTCGGTGTGAGCCCGTTTACCTGCATGAGGGCAGTGGGACTTACTCCGTATTGACGGGAGATTCGGTAGAGTGTGTCGCCTGCTTTTACGGTGTAGCTGTTACCGGTGGCGGCTGCGGCCGGAGCAGGTTTTGCGGCGGGGACTGTGGCGACGGGCCTGGATGCCGGGCTTACTGCTGCAACGCCGCTGGGAATGCGGAGACTCTGGTTCACGCGCAGCGGCACATCGGCGCTGGCCATGCCATTTGCTGCTACTATGGCGCTTACGCTGGTGCGGTAGCGGCGGGCAATGGAGGTGAGCGTGTCGCCGGGGCGCACCACATACTGCCCGGGGGCTGTAGGTGCCGCCGCCGGAACCGGAGCCGGTGCGGGTGATGCAGGCTTGGTTTCAGGCTCTTCGCGGGGAATGGAAGCCAGCGGCACCTGGCTGGGAGCCGGGGTGCTGCGGTAGTAGCCACCGCCGGATTCAATGACGACATCGTCCTCCATCACCGGTGCGGCGGCATCCTGCCACCAGGTGAAATCCAGAGAGCCATCCTTAATCACGCAGGAACTGAGAACCAGCGCAGAAGCTGCGGCCAGCGGCAGGGTGGTGATGAAGTTGTGGCTCATGGAACCTGGCTTGTGGATGGTGATGGAGGGACGAATGCGTCACGCTGCCGGATTAGCGGCGCTTGTTCTTCTTGGCGGAAGTATTCGTCTTCTTGGAGACGGTGGAAGTCTTGCCGGGGATGACAATCTTGGTGCCGGGGCGTACCTTGTTGGCCTGGGCCATGGTCATGTTGTTGGCCTTGAGCAGTGCTGCCAGGGTCACACCATTGCGGGCGGCCACCTTGGAGAGCATGTCGCCCTTCTTCACTACGTAGGTGGTAGTGGTGGGAGTGCTCTTGTTCTTGCTGGCCTTATAGCCCTTGGGCGTGAAGCGCACCTTGATGATATCGCCGGGATGAATCAGGTCGCCCTTGATGCCGGAGTCCTTGCGAATCTGGGCGATGGTGGTGTTGCTTCGCTTGGCGATTTCATACAGGTTGTCGCCGGGGCGCACCTTGTAAACCACCAGGGTGGGCTCGCTGACTTTCTTGGCCTTCTTCTGCTGAGTATTCTTCTGCGTGCCGGTCTTCTTAGGCTTGTTGGTAGAAGCAATCGGCTGAGCCGGCTTGGGAGTGGTGGTGGTTGCCACAGCGCTGCTGCCGGTGGGGGTGGCAGGAGTGTTGGGCATGGCATAGGGGTCGAAATCATCGCTTACATGCGAGTCGAGCACCGTGTCGTCATGTGCCACAGCAGGCTGGTTCTGGCTGGTGATGCCGTTGGATACAGCCATGGATTCACCGGGCTCGGGCGTGGCAAAGTGGTTGCGGTCTGCCACTGCGGGTGTGTAATCACCGGCGGGCACCTGGTAGGAGTCATCACCCTCCAGCACCCAGGGCGGCAGCTCGCTGTCGCCTACGGCCATTTCGCTCATGGGCATGGCTTCTTCGTAGCCCAGAGTGTCGCCGTTGTGTACATTGCTGCAGGAAGAGAGGGTCGCAAGCATGCCGACCCCCAGACCAAGAATTGAAAGGCTTTTCTTCATACGCGCTCTACCGTAGCAGAGTTGATGCGGGAAATCAAGACTTTTTCGTGCCTACACGCGCGCGTTAGAAAACCTTGTGTCATGGTATGAAAAAATGTATTTACTCGAAGTCCGGTTTGTGCTAGTGTGGGGGCAATGGCAGAGCCACGTATTGTGGCAGGCCGATAAATCTTAAACACACGACAACATTATGAATCTCGAAGGAACCAAGACCGCCAAGAACCTGGCTATCGCCTTTGCCGGCGAGGCTCAGGCCTACACCAAGTACCAGTACTACGCCTCCAAGGCCAAGAAGGATGGCTATGTGCAGATTTCCGAGCTGTTCGAGGAAACTGCCCGCAACGAGAAGGAACACGCCAAGCTGTGGTTCAAGGCTCTGCACGACGGTGGTATTCCCTCCACCATGCAGAACCTGAAGGACGCCGCTGAGGGTGAGAACTACGAGTGGACCGATATGTACTACACCTTCGCCAAGGAAGCCCGCGAGGAAGGCTTCGAGGAACTCGCCGTTCTGTTCGACGGTGTGGCTGCTGTGGAGAAGCACCACGAGGAGCGCTACCGCAAGCTGCTCGCCAATATCGAGGAGGGTATCGTGTTCTCCCGCGATGGCGATGTTATCTGGCAGTGCGGCAACTGCGGTCACATTCAGATTGGTAAGAAGGCTCCCGCCATCTGCCCCGTGTGCGATCACGCCCAGGCCTACTTCCGCATTGAGGCTGTGAACTATTAATTTCACTTATAGCACCCGCCATCCGCTTGTGCGGCTGGCGGGTGAATTGTCTTTACTTATCGAACACTATGTGGCAGGCAAATAAAGTTGCCATCATTGGTCTGCTGGCGGGGCTGGCAGTGCTGGGCGGGGTGCATTGGTACATAGCCCAGGATGATTTGATTCTGGCGCAGCGGGTGCTGAGCACCGGGCTGTGCATTCTCCTGTTTACGGTGGCTCTGCTCAACTGGTTGAGCGCCCGTAAGAAGAAGTGAATCAGCGGTAGGTCTTGCAGCGGTTCAGCCAGCCTGCAAGCCAGCGTTGCTCCCCGCGGGCGGCGGGGGCGTTCTGTACGCGCCGGGTCAGCACGGCGGATGCGGCCCGGGAAAATTCTGCTGTGGCAGCGCTCCCGGTGGGGTAGCCCTGCATTTCCTCCAGCACCTGCAGCAGTCCCCATCCCTGGCCATTGTATCGCTCCGTGGGCTTGATGCCTTCGCCTTTGAAGTTCACATAGTCCACCAGGCAGTACATACCCTGAGTATTGCTTGCCAGTGCCATATAGCGCTGGCGGATGGCCTGCGGCTCATGGCTGTGCTGCATCATGCGCTGCAGCGCCATGCGAGAGCGCACCATGATGAACTGGGTCTGGATATTCACATGGGCTGCGAGCCAGCGGCGCATGGCATCGGCCCTGCCGCTGCGGTCTGCCAGAAACTCCTGCTTGTCTGCCCAGGGGGCGGGGCCGTTGAAAAATGCCGGCACCTGTACCCCCTTGCTGCGGGCATAGCGCACAAAGGTGGGGAAACTTTCGTCAAAGGCTTCCTGTACTCCGGCGGGGTACCAGATGAAATGCCCGATGCCCAGGGAAGGGAAGGCTTCACCCGCATTCCACGAGACGAGACCCTGCACGCTGCCGGCGCATTCGTTCTGCCAGATGCGCTGCCCGAGTTCCTGCACGTTGACCCGGCTCTGGATTCCGACGGCCCGCTGGGTACGCATGGATTGTTGCATTTCCTGTTGCTGCCGCCCCAGACTGAGGCAGGAAGTCAGCAGAAGGATGGAGAAAAGCGGCAGAAGAGGTCTCATGGCTGCTATTTTAACACGTCACGTGTCCGAGTAAAGCTTGCTTTCTGCCTGTATCTGAACTTTTGTGTGGAAAAATCTGCCTTTATGCTTGACACGTTGCTGGCTCTGTGGTACATTTCCGCACCGCCATGCGGTCAGAGTGCTTTGTATCACGGCACCACGCGGGCGAGAAACAACCGAAATTATACTTTTTTAGATATGGTAGCAATCCGTCTTAACCGTCAGGGGTCCAAGGACCGTCCTTTCTACAAGATCGTTGTCGTTGACAGCCGCGCTCGCCGCGATGGTGATTTCATCGAGCAGGTGGGTACTTACAACCCCATGGCTGAGGGCGAAAACTACACGCTGAACCTCGAGAGCGTGGACAAGTGGATCGCCAATGGCGCCCAGCCCTCCGAGACTGTCGCCTCCATCATCAAGAAGGTTCGCGCCGCTAAGGCCTGATTCTTCTACCCGAAAACCTTTCTCAGGTTGTTTCAGAACGAGCCCCGGTGCTGCAAAGCATCGGGGCCGTTCTGCTATTACGGGCTGGACTAATTAACCAGTATCGCCAAAATCGAGTTTGTCGAGCAGTTGGTTTTATTCGGAGCGGGGGACTTTAGTCCCCCCCAATGCTTATATTTTCGGGACTAAAGTCCCGTGCTCCGACAGATATGCACCCCCTCCAATTTGCCGATTTGTCGAGCACAATAACAGTTTCTCTAATTATGCCGATGCGTTGCTCTTGTATTTCTGCGATAATTCAGCTAGAATACCCCGCGATATGAACCCTCCCAACTCCTCCCTCGTTCATCTTGGCTGTGCCGCTGGTGTGGCGCTGGCCGGTATAAGTGCCGGTTTCGCCGGTGCATCTGTCGATTTGGCAGCATGGCTGCTTGTGCATTGGTACATAGCGCCGTTGGGGATGCTGGCGGCACTGGCTGCGGCGTATCTGCTGGAGCATGCGCTGACGACCTCGGCCATGCTGGCACTGCTTGCCATCAGTATGGTGTGCTGTGGTTTATCCATGGTGGTGCTGAATCCCCTGGCTCCGGCCTGGGTGCTGCTGGCGGGACCATTCGGGTATTTTATCACAGCTGCGGTGGTGCTGCATTTCTGGGAGTCGCAGTTGTACCGCTGGCAGCTGGGGTGTCTGTTTACGCTGGGGGCCTGTGCTGCGTGCGGTCTGGCATGCTGGGTCTATGGGTGCGAGCCGCCAGTGGTGCTTGTGGGCCTGCTTCTGGTCAGCCTCACGGCGGTGTACCAGCTTATTCTCTTCTTCGGGCGCGAGTATTTTGAAATCACGTCTGAATCCGGTGCCCGCAGCACGGTGGTGGCCATGGTGCTGCTGCTGGCAAAGCCGGTTTATTTTACGCTGCGCAGCATCTGCCAGGGTTCGTATTATGGCTTAAGCGGCATCCTGCGCTTTGTGTATCACTGGATGCGGTGGGGCATTTAATCCGCCAGGAGCGCCGCAGCCTGTTTGCGTGCTATTTTGCCGCTGGCTGTGCGGGGGAGTATTACCCGCTTAACGAGGTGGGGACGGTGGTATTTCGGCAGGGTGTTGCATGCGGAATATAAGGCGGACTCTGCATCTTCGGAGCCTTCCCAGAGCAGCGCCACACACTGCCCGAACACGGGGTGCGGCAGCGGAAGCGCGAGTACATGGAGACCGGTAAGGCGGTGGAGTGTGCGCTCAATATCCTCTGCCTGAATCTTGACCCCGCCCGAGTTGATGACGGCATCCGCTCGTCCCAGAATGCGGAAAGTGCCATCCTCACCGATTTCTGCCAGATCGTTTGTTGGCAGGTTGTGGATGTTCAGGTAAGGAGCCGTAACCTGCAGGGTGCCGTCAGGTGTCAGAGAAAGTGATACCTCGGGGAGCGGTGTGTACCGGTCGCTGCGCTGCGGGCCGTTTGCGGCGCGCAGGGCTATGTGGGAGAGTGTTTCCGTCATGCCGTAGGAGGTGAACACCCGGCAGGGCAGAGTCTGCAGCTGTTCTTCCAGTGCGGGGTCTACAAAACCGCCTCCCAGTAGCAGTGTGCGCACGTGGGCCAGCTGCTCAGCGCCATTCGGCTGGGCAAGCGTGGTAGTCACCTGCATGGGGACCATGGGGGCAAAATCGATGGCGCGTTCGAGCCCTGCCAAGGGCGTGGATGATGGTTCGGAGATGATGAGATTCAGTCCACCCACCAGGGCGCGCACTACCATCATTTTGCCGGCAATGTATTGCAGCGGCAGGCAGAGCAAGGCGGTATCACCCGGTTTCAGCCCGAAGAAGCGGCAGCTCGCTGCCGCGCTGGCTATCATGGCTTCCCGTGTGGCAAGCATGCGCTTGGGTACACCTGTGGAGCCGCTGGTCTGCAGCTCCATGCCCGGGGAATCAGACCACCACTCTGCGAGAAAATCTGCCAGGTCGGCCTGAATCCCGGTGCGTCCCTGGCGCCAGGCGGTCAGGGAGTCGGGGGTGATGGTGCAGCCATCTACGATGATGGCAGGGGTGTTCATGGCTAGCGTCAGGCCTTGGGGTAGGTGCGCTGTGTGGTAACCACCTCGCGCAGGCAGTGCAGCAGTTCCAGACGCCCGTTTGCCAGCACGGGGGCAGAGCTGAGCCCCAGTCTGCAGCGGGCAGCGCGCTGCAGCGTATCCATGGTGGCAGAGGTGTCGCGGACAAACACCCCGGTGGCGGCCATGGATGCGAAACGGCTTTCGAATACCTCGCGATTCTCCACGGTGATGATGACGCCGAGCGGTTCCAGGGCACGGGGCATCCAGGGACGCATGCTGGCGGTGCTCAGCTGAATATCGCAGCCGGCTTTCAGCGCCGCCATGAGTGCAATGGAGAGGTCGATATCACTGGTGGATTTTTCTGCTCGTATACAGAGCGAGAGCGGACGGTAGCTGATGCTGGTGCACATCGCCGGGCTTTCGTTGAGCATCCGGGTGCAGCCGAATATCTTTTCCCACCAGTAGCCGATGGAGTCAGCGGCAGAAGACAGGCGTGTGATGTCCTTGTTTTCCGGCTTGGGGGAGAGTGATTCCCACGGGGTAAAGGCAATGTTACGCTGGGCGCTGCGGTGCTGCGGGCGTGCTTCCTCCTGCCACTGGCACAGGGCGGTGATGAAGTTTTCGCCGCCCTCCATGGGGGCGGTATTCTGCCAGCCGGGGCGGGGCAGAACGCCGGGGCGGTACTGCGGACAGCAGTTGATGTTGACGAGACTGCCAGCGGTCAGCTTGCTCCAGAGTTCCACTTCCTGGGAATCGCGGGAATAAATGCACACGCAGCGTTCCTGCGATAATTTGCGCTGGAGACGGCCTGCTTCCTCTGTGCTTTCCACGCGGATGACACCAAGCACCGGAACATTATGGGCCGCCTGGGCAAAGGCGCTGCCGGGTTGCACCCCGAGGCGTACACCGGGCGTCCACACGAGTGAACCCATTTCTGCTGTTGCGGGCTGCACCAGCCAGGCCTCGTTGTCCTGCAGCTGGGTGAGCATATACCACTGGTCATCGTTGAGCGGGCGGGCCATGGGGCCCATGTGCGCGCCTTCCATCCAGCCGGGTTGGGCGGTGATGCTGTTTACGGCATCGCGCAGGGCGTTCATGAAGTGCTGGTTGTCGTACACTTCAGCATGCACCAGCAGCAGGTGAGGGGTGGCGGGATCCTGCCCGGCGCGGTTGAAGACGGATTCGCAGATGTCGCGGATAGCCTGCCCCCAGTCACCCTGAGAGGAAATATAGATGCTGCTGTTGCCTGTGGTGCCCCCCAGCACGGGGCGGAAACCGGAGGCGGATACCAGGTCATTGGTATGCTTGACGCTGCCGTGGTAGATGAGGCCGTTGACCAATTCGCTGGTCAGCAGTTTGCGGGCAATCTGGTTATCCACGCAGGGAATCATCTGCAGACGCGGCGAGGTAAAGCCGGCTTCGCGGAGCAGGGCGGTGAGTCGCTCTGCAATCAGCACGGTGTGGGCAGAAGGCTTGTAGAGAATTACGTTGCCCATGACCCAGGCCGCGGCAATGCCGCCCACAGCTTCCGCAAGCGGGTGAATGCGGCTGGGCGCCACCGTGATAATACCGAGGGGGCTGGGGACGGTGCCGTCCAGCAGACCTTCCTGCACGGCGCTGTACTCGTAGAACTTGCAGCTGTCGATGGCGTTGGCTACTTCCTGGTCTGCCTCGGCCAGGGTGAGTCCGGCATCGCGCACCAGCAGGGCAATGAACTCGGCGCTGCGCTTTTCGAGCAGACGGGCGGCCTGCAGCAGGTGAATGCGGCGCTCTTCGAAAGTGGGCATGCCCGTTGCGGCTGCGGCCACAGCAGAATCAATCACGTGGTTCACCGTGTTGAAATCGGCGGATGTGTAGCGGTAATCCTCCGTGCCGGGAGCGGTAAGCGAGCGGGAAACGCATTCGAGCGGCGTCTCTACTTCGCGTCCATCCACTACAAGGGGAATCTTATCCAGACGGCGTTCAATTTCCTCTTCGGTAGAGCGGTGCAGGGCGTCTATGCGGGCGCGGTCGGCTATGCCGTCCAAGCGGGTGAAGGTATATGAACCATCGGCACCGGGAGCATCGTGGGCCTGTTCTTCACGCCCGCTGAGCGATGCGAGGAAATGCTGGCGCATGCGCCCCCAGCCCATGGAGTTGGGCTCCAGCTCGCCGCCGGCTGCCAGGATGCCATCCGGGCGGGCGAGTTCCTGCACGAGCGAGAGCAGGTAGGATTCGAACCCGGCTTCACCACTTTCCGTGGTAACACCGGTGGCGAGAAGTACCTGTGCCTTGTGCTTGCAGAGGACGCGGCCGATGTGGTTGGCCAATCCGGAAATAAAGCAGAACTCCGGTGCGCCGCTGCGGCCTGCGCGACCCCAGCAGAGCAGGGCGTAGGCGATGTCGAACAGATTGTGTGTGCCGACTACGGGGGTGAGCACTTTCTCCTTGGTGGCAGCGGCGGTGGCTATCAGCTGTTTGAATCGGGTTTCGGTCTCTGCCTTATTGCGGCATACCTCATTGGCTGTGCCGTGGTTATAGGTGTTTTCCTGTTCTTCGTTCAGGTGGCTGCCCTTTACCAGCAGAACCTTGAGCGGGGCGGCGCCCTTGGCTGCGCGGGCGGTGGACCACTCGGTCATCTCGCGCAGCAGGGCGGGGCTGCCCTTCAGGTATGCGGGGATTTCCAGGGTGGCATCTGCCTTGTGCATGGCTGAGCCGGCCATGGCCAGACGGAAGGCCTCGGCCACAATGTTCATGGTGGTGGAAAGTCCGCTTTCCACCAGCACGGGGCGGGGAGTGCCGCCCTGCATCGAGAGCTTGAGCAGCGGTCGGAGCTTGCCGGCCAGAGCCTTGGCTCCTGCTTCGGGAGAATAGGGATTGAGCCCGGGGCAGAGACGCCAGGGCTGGATGACGATGCCCACACCAGCCTGCTTGGTGAGGATGGATTCCAGATGCTTGTAGTATTTTTCGGCGCTCTTATTGCCGAATACCTCCGGCACAAGCGGGTTGAGCGCTATGGTCATACCGTCCTTGCTGCATTCCTTCACCTTCTTTGCCACCTTGTCGGCCAGCGTGGGAACGGTGAGTTCACCGAAGGTGGAGCGGAAGATGCGCTGCACCTCAGCAATGGCTGCACCCTGCATGCTGCGCGCGGCCATGGCGGCGGCCTTGAAACGCAGTTTGCCCATGGTGCTGAAGATAGCCGGCACGCCGCCGTGGGCGGCCAGTAGTCTGCGCAGGTTTTCGGCCTGCTCGGCAGGGTCGGTCACATGGAAGACGCTGCCGCAGAGCTCCTGAATGAAACTCAGATTCTTCTTGTCGGAGGCCAGACGGGCTAGGGCAGAGATGAGGGTGCGCTCATCGGAACGGATGCTTTTCAGCGAGGCCTGGAGGAGCTCCTGGGCCAGCTCTGTGGCTCTCTGAGCCAGTGTCCGGTCATCCCATTTGCGTTTCTTTGCTTCTGCCAGTTGTGCCTGTATATCCAGTTCCGCCATATGTGCGGATATTCTACCTTGCTGACCACCTGCTGGCAAGAGAAAAGTATGACTTCCGACTGGGTTGAGAACTTTACATTTCCTCCCAGTTTATCTGGCCCGGCAACAGGTCAGAAATGAGGGCGCGGATGTGCTTATCTGCCTCATCTTCGGAGATTCCGAGCTCCGGCGCCCAGTAGCTGCCGGCCTGGAAATAGGCCCAGCGCTGCACATAGCCCTTTGCTATGCGGTCATATATATCCTGAGCTGTGCGGCCAAGGTGAGAATGGTGTATGGTGCCGTGGCCGATGAACACGTAGTAATTGATGAAATTGATTGTCTGTTTTTTCTCTCCGGGAAGCTGCACCTGCGAGGTGAGGCGCGTGACGCTCAGCTGTCTGCCATCTGCCAGAGTGATTTCGCTGGTGCTGCCGCGGAGATTCAGGTGCCCCTGCGAGGGAAGGCAGCGCTCCGGTCGGTGGATGGAGGAGTTCATGTCGGCACCGGAGTACACAATGGAGATTTCCACAGGAGGCAATACTTTTTCCCATGATACGCGGCGGATGCGCGTATAGGTGGCCTTGCTGAACTTCGTGTCCTCGGCCAGCACCCGGCGCTCGTGCTCGCTTTCCTGAATTTTGGTACCATTCCAGCCTGGAAGCGCTGTGTCCAGCGGCAAGTCGGGGGAGATGCTGGATTCAACGAGGGATTCTTCTCGTGGAAGCACAAAGACGCTGCTCAGAATAACCGCTACCAGCAGGGGCGGAAGCAGAGCCCGCAGGAGTTTGGAAATCATGCCTGTTCCTCCTTTCTTTCAGGGGCGTTGGCTCGGCGAATAACAGTTCGACGCTTCTTCAGGAAAGGAACCTCTCCCGCCAGCAGCCCGTGCAACAGCATGAGCCCCAGCAGGCTCGCGGGGAAGAAGAAGAGTAGGCCCGACCAGTCGTGCCAGGTTTTCGAGGCAAAGGCAGGATTCACATATTCTGCGCAGATGAAGATGCTGGCTACGCGGAATGCATTGGCCACGATGGAAAGCGGGATGGCGCTGAGCGCCAGGACGGTTCTTTTCCACAGAGCCAGTTTATCGGCCAGATAGCCCCAGGCCGTGGATACCATGATGAGCGCCATGAGCGAGCGCATGCCCGAGCAGCCGCCTGCCACGCTGTAGGTGTCCCACTGCCCGGTGGCAGAGGAGATGTTGGTGCCTTCCACGATGGTCTGCACTCCGCACAATCCTGCCCCCCAGTGCGCTGCCTGGGTGGCCAGCAGCTGCATGCCTACCGTGGCCTGCTGGAACCCCGGCAGCGGAATGCTCAGCCACAGGAAGAAAAGCGGGAAAGCACAGCGCAGCGCGATTCTGCCGCCCCAGTAGCACCATATCCCGCCGCAAAGCAGGAACGGTACCGAGGCGATAGCGATGCGCCCCTGCTGGGTGCGCACTGCCAGCACACAGAGCAAGGCGCCGAGCGCGGCGAGCCAGAGCCCATGCAGACTGCCGATGGATTGCTGCCCCCGCAACCCTGAGCATGCATGCACCAGCATATAGGCAGAGAGGAGCGGCACCATCCAGCCGTGTTCATAATCATTGACCTCATTCCATGTGTGCGGCAGCCATCTTGCTGCGCTGAATGTACCTTCCAGCAGAAACGGGTAGAACCCGATTATCCATAAGACGACCAGCAGGTACAAGGCGAATCCTGCCCAATTGAGGGGTGTGAGGGCTTGAAACGGTGATTTGGAGGTCTGAAACATGCTTAATATGAAAAAAAATGCACTCAGGCGTGCATTTAGTATTGCAATTTTCGCGAAAATGTCAAGAATAGTCGCTCACACACCTCATTCATACATGAAAATCATCAGCGGTACCGCTCATCCCCAGTTAGCTAAGGACATTGCCAACGTCATGGGTCTTCCCCTGTGCGACGCAACTGTCAATACCTTCCCGGACGGCGAAAGCTTCGTTCAGATTAAGGAATCCATCCGTGGCGCAGACGCTTTCATTGTGCAGCCGACCTGCCCGCCCACGAATCACAACCTCATGGAGCTGCTTGTTATGGTGGATGCTGTGCGCCGCGCCAGTGCCAGCCGCATCACCGCTGTGCTGCCTTTCTACGGCTATGCCCGCCAGGACCGCAAGGATAAGCCCAGAGTGCCCATCACCTCCAAGCTGGTGGCCAACCTTCTCACCGCTGCCGGTGTGGACCGCGTGCTGACCATGGACCTGCACGCCGCCCAGATTCAGGGCTTCTTCGATATCCCCGTGGATCACCTCTACAGCGTGCCTGTGCTTATCAAGCACCTCAAGGCCAACTACGTGAAGGATATGAACAACCTCGTGGTGGTTTCCCCCGATATCGGCGGTGTGAAGAACGCCAAGAGCTATGCCAATATCCTTGGCACAGACCTCGCCATCGTGGCCAAGCAGCGTATCTCCGCTACTGAGGTGGATGCCCACGCCGTCATCGGCGACGTGAAGGGCAAGGACGTGCTCATGGTCGACGATATGACCGAGTCCGGCGGCACCCTGTGCGCCGCTGCCAAGATTCTGAAGGAACACGGCGCTGCCCGCATCTTTGCCGGTGTGTCTCACGGCGTGCTGACCGACACCGCCCGCCAGCGTCTGGCCAACAGCTCCATCGAGTGCCTGCTCACCTCCGACTCCGTGCCCATGGCCTACGGTGACCGTGTGGATACTGTGAGCATCGCCCCGCTCTTTGCTCAGGCTATCGCCAACATCCACCACAACGCTTCCGTGACCCACCTGTTCGAGGTGTAATCCGGAATTGTTGACAAAAACTTTTCAGCCCGACCTGGTAATCAGGTCGGGCTTTTTCAGCGCTGTAGTTATGCCTTTATTGATAGCGCAAGAGGAGTTTGTTACCATAAGGGAAGGTTAGCCTGTGCTATGAGGGAAGTTGCTTTGTTTTGATAATTAGGAGATTGTTGAATTGTAAGGAATGCGACTTCCTACATAAAAATAACACAAAAAACTATGATAAAGAAGATAACCAATCAAGTGCAACCCGGGTTTAACCAACGCCAATTTGAAACGTGGGCTGAAAGAAAATTGAATAAGGCCGCAGTTAAGGGCGTCAGTTCGATATTTAAGTCTGCAGGTACACCTGACAGTGTCAGAGGACCCGCTTCTGAAACTATCGTAGATAGTAGTTTAGGGAAGGGCATACAGAAAAATAAACAAGAAAAGGCGGAAAAGAGAATGAGTTTCTCTGTTACTGCCGGCAGTGCAATTGTGGCTCCCGGCTCAAAGTATGGTGTTACCGTCAAAAGGACAAAGGATATTTTGACCGGAGAAACAAAAGCCAAAATTGGTCATGCAAGCAATAATCGTTTATATGTGCAGGGAGGCGGAGAGGTTAAAATAGGTGAGGGAGTGTCTGTTCATGCTTCAGCGGGTTCTGAGTCAAGTAATGGCAGAAACAGTATTTCCGGGGCTGTAGGCATACGGGTGGAGTGGTAAATGCGGATTTTTGAAAACTTGACACACGATATAAGGAGTGATACTTTGTACTCGTGGTAGGAACCTCGTATAATCTGTTTCAATGGTCGTTGCTCGCAGTAGCTATGGTATCAGCTGCTGCGGGCAATGTTTTGGCATCCACTTCATCAGGTAGCGATGCGTCTTTGAGTGCAGAAGACTGTTATCACCGAGCTGTAGAATTAGGAGCATCAGAGAATGCTGAGCTCAGGCAGATGGAGATTGTGCACCTGGTGCAAAGGGCGGCTGATGCCGGTTATCCTCCCGCTTTAGCGCAGATGGGGGTGTTTTATTGGAAAGGATGGGGCATTGCCCGAGATGCCGCGAAGGCCGCTGATTATTATACCCGGGCAGCAAATGCCGGAGTTGCGGGGGCGATGAACAATTTGTCTGTGCTTTATTATCAGGGAGAGGGGGTACCGAGGGATGTGAAAAAAGCTCAGAATCTTTGCCGGGAAGCCATCGCATTAGACTCTTCTGACGCTCTGGTATATTGTAATCTGGCGCTATATCTGCGGAGTGAACCTCAGACTAAGGCTGTGAAGCTGGAGATTGAAATGCTGCTTCGGAAAGCTGCTGAATTGGGAGATGTGGCCTCCATGATTGCTCTGGCTCAGGATTACGGAGATGATGGTGGCGTATGTGCGGCTGCTCCCAAAGAGGCATATAGATATTGGTACAAGGCTGCTATGCTGGAAGAGCCCCGCGCGTACTATGATTTAGCTGAATGTTACATGACAGGGCATGGAACTGAGGTGGACGAGCAGGAGGGACTGGATATGATGCATGCGGCAGCCGCAGCTGGAGACGCCCGAGCATTATACAAACTGGGACGTTTGTATGAAAATGGTGTGTTGGAACCTGCCAATCAGGATAAGGCTGCAGAGTATTACATGCGAGCTATAAAGGTGGGCCATCCTGTGGCCGGGGCTGCATTAATGCGCATGCTGTTGCGAGGCTATGAACGCGTAGAGTTGTCAGATGAAATGAAGGTGCGGCTGATGGAACGTGCTGCGGAGGCCGGAGTGTATGGCTGCGCTACTTATCTGGCGTGTTATTTTGCTGATGATTCGTCACTTGATACGGGGGCTCATGAGAAATGGCTGAAACTGGCGAGTGAACGTGATGCCGAACCTTTGGCGTGCTTCATTCGAGGTGAGGAAATCCTGCATAACTCTTTGGCAACTCCTTCAGAAAAGAAAGAGGCTATCCGTTTGCTGGAGTTTTCATCTTCCATGGGAGTGGGCCCTGCAACATGCGCTCTTGGATATTTGTATCTGACTGAAAAGGGGTGTGTAATGAAGGACCTTACGAAGGTTGTTCATTATTTTCAGCTTGCAGCAGAACAAGGAGAAGCCGAGGGTGCTGATATGTTGTCCGAACTGTACGCAATGGGGATGGGTGTGTCTGTGAACAAAGAGCTTTCTCAGGAGTGGAAGAAAAAAGCTGATGATGTTCGCAAACAGAATAGGATAAGGGATGCTCACCCTCATATTATTTTACCGGACTAACCGAGGGCTGTTGTAGAGTAGAAAATACAAAGCTCATCGCTTCGCGTTTGGCTGCTGTAGGGTTGTCGTAATGGCGGGTGTAGAGGATATCGCCGCAGTCGATGAAGCCTTTTATGCTCCGGATGACATCGGGGTACTGCCTGAGCTGGTCATTGAACATGCAGTAGAGCACATCGGTGCGGTCGGCGCTCATGGCGTTGTGGATTTTCACTTTGCCGGCGTCAGATACGAGGGCTGAAACCATGGAGATGGTGCTGTCTTCGAGCCGGTCGCTCAGGTCGATGTAGTCCTTCCGGAGGTAGGCGATGACTTTGGAGATGAGGGTGCGGGTCATGCCATAGCAGGTGCCCTTGCAGTAGTAGTCACGCGCAGGGGCTGCGCCTACCATGTCGTGTTCCTTGCCGAGTGAGGCGAGGAAATCCCCCTTGATGAAGATGACATCAGAGTCAATCTTGATGGCCGGTATGCCGCCATTTCTATCAGATAACTGGCGCATGGTATCGAGCATGCCCAGGTGGCATTTGAGCCCCAGCAGGTTGCCATTGTGCGGGAATGACGCCAGCACTTTGATGGCGCCTGCCGGTACCACGGCGTGTTCACCATCGTCCATTTCATAGACGTAGTACACAGGAGCACCGGGCACGGCTCGCCGGATGGCCAGGAAGTGAAGCGAGAGCAGTTCGCAATCGCGCGTGCAGGTGAAGCAGACGAAGATGAATGGCGGCATGGGGAATCAGTGCTTTGATTCGGCTGTAATCTGCTGCAGACGCCCCCGGAGTTCGGCTGTTTTCTCCGGCATCTGCGGCGCCAGGTTGTGCTGCTCGGCGGGGTCAGAGTCCAGGCTATAGAGCTGTTCGCCGCGCCCCTGGCGGTCGGGGCGTCCGCGTCCGTAATTCGGTATGTATTTATAGGTGCCGCTGCGCAGGGCATAGCGCGGGGCTTCGAAGGCCTGGGTCACCAGCTCAGCGCGTCCGGTGGGATCGTGCCCCAGCATGGCGCCGAGGTGGTTTTCGGAATCCCGCATGCTGCCTTCGGGGATATTGATGCCGCAAAGGTACGCGAGCGTGCGGCCGATGTCCATCTGGCACATGAGGGCGTGGCTGGTGCCTTGGCGCACTTTGCCGGGCCAGGAGACGATGAAGGGGACACGGGTGCCGCCTTCAAACAGGCTGTATTTGCCGCCGCGCCAGGGGTGGTTCGGGTTGTGGTTGGCGCAGGCTTCGCGGGCGCCGTCCTCGTATCCATCGGAGATGACGGGACCGTTGTCGCTGGTGAAGATGATGAGCGTTTCTTCGGGCTTGTAGCCGGCATTCTGCAGCGCGGCCACGAGTCGGCCCAGGGAGTCATCCATCTGTATGGTCACATCTCCTCGGATGCCGAGATGACTCTTGCCTCGGAACCGCGCGTGCGGGTCGCGGGGCACGTGGATATCATTGGTGCAGAAATAGAGGAACAGGGGCTTGCCTCCGCAGCTGGCAATGAAGCGCTCGCCCGCGGCGGTGATGTCATCGGCTATGTCCTGGTCCTTCCACAGGGCTGAGATGCCGCCTGCCATGTGGCCAATGCGGGAAATGCCATCGATGATGGTGCCGGAGTGCTGCTTGTCGCTGGGGCGTCCCCAGGGCTTGAGCAGTTCGGGGTGGGTGGCGGCTGTCTTTTCGCCGGGGTAGGTCTTGCCGCGGTAGTTCACCTGGATGGGATCCTGCGGATCGAGGTTACGCACGGCGCCGTTTTCTACATACACGCAGGGCACGCGGTCGCCCGTGGCGGCCATGATGAAGGAATAATCGAACCCTACTTCTGCCGGGGCAGGGGAGATAGGCTTGTTCCAGTCAATGTTGCCACTGCCCAGCCCCAGGTGCCACTTGCCGATGGCGGCTGTGCGGTAGCCTGCCTGCTGCATGAGCGTACCCAGAGTGGCGGCTTTGTCGCGCGTGGGAATGATGAGCGCTGCATCGCCGGGGAGAATGCCTGTGCCGCGCTGGCGCCAGGCGTACTGGCCCGTGAGCAGCGAGTAGCGAGAAGGAGTGCAGACGGAGTTGGTGCTGTGTGCATCGGTGAAGAGAAGCCCCTGGTCTGCCAGTCGCTGTACGTTGGGTGTTAATCCTACAGAGGTGTCATTATACCCTAAGTCGTCGGCCAGGAAGAGCAGGATGGCTCTGGGCGGAGTAGTTGTCGCCTTAGGGGAAGAATCATCGAGGAGAATATCGTCCAGAATTGCCGAGGCCGGCATGGGCACGGCGATGCAGAGCGCCAGGAAAAGGGAAAATAAGCGGTGTTTAGTCATTTGTTTTTCTTGTGTTTGCTGCGTTCCTTGCGGCGTCCCATGGCGGTATCTTCGTCATCTGCCGTAGCGCGTTCGAGGAAACTGCGTTTAGGGGAGTCTTTGTCTGACTTGACAACCCAGATGGGAGAATTCTCAGCGAAGGGAGGGGCTTCAAGGGACTTGCCGACGCTGTAATCGGCTCCATCCTGTTTGAGACGCTCGGAGATTTCCTCGAGGTCAGGTGTAGTGGCATTGGTTCGGAAGAGCGCCAGGGTGGGGGACTTGTCGGGCGGGATAATGCCGTAGGTCTGGGTGTCGTTCTCTATTTTTTCAATCAGCAGGCAGTAGCCGAATTCGTTGCCGGGTATTTCCGAGATGAGAATCTGGATGGGGTAGCTCATTCCCTGCTCCACGGTGAAGGTGCTGCCGGTGGCGATGCCGCCCAGGTTGCGGTTCCAGTGTGGCGTAGCCTTGTATTGATAGAGGGCTCGCCCTGATTCGGGGGTGGTAATCTGTTTCTGATACCCGCGCGTGGTGCCCAGGGTCATGTGATTGCGGGAGGGAATGGTCCAGCCGGATTCGAGCACCACTTTCTGGTTGAAGCGTACTACGAGGGTATCATCTCCCATGCCGACAAAGCGGTAAGTGCCGCTTTCGGGGGCGGTGACCTTGCCAGTGTAGACAACCAGCCAGTCCTGGGGCATCACTTTCTTTTTCTGCTCGCCCTTGTTGCATTCGAATGCTTCGGGTGCATAGGAAGCCTTGCAGCGCGGCAGGTAGAAATAGGGGGCTGCGAGTTCTACCTGCGGCGAATAGTATTGCTCCAGCAGCTTTGAATCCCAGCCGGTATCAATGAAGTCCTTGATGAACTTGACCGTTTCCTGCCTGCGCAGGGGTCTGGCGCCCTCAGCCACGGGTTGCTTGAGATCGTAGAAGCGCCCCACGAGGGCTGAATCCTCATCTGCCGCCAGCTTTTCGTATTTGCGCTTTGCTTTGTGGGCGCCACGTCGCATGATGTCGAAGCCCTTGCCATCCTTGGCGAATTGCTTCATGGCTTTATCGGCCCTGTCGGTAAGTTCTCCCCAGGTCGGGTTGTCCTTGTTGCCGGAGTCCTTTTCTCCTTCTTTGAGAGCATCCTTGGCTCCGGATACAAAACTATCCCACAGCCCCGGTTTTTTGTCGGAGCTTTTTTCTTCTTTCGCGTCAGAGCTGAACCCGCTCAGGAAAGCCTGACCGGGCGAACTCAGAAGAATCAACAGAGAAAGAGACAGGGACAGTATGCGCTTGCTCATGGTAGATTCATTCTAATGAAAGCCTGCTCGGAAATCAAGATAAAAAACCGCCGCCCTCCGGTGTGGAGGGCGGCGGTTGATGAAGCGGTTGCAGTCGCTTTAGAAGTCGAACTGGGTCTGCGCTGCGTTGGGCATGGCCTGCATGATGGTGGGCAGGAAACCCTGAGCAGAGAAAATGGTGTTGTGATCGGCTTCGAACACCCGCACCACGGGCGGAGTGGGCAGCGCCTTGATGAGCTTTTCTGTGCTCTCTGCGGGCACTACCTGGTCGTACTTCGCCTGAAGAATGGTGACAGGACACTTCACCCTGGAGGCATAGTTCGAGGATTTCCAGGAATCCATGGGAACGATGCGGGGGAAGAAGGGCACCACATTGCAGGCCACGCTGGTCATGCTGTCGAAGGGACAGACCAGAACCATAGAGATAGGGTTCTCTGTGGTGGCGAGCTGCATGGCCACTCCCGTACCCAGGCTGAAGCCTACGAGGCAGAGAGGGGCATCGGGATTGCCCATGGCGTTGCGGGCGTAGCGGATGGTGTAGCGGGCATCTGCCACGAGCTGCTTTTCGCTGGGCTCACCGGCGCTGTTGCCGTAGCCGCGGTAGTTCATGAGCAGATACGAGCGGGTCGTGTCGCTGGCGGCCAGACTGGCAAAGTTGCCCACATTCATGGCGTTGCCGCCATACATGACCACAAGCGGGGTACCAGCACCTCGGTTGAAGAACCAGCCCTGCAGGGCAGTGCCGTCCTCTGCGGGTATAACGATAGCATTGCCCTGGTAGCCGCAGGCGGCATCGGGCAGCTGCATATCCTTACCCGGGTATATCAGCTCGCTGAAACTGCAGGCGGATAGCAGGAGTGCTGCGCCGCTGAGTGCTGCAGAGCTGATAATGCGCTTCATACGAAAAAGCATAGAAACAATGATACGAAGTGGTGTTTAGTCGTTTGCGTTATCCTGCTTGTCGCTCTTGACAAGACGCACGCAGCAGACGATGAAAAGAGCCCATACGATGCCGATGGAGAGTAACATAGTGATGATACCAGCGATAGTCATAATCTTGGATTTTTGGGGTTAATCGTTAAATTTGTCGGGGTTGACGTGTTTATGGAAGTTGCGGGAAGTATAGATGACAACACAGAAGAAGGCGGAAACCAGAACGACCCAGAGCACGGGGATGATGGCGCCGGGCTCGCAGTTGATGAGGTTGACCACCTGGGGACTCTGCTTGATGAAGATGTTCTGGAAAAGCCAGGAAGTAAAGATTGTGAGGAGAATACCCGGGGTAATCCAGCGGATGATGAAGCAGAGACCGCGCGGGAGTTTGATGGAGGAACCGATGTTGAGTTCTTCGATGCCGTTTTTGGTGCCCCACACGATATTGAAGATGGTGAAGAAGAGGAAGCAGGTAAGGTACAGGAACATGGTGCCGAAGCAGAAGTCCATGGTATCCAGCGCCATGAGGCCGTCAGTATACCAGCCTACGAGCAGGGTACCGATGGTGACAAGGAAAGCCACGAGAGCAACGCTCTGCACGCGACGGAGGTTCCAGAACTCTTCCAGGAAAGCTACAGAGGGCTGCAGCATGGAGATGGCGCTGGTCACGGCGCCGATGAAGAGCAGCACAAAGAACAGCGTGCCGAAAATCTGACCGCCGGGCATGCAGTGGAACACCTGGGGCAGCACGTTGAAGCCCAGACCGAAGGTGCCGCAGCCTGCTGCTGCCACCACGCCGAGGAAGGCGACCGCAGCGGGAATAATCATCATGCCGGCCACGCCCACCTCTATGGCTTCGTTGGCGGCATTGGCGGTAAGAGAACTCAGGGCGATATCCTTGCGACGGCGCACGTAGCTGGAGTAGGAGCATACGGTGCCGAAGCCGATGGAAAGTGAGAAGAAGACCTGCCCGGCAGCGGTGAGCCACATTTCGGGGTTCAGCAGACCTTCGGTGAGAGAAATGTGCTTTTCCTCCACCGTCTTGCCGGGGTTGGCGGCCTGAATCTGCTGCACCATGGCCTCCTTCATTTCAGGAGTGGCAGCGGCGGGAACCATGTTCACCTCCTTGCCTTCCACCACGAGCATGGTCTTGGTGGGGTTCCACATGTAGCCCAGACCCTGGCTTACGCTGCGGTCGGGGTGGGCGGCATCCGGTGTACCCAGGGTGAGCACGCGCACCAGAATGATAAGAGCGGTGAGGAGGAGAACAGGCATGCTCCACTTGCAGAAAGCCTCAATGCCCTTGCTCACACCGCGGAAAATCACGTACATATTCACCAGAATGGCCAGCGCAAAGAAAACGAGCTGGGAGCCGCCGCTGGTGAAGATGGCGCCATCTCCAGTAAGGCCTACGTACTGTGCGAAGAAGTTGCCGTATTCTTCGGCAGTGCTCAGCTGCAGGTCACCCATGGCGGTGTGCCAGGCGTAGCCGATGGTCCAGCTTTCGAGCGGGATGTAGTACATGGCGATGCCAATGGTGGAGACCACGCCGGCAATGCCCAGGTACTTCCAGCGGGTTTTGCCGCTGATGAGGTAGAAGATGCTGGCAGTGGAATGTCCGCCCAGCGAACCACCCTTGCGGCCGATGGCCCACTCTACCCAGCTCAGGGGGATACCCAGCAGCAGGAATGCGGTGAAGTAGGCAATCATGAATGCGCCACCGCCGTACTGGGCGGCCAGGCCGGGGAAGCGCAGGAAATTACCGAATCCGATGGCACTGCCGGCTACAGCCAGCATGACACCGAGACTGGTGTTCCAGTTTTCTGTTTTGGTTGTAGTGCTCACGTTATGATATGGGAGAGATGGTGAAGATTATTTGTTGAATCGGCGGGAGGTGGCAGCCACGATGCAGAAGAATATCGTGATGCCCACAGCCCACACCAGCGGCAGAATGGCACCGATGCGGCCTTCCACGATGTTGGCCACATACGGACTGCGCGTGATGAAGAGCTCCTGGTAGAGCCAGGCGGCAAAGATGGTGAACATGATGACCGGGGCAATCCACCGGATGATGAAGGTGGCCGCTGCAGGAATGCGCATGGCGGAGCCGTCGCGCAGTTCGTCCATGCCCTTCCTGGTGCCCCAGACCCAGTTGAAGAAAATGAGGTTGAGGCTTGTGGTCACATAGAGAATGAGGCTGCCCACCCAGAAGTCGATGCTGTCGAGTGCCAGCATGTCCTGCGTGTACCAGATGATGATGAAGGCGCCCACCAGCAGGAGACCTGCCACCAGTGCGATGCTCTGGCTGCGCTTCAGGTTCCAGTATTCCTCCACAAAGGAGACGGCAGGCTGCACCTGGGAAAGCGCGCTGGTCACTGCGCCGATGAAGAGCAGCAGGAAGAACAGTACACCGAAGAACTGTCCACCCGGCATGGCGGCGAATACCTGCGGCAACACGTTGAAGCCCAGACCGAATGTGCCCACGGTGGCGGCTGCAGCCACGCCCAGAAGAGCCAGAGCTGCAGGCACGATGGTGAGACCGGCCAGACCGACTTCCGTGACCGAGTTGGCGGCACCGGCGCTCAGAGCGCTCAGGGCGATATCCTTGCGGCGGCGCACATAGCTGGCATAGCAGCAGATGGAGCCGGAACCCACGGAGAGGGAGAAGAATACCTGACCGGCGGCACGCAGCCACATTTCCGGGTTGAACAGGCTCTGCCAGAAAGTCATGTGCTTCTCTTCAATTGCCACGGTGGGGTATTCCTCGTGCAGACGGGAAACGAGAGCTTCCTTTTCCTCTGCGGTGGCGTTGGCCGGAACCATGCCGATGGATTTGCCGGTGGTGGTATCTACCAGCATCGTCTTTTCCGGGTTCCACATGTAGCCCAGACCTTCGTTCACGCTGCGCTCGGGGTGTGCAGGATCCGGCGTGCCCATGGTGAGCACGCGCACCAGCAGAATGATGGCTACGATGAAAAGCACGGGCATGCTCCACTTGCAGAACCACTCGATGCCCTTGCTCACACCGCGGTAGATGAGCCAGAAATTAGCCAGCAGAGCCAGCAGGAAGAAGACGGGAACCGTGGTCTGACCGCTGAAGAA
Organism: Akkermansia sp.; assembly: GCA_045125705.1. Taxonomy (GTDB): domain Bacteria; phylum Verrucomicrobiota; class Verrucomicrobiia; order Verrucomicrobiales; family Akkermansiaceae; genus Akkermansia. The sequence continues at coordinate 51,988 of JBGVNQ010000009.1, read as the reverse complement.
GTGGCCGTCTGCCCCCATGCCAACAAAGTTGGCAAAGAAGTCGCCATAGGCCTGTGGGGTGTCTAAATTAAGATCGCCAACCAGCGTATGCCACACATAGCCAATGGTCCAGCCTTCCATGTAGACATAGTACACGTTGATGCTCAGGCCGGCCAGGATGCCGAGAATGCCGAGGTATTTCCAGAGCGGCTTTTCGGCAATGAGCTGGAACACAGAAGCGGGGCTGTGGCCACCCAGCACGCCACCGCGGCGGCCGATGGCCCACTCCACCCAGCAGAGGGGGAGCCCCAGCAGCAGGAAGCAGCAGAAATAGGCTACCACGAAAGCTCCGCCGCCGTATTGGGCGGCCAGGCCGGGGAAGCGCAGGAAGTTGCCGAAACCGATGGCGCTGCCGGCCACTGCCAGCATGACGCCGAAATTGGTTTTCCAATGGTCTGTTTTATCTGCAGGCATAATCAGATGGTTTACTTATTGTCCTTTTTGTGGTAGCTGAAACGGGTGGAAGTATGTGCCACGAAGATGAAGAACAGCAGCACAATGCCTACCCACACCAGGGGAACGATAGCCCCGAGCTTGCCTTCCAGCAGGTTGGTGATGTGGTAGCTCTGCTGGACAAAGAGGTTCTGATACAGCCAGGCTACGAAGATGAAGAGCATGATGCCCGGTGTTATCCAGTTGATAACGAATGCGATAAAGCGGGGGATGGGCATGCGGGCTCCGCGGCGCAGTTCTGCCAGTCCCTTGTTGGTACCCCACACGAAGCGGAATACGATGAGGAAGGAGGCGGAGCTGATGTAGAGACTCATGGTGCCCAGCCAGAAGTCGAGCGTGTCCAGTGCGATGAGACCGTCGCCCGTGAACCATACCACGATGAGCGAACCCACGGTGAGGAGCAGGGCAATGATGGTCACACTCTGCATGCGGCGCAGCTGCCAGAATTCCTCAATGAAAGCAACTGCCGGCTGCAGAATCGAAATGGCGCTGGTGATGGCTGCGATGGAAAGCAGACCGAAGAACAGCGTGCCGAAAATCTGGCCGCCGGGCATGCTGGCGAATACCTGCGGCAGTACATTGAAGCCCAGACCGAAGGTGCTGGTGCCGGCTGCTGCTACCACGCCGAGCAGGGCAACGGCGGCGGGGATAATCATCATGCCTGCCAGACCCACCTCTGCCACTTCATTGGCCGCATTGGCTGTGAGCGAGGAAAGGGCAATATCCTTGCGGCGTTCTACGTAACTCGCATAGGTGCAGACAATACCGAAGCCGATGGAAACGGAGTAGAATACCTGACCAGCGGCGGTAATCCACAGATTCGGGTTCATGAGGCCCTGAGCCAGAGTGATGGGTTTCTCCTTGATTTCCTGGTCGGGATACTGTTTAGTCAGTCGCTCAATCTGGGCTGCTTTTTCCTCGGGCGTGGCGTAGGCAGGCACCATATCCACTTCTTTTTCACCGGCCACGAGCATGACCTTGTTCGGGTTCCACATGTAACCTAGACCTTCGTTCACGTTACGCTCGGGGTGGGTGGGGTCAGGGGTACCCATGGTGAGCACGCGAACCAGAATGATGACACCGATGATGACCAGCACGGGCATGCTCCACTTGCAGAACCACTCAATGCCCTTGTTTACACCGCGATAGATGAGCCAGAAACTGCTGAACACGGCAATGGCAAAGAAGATGAGCATGCTGCTGTCGCCGCCGAATACGCTGCCGTTGGCGCTGAGACCTACGAAATTGCTGAAGAAGTTGCCGTATTCCTCGCTGGTGGAGAAATTGAGGTCGCCCATGGCGGTGTGCCAGGCATAGCCCAGGGTCCAGCCTTCGAGCGTCATGTAGTACATGGTGATGGCCAGCGGGGTGAGCACGCCTGCAAGGCCCACATATTTCCACTTGCTGCTGCGGGAAAGGACGAAGAAGGCGGAGGCGGAGGAATGCGCGCCGAGGCTGCCGCCCTTGCGGCCGATGGCCCATTCCACCCAGCTGAGCGGAATACCCAGCAGCAGGAATGCCACGAAATAGGCAATCATGAAGGCGCCACCGCCATACTGGGCTGCGAGCCCGGGGAAGCGGAGGAAGTTGCCGAAGCCGATAGCGCTGCCGGCCACGGCCAGCACAGCTCCGAGGTTGGAGGTCCAGAGTTCTTGTTTGTTATTAGTGCTCACGGTGAGAAAAAATTGCGGGGTAATTCTACGCTTATGCAGCTTGTATGTCAAGCATATCCGTCAGGTGAGAGATGTATTTTCAGTGGCTCGGTGACGTGTGGAATTGACACAGCCAGATATCAATGCTATATATCCATCATGATGCCGCATCCTGAACTCCTTCTGCCTGACGATGAACACTACTACTTCGGCGTGGAGCTGCCCTGGTCTCCTGAGGCCGTGCAGGGGCGGCTGCTGCGCAAGCCGGAGTTCATGTACTCCGCCACCTCTGATGATGACGAGGTGGATGAGGAATACAGGACGTCCTGGATTTACCTGTGGCGGTGTAATGAGGGTTGGGAGGGCCGCATAGGGCATTTGCCTGCCCGGGAGCAGATTGCTCAGATGCACGCGCGGCAAAATATGGGGCTGCATGTGGTGCTGCATGCGCTGACGGAGGATGAGGCGCTTAACCCCAGCACCTATTCCGAGCGGGAGCCCATCCGCTACATTCTCGTGGAACCATCATCTGCAGAAGGAAACCAGACGCTGCCGCGGCTGAATCTGCTGCGGGCCACGGGTAATACAGAAGCCACTCGGTTGCATGTCATCAAGTCGGCGGAGTTTGCCGGGTTTTATCAGGAGGAAAAACTGGAATCCTGGGTGCCGGAAGACGTGCCGCAGGAGGTTATCAATCACCACTGCCTGATATATGCCCGCCGGGCGCTGACGGCTTTGAAAGCCATTCACGATGCCGACAGCCTGGAGCTGCTTCTGCCGATCCAGTATGAATACGCTTGTTTTTCCTGTAATCTGGAAGTCCGCAGCTGTTTCCCGGAAGCGGAGGCGCAAGAAGTGCAGGCCCTCCAAAAAGAGATGAGGCAGCTGGAAAACGAGCTTTTGCTGAAACCCTGGTATGCCGGATGCCACCACCAGCGCGTCACGCATCCCTCCGGTTTGGTTCTGGTGGCTACTTACCCACCCTTTGGGGAATATCGCCGCGAATTGCTCGATTTTCACCCGGGACGCCAGCTTTGCTACAAGGAGAGCGATGGTCTCGTGCAAATTCTCCCCGCCGGGGAAGGGGATACCCCCATGCCCCGGCGCGAGGGCGGCCGATACCACATTCTGCCGGATGATTGTATCTGCGGCCAGTATCTGGACGAATTCGAGCGTCCCATCCGCTGGGGGCTCAGGTAAGTTTTTTTGGGGGAGCTTCTGAAGTCTCGAATTTCATGAACAAAAAAAGCCCCCGCGGGTGCGGGGGCTTTGGAATGAATATCTGTAGGCGGGATGCTTAGATCTGGCCGAAGAGGGTCTTGCCCTCGGACATGAGGTCGGAGCAAGCAACCTGGAGACGCTCGCAGATACCCTGCTCGCCCTTCTTGAGGTAAGCGCGGGGATCGTAGGCCTTCTTGTTGCCCACTTCGCCGTCCACCTTCAGCATGCCGTCGATGTTCTGGCACATGTGCAGAACGATGGGCTTGGAGAAAGCGTACTGGGTGTCGGTGTCGATGTTCATCTTCACCACGCCGTAGGAGATAGCCTCGCGGATGTCGCAGAGGTCGGAACCGGAACCACCGTGGAACACGAGCAGCATGTCCTCACCGTGCTTGGCCTTCACCACTTCCTGACCGTCGCGCAGGATCTTGGGAGCCAGCTTCACAGCACCCGGCTTGTACACGCCGTGCACGTTGCCGAAGGTGGCGGCCAGCATGAAGGTGCCGATGCCGTTGAGGGTCTCGTAGGTGAGCAGCATGTCCTCGGGGGAGGTGTAGAGCTTCTCGTTGGGGGCGTCGCCGTTGTCAACGCCGTCTTCCTCACCACCCACAACGCCGATCTCGATTTCGAGAACGATGCCGACCTCGGCGCATTCCTTCAGCATCTGCTGGGAAATCTTGAGGTTCTCGGCCATGGGCAGGGCGGAGGCGTCGAGCATGTGGGAGTTGAACAGGGGCTTCAGACCAGCCTCTACGCGGCGCTTGGACTCAGCGATGAGGGGACGAAGGAAGCTGTCGATCTTGTCGGCCTGGCAGTGGTCGGTGTGCAGAGCCACGAGCACGTTGTACTCCTCGGCAAGGCGATGGGTGGCTTCAGCGAGCACGATAGCGCCGATGGCGGAGCTCTTCACAGCGGTGCCGGAGGCGAACTGGCCGCCACCCAGGGACACCTGGATGATACCGTCGGACTTGGCTTCAGCGAAAGCCTTGAGGGCGCCGTTGATAACCTCGATGGTGGTCACGTTCACGGCGGGATAGGCGTAACCCTTCTCCTTAGCCGTGTTGAGCATCTTGATGTACTGTTCTTGTGTAGGTACAGGCATGGTACTTGTTTTGTTGGTTGGAATTATCAGGAGCACGCAGGTTGCGTACTCTGCACGCGCGTATTTTAGCGCCTTATGTTGAAATTGGCAAGTAGAAAAAACAGGAAGCCCCGATTTCCTTGAGGAATCGGGGCTTTTCTGATTAACTGGGAGTACGAGAGATAGGACTTGAACCTACGACCTCCACCATGTCAAGGTGTTGCTCTACCAACTGAGCTACTCCCGCATAGGAACTGGGCAGGGATGGATTCGAACCATCGAAATCGTACGATAGCAGATTTACAGTCTGCCCCCTTTGACCGCTCGGGAACCTACCCATTTGTTGTTTTGCAGACCGCGTAGACGGTGTGCGGCGACAATTTACACAAAATTGAGACGGATTGCAAGTCTTTTTTTAATAAAATTACAGATTTTTTTGTTTGCGGAGCTGGATGATGGCGTGAATGAGGAACGGAATGCCAAGAATGGCAATGAGTATGGACAAAAGCTGGCCCTGGGTGATGCCGTGCCACACGGCGGCATCAGGTTCCTTATAGCACTCGCAGGTGATACGGGCGGCAGCATAGATGAAGGCGAAGAGTGCCGAGAAAATACCGGCGGGGGCGTTGCGCCAGAGCAGACGGATGGAGAGGAGCACAACGAAGATAATCAGACCTTCGCCCACAGCTTCGAACAGCTGGGAAGGGTATCGGGGATTCAGGAACTGGCCGAGTGCTTCGCTGGCTGCTTCATTTTCACGGCAGATGCGGGTGAGGGTGTCGAAGAAGGCTTCGCCGGGCTGCGCCAGATTGCGGATGCTGTTGCCGACGGCGTGCTCTACCGCCACCATGGACTGAATCTGCTGCTGCGGGGGGAGGGTGAAAAGCTCCTGGGGGAACTTCATGGCAATGGGATTCGAGGCCTCTGCGATTCGGCCGTAGAGTTCTCCGTTGATGAAATTGGCCACTCGCCCAAAGAAGAGGCCGATGGGGCTGACAATGGCCACGCCATCGATAAGCTGCACGGCGGATATCTTGTGCTTCCAGGCATACCAGATGCCGGTGAGGATGACTGCCAGAATGCCGCCGTGCGAAGCCATGCCGCCTTCCCAGACGCGGAGAACCCAGGTCGGGTCATTCAGGAAACCGCTGAATCCGTGCTCGGGAAGCCAGTAGAAGAAGAATTCACCCAATCTGCCGCCGAGAAGTACACCGCAGATGCAGATGAGCGTTACAAAGTCGCCGAGCTTTTTCTGTTCGATGCAGAAAAGATTCCGCTTGCTGAGCAGCAGTAGCACATAGTAGCCCAGGATAAAGCCGGCAACGTAGGCCAGACCATACCAGCGCAGGGCGAGCGGGGTGCCGGGGATATCAATGATGATGGGGTCGAGATTGTGAATGTAAGTAGCAATGCTCATCATGACTGCCAGATATATATCACAGGGCAGGGGGGGTAAACAAGGCAAAAATATTTCGCGCGCAGCGCGCGCGAAGCAGGCTGAATGCTCATTCTTTCAAAAAAAATAGGGTATAACGAAGATTCTTCTCGCCAAGAGAGGGCTTATTGTGTATAAGTATAGCACACATTTGTTTTTTTGTGAGCTATGAAACGTTTCTTCCTTCCTCTTGCTGTGGCTGCGCTTTGCGGCCTTCCTAAGGCTGCTGCCACCAGCGCCGATGCTGTTGAGGCGGAGCTGACTATGAAGGCCAGTGACGCTAAGATTGAGCAGATTTCCCCCCGTACGGAGTATTTTGGCACCAAGGAAGCTGCCAAGGCTATTAGTCCCGCCTGGCATGTGCTTCGCATTCCTTATACCCTGCGTGGCAAGGTTCGTGGGGATAAGAAGGCTCTCTTTGTGGACGAGCTCAAGGTGCATGCTTATCTTGTATTTGCAGTAGGTAAGGATGGCGATAAGCTGATTCTGGTGGATAAGGAAGTTACCTATGTGGACATTCCCCTGAGCCCCAAGGCTGACCTTTCTGAGAACAAGAACGTGCAGGCTGCCGTGTTCATCTCCCCGTCCGATGCTACCCGTATCTGCGCAGATGATGCCCGCAAGGCCGACAAGGCAGACCTTTCCGGCAAGCTTGCAGCTGTGGCTGTGGAGTTCTCTTTCCAGGGTGAGAATTGCGGCAAATCTGATGCACCCAATGATGTGCTGGTTGATAAGAAGATGAAGAACCGCCTCAAGAAGGGCTGGTGGAAGAAGGAAGATAAGGCTGGTATCGGTGTGCGTCTTCGCGCTATCTCCGAAACTCCCTTTGCTCCGTTCTATGCTCCTGCATTCCCTGCAACGAAGCCCATGTACGGCGAGGCATCCGACATGTCTCCCATGCCTTCTAATCCCTACGCCACCACTACTTCCACCACCGGTGGCTACACTCCTTCTTCCGCTACGGAAACCGGCTCCACTTATGACAGCAGCACGACAACGACGACTGCTGAAGAAGTCACAGAGGGGTCCAAGAAGAATAAGAAGAAGCGTCGCAAGTAATTGCTGCGTGGAAGCTGACTTACTACTTTAAACAGATAACATACTAATATGGCTGACTACAAGACAACAGTAGCCCTTGAGATTGGCTCTCAGAGCGTCACGATGGGCGTCTTTACCCCGGCCGGTCGCGGTTTCGCGCTTTCGCGCTACGCCCGCAGGGATATCCTGCTGGACCCGGTTGAGGAGGGTATGCGTATGGATTATGTTGGCAGTGCCATCGCTGAGATGGTGCAGGAACTCAAGGTGCGCGGCAGTGACGTGCGCAACGTGGTTTCCGGCCAGCAGGTGTTCATGCGCTTCATCAAGCTGCCTGCGCTCGATATGGACGATCTGGCAGAGCAGGTGGGTTATGAAGCTCAGCAGCACATCCCGTTCCCGCTGGAGGAAATCATTTATTCCTACCAGGAGCTTGCCGACCGCGAAGAGGGTGAGCGCGAGGTGCTGCTTGTGGCTATCAAGAAGGATGTGCTGGATAACCTGAACACCCAGGTTGAGGCCAGCTCTCTGAAGACCCGCAGCGTGGATTGCTCGATTACCTCCCTTTACAATGCTTTCCGTGCTAACTACGACGAAGAGGAACCCGTGATGCTGCTCGATATCGGTGCCAAGACCACGGATATCATCTTTGCGGAGGATGGTCGCTTCTTTACCCGTTCCGTAACGGCTGCCGGTGCCTTTATCACCAACAGCATCGCCCGCGAGTTCAACATGAGCTTCCGCGAGGCTGAACAGCTCAAGATTGCTGACGGTGTGGTATCCATGGGCAATGGCTACACGGACTCCATGTCGGAGCAGGAAGCTGCGTTGGCTACTACTATTCGTACGGCCATGGGCCGCCTGAGCTCGGAGGTGCAGCGCACCATCAACCACTATCGCGCCCAGTGCAAGGGCAATCCCCCCACCAAGGCCTATATCTGCGGTGGTGGTGCCCGTCTCCCGTTTGCTCTGGAGTTCCTCGAGGCTGCTCTGAATATTCCGGTGGAGTACCTGAATCCCACAGAAGTTCTTTCCGTGGGTCCGAAGGTGGACGAAGCCGAGCTCGAGGCTGATGCTATCTGCCTTGGTCCGATTGTGGGTGCTGCCATCACCGGTTCCGGTACGGGTGAGTTCAATATTGAGCTGGTGCCCACCAGCGTGGGTAAGGACCGCGCCGAGAAGAAGCTGCTGCCCAAGGTGGCGATTGCCGGTCTGATTGCTCTGGCCGGTGCGGGCTTCTATGCTTATGCTGCAACCAATGCCGCTGCTGAATCTGCCAAGGTGCTTGCAGAAGCTGCTCGCGACGATGACCGCGTGTCTTCTCTGAATAGTCAGATTTCCAACGTGGAATCCAAGTATGACAACGAGATGAAGCAGATTGCCAAGTATGCAGAGCTGTACCAGATGCGTTCTGCATATGCGGATGTGCTGCAGCAGCTCAGCCGCAAGGCGGTTTCTCTCAAGTTCTGGTTCACTGAGTTCTCCCCGCTCATCAATTATGATGCCGAGGCCAACTCGCTGACCGGCGCTACGGATGTGAAGGGCACGAAGCTCATTGATATGAACCGCAGCCGTGCCAATTCCAATGATTCTGCCATGGTGGCAGCTCCGGATGAAGTGGACGTGAAGAAGCGCAACAAGGCGCCGATGATTACGGCCATCTACGTGTCCGGCTACACCATCAAGAAGCCCGGTAGCGATGGCCTTGCGCAGCGCGATGCTATCTACAACCTGGTGGCTCAGAATTTCGACGAGCGCAGCGCCGATTCGCTCTTCTCGTTCGAGAATGCCAAGGTGCAGGGTAACCTGAATCACTACTTCCAGTTCATCGATGCCAAGGCTTCCAAGGGTAAGCTGCCGGATTATGTGGAGAAGTTCATGATGGTGATGCCGCTCAAGACTCCCATCGCCATTCCCGAGCAGAGCGAAGGCAAGAAGTAATATTAACTCTTAATTTTACGTTTCTATAATGAATATCAGCGAAAATAAGCGAGTTGTTGCTCTCTCTGCCGTGTTTGCACTGGCTTTTGGCGGTGTCATGTTCTACGGTTACGGTAAGAGCCAGGAATGCGCAGAAAATCGAGCCAAGATTTATGAAATCAATGACCGTTTTGCCGGTTATGATGGTCAGAAGCTTGCTCCCACCAAGCAGAACCTCAAGGATATCAAGGACGCTTTCTCTCAGGTTTCCGGTGTAAATAAGGACCTGCAGGCCGAACTGAATCGCTATGCAGCATTCTGCTGGGGCGATGGCAAGAAGATTTCTGCCCAGGATTTCCAGAATGAGCTGCGTGATTCCATCAATAAGGTGAAGTCTCTGGCTGACAGCCAGGGCGGTCGCGTAGCCGGCCCTGCTGAGAACCTGGGTCTGGCTTCGTTCAAGAATGCTGCTCCCGTGGCCAATGATGTTCCGTTCCGCAGTTTCCAGCTCAAGGCTGTGACCCGCGTGGCCGAGAACATTATCAGCGCCGGAGCTCCTTCTCTGGAAAAGATTTACTGCGCCCCCCTGCCTGAGGCCGCTGCTGAGTCGATGAATCCCAACAGCCGCAAGGCTCAGCCGTACTTCCCGCTGCGATTCGAGGTGGCTTTTGATGCCACTCGCGGTGTGCTTCCTCAAGTCATCAACTCTATCATGACCGACAAGGATTTCTTCCTTACCATCACCGGTATCTCCGTGCGTGGTAATGAGAACCTGCCCGGTATTGATGCCTACTCCGCTCCTGCGGAAATTGCTGCTGCCGGCGATGATATCGGCGGTGAGAGCAACAGCACGGTGGAAGCTGCTGCTGAAGGATTCCGCACGGTGGCCGTGCGCAAGACGGGTGCTCCGGACGAGAAGGTGCGTGTACACATGACAATGCAGGTGCTTTATTTCACCCCCGGCAAGACCAAGTAAAACCTTAACAACTTACAAAAGAGAACTATGGCTGAACAATCCAATCCCGGACTTAAAGCTCTCGTGACCGGTGTTGTGCTGGGTGTGGCCTCTGCCGCATTTGGTGGATACACCATGTTTGCAGATAAGACACCTGCTGCTGAAACCAGTATCTCGGGTGGTAAGAGCGGAGAATCGCTCACTGCTGCTGCAGATGAAGTGAAGCAGAGCCTGAAGCGCGACCGCACTGTTTCTGATGTTGCCCCTGAGGGCGCCACGGTGAACGGTCAGCCCCGCCTGGCTCCGCTCTTCTTCTCTACTGAACTCTGGCAGATTACGCTGGATGATCAGAAGAAGAACACGGTAGTGGATATCTATGACCCTGCTTCCCCCAGCATTCATGGTGAGATCCCGAACACCTGGTTCATTTCCAACAATATCTCCGATGCGCTGGGCCGCTCTGACGGCAAGGTGCTCGACAGCGATGACGACGGCTTCACAAATGAAGAGGAGTTCGTGGCCAACACCTGTCCTTCTGCCGCCAACAGCTATCCTGACCTGGTGCAGCCCTCCGGCTCCAATCCTAAGCTTGAAGTGGTAAAGGTCAGCGTTGCTCGTGCTATCATTACTACTGACAGCATGTTTGCCGATGCCTCCCAGAAGCCCAAGGAAGTTTCTATCCGCATTTTCGCTAACCAGAGCGATGTGAATCCGCAGTTCAAGACTGTTGTCAAGCCTGGCGGCAGCTTCGGCCTGGATAAGGACGACAAGAGCGGTCGTTTCACGGTGGTGCGTTTCGATACCAAGGAGTTCCCCGATTTCGGTGGTGCCATGGTGAAGGAAAACGTGATTGTGGTGCGTGATAATGAAACCGCTTCTGCCGAGAAGGAGTTTACTATCCGTGCCGGTAAGACTCCCGCCAAGCACAAGGATCTCAATACCCCCAACGAGAAGGGCCGCCGTATCAGCGATACAACGGTGACTTTGCGCGTAACTGCAGGCTCCGCAGTCGGCAAGCCTGAGGGTACATTCCGCACTCAGCTCTATGGCGGCTTCGTGATTCCCGGTGGTAAGGCTGACGGTGGTGAACTCAAGGCTACTCTTGAGTCTGTGGATGCCGCCGGCTCTGCTAATATCCGTCTGGAAGGTGCAGAAAGTCCCGTTAATGTGCCCAAGGCTTCCGGAAAATCCAATTCTCCCAAAAAATAACACAAAAAATCCCCATATTTCATCAAAAAGTTAATTGTAGACTTTACATTTGAATAGAATTCTGCCATAAATAGGACATTACCATGAACCACACACCTCTCATCAATTCAAAGCGTACGATGATCCTTGCGGCCATCGCTGTTTCCTGCCCCTTTGCGCAGGCTGACACAGCTGGCTACATCACGACTTCGTCCGCTGCTGGTACCAGCCAGGTGGGTCCGACCGCTCAGTATGCTGGTGATGCTCAGGATAGCATTAATGCTCGTGAAGCAGCCCGTCGTAAGGCTAAGACCAACGAGGCTCTGGAGCTGCTGCAGCAGGGCCGTACCTGCTACACGCAGAAGGAATACGTGCAGGCTCTCGAGAAGTATGAGGCTGCCTGGAAGGTTGTTCCCAAGGCTCCTGCTACCAAGAAGCTTCAGGAATTCCTTGTAAAGAGCATTGGCGATGCCTCTATTGCTGTTGCTATCGAGTATTCCCGCATCGGTCGTTATGATGAGGCTGAGCAGCTTCTTCTCGATGTGCTTGAGCGCGACCCCAACAACAAGCGCGCCCGCCAGGAGCTCTCCCTCATGCGTGACCCCGTTCGCAACAACCCCGCACTTACTCCCGAGCACGTGAAGAACGTGGAGGAAGTGAACCGCCTTCTGAATCTGGCCTGGGGTTACTATGAGCTTGGCAAGTACGATGAGGCCTACGCTGAGTTCAACCGCGTCATCAAGATTGACCCGTACAACACCGCTGCCCGTCGTGGTCAGGAAGCTGTGAGCAAGCGCCGCACTTCCTACTATCGTGCCGCTCACGATTCCTATCGCGCCAAGGCTCTGGCTGAAGTGGATGCCCTGTGGGAGGAGCAGATTCCTCAGGAGCTGCCCACCATCGAGCTTGGCGGCACTGAGACCGTGGCTACCTCTGAAGGTGTGCTTCGCAACCGCGATAGCCTGCTTGCCCTCAAGATTGCCAATGTGAATTTCGAAGGCACGCCCATGGCTGATGCTCTCGAGTTCCTCCGCGCTGAGGCTCGCAAGAATGGCCAGCGTATCAATTTCATTTTCGAGAAGGCTCAGGCTCCTGTTCCTACTGCTGCTCCTGTGGCCGCTTCCTCTGATGATGAGGAAGAAGAGGAGGATGAGGAATCCGATGAGGAGGAAGAGGAAGAAGAGGATGTGGCAGCTCCCGTGGCTGTTTACACGCCTCCTCCCCCCGCTGTGATTGACTCCCTGCAGATGTCCGACGTATCCGCTGCTGACCTGCTTGCCCGCATGTGCTCCCAGGCTGGTTGCGAATACCGCGTGGAAGAAAACGCTGTGGTTGTGTACCAGAAGGGTGCCGGTGCCCAGCGCATGACCCGCCGCCAGTGGACGGTGCGTCCCTCTTTCTTCAACGGTGGCGAAGAAGGTTCCGATGAGGATGAGGAAGATAGCGATTTCTCCTCCGGTGGTTCCCGCCGCGCCAAGAAGATTGACGCCAAGGCCTCCCTTATCGACATGGGTGTGAACTTCCCGACCGGTGCTATGGCCAAGTACTCCCCCGTGACCGGCGTGCTTACCGTGACCAACACGGATGACGAGCTGGACACCGTGGAAGAAGCCATCAACAAGTTCCGTCAGGATATGCCCAAGATGGTGAAGGTGAGCGCCAAGTTCGTGGAGATTTCTCAGACCAACGAGGAAGAGCTTTCCTTTGACTGGGTAGTGAATCCCTTCTCCGTCAACAATTCCGGCAGCACCTACATTGGTGGTGTGAATGGCAGCAATTCCCTGCCTGGCCGCCTTGTTGAGGACTTCGTGTCCACCGGTGGCAGCGCCTTCGCCAATAACTACTCCGGTGACAGCTCCTGGCCCATCAATTCCACCAAGACACTTTCCAGCGCAACGGATCTTGTATCCAATGGCCTCATGACGGGTGGCCTCCGCTCCGGTTCCGGTGCTATCACCTCCGGCGCTCTGACCAACCTCATGAACTCCGGTTCTGCCGGTGCTTCTGCCACGGCCAGCCCCGCTCCCGGCGTGATGTCTCTGTCCGGTATCTTTGATTCCGGTTCCTACCAGATGATTATGCGCGGTCTGTCCCAGAAGAAGGGCGTGGACGTGATGTCTGCCCCGAGCCTGGTAATCAGCGGCGACGAGCCCATGGAATATGCTCCCGCTCCTGACCAGCTGGCATCTGACCAGAACGATGAAACCGGTTGCGCCAAGATTGAAGTTATCCGTCGCTTCGTGTACCCGACTGAGTACGATGAGCCCCAGATTGAGAGCTCCGGCAACGGCTATAACAACAATAATAACGATAACAACAACGGTTACAGCGGCAGCATGCCCGTGGCTGCTCCCGCCAACCCCTCCGCCTGGGGTGTGGAAGAAGTGGGTGTGATGCTCCGCTTCCAGATTGAGCCGCTCAAGGAAGGTGACGGCGATATCGTGCGCTTCAAGCGCTTCGAAATCCGCGTTGTTGACTTCGAAGGTTTCGTGAACTACGGTTCTCCGATTACCGCCGGTATTGCTAACCAGAAGACGATCGAGCACATCGTGCTGACTGAAAACCGCATTGATATGCCCATCTTCAGCCGCCGCTACATCAACTCCAACCCCTGCGTGTATGATGGTCACACCATCGCCATCGGTGGTATGATTCAGGATGAAGTGCAGAAGGTGGAAGACAAGGTGCCCGTATTCGGTGACCTGCCTCTCATCGGCCGTCTGTTCCGCAGCAATGCTGAGTCTCATATCCGCAAGAACCTGATGGTGTTCGTGACCGCCGACATTATCGACCCGTTCGGTAAGCCCATGCGCAAGCGTGACACCGGTACGACCGCTGCAGGCTCCGGCACCTCCATCCCCGGTCTCTTCCCGGATGATGGCCTGGTGAACCCCTGATAACTACGGTTCAATGGTAATTTTGCCCCGCTCCAGATGATGGAGCGGGGCATTTTACTATCCATTGAGGTAAAAAAATGAGAAAAACGAAAAATTTTGCTTGCCTTTAGTGAATATGTGTGTTAATTTCTCCTCGCGCTGGTATCACTGGTGCGATTAAATAAAAGTCTGGATCGTCTAGAGGCCTAGGACTCGCGCCTTTCACGCGCGCAACACGGGTTCGAATCCCGTTCCAGATGCTGACGCTTCCACCTCACGGTGGAAGCGTTTTTGTTACCCGGTTTTTATTCGTCTCGTATATGTCTTTATTGTTGCACAGGCTGATGGATAAGGGTGAGTTGAAACGATTGCTTATCCTTATGGCTCCTCTGTATATTGCTACGCTCATGAATATGGGTATGGGTGTGGTGGATACCATGGTGGCAGGCAAGGCCGGCGCTGAGCAACTTGGTGGTGTTGCACTCGGCACATCGGTGACTGTTCCTATCCTGGTGGCTGTCGGTTCTGTTCTTACCATCATAGGACCTATGATTTCCCGCCTGCGCGGTGCGGGGTGTGAAGGTAAGGTGGGGCTTCTGTTGAATAATGCCAAGATACTGGCGTGTTTCCTGATGCTGGTCGAGGTGCTTGCTTTGCTCGCCGGTGCATTTGTCTTTCCGTTGGTGTCTGACGATGCTGAGATGGTGAGTGTGGCGCAGGAGTATTTATTCTACCTGGTGCTGGCAGTGCCCTCGAGTGTGATGCTCCGTGCGCTTCAAGGGCATTTCGAGGGGTATGGTCACACGCGGCCTGCGATGCTAGTGTCTTTTGTCGGGCTGCTTCTGAATATACCCCTTAATTATATATTTGTGTTCGGGTGGGGGGTAATTCCGGCCATGGGCGGTGCCGGTTGCGGCCTTACGACTACTATTATACATTACCTGATGGCGGCAGCGTTGCTGCTTATCATGTATACAGACCGCCGCTATGCCCGCAATGTATCTCACATGTGGGCGCTGCGTGCACCTGAGTGGCGGGTAGTGCGCGATATTTTCACCAAGGGGCTTCCGCTCGGTGTTGCCTCGCTTTGTGAGATGAGTTTCTTCTGTGTGGTGACTCTGGTGATTGCTCCGCTGGGGGCGCTCGCCGTGGGGGCTCACCAGATTGCCATCAATGTTTCTGCGGTTCTGTTTACTTTTCCGCTTTCCCTGAGTATTGCGGCGTCCATTCGATCGGCCTATCATATCGGCGCTCAGGACAAAACTCGCTTCGATGCTCTGGTGCGCACGTGTCTCAGCTTTACCATGCTTGTAGTGGCGCTGGCTTCACTTTTCACAGTGCTGTTCTGTCGCGAGATTATTGGTCTCTATACGGACGATGCGGCTATTATTGAACTTGCGTCCGGTCTGTTGCTGCTCTGCGCTATCTACCAGCTTTCTGATGCAGTGCAGGCGCTCATGTGTGGATTGTTGCGCGGCTGCCACGATACGCAGTCGATTACCTGGGCAAATATGTTCTCTTATTGGGTAATAGGTTTCCCGCTTGCATGTGTCCTCATTCGCACGGATTACCTTGTCCCCGCTCTCGGCCCGGCGGGCGCCTGGGTAAGCTTCGTCGTTGCGCTTACCATTACTGCAGGCCTGCTCAGCTGGCGTTTTGTCTGTGCGCGCCGCCGTGTTTTTCAAAAAAATGCACATTGAGAGAGAAAAGTCTCATTATTTTGCTTGACGCATCGGTGGGATGAGCGTATAGTAGGTGCCCCGCACTACAGGTGTAGTGTGGACTTAACACATACCAAGAAAACACAAACGATGAAGACCCACGTGAAGAAAGGTGATAATGTAGAAGTTATCGCCGGCAAGAACAAGGGCAAGCGTGGTGTTGTTCTTTCCGTGAACGCCAAGAAGCAGACCGTTACGGTTGAGGGTGCCCGCATCCTCAAGAAGGCTACCAAGCCGACCGAGGCTGATCCCGAAGGTGGTATCAAGGAAATCGACGGCGCCATCCACATCTCCAATGTGAAGAAAGTGAGCTGATGCCGAAAGGCTGAAACTCCGCGCTTAAGCCATCACTAAACTAACTAACAACAAGAGCTGACCCGCTAATATTATGAGCACACCTACATTGCTTACATACTACAAGGAGAAGGTCACCAAGGCCCTCCAGGCGAAGCACAACTATGCCAACGTGCATCAGATTCCCCGTCTTGAAAAGATTGTGGTGACCACGTGCATGGGCAAGCACCCCGACCGCAAGCAGGCTGTTGAGGATGCTGTTGCTGAAATCGCTAAGATTACCGGCCAGAAGCCGGCTATGACCTACGCCCGCAAGAGCGTGGCTAACTTCAAACTCCGCGAGGGTGAAGTCCTCGGCGCCCGTGTGACGCTGCGTTCCACCCAGATGTGGGAGTTCCTCGATCGCTTCATTAACATTACCGCCCCCAACATCCGCGACTTCCGTGGCCTGCCCACCAAGTCCTTTGACGGCCGCGGTAACTATGCCATCGGTATCCCTGATCAGTCCATCTTCCCTGAGATTGAGCTTGATCAGATTAAGCGTAACATCGGTTTCGACATCATCTTCGTGACGACCGCTAACACGGACGAAGAGGGTCGCGACCTGCTTGCCGAGCTGGGTATTCCCTTCCGCAAGCCCACCAAGAAGACTGAAGAAAACGCCTAACTAAATTACGATTATGGCAGTATTAAGTGATCCTATCGCAGATTTCCTTACCCGCGTGAAGAACGCCGGCGTGGCCCGCAACGAGGGCTTCACCGCTCCTTACTCCGGTATCAAGGCTGAAATCGCCCGCATCCTGCAGGCTGAAGGCTACATCTGGAGCTACGAAATCGTTGGTGAAGGCAAGGACAAGGCCATCAAGGTCAAGTCCAAGTTCACGAACGAGGGTAAGTCCATCATCACGGACGTGAAGCGCGTGTCCAAGCCTGGCCGTCGCGTGTACGTTCCCTCCGCCGAGATTCCGACCGTGATGAACGGCCTGGGTATCTCTATCGTTTCCACCTCCCGCGGCATGATGACGGGCGCACAGGCCCGCAAGCAGCAGATTGGTGGCGAGCTCGTTGCTCTTATCTGGTAACATTAACCCCTGACCTGATATAATAATATGTCTCGAGTAGGTAAAAAGACTATCACCATCCCGGCCGGCGTGACCGTGACCATCAATGGTGCTGATGTTACCGTGAAGGGTGCCAAGGGTGAGCTCAGCTGGACGATGCCTGCCGGTATCTCCGCTGCTCAGGAAGGCGACGTTCTGACCGTTTCCCGCGCCAGCGAGGATCGTCAGGTGCGCGCTCTTCATGGCACCAGCCGTTCCCTCATTGCCAACATGGTTGAGGGTGTGTCCAAGGGCTTCGAAAAGAACCTTGAAATCGTGGGCGTGGGTCTGAAGGCCGCCGTGAAGGGCAATGTGCTCGACCTGGCTCTCGGTAAGTCCCATCCCATCCTTCACCCCATTCCTGCCGGTCTTACCGTGACGGTGGCCGACAACACCAAGGTGAAGGTGGCAGGTATCGACAAGCAGCTTGTCGGTCAGTTCGCAGCAGAGGTGCGCGGTTACTATCCCCCCGAGCCGTACAAGGGCAAGGGTGTCCACTATGTGGGCGAGTACATCCGCCGCAAGGAAGGCAAGAGCGTTGGCAAGTAATCATTATCATCTCAAACCCTTTAAAAGTTTATTAGAAGAATATGAGCACTATCAATCGCAAAGCCATCCGTTCCCGCGTTCATACGCGTATCCGCAAGAAGCTTGCCGGTACGCCTGAGCGCCCCCGTCTGGCTGTCAATTTCTCTAACCAGCACGTCTATGCCCAGGTGATCGACGACACCAAGGGTGTGACCCTCTGCAGCGCTTGCACGCAGCAGATCGAGCTCAAGAAGGCCAATCTGGAGACCGCCGCCAAGGTGGGTGCCCTCATTGGTGAGCGCGCGCTGGCTGCCGGTATCACTGAGGTTGTGTTCGACCGCGGTGGTTTCCTCTACCACGGGAAGGTGAAGGCTCTGGCCGACGCCGCTCGTGAGGCTGGTCTGAAATTCTAAAAAGAAAGGTTTATAGAAAATGAACACTGAAGAAACGAAAGCTCCGGCCGAAGAGACGACGCAGGCAGCCGCCCCGCAGCAGCGTGGTGGTCGTGGTCCCCGTCGTGATGGCAACCGTCCCGGCCGCGGCCCCCGCCGTGAGGGTGGTCGCCGCAACGAGACTCCCGTTGAGGAAGGTCCTCAGCTGATGGAGAAGGTTGTGTACGTGAACCGTTGCGCCAAGGTTGTTAAGGGTGGCCGCCGCTTCTCCTTCTCCGCCCTCATCGTTGTGGGTGACCAGAAGGGCAAGGTTGGCTACGGCTTCGGCAAGGCCAACGAAGTGTCCGACGCTATCCGCAAGGGTACCGACGCTGCCAAGCGTGCCATGAAGAAGGTTGTCGTGGTGAACGACACCATCCCGCACGAGGTGTACAGCGAATTCGGTGGCGCCAAGATCGTTCTGAAGCCCGCTGCTTCCGGTACCGGTCTTGTGGCCAGCGCCAAGGTGCGTTCCGTGCTTGAGGCTGCCGGCGTGAGCAACATCATCGCCAAGTCTCTGGGTTCCTCCAACGCTGCTAACGTGGTGAAGGCCACCATGCAGGCCATGCTCGGCATGCGCACTGCTGACCAGGTGCTCTCCGCCCGCGGCAAGAAGAAGAAGGACGCCTCCATCTGATTAAACCACCAACCATAGATATTCAAGAATCATGTTGACTCTCGACAATCTCAAGCCGAATCCCGGTGCCAAGCATCGCAAGAAGCGCCTCGGTTGCGGCGAAAGCTCCGGCCTGGGCAAGACCTGCGGCAAGGGCAACAAGGGCCAGAAGGCTCGTTCCGGCGGTTCCATCCGTCCCGGTTTCGAAGGTGGTCAGATGCCCCTTCACCGTCGTCTGCCGAAGAAGGGCTTCAACAACGCCCGCTTCCAGTCCACCATCGCTATTGTCAACCTCAGCCAGCTCGAGGCTTTCTTCGAGGCAGGTGCTACGGTGACGGAGAACGAGCTGCGCGCCATGGGCCTTGTGAAGGGCCAGGCCGACGCTGTGAAGCTCCTGGGCAATGGCAACCTTTCCAAGGCTCTGAACGTGACCGTCGATTTCGCCAGCGCTTCTGTTGCTGCCAAGATCGAGGCCGCCGGCGGCACCCTCACGGTGCTCAGCGCTCAGTAAAGGTAATTCAGGCCTGCTTCAGCAGGCCTTTGCTCAAAGAAACTTATCACAGAGCCGGGCAGCGCAGCGCTGCCCGGCAGCTGTGTAAGAAAGGGGAGGGAATATGGATGATTCTGCCTTCTTTCTTGATAATCAAACGTGTGTGAGAATATAAAGGCTGCATGCCGGGCCTCTTTTCACCGAATCGCTGCACATCAGACTTCAATAATAAATCTTAACATCCCAGGAAACCATGATTTCAGCATTTGCTAATACCATGAAGGTGCCGGAGCTCCGGAGCCGTATCCTCTTTACGCTGGCCATGATTGTGATTGTGCGCCTTGGCGTTCACCTGCCGCTGCCCGGTGTTGATGTGGGCGAACTTGCCCGCTGCATTACTGAGGCCTCTAATGATGGCGACAGTCCCCTGGGTGCCCTCGGTTCCATTCTTACGATTTTCTCCGGTGGCGGTCTGCAGCAGTGCGGTATCTTTGCTCTGGGTATCATGCCCTACATTTCTGCTTCCATTATGACCCAGCTCATGGGCGCTGTGCTTCCTTCCTGGCAGAAGATGCTGCGTGAGGAAGGTGGTCGTCAGAAGATGACCAAGTACACCCGTATCCTGGCCATCATCATTGCTGTGATTCAGGGTTACTTCCTGACCCAGACCCTGCGCAACCCCTCCGCCATTGGCCTCAACGCCAATGACCTGGTAATGAACCCCGGTATCATCTTCACGCTCACGACTATTTTCATCATCGTGACCGGCACCATGTTCCTTATGTGGATTGGTGACCAGATTACAGAGCGTGGCGTGGGTAATGGTATTTCCCTTATCATTTCCGTGAACATTATTCACGCACTTCCCGGCGCATTCGCTGTGGCATGGAAAACCTGTGTGATGAAGGGTACTGAAGTGAACCCGCTGGGTTCTCTGGGCATGGTGGCCCTTATCCTCTTCATGGTGCTTGTGGTGGCTCTCGTGGTTATCGTAAGTCAGGCTCAGCGCCGCATTCCGGTGCAGTATGCCAAGCGCGTGGTGGGCCACGGCAAGATGATGCAGGGTGGTACCCAGTATCTGCCGCTCAAGCTTAACTACTCCGGCGTGATGCCCGTTATCTTTGCCACCGCTATCATGGCTCTGCCCCAGATGCTGGTGCAGCAGATGTTCTCCCAGGATAGCTGGGTGCATGGCTTCGTGGCCAACTGGCTTTCCCCGAATGATGTGTACTACTACATCATTTCCGCCGCCATGATTTTCTTCTTCTCCTACTTCTGGGTTGCTACCATGTTCCAGCCCCAGCAGATTTCTGAGGATCTGAAGCGCAGCGGCGGTTACATTCCCGGTGTGCGCCCCGGTCCTCCCACGGCCAAGTTCCTGGACGACACGATGTCCCGCATGACGTTCTCCGGTTCTCTGTTCCTGACCCTGATTTACTTCCTGCCCAGCCTTCTTTCCGTATGGGGTGGTCTTCCCATGCTGGTGACCCAGTTCTTCGGTGGTACCTCCCTGCTGATTCTTGTGGGCGTGCTGCTTGACATGATGCGCCAGGTGGAGGCTACGCTGCTTCAGAAGAACTACGATGGTTTCATGAAGAAGGGCAAGATTCGCGGCAAGTACAGCCACCTTCAGGGAACCGGCAACGCCGCAGAGGGCCGCGGTCTCGTGATTCTCTGGGTTGTGATTTCCCTGCTTGTTCTTGGCGGTGCTGTTGTGCTCGCCAGCTAACCAGCAAATCTTCATATTTTCTCAAGGGTGCAGTATCGCGACGGTACTGCACCTTTTTATTGTTTATATCAGTAATACAGTTGGGCAGAATTGTGTATAATAGTTGTTCATATGTTCTTGATATTTGTCATTATTTGAAATAATACATATTAAATGCTTGCTTTATATGAAGCGAAGTAGTATGAAATAAAGAACATCAGTTTTACTATTATGTCTGAGAATACCAAGTCCCGTACGTCGTATACTCCTGAGGAGAAGACCGCCATTGTGCTTTCTGTGATGAATCGTAAGACGACGATTCAGAAGGTATGCAAGGAAAAGCAGATTGCAGCCACTCTTATTTCTCTCTGGAAAAAGCAGGCTGAGGAGGCGATACTTGAGCGCTTCGCAAGCAGCCGCCCCGGTCGCCGCAAGCTGGAACCCAGCGCAGATGATATCAAGGGTGGTATTCGTGCTGCGCGAGTAGATGCCCGCACGGCCAAGACCCGTGCTACTCGTCTGGAAAACTCCCTTAAGGCAGCCCGTGAACGCATCGCTATGCTTGAGAACGCTATTGCTGAGCTCGCCAGTGTAGCCGGATGCAAAACGGCGGCAAAGCCTGTTCGTACGCGCCGCAGCAAGAAAGGCTGATGCTTTTTTTGCCATGCGCCTCAGCCAATTGATTCTGGAATGCAGTAAATGCGTGACAGAATCCGGGCTGCTCATGCGTATATAATTTGACGAGCAGTCTTGCGCTGCTCCTGATGATTTTATTGATATGAAGAGTTTTTTCAATAACTGGCGTGCGAAGTCGCGGGCGCTAGGTGTCGCTGCCGCAGCGGCCTTGGTTTCGTGTACTTCGTTCAGTCAGGCTGAGCCTGATTATGATATTATAGGCAAGCAGTTCTCACTGGTGCTGCAGAATGCCCATTTCTCCCGTGCGCGATTCTCGCAGGAGATGTACGATAAGTTCCTGGAGTGCTATGTGCAGACGCTCGATGCGCAGCATCTTTTCCTGAGCCAGGAAGATGTGGATTATCTGCGTGAACGTTATGCCAGCAGCTTTGGCGACTATCTTCTTGCCAATCAGACCACGCGTCTGGCAGAGGAGTTGTACGCCTACTTCAGCGCGCGTGCGCTTCCCCGCATTGATCAGGCTGAAAAGCTCCTGCAGCAGTATGCCAAGCAGATGCCTGCCTTTGATTCCGACCGTACAGTACCCCGTACTCGTCGTAAGCTTCCTCGTGCAGCCAATGCTGCAGAGCTCGACCAGGTGTGGCGTGACCAGGTGGAGGACATGATTCTCACTGAGGTGCTTCGCCGAGAGAATCTGGCCACGCTTGCTGCAGCCAAGGGTAAGCCTGCGCCTACTGCCAAGGAAATGTCAGTGACGGACAAGATGCTGGCCCGCATCAAGCGCATGCGCAACGAGATTCAGGAAGCCGACCGCGAGGATATGGTGTCCTACCTGCTGAACGCCGTGGCTCATGTATACGACCCTCACAGCGACTATATGGGTGCCCGCGAGGAGCAGCGTTTCAAAGACATGATTAAGGCTTCCATTGTTGGTATTGGTGCCCGCCTTCAGTCCGATGACGATGGCTCTACCACGATTGAAGGTATCGTGAAGGGTGGCCCAGCGGCAAAGTGCGGCCAGCTGAAACTTGGTGACCGTATTGTGGCCGTGGCTCCTGCCGGCGATGAAGACTGGCATGATATCATGTTCCTGAGTATCGATAAGGTTGTTGACCTGATTCGCGGTAAGCAGGGCGTGCCGGTGAAGCTTCGTGTGATGAGCGCTGATTCCGGGGAGGAAAAGGTGGTGAGCATCGTACGCGACGAGATTCCCATGTCTGAAGAGCTGGCCAGTGGTCGCGTGATTGAGCTCAAGGACGGCAATCGTACCTATCGCCTGGGTGTGCTGACTCTGCCTTCTTTCTATATTGACCTTGATGATGGTGACGTACACTGCGCTGCCGACGTGAAGAAGATTCTGCGCCGTATGCTGCAGGAGAAGGTGGAGGGTATCGTGCTCGACCTCCGTTTCAACGGCGGCGGCTCTCTGGACGAAGTCCGCAAGATGGTGGGCTTCTTCACGGGTGCCGGCCCCGTGGTGCAGGTGAAGGATTCCCGTGCTCATGTCGAGCGTCTCACGGTGAGCGGTCGCCCGCTGTATACAGGCGAGCTGGTTGTGCTCATCAATAAGCTGAGTGCTTCGGCTTCCGAGATTTTTGCCGGAGCCATGGCCGACTATGGCCGAGCAGTCATTGTGGGCGATGACGCCAGCTTCGGCAAGGGCACGGTGCAGGTTCCCCGTGGCCTTGCAGACTACATGCCCTACTTCACCTCACGCGAGGGCTGTGGCATGATTAAGGTGACCACTCAGAAATTCTATCGTGTCGGCGGTGCTTCCACGCAGCTCAAGGGTGTGGCCAGCGATATTGTGCTGCCTACGGTTACGGCAGGGCTCCGCCTGGGTGAAGCCGAGCAGGATTACGCCATGCCGTATGATGAGATTCCCCGCGCCGGTGGTTATGTGAAGAGCAGTCGCATTTCCCGCATCCTGCCCGAGCTGATGGCTCGCAGCAATGCCCGTGTGGCTCAGGATAAGGACATGCAGTATACCCGCGAGGATATCGAGCGTGCCAAGGAGCGTCAGGAGAAGAATGTCGTCTCGCTCAACAAAGCCGTGCGTCAGGCTGAGAATATGCAGCTCATTGAACGCAAGAAATCCATGGATGCCGAGCGTAAGGTGCGCTACGAGCAGATGGCTGCGCAGGATGAAAAGCAGCTTACCATCTATCGCCTCAAACTTACCGATGTGAAGGCTGCTAAGCTGCCGCTCGCATCGAAGGAGGATGACAGCGAGTACATGGACGAAAATAAGGATCCGGAGGAGGAACTGACGGAGACTCCGGAATACCCCTCGAATCTCGACCCCGTGCTGCGCGAGGCTCTCCATATCGTGAAGGATATGGTGGATATGCCCTGATGCGCGCATCAGTCAAAAGATGTCAAAGCCTGCCTCGGATAGAGGCAGGCTTTTTTCTTGAGTTGTAAGGTCCGTATGCTATACTCATCGCATGATTCTCCTTTCGCTCATCATTCCTTGTTATAATGAACAGGAAGCACTCCACCCATTTATGGAGGAACTCTCGCGTGTATTGCCTGTTCTGGGCGATGACGTCAAGGCTGAGGTGCTGATGGTGAACGATGGCAGCTCCGATAATACGCTTGAGGTGATGCGTGAGCTTGAGAAAAGTTACGAATGTGTGCGCTACCTTTCCTTTTCCCGCAATTTCGGCAAAGAAAGTGCCATGTTAGCCGGTTTTGCTGCAACAAAAGGAGATTATGTGGCCGTGATGGATGCCGATTTGCAGGACCCTCCCGCTTTGCTGCCGGATATGCTTCGAGCCGTGCGTGAGGAAGGTTATGACTGTGCCGGTACCCGCCGCATCACTCGCAAGGGCGAGCCTCCCATTCGCTCTCTCTTTGCTCGCATGTTTTATCGGTTAATGAATGTGCTCTCCCGTACTCAGTTGGTGGACGGGGCGCGTGATTACAAACTGCTTTCCCGTAAGGCGGTGGATGCGTTGTTGGCCATGCCGGAGTATAATCGGTTCTCCAAGGGGCTTTACGAGTGGATTGGCTTCCGCACTAAATGGTTTGCGTATGAAAATGTAGAGAGAGTGGCAGGGGAGACCAAATGGTCATTCTGGAAGCTGTTCAAATATTCGCTGGAGGGTATCGTGGCATTCACGACATTCCCTCTGGCTGTTGCTTCCATTCTCGGCATGCTTTTCATGCTTGTCTCGCTGATTATCATCATAGCGCTCTGCGTGCGTCAGTTCGTGTGGCAGAACTCGGTGGATGGCTGGACCTCGATGGTCTGCATTATTGTGTTGCTGAGTGGTGTTCAGCTTTTCTGCGTGGGGATTATAGGCCAGTACATTTCCAAGATGTACATGGAAATCAAGCGTCGCCCGCACTATATTGTGGCAGAGAAAAGCGAGGATTAAACAGGGATTAGCATAATCCCCCGCGTATGAGGCCTAGCAGAGCCACGGTTCGGGCCCAGTTTTCGGGGTGGTCATCGGTTTCGGGGAAGAGACGCCCTTCGGGTATGCGGGCGTAGCGCTCTGCAGCCTTGGAGTGGCTCAGCTCGCGCAGCCCTACACTGAAGAAGACGCCGAGCTGCAGGAATTCGCGGGCCATTTCGTGCGGGCCATTCCAGGCATGCAGCAGCACGCGGGGCAGGGTGCCGCAGCGGTGGCGTTCGCGCAGAATCTGCAGCAGCTCGCTCCAGGCCTGCACGCCGTGCAGCTGCACCAGTCGCTCGTGGCGGAAAGCAGCGCCCAGGTGGATATGCAGCATCAGCCGCTGGGCCTCGAGGGTGTCGGCATGTTTCGGTGAAGCATCCAGCCCGGTTTCGCCCACGCCTGCTTCAGGGTAGCGGGTCAGCCAGTCATCCAGCTCAAAAGCCAGCTCTGCCGGGTCCGCCTCGTGGGCATGCCAGGGGTGAATGCCGAAGCAGGGAGTCATGCCTTCTGTAGAGGCTACGCGTTCCCAGTCGTTGCGGGTGACGGCGCAGATGTAGCCGCCGTGGGGGCTGGGGTGGTGAGTGTGGTAATCTTTCATGAGTGGATGAGACCGCTTGCGCGGAAGCTGAAATAGGGGAGGCGGCCGGTTCCGTTTTCCGTGCCGATAATGACGTGGTCCATAACCGGAATGTGCAGCGTTTCGCCGGCTCTCAGAAGGGCAACGGTCATTTCCCTGTCCGCCTTGCTGGGGGAAATATCACCGCTGGGGTGATTATGCGCCACTACAATGGAGCATGCCCCGCAGAGGATGGCCTCGCGGAAAACATCTCTCGGGTGAACCAGTGTGCGGTTGGCGGTGCCTTTGGAAATGTTGCATTGCTTGATGAGCTTCCGCCGGGTATCGAGCAGCAGAACCACAAAATTTTCCTGCTGCTCATAGCGCAGCTCGCCCGCCAGATACTGGTACACCGCCTCGGGGGTGCTCATATCGGCACGGCTTACTTCTTCTTTCACGGCGCGCTGCCCCAGCTCGAATACAGCAGCCAGGGTGGCAGCCTTAGCTGCTCCTATGCCCTTGCAGCAGCGCGTGATTTCCCTGGCTTCCATGCGACCTAGTGCTGTGAGGGAACCGGCGGCGCGTTTGATGCGGGCCGCCAGCTCGAGTACGTTGCAGCCCTTCATGCCCGTGCGCAGGAAAATGGCAATGAGCTCCTCGTCGCTCAGGGCAGCGCGGCCTTTCTGCATGAGTTTTTCGCGCGGTCGCTCATCCTCTGCCATATCCATGAGTTTGAGCGGGCTGGTTTCGTCATCGTATTCCATAGGTGCCCTGCATTATACATGAAAGCGTGTCTGCTGTGAAGCTAAAAGGCTGGAATATGAATTATTTGCTTGCACTGCGTGGTGCTAGTGTGTAAAATGACCGCGGCTCGTTGTAGCCTCGTGGTGCAGAAAGCACGTGATTCTGCCCACGGAACCAATGGAGGCAGTGGCCGGTTCCGGCCTCCGGCGGTGCAGATGGAACCGGTATTTAGAAGAAAAAGAAAAAATGAGTATACATTCCGTTACTTGCGCCGTTGGCGCAAACCCCATCACCATTGAGACGGGCAAGCTCGCTCTCCTGGCCGATGGTGCCGTTACTGTCCGTTGTGGTGATACCGTGGTGCTTGTCACCGTTGTGAGCGCTACCAAGATTAAGGAAGGCCAGACCTTCTTCCCCCTGTCTGTGGAATACAAGGAGAAGGCTGCCGCTGCGGGTATGTTCCCCGGTGGTTACTTCAAGCGCGAAGGTCGTCCCACCGAGAAGGAAATCCTGACCTGCCGCATGACGGACCGCCCTCTGCGTCCCATGTTCCCCAAGGGCTATTTCTACGATACGCAGGTTATCTCCCTGCTCATGGCTGCCGACGGCGAGAACGAGCCCGATATCCTGAGCATCAACGGTGCTTCCGCCGCTTGTGTGATTTCCGATCTTCCCTTTGCTGAGCCCGTGGGCGCTGTGCGCGTGGGCCGCATCGATGGCGAATTCGTCATCAACCCCACCAACTCCCAGCGTCTGGAGTCTGACCTTGACCTCGTGTATGCCGGTTCCAAGGACCAGGTAATCATGATCGAAGGTTCTGCCAACGAACTACCCGAAGAAGACTTCATCGCCGCCCTGCGCTTCGCTCAGGAGAACGTGGCCAAGATCTGCGCCGCTCAGGAAGAGCTTCGCGGCATCTGCGGCAAGCCCAAGCGTGAGTACGAGCTGACTCTGGCCAAGCCCGAGCTGCTCGAAATCGGCTACCAGGTGGCCGGCGATCGCATCGAGGATGCTATCTACGCCCCCAACAAGATTCAGCGCCAGAAGCAGACCGGCGCCCTTCGCGCAGAGGTGGAAGTGGCCATCAAGGCTGCTTACCCCGAGGCTACCGATTTCGACGTGGAGCAGGTGTTCGAGTACATCCAGAAGAAGGCTTTCCGTATCTCCATCATGGAGCAGGGCAAGCGCGCCGACGGCCGCGCCATCAAGCAGCTGCGCCCGCTTCAGGCCGAGGTGAACGTGCTGCCTCCTGTGGTGCACGGTTCCGCTCTCTTCGCCCGCGGTGAGACCAAGTCTGTGTGCCTTGCCACGCTGGCTCCCATGGAGGAGAAGCAGTACCTCGACAACTACACCGGTTCTGTGGACGAGAAGCGCTTCATTCTGCACTACAACTTCCCCCCGTTCTCCGTGGGTGAAACCGGCCGTTTCGGTGGTCAGAACCGTCGCGAAATCGGTCACGGTGCTCTGGCAGAGCGCTCCATCGCTCCCGTGATTCCCGATGAGAACGACTTCCCCTACGCCATCCGCGTGTCCTCCGAAATTATGGAGTCCAACGGTTCCACCTCCATGGCTTCCGTGTGCGCCGGCACCATGTCCCTGCTGGCTGCCGGTGTGCCGCTGAAGCGCCCCGTTTCCGGTATCTCCGTGGGTCTGGTGACCGAGTTCGAGAACGAAGGTGACCGTGAGCCCAAGCGCTACGAGACCCTGCTCGACATCATCGGCTCCGAGGACTTCTACGGCGACATGGACTTCAAGCTCTGCGGTTCTTCCGTGGGTGTGACCGGCTACCAGCTGGACCTCAAGCTGCCCGGTATTCCGCTGTACATTCTGGAAGACGCCATCCACCTTGCCCGCAAGGGTCGCCTGGATGTGCTCGACACCATGAATGCCTGCATCCCCGCTCCGCAGGCTATGAGCCCGAATGCTCCCCGCATCGAGTCCACCAGCATTCCGCAGGATCGCATCGGCGAGCTTATCGGCCCCGGCGGCAAGAACATCAAGGCTCTGCAGGCTGAGACCGGCACCGATATCAACATCGAGGAAGACGGCACTGTGCGTATCTACGGCAGCCGCCAGGAAGGTGTGGAGCGCGCTCTGTACCTCATCGACCGCATGTTCAAGGAAATCGAGGTGGGTGAGACCTACGAAGGTAAGATTGTCTCCACCAAGGAGTTCGGTGCCTTCATGGAAGTGCTGCCCGGTAAGGACGGTCTCATCCATATCTCCGAGCTGGCCGAAGGCCGCACTCAGAAGACTGAGGATGTGGTGAAGGTGGGCGATATCGTGACCGCCAAGTGCATCGGTATCGATGACAAGGGCCGTGTCAAGATGTCCATGCGCGCCGCTGCCCGCGACCGCAAGGCCAAGGAAGCTGCCGAAAAGGAATAAGCATCCGGACTGCCTGAATTGACTTCAAAGCCGCCTTTCGCTTGTGCGAAAGGCGGCTTTTCCGTATCAGGCGAGTGAAAGTGCAAAAAAAATGTGCGTGGAAGCTTTTTTTGATTGCATTCGGCGGCGTTCTGGTATAGATATATTAGCGAACAGCTGCAAATTTTTTAACTTACACCATGTGGAAATACATCATCATCGCCGCCGTCGTGCTCTTCCTGGGGGCATGTTTCCTTTTTTATAAGAACAATGAAGCTCTTACTGGCCCGGAAGGCGAGGTAGCTGCGTTCCAGTCTCAGTTTGATATGGCCAAGAAGAAGGCTATTGATATTGAGAAGGATAAGGCCATCAAGCGCTATGCCGAGCTTCGCGCTGACCATTTCAAGCAGCTGAGCATCAAGTACAATGAGGAGCGCACCGCCCTTGAGGCTGAAGATGCTCCCGTTGTGCAGGAAATCACTCAGGCCAACGCTGATCTTGAGGCTGCCAAGGCTGACTTCAAGCGTTATCAGGATGAGTTCAAGTCTTTTGCTCGCGATGCAGCTGCCAACGCAGGTATCGAAGGCGCTTCTGAAGAAGATGCCCTGAAAGAAGTGGGGCAGCACATTGCCCAGCTTGTCGAAGCCAACAATGCTCTCGAAGCACAGGCTCAGGCAGAAGAGAAGATGACCAGCGATCTTGGTGCTGAGTCTGAGCGCACTCTGGCCATGATTGACGCCGCCAAGAAGCTTGCCGCAGACCGCATGGCCCGCCTCTCTCCGGTGGAGCTCAAGTGCTCTGTTGTGTCTGTGGACCCCACCTGGGATTACGTGATTCTTGATTCCGGTATCGATAAGGGTATCGTGATTGGTTCCCGTCTGGCTGTGATGCGCGGTGAGCAGAAGGTGTGCGAGCTGAGCGTGACCCTCGTGGAAAGCAACAAGTCCAGCTGCGACGTCGTGTACAGCACGATGCGCCCCGGCGATACCGTTCGCCCCGGTGATGTGGTTGTTTCCGTCCGTAACTAAATCTGAATCCTTTACTTAATTTTACTATATGAAAATCTCTCAACTCCTTGCCTCTATTCTGATGCTTGCTGCGGGCGGTGCTGCCATCATGTACTCCGCCGACCAGCAGAAAGTTATGGACGTGCTTATCGCTGCTCACGGTGGTGGCCAGCAGGTGGACGCCAGCAGCGCTACCGGTCTGCGCAAGATGAATCAGGACCTGGATGCCGAGCGTGGTACCGTGGCTTCTGAGCGTGCCGCCGCTGTGAAGGCTGTGGAGGCCAATCGTATCGAGATGCGCGATAGCAATACTAAGCGCGATGAAGCTCAGGCTAAGCTCGATGCTGATAAGGCTGAACTGCAGACTGTACGCTCCAAGGTGGAGGCTATGAACGAGAGCGTGGAGAAGGTCCGTGTGGCTTTTAATACTGCCGTTGCGGAACTGAAGAACTCCGAAGCTCTCAGCGTGGATGCCAGCGCCGACTTCGCTACCGTGCTGGAAAGCATCAAGGGCGTGGTGGAACGCGAGGAGAAGCGCACCCAGGAAATCAATGAGCGCCTGAACGATTGGCAGGCCGCCCGTGCTGCTGCCACGGAGAAGCTGGCCCGCGAAAAGGTTGAGCTGAACCGCCTCACCGCTATCAACGACAAGTTCTTCACCGACTACACCAAGAACGACGACGAGTTCCCTGTGCTGGCTGTGGATGCCCGCTGGAAGTTTGTAGTGTTCAATGTGGGCCCGGATAGCGGCCTTGTGGCTGGTGATGCCAATCCCATGCTCGTGAAGCGTGGCAACGAGGTTATTACCGCCCTGCGCATCGTGACCATCTCCAAGGGTATGGCTGTGGCTGAGTTCGACCCCGCCAAGCTTCCTGCCGGTATTCGTCCCGAGCTGGGTGACCGCGTGTTCCGCGTGCAGCCTCTGGGCAACTGATGACTGCCGGGCGATGGCCTGAATAAACCTTCCGCCGCCTGCCCGTGCTCCGGGTGGGCGGCTTTTTTATACTAACAAATATCCATTAAAGAAATGAAAACGAAAGCAATTCTTCTTGTGTCGCTTGCAGCTGGTGTGCTGAGCTCCTGTCAGCCTGCTATGCCTGCTGTGCCTCCGAGCAATCGCACTGTGGTGCAGCCCAAGGGTTCCTCGGAGTCGGTGAAGGCCTGGAGCATGCCCACCCGCAAGGAAGGCGAAGCTGTGCTGGGTCCGCTGGGCGATATGAATCGCCGTTGAGTCTGATTTCAAACCTGCTGTGAGAAGGGCAGAGAAAGCCGGCATTGTACTGGAGGAACTGGAGCGGGGAATCCCGCATCCGGAGGTTCCTCTGCACCACCACGATGCATTCACGCTACTGGTGGCGGTCATGCTTTCTGCCCGCTGCACAGATGCGCGGGTGAATCTCGTGACGCCGGCGCTCTTTGCTCTTGCTCCCGATGCCGCCAGCATGGCCGCGCTGGAGTGGCAGCAGGTGCAGCCGCTTATTGCCACCTGCGGGCTTACGGAAATGAAGGCCCGCCGCTTGGTGGAGACTGCGCGAATCCTTGTAGACCGCTACCAAGGGCAGGTGCCTTCCAGTTTCGAGGAGCTGGAAGCTCTGCCCGGGGTAGGGCACAAGACGGCCAGCGTGGTCATGAATCAGGCATTCGGTTATCCGGCTTTCCCGGTGGATACGCACATATACCGCCTGGCGCGCCGCTGGGGCTTGTCTCGTGGAAAAACAGTGGAAGCGGTCGAGGCTGACCTCAAGAAATGTTTCCCCCGCGAGACCTGGGGTAAGCTCCACCTGCAGATGGTGCTCTGGGGACGCCGGTTCTGCCCGGCACGCGGCTGTAAGCCGCACTGCGCTGTCTGTGCGCGCCTTTTGTCATAAAAATACGGCCTTTTGCCTGATTGTGCTTGACCTTTTGGGCAAAAAGTTGTTTGATTGGCCGTCATTCGCATCACAATCATGCTAGTTTGTCAGCTTAAATCCAAGATTCATCGCGCCATGGTGACCCGTGGCGATGTGGAGTACGAGGGTAGCATCGAGATACCGCAGGACCTGGTAGAGGCTGCGGGATTGTGGCCCGGTGAGAAGGTGCTGGTCGCTTCCGTGACCAGCGGCAACCGCTTCGAGACCTATGTGCTCGTGGGACCTCCCGGCACAGGGCAGATTATTGTGAACGGTGCCGCCGCTCATCTCATCGGCAAGGGCGAGCGCATCATCATCATGAGCTTTGCCTGGGATGATAAGCCCATCACCCCCAAGCGCATCATTTGCAACGAAGTGAACGAAATTATCGCCTGATTCCTTTACAAACCCTTTCAACTGAGATATAATTACTGCCATGCTTAACGCCGCCATCTACATTGTTTTCGCCATTCTTCTGATTGTCTGCGCTCTTCTTCTCCTCGTGGTGCTCATGCAGCGCCCGAAGCAGGAGGGTCTCGGCGCTGCTTTCGGTGCCCAGATGACCGACCAGGCCTTCGGCGCCCAGACCACCGATGTGCTCAAGAAGGGTACCGTGCTTTTCGGTACGCTCTTCATGGGCCTCTGCTTCGTGCTGGCTGTGCTCATGAATGCCCGCTTCCAGAACAGCAAGTCTGACCTTAATGTGAAGACTGTGGAGGCTCCCGCCGCTGCTGTGGAGACTGCCCCTGCCGCTCCCGCCGTGGAGAACCTCGAGAGCCTGGCACCCGCTCCGGCTGCCCCTGCAGAGGATAATGCCCCCGCCGCTGAAGGTGAAGGCCCCGTGCCTGCTCCCACTCCGGCTGTGGATGCCGCTCCTGCTCCTGAGCAGCCTGCTGCTTAATCCCCCAACCGACCAAAGCCATGCAGTTCGGTAGCACTACAGAGTTGAATGCCGAGGCTGCAAACGCCGCGGTGCAGGGTACTTTGCTGGCACAGGTGACCCAGAAGACCACCCGTACCACCAAAAACGGAAAACCTTATCTTGAAATCGTGCTGGCAGATGCTGCCGGCACGATTTCGTTCAAAATCTGGGAGACCTCTCCCTGGTATATGGATTTTGATATGCTGGTGGCACCCGCCTCTGTGGCGGTGAGCGGCCAGTGGCAGCTCAGCCAGTACGGCATGGAGCTGGCCGATGCAAGTGTGCGCCCGCTCTCGCCCGAGGAAGAGGAGCAGGTGCTGACCGGCAGCCAGGAAATGCTGGCCCGCCAGCAGGCAGATTGGGATACCATCTGCGCCTTTGTGGTGGGTATGAAGGACCCCCGCCTCGCCGGTGTGTGCAGTCTCTTCCTGCAGCAGCAGGAGAAGCGCTTCCGCCGTGCGGCAGCTGCCCGCAATTTTCATCACGCCCGCCGCGGTGGCCTGGTGGAGCATGCCGCCAGCGTCATGCGTGTGGCAGATGCCCTCTGCAGCGTCTACCCCGACCGCCTGAACCGCGACCTCGTCCTTACCGGCGCTCTGCTGCACGACTGTGGCAAGATTCTCGAGAATAACTACGAGGAGCACAGCCTGGAAATGCCTTATTCCGAATACGGCGAGCTGCTGGGGCATATTCCGCTGGGTATCGAGATTATCAACAAGCTCTGGCGCGATATGCTCACGCCCGAGAACCACGCCGCCTGGAAATCGCTGGTGCCGTCTACCGAGCAGGTTCGCCTGCATCTGCTGCATCTCGTGGCTTCGCATCACGGCCTGCTGGAATACGGCTCCCCCGTGCTGCCCAAGACCCCCGAGGCTCTGATTCTGCACCACGCCGACAATGTGGATGCCAAGATGGAGATGTTCCGCGCTACCTACGAGGGCGCAACCATGCTGTCCGATCACGTGGTGCAGCGTAAATCTCCCATGCAGACCAATGTGGTGCTGCCTCTGCCCACGGTGCAGTCATGATGGAGGCCCTCTGCAGTCTGGTGATGCTGGGCGGGGTCTTGTTTCTCTCGCAGCTGAGCCCGGGGCCTGATTTGTTCTTTGTGTTCCGCACGGCGCTGGCGCAGGGTGCCCGCGCGGGCAGTGCAGTGGGTAGCGGTATCACTCTTGGATTCCTGATTCAGGCGGTGCTGGTGGCCTGGATTGGTGGCTGGCTCATGGCTCAGCCCTGGAGCCACTGGGTGCTGTATGCGGCATCCGCCTGGCTGTTGTACCTGGCCTGGCGTATTTTTCCCCGTCATCGCGTGGAGGTGGGTGACGATAAGCTTGAAACCCGCGAGCGCAGCTCGCTTGCCGCGCTCTTTGCGCAGGGATTCCTCTGCAATATCCTGAACCCCAAATGCACCCTCTTTATCTGCGGGCTTTCCATCGGCCCTATCGAGCAGTTCGGCGCGGCTTATGCCTGGTATGCACCGGCGCTTGTGCTGGTGCTTTCGGGGGCGTGTCTGGTGGGCTGGTGCCTCTGGAGCGTGCTGCTGCAGTGGGCTCCTGTGCGGGGCTTCTACCTGCGCCACACCACGGGAATTGATGCCGCGTTTGCCGTGTTGCTGGCATTTTTTGCGGTCTGGCTGGCTCTGCCGCTGTAGAATTTGGCCTGTTCGCTTGTTTGGGGCTTGCATTTTCGGGCTGCTTGCGGTAGAGTAGTGGCGCAAAGACGTTATTGCGCATATGAACGATATTATCACGACAGCATGCAAGTTCGTCACGTCCTCGATTGGCCGCAAGATTATTGTGGCCCTCACAGGTGCGTGTCTCCTCCTGTTCCTCGTGGGGCATCTGGCCGGTAACATGACCATCTACGGTGGTGATCCCGGCAATGGTGTACCCTCTTGGATTGATGCCTATGCCACCGGCCTGCACACCATGCCCGCCTGGCTGCTCTGGGCTATTCGTCTCGGTCTCGCCGCCGTTCTGCTCATCCATGTGGTGTTCACGCTGGTGTTGAAGATTGAGAACGTGAATGCCCGCACCCAGTACCAGAAGGAAGGTACCCTCAAGGCTACTCTTTCCTCCCGTACCATGGTGCTCACCGGTATCATGATTTTCTGCTTCCTGCTGTTCCACCTGTGGCAGCTCACGGTGAACGGTGACCCCCACGACTGCTACGGCCACATCGTGGCTGCATTCTCCAATGTGTGGTGCTCCGCCTTCTACATCGTGGCCATCTGCTGCCTCTTCATGCACGTGCGTCACGGTCTCCAGTCTGTGTTCCAGACGCTGGGCCTTTCCACCCGCAAGGTGCGCCCGCTCTACAACATCATCGCCGTTCTCTTCGGCCTGGTGGTCTGCGGTGCCTTCATCTCCATCCCGGTAGCCGTTCTCTGCGGTATCCTCAAGTAACCCTTTCCCATTCATAGACACTTATGAAAGATATTAAGTTTCCTGTAAGCGACTACATGCCGGATTCCTGCATTCCGGATGGCCCCATTGCTGAAAAGTGGACCAAGTACAAGCGCGAAGCCAAGCTTATCAACCCCAACAACCGCCGTAAGTACACGGTGCTCGTGGTGGGTTCCGGTCTTGCCGGTGGCGCCGCTGCCGCCACGCTCGCTGAGCTCGGCTACAATGTACACTGCTTCTGCTACCAGGACAGCCCCCGCCGCGCTCACTCCATCGCTGCTCAGGGTGGTATCAACGCTGCTCACAACTACCAGAACGACGGTGACTCCGTATACCGTCTGTTCTACGACACCGTGAAGGGTGGCGACTTCCGCGCCCGTGAGGCCAACGTGTACCGTCTGGCCGAGGTGTCCTGCAACATCATCAACCAGTGCGTGGCTCAGGGCGTTCCCTTCGGCCGCGAATACGGTGGTCTGCTCGACAACCGCTCCTTCGGTGGTTCCCAGCTCAAGCGTACCTTCTACAGCCGCGGCCAGACCGGCCAGCAGCTCCTCCTCGGCGCCTACCAGGCCATGGAGAAGGAAATCGGCAAGGGCCACATCCAGATGCACCCCCGCACTGAAATGATGGACCTCGTGGTGGTCGATGGCCACGCCAAGGGTATCGTGGTGCGCGATATGGTGACCGGCGAAATCAAGAGCTATGCCGGTGATACCGTGCTGCTCGCCACCGGTGGTTATGGCCGCGTGTTCTTCCTTTCCACCAACGCCATGGGCTGCAACGTGGGCGCCGCCTGCGCCTGCTGGAAGAAGGGTGCCTACTTCGCTAACCCCTGCTTCACCCAGATTCACCCCACCTGCATCCCCGTGAAGGGCGACTACCAGAGCAAGCTCACCCTCATGTCTGAGTCTCTGCGTAACGACGGCCGTATCTGGGTGCCCAAGAGCCGTGAGGTGGCTGCCAAGATTCGCCGTGGCGAGATGAAGCCCTCCGATGTGGCTGAGGGCGATCGCGACTACTATCTGGAGCGCAAGTACCCCTCCTTCGGTAACCTGGCTCCCCGCGATATTTCCTCCCGCGCTGCCAAGGAAGCCTGTGACGACGAGCGTGGTGTGGCCAACACCGGCCGCGGCGTGTTCCTCGACTTCAAGGACGCCATCAACCGCATGGGCAAGGAGTGGATCGACGGCCAGTACGGCAACCTCTTCGAAATGTACGAGGAGATTACCGACGTGGACCCCCACGAGCAGCCGATGATGATTTACCCCGCTTCCCACTACACCATGGGTGGTCTCTGGGTGGACTACAACCTCATGTCCTCCATCCCCGGCCTCCACGTGCTCGGTGAAGCCAACTTCTCCGACCACGGTGCCAACCGCCTCGGCGCTTCCGCCCTCATGCAGGGTCTGTCCGACGGCTACTTCGTGATTTCCGCCACGCTGCCCACCTACCTGACCACTCAGAAGCCCGGTAGCGTGACCACCGCTGCTCCCGAGTTCAAGGAAGCTGAGGACGCTGTGAAGGCCCGCATCAAGAAGATGATGGACGTGCAGGGCACTAAGAGCCCCGACGAAATCCACCGCGAGCTGGGCAAGCTCGTGTGGGAGGACGTAGGCATGGGCCGCACCAAGGAATCCCTCATGGACGCCATCGAGAAGATTCCCGCCATCCGCGAGGACTTCTGGACCAACGTGAAGGTTGTGGGCAGCACCGAAGGTGTGAACCAGGAACTCGAAAAGGCCTGGCGTGTGGCTGCATTCCTCGATTTCGCCGAGGTGCTCTGCTACGACGCTCTGAACCGCGAGGAATCCTGCGGCGCTCACTTCCGTCTTGAGCACCAGCTGGCCGACGGTGAAGCCAAGCGCGACGACGAGAACTTCGCCTACGTGGCTTGCTGGGAATACACCGGCACCGGCGAACTGCCCGTCCTGCACAAGGAGCCCCTTACCTTCGACACCGTGCACCTGGCTATCCGTTCCTACAAGTAAAGATAACCTCATTCCAACCTCTTAGATTATATTATTATGGCTAATCTCAATCTTACGCTCAAGGTCTGGCGCCAGGAGAATGCTCAGGCTCAGGGCCGCATTGAAACCTACAAGGCTAAGAACATCCCGGATGAGGCTTCTTTCCTTGAAATGCTCGACATCGTGAACGAGGAACTCGTGCACGAGGGCAAGGAACCCATCGTGTTCGACCACGACTGCCGCGAAGGTATCTGCGGTATGTGCTCCCTCACCATCAACGGTGTGCCGCACGGCGGCAAGAAGGTGACCACCTGCCAGCTCCACATGCGTCAGTTCAAG
The DNA here is from genome assembly GCA_045125705.1 of Akkermansia sp. Taxonomy (GTDB): domain Bacteria; phylum Verrucomicrobiota; class Verrucomicrobiia; order Verrucomicrobiales; family Akkermansiaceae; genus Akkermansia. Next base: position 15,009 of record JBGVNQ010000009.1, on the reverse strand, counting down.
GATGGCGACACCATCTGGATTGAACCCTTCCGCGCCCAGGCATTCCCGCTGCTGCGCGACCTCATGGTAGACCGTACCGCTCTGGACAACATCATCGCTGCCGGCGGTTTCGTGGACATCCGCACCGGTTCCGCCCCCAACGCCAACAACATGCCCGTGCGCAAGAAGACGGCCGACGCCGCTTTCGACGCCGCCGCATGCGTGGGCTGTGGTGCCTGCGTGGCCAGCTGCAAGAACAGCTCCGCCATGCTCTTCACCTCCGCCAAGGCTGCTCACCTCAACCTTCTTCCCCAGGGCCAGCCCGAGAAGAACAAGCGTGTGCTCGCCATGGTGCGCCAGATGGATGCCCTCGGCTTCGGTAACTGCACCAACCAGTACGAGTGCGAGGCCGCCTGCCCGAAGGGTATCTCTGTGGATAACATTGCCAAGCTGAACCGCGACTACATGATTGCCTGCGCCGCTGAGGCCGTTGGCGTCTTCGCCTAAGTTCTGCACTGTTTCGCAGATAGCGTCTATTTATGCCGCCGGAGGTTTCCCCTCCGGCGGCTGTTTTATGGCCGGGATGAAAATCACGTTACAAGAGGCCCCATCCCCGAAATCACAACTGCGAAGACTTTCGTCGGAGCACGGGAATTCTGTCCCTTTTAACCGCTCAATAATTTACGGGACTGAAGTCCCGTGCTCCGAAACCAGCAACCGCGGATTTTGCCTTCAACACGAAGCAGGTGATTCTCGTTACCGCCAATACGCCTGCGCGTGCCGGGTTCTGGGCAGGTTCAGGTAGCGGCTGCGGAGCAGGGTAGGGGTGCTGTGCCCCATTTCCAGCTGAAGCAAGGGCAGGTCCTTGAAATGCGCCGCATGATAACTGGCGAAGGAGTGGCGGCAGATATCCGGTACCCAGTGGGTGAACCCCGCCGCGCGGCGCAGTGCCAGCCAGCGGTTCTGCCAGTTGCGGGGTATCCGGATTCGAGCGTCCTTCAGGCGTTCCGCCTTGCGGATAGGTACCACGCGTCCGCCGCCTGTCTTGCTGGTGCGGGGGTGAATCAGCACCCGCTTTTCGTGCAGTTGTATATCATCGGGGCGCAGGCGTGCCACCTCGTTCGGGCGCAGCCCACAGTACAGCATGAGGTGCAGCGAGGTGCGCATGGCCCGGTGCTCGGGCAGCTCGGCGGCTTGTTCCAGTTTTTCCACCTCCTGCAGGGTCAGGGGCACAATCTCCTGCTCCTGCACACGGGGCACCTCGATATTGTCCACGGGGTTGGCATCGCACCACCCCATGCGCCGACCATAGGTAAAGATGCTGTGTAGGATGGCGCGCCCTTTGCGGTAGCTGTGGGCGCTGCTCCCGAATGCTTCGCCGAGGATGCGGCGGCAATCCCCTGCGCTCATGCTGCGCAGGGGCAGCGTAGCTGTGCCCTCGATTCGCAGCATGCGTTTTGTGAAATGCCGCAGATCCCTGCGCGAGGCAGGGCGCAGATGCGCCCTTGACGCCACACTCTTCTCGACCGCTACCTCAAAGGAAACGGTATTCTCTGCTGCCCTGACGGCTCGCACGCCTTCGGCTATCACGCGCCGCAGCATCTGCAGCATTTCCCGCCGCTCCATACCCTCGGCCAGTTCGCCGAGAGATTCTGTGGCTTCCAGGGCGAGCCGGGCGATGTCATTGATATTGAGTGGTAATTCATTGATGAGTATTCTTGCTGTTTTCATGGTTATATGGGGTGTTGGGGGTGCATTGCCAATGCTGAATGTCAAGCTGTTTGTTGTGATAAATTGTAAGTTGTTTATCTACATAGTTGAAAAAGTAATCACAGACAACATTATTCAAACTGTGGGTGCCGCTTTCCGAGCAATACTATGTCTACTACATCATTGGCAATGCTTACATAATGCATGCCTGTTACCCTTAGCCCTAATGAAATACATGCGCGTGCCGCGAAGTTTGCTGAGTTATACAAGAATGCCGTACGCGAGGAGGCGGAGGCGCAATCCTTCCAGACCGATTTCCTGAATGTGCTGGGCATCGACCGCCGCCGAGTGGCCATTTTCGAGAAAAAGGTCAAGTGCATGGATGGGGGCAACGGCTATATCGACCTCTTCTGGCCCGGACATATCCTCATTGAAATGAAGTCCCGCGGCAAGGACCGCGCCAAAGCCTATGAACAGGCCCGCCGCTATGCCCTTTCGCTCAAGCCGGGCGAAATGCCGCATGCTATCCTCATCTGCGATTTCCAGACCTGGGATTTCTATGACCTCGATGCCGGTGGCGCCCTTACCAGCTTCACCCTGGAGCAGCTGCCGGAGTATATCCACCTCTTCCATTACCTCGCCGGCTATGAGCGGCGCCAATATGTCGAGGAAGACCCCGTCAATATCAGGGCTGCCGAGCTCATGGGCGAGCTGCACGACCGCCTCAAGGGCATCGGCTACACCGGGCATTCGCTGGAAGTCTACCTCGTGCGCCTGCTTTTCTGCCTGTTTGCCGATGATACGGGTATTTTCGAGCGCGACCACTTCCTCAACTACCTGCGCGACTGCACCGCGGAGGATGGTCGTGACCTCGCTCCGCTGCTGGCCGAGCTCTTTCAGGTGCTCAACACCCCGGAGGAACGCCGCTTCTGCACGCGCAACGGCATTCTGCTGGCCTTGCCGTATGTGAATGGCGGCCTCTTTGCAGAGTTCCTGCCCATGCCTGCATTCGATGCGGAGATGCGGCAGATTCTCCTCGATTGCTGCACCCTGGACTGGAGCAAGATTTCCCCCGCCATCTTCGGCTCCATGTTCCAGAGCGTGATGAAGCCCGAGGAACGCCGCTCCCTGGGCGCTCACTACACCAGCGAGCGCAATATCCTCAAGCTCATCAATCCGCTTTTCATGGATGCCCTGCGCGAGGAATTCGCCCGTATCTGTGCCGACCGCTCCACCCGCCGCCAGAAAAATCTCGAGGATTTCCACCATAAGCTCGCCGGTCTGAACTTCCTCGACCCCGCCTGTGGCTGTGGCAACTTCCTCGTCATTGCCTACCGCGAGCTCCGCCAGCTGGAGCTGGAGGTCATCCGTCAGCTGGAATCCTCGGGCCAGATGTTCCTGGATATTTCCGAGCTCTGCAAGGTAAGCGTCGACCAGTTCTACGGCATCGAAATCGAGGAATTCCCCGCCCAGATTGCCCAGGTGGCCATGTGGCTCATGGACCACCAGATGAATATCGAGGTAGGCCGCCACTTCGGCCGCTACTTCGCCCGCATTCCTCTCAAAGCCTCCGCCACCATTGTCTGTGCGAATGCCCTTCGCATCGACTGGGAAAGCGTCGTGCCGAAGGAGAAGCTGAGTTATATCATGGGCAATCCGCCGTTTTCAGGAGCAAGACACATGGGAGCCGAACAGAAAGCGGATTTATTGCGCGTTTTTGAGAGTGTGAAAAATGCAGGAGATTTGGATTTTGTAGCAGCCTGGTTCAAGAAATCAAGTGACTATATGGCTGGCTCAAAGGTTAAATCAGCGCTCGTTTCAACTAATTCCATAGCTCAGGGACAATCGGTATCCATATTATGGAAGCATCTTCTGGTTGAATGCAAGATTCACATTGATTTCGCGTACAGGACATTCAAATGGAATAATGAGTCGAGAAATCAAGCTGCTGTTCATTGTGTTATTATTGGTTTCAGTGTAGAGGGAGATTCAACACCTTGTTTGTTGATAGACGAAAAAGGCGAGCATCACCAGACGGCACACATCAACGGATATCTTACTGCTGCGCAGGATATATTTATCGAAAATAGGACAAAACCGTTGTGTGAGGTTCCCGAAATAGGAATGGGAAATCAACCCATTGATGATGGGCTCTATCTGTTTACCAATCAAGAAAAACAGGAGTTTCTGAAAAAGGAGCCGGCGGCTGAGCCCTATTTCAAACAATGGTTTGGAGCCCAGGAGTTTATCAATGGTGAAGTCAAATTTTGCTTATGGTTGGGAACATGCAGTCCTGCGGAATTGAAGAATCTACCGGAATGCATGAAAAGAGTAGAAGCCGTTCGCTTTTACAGAATGAATAGTAAACGGGCATCCACTCAGAAATTAGCTCTGAAACCGAGAAGATTTCAAACCGAGAACATACCAGAGAGTACCTACGTGGCCATCCCCGAAGTATCCTCAGAACGGCGAATGTTTATCCCTATCGGATTCATGACGCCTGACGTGATGTGCAGTAATAAATTGAGGCTCATGCCAAATGCTTCATTGTATCACTTTGGCATATTAACGTCGACCATGCATAATGCGTGGATGAGGGCTGTGAGCTGCCGAATGAAAAGCGATTACAGCTATTCTATCAAAATAATATACAACAATTTCCCCTGGCCGGAGGCTACTGAGGCGCAGCAGGAAAAGATAGCAGCACTGGCGCAGGAGGTGCTGGATGCGCGTGCCTTGTACCCTGAATGTTCCTTGGCCGATTTATACGACCCACTGACCATGCCGCCAGAATTGGTGACGGCGCATCGCAAGTTGGATGCCGCGGTCGAGAAGGCCTACGGGCGGAGCTTTGCCGATGATGCGGAACGCGTGGCCTTCCTGTTCGAGAAATACCGCGAATTAACGGAAAAATAGACACGCAATGCGTTGGCGTAGTCAGAGTCCACCCTGTTATTCTGCACGATAAATCGGCAGTTGGCGGGGTGCATATCTGTCGGAGCACGGGACTTTAGTCCCGAAAATATAAGCATTGCGGGGACTAAAGTCCCCCGCTCCGAATAAAACCAACTGCTCGACAAACTCGGATTTCTGCTTCATGATACCTTCGCGTTTTCGCTGTGCGCGGAGCAAGCGAACTCCGTCCCGTGCCCCTACAAAAATCCCCCGGTACTCGGGAGAGTACCGGGGGGATAAGTTTATATGCTTCGTATCCGGTGTGCTTTACTTATCCGCAAGGGCGGCCTGGGCGGCAGCGATGCGGGCGGTGGGCACGCGGTAGGGCGAGCAGGATACGTAGGAGAGGCCGATCTTGTGGCAGAACTTGACGGAGGCGGGGTCGCCGCCGTGTTCGCCGCAGATACCCATCTTCATGCCGGGACGGGTGCCGCGGCCGAGTTTTTCGGCCATCTGCATGAGCTTGCCCACGCCGTCCTGGTCGATGCTGGCGAAGACGTTGGTCTTCACGATTTCGAGGTCGCGGTAGTGGGGCAGGAATGAGCCGGAGTCGTCGCGGCTCATGCCGAGGCCGGTCTGAGTAAGGTCGTTCGTACCGAAGGAGAAGAACTCGGCGGTTTCAGCAATCTCATCGGCGGTGACGCAGGCGCGGGGAATCTCAATCATGGTGCCCACCTTGTAGGAGATGCTGCGGCCCTTTTCGGCGAAGACCTCGGCGGCCACGCGGTCGATGATTTCCTTCTGCAGGTCGAGCTCGCGCTTGAAGGCCACGAGGGGAACCATAATCTCGGGTTTGACCTCGATGCCTTCTTCCTCCTGCACCTCGATGGCGGCCTCGATGATGGCGCGGGTCTGCATCTCGGTGATTTCGGGGTAGTCGATGCCGAGGCGGCAGCCGCGGTGGCCGAGCATGGGGTTGAACTCATGGAGCTCCTGCACGCGGCGCATGATGATTTCCACGGGCATACCGAACTTCTGGGCCAGGGTGAGCTGCTGCTCCTTGGTGTGGGGCAGGAACTCGTGCAGGGGCGGATCCAGCAGGCGGATGGTGGCGGGCAGACCCTTGAGGGCGGAGAAGATGCCCTTGAAGTCGCTCTTCTGGAAGGGGAGGAGCTGGGCCACGGCCTTCTTGCGGTCATCGATGCGGTCGGAGAGAATCATGCGGCGCATGAAGTCGATGCGGTTGCCGGAGAAGAACATGTGCTCGGTGCGGCAGAGACCGATGCCCTGGGCGCCGAAGGCAAGGGCTGCGGCGGCCTGGTCGGGAGAGTCGGCATTGGTGCGCACGCCGAGCTTCGTGGCCTTGGCGCACCAGTCCATGACGCGCTGGAAGTCGCGGTAGGTCTGGCTCTGCTCGGGCTTCATGGTCTTGCGGATGAGCACCTGGATGATTTCGGAGGGAGCGGTGGCGAGCTCACCGGCGTAGACGAGGCCGGCGGTGCCATCCAGCGAGAGGTAGTCGCCTTCCTTGTAGGTGACGCCGTCGATGCAGATGGTGCGCTCGTTGTAGTCGATGGTCATTTCGCTTACACCGCACACGCAGACCTTGCCCATCTGGCGGGCCACGAGGGCGGCGTGGCTGGAGAGGCCACCGCGGGCGGTGAGGATGCCCTCTGCTGCAATCATGCCGCGCAGGTCTTCGGGGCTGGTCTCGAGACGGGCGAGCAGTACCTTCTCACCACGCTGGGCGGCTTCCACGCAGCGGTTGGCGTTCAGGTAGAAGCGGCCGGAGGCAGCGCCAGGGCCGGCGTTGAGCCCCTTGGCAATGGGCTTGGCCTTGCGCACAGCGGCGTCATCGAAAATGGGGGCGAGCACCTGGTCCACCTGGTCGGCGGGGATGCGGCTCACGGCGGTCTGCCAGTCGATGAGGCCTTCCTTCTCCATGTCGCAGGCGATGCGGAAGGCGGCGATGCCGGTGCGTTTGCCGTTGCGGGTCTGGAGCATGTATACCTTGCGGTCCTGGATGGTGAACTCGAAGTCCTGCATGTCGCGGAAGTGGTTTTCGAGCGTCTTGCGGATGGCGCAGAGCTCCTGGTAGGCGGAGGGCATGACCTCAGCCAGGCGGGCGACGGGGTCGGGGGTGCGCACACCGGCCACCACGTCCTCACCCTGGGCATTCATGAGAAATTCGCCGTAGAACTCATTGGTACCGGCGGCGGGGTTGCGGGTGAAGGCCACGCCGGAGCCGGATTCATCGCTGGTGTTGCCGAACACCATGCACTGCACGTTCACGGCGGTGCCCCACTCGCTGGGAATGCCGTATTTCTGGCGGTAGGTGATGGCGCGCTCGTTGTTCCACGAGCCGAACACGGCGCCGATGGCGCCCTGCAGCTGGTCCCACGGGCTGGTGGGGAACATTTCGCCCGTGCGCTTGAGCACCAGGGTCTTGAAACGGCTCACTAGCTCCTGGTTGTCCTCGGCGGTGAGCTCGGAGTCGGAGATATCCTTGCCGTAGCGCTCGTGCTTGAGGGCGTGGATGACGCTTTCGAAGGGTTCCATGTCCTCGTTCTCTGCCTTCTGCACACCCATTACCACGTCGCCGTACATCTGCACGAAGCGGCGGTAGCAGTCCCAGGCAAAGCGGGGGTTGGAGGTGGCCTTGGCCATGGAAGCGACGGTTTCGTCGTTCAGACCGAGGTTCAGGATGGTGTCCATCATGCCGGGCATGGATTCGCGGGCACCGGAGCGCACAGAGACGAGCAGGGGCATTTCCACGGTGTCGCCGAACTTGCGGCCCACCAGCGCCTCCATCTTGGCGATGCCTTCCTGCACGCAGGCGTCGAGCTCGGCGGGGTAGGTGCGGCCGTTGTCGTAGTAGTAGGTGCAGACCTCGGTGGTGATGGTGAATCCCGGAGGCACGGGCAGACCGATGCGGGCCATTTCGGCCAGGTTGGCGCCCTTGCCACCCAGCAGGGCCTTCATGCTGCCGTCGCCATCGGCGGTCCCGCCGCCGAAATGATAGACTATCTTGTTCATATTTGCTTCTTTTCTGGTTGTGTTACGATTGGAAAATTGTTTGAATAAGCGGCTATGTTACGCCTGCGTGCGGGGGTGTGTCAAGCTCCCCTCGCGTACATGTGGCGCGCATGACGCGTAATTTATTGCAATTTTGCGCTTGACCGTCTCGCTGGGTTGTGGTAGCGTGACCCCAGCGGACTTCGACGCCGCGTTAATGTATATTTCACCTCTATGTCCACAGAACTTCCTCAGAAAGTCCAGTCCCGTGCTGCGTCCGGTCGCATTATCATTGTGGCGGCGCGCTACAACGAGAAATACACCGATGCTCTTCTGCAGAACTGCCTGGACGAGCTGGCCGAGAATGCTCCCGGCGTGGAGGTGGAAGTGGTGCGTGTGCCGGGTGCCTTTGAGGTGCCGGTGATGGTGAAACGCGCGCTGGTGCAGCCGGAGGGCGGTGAGAAGCCCGATGTGGTGGTGGCCTTTGGTGTGATTCTGCGTGGCAGCACTGCCCACGCCGACCTGATTGGCACGGCCATTACCAACCAGCTGATGAGCATGGCCTGTGAGTCGCTCACTCCAGTGGTGCACGAGGTGCTGCTGCTCAACAACGAGGAGCAGGCATTTGCCCGCTGCATTGCCAGCACCCTGAACCGCGGTCGCGAGGCCGCCCGCGCCGCAATCTCCATGCTGGATCTGCTGCGCGAGGAGAGCGATAAAGCCCGCTTCCAGATTCGCCGCAACAAGGTGAGCCGCGGTGGCTCCCTTATCTGATTCGTTCATTCAACCCCCGATTTTTTTCTGAAGATGAATATTTCCCGCAGCAAGGTACGCCAGTGTGCGCTGAGTTATGTGTATATGTTCCTGGCCAATGGCTCTCAGCCGGTGGATAAGGCGCTTTTCTGGCAGATGGCTCAGGAGAAGGAACGCGATAACCTGCGCACCCTGCAGACCAAGGCGCTGCTGCATGCCGGCCGCACCGCAGCTGATTCTGCCCGTGTGCTGGCCGACCGCCGCACGAAGCTCGAGAACGTGATGCATGCCGATATGACGGCGGCCACGCTGCGCGAGGAGATTGAGCGCTACTGCCAGCAGTCCGAGCGCTTCGATGCCGCGCTGAAGGCCCTGCAGTACTGCCTGAACGACAAGTGCCGCGACACCACGGAACAGCTTGCCCTGTGCGCGGGCGATGTGCTGCGCCTGGCAGCTGTGGTGGAGGCCATGGGCCGCGACCTGCTGCCCCGCTTTGCTGATTTTCCTGCCTACCGCCAGCTGCTCGACAGCCTGGCCGCTGCGGTGAACCGCCGCGCCCGCATGATGCAGGCCTGCATCTCGCTGAGCAGCCCGAAGGAACTGGGCGAGAACAAGGAATACGCCGGCATGGCCCGCCTGGCTCAGGATATGGAGGAGCTGCGCCCTGCGGTGGAGGAAATGGGCGATGCCGTCATTGCCCGCATTCCGCTGGTGGAACCCCGCCTCGAGGCCCTGCTGAAGAATTACTCGCTGGAGCGTCTGGACGTGGTGGATAAGATTATCCTCTTCATCGCCCTGTATGAGCTGGAGGTGAATGGTCTGGAAGTACCCATCGTGGTATCGGAGGCCACTGCCCTGGCCAATGAATACTCCGGCAGCAAGAGCGCGCCGTTCATCCACGGTGTGATTGCCGCCGCTGCCAACAAATAAACACCGCCCATGGCCCATTTCTTCACACGCCTGATTGATAAGTTCCTCGGCGAGCCCGAAATCGACTGGGATGAGCTGGAGGCCGACCTGATTTCATCGGATGTCGGCGCGAAGCGCGTGCTGCCGCTTATCGAGGAACTGCAGGAGCAGGATTCTCAGGATGCCTGCGACATTGTCGACTATATCAAGGCACAGCTCCGTGCGGCATTCCCCGCACAGCTGCCGCAGCTGCCCACCCCGCAGGACGGCAAGCCCGTGGTCATCATGATGGTGGGTGTGAACGGCGCCGGCAAGACCACCACCAGCGCCAAGCTGGCCTACCACCTGCAGAAGCAGGGGCGCAAGGTGCTGCTGGCCGCGGCCGATACCTTCCGCGCAGCGGCTGTGGAGCAGCTCGAAAGCTGGGCTACCCGCCTGCAGGTGCCGCTCTACAAGGGCCGCCCGAACCAGGACCCCGCTTCTGTGTGCTATGAGGCACACTCCCGCGCCCTGGCTGATGGGGTGGACTACCTCATCTGCGACACGGCAGGCCGCCTGCACACGCGCCACAACCTCATGGAGGAGCTTTCCAAGATTCGCCGCTCCATTGCCAAGCAGGATGAAGCTGCCCCGCAGGCCTGCTATCTGGTGGTGGATGCCACTACGGGTGGCAACGCCCTCATGCAGGCTCGCGAGTTCCACAAGGCCACGCCGCTGAATGCCGTGGTGGTGACCAAGATGGACGGCTCGGGCAAGGGCGGTGTGGCCGTGGCTATTCAGGACGAACTGGGGGTTTCTCCCGTGTTCCTGGGCATCGGCGAGGGGAAGGATGACCTCATCCCCTTTGAGGTGGATAAGTATGTGAACACCCTGCTGTAAAGAGCATAGGCCATGGAGTGTCTGCTGGGATACACGTATGAGGCGCTGGTGGAGCTGCTGGCCGGCATGGGGCAGAAGCCCTTCCGCGCAAAGCAGCTGCAGGAGTGGGTGTGGAAACACCGCGCCACTTCATTTGATCAGATGAGCAATCTGCCGCCCGCGTTGCGTACCCAGCTGGCTGAAAAGTTCTGCCTGCGCCCGCTGGAGGTGGTGGAGGTGAATGCCAGCACCACGGGCACTACGCGCAAGTTTCTTTCCCGCATGCAGGATGGCCACCTGGTGGAATCGGTCATCATTCCTGCTGCTGTGGGGCAGGGTGGGGCACACAGCTCGCGACTCACGCTCTGCGTTTCCTCGCAGGTGGGCTGCGCGTTCGGCTGCCGATTCTGCGCCAGCGGTCTGCTGGGCTTCACCCGTAACCTGACGGCAGCGGAAATCCTGGGGCAGATTCTGGCGGCAGAGGAGATTGCCGGCGAGCGTGTGGATAATCTGGTGTTCATGGGCATGGGCGAGCCCCTGGCCAATATGGACAACCTGCTCACGGCGCTCACCCTCATTCTCGACCCGCACGGGCTGAATATCGGTGCCCGCCATATCACGATTTCCACCTCGGGCAATGTGCCGGGACTTCGACGTCTGGCGGAGTTCGGCAAGCCGCTGCGTCTGGCGGTGTCGCTGCATGGCGCCAGCGATGAAGTGCGCTCGCAGGTGATGCCGGTGAACCGCAAGTGGCCCATGGGCGAGCTGATTCCCGCCCTGCGCGAGTGGAACCGCACAGGCAAGCACATGATTACCCTGGAATATATCCTGATTCAGGATGTGAACGCCATGCTGCCCGAGGCCCGCAAGCTCGCCCGCATCGCCCGCGACCTGAATGCCAAGGTGAACCTCATCCCCTACAACACGGTGGAGGGCCTTCCCTGGGTGCGCCCCAGCGAGGCTGATTGCAAGGCCTTCTGCCGCGCCCTGATGAACGAGAAGATTCCCGTAACCATGCGCTACGAGAAGGGGCACGATATCAACGCCGCCTGCGGACAGCTCCGCCTCCGCCGCACCGTGCAGAAGCCCGATGCCTGATAGAGTGGTTACGACTATTCACTATTCATTATTCACTATTCACTCTACGAAAAATCCCTTGACGAAAGCGGATTTGCCGTGTATAGTGCGCGCGTGAGCTCCAAGAACGTACCTTTGCTGACCCTGCCGACCACGGATTACGAACGCATGCTGGATATGAGCAACAAGCATCTTATCTGCGTGCTGCGCAATGCCGTGCTGGCTCCGGACCGCATCGGCCGCTTCTCACCCCGCCCGCCTGAAGAACACGATGCCTACACCGTGCACCACCGCCCGGGCTGCATCGATATTCACCTGCATGCCGCGGGTGTGGATGTGTTCTGCTGCAAGTTTGTGCCTGCCCAGCAGTATTGATGAAACGGGCGCTGCTATTTCTTCTGCCACTGGTGCTGCTGGCCTTTGCCGGTTGCCGGCAGTGCCGCTGGTGCGCTGTGCCGCGTGAAGTGGTGGCGGGGCAGGTGGCTTATGTGGAGCCTCACGAGGTGGAGTTCCGCCCCATGCTTCCCGATACCCCCGGCACACGCATCGTGGGGCGTTTTCTGCTCGATAAGGATTCTGCCGCTGACTTGGCAGACGAAGCATGCCTGCAAGAGGTGCGCCGCCGCGCTGCCGCCATGGGTGGTAATGTGATTGTTTATCTCTATTCCGGTGTGGATTATGCAGCAGTGGCTTATGTGCCCGAGGTTCAGCAGGAGAACCTGCATGCCAACGATGACCTCGCGCTGCTTGAGGAGTAAACGGGCGGCTCTGTAACATACTTGTAACATTTCGGCGGCACTTTATGCTCGCATTCGGGGTGGCTCTGTGTTAAAAGATTCTCAGAGAAAAACCCGATTTTCTACTTATGGCATTACATTTCCAGATGAGTGAAGAGGCCGAGCAGGAGTACAAGCGCAATAAATTGCGCGGCGCACTCTCCTCCTTCGGTGCCGCATTCGGTCTGTCCCTGGCTTTCGCGCTCACGCTTACCTTCACGGTAATCGTGTTTGCCACGGACCCGCCCGCAGAATTCCTGGCCTATGTGCCCCCGGCAGAGGACCTGCCTCCCCGCCCGGTGCCCACCACGCCCCAGCTCAGCAGCAAGGCTTCTACTCCTTCCGAGACTGTGGCTCCTGCCGTGATTGTTTCCACCGGCGCTGCTCCTGTGGCCATGGCTCAGCTCGATATCCCTATGGATGACAGCTCCGACGACGGCCTGTCCATTGAAATGGGTATCGGTCTTGACACCGGCCTGGGTGATGACCTGGGTGATGCCGGCGGCGGCATGGGTTCCAGCTCCGGCGGTGGCTCTGCCCTTACCGGTACGCTGTATGACCTCAAGCAGTCCAAGGGTGGTGCTCCCACCAAGGTGGCTCCTGGCGGCAAGGTTGACAAGAATGAGCTGTACGCTACGGCTGCCTCCTTCGTGAAGGCCTGGAGTCAGAGTGCTCTGGCTCGCTTCTACAAGTCTCCCACCCAGCTGTATGCCTCCAGCTTCTTCGTGCCCATGGCTAATGCTTCCCTTGCTCCGGATGCTTTCCAGTGCGCCAATAAAGTGAAGCCCGCTGCCTGGCTTGTGGTATACCGCGGCAAGATCAAGTCTCCCGTGACCGGTAAGATTCGCTTTGTGGGTACGGGTGACGACTTCATCGGCGTGCGTTTCGGTGGCAAGACTGTGCTCGAAGGTGGCTACCGCCAGCCCAGCCTCTACGAGAAGGGTAATCTCGGTCGCGTGCATATTTCCAGTGGCGACCATGAGAGGTACAAGTCTGAAATCAAGAGCGGCAAGGATCGCGCCCACCGCAACTACGAATTCATTCAATACCCCGGCATTCCCACCTGGAACCGCGAAGTCGGTGGCCTGACCGCCGGCGATCCCGTGCAGGTGAAGGAAGGTACGGTGTATCCCATCGAAATCGCCATCACTGAAGAAGGTGGTAAGTTCGGTTACGTCCTCATGTGGGAAGATATGACCAACAATGCCGTCATCAAGGGTGGCAAGGTGACCGGTGGTAAGAAGCTCTACCTCTTCCGCACGAACTTCAACCTGCCCGAGAAGGCTGCCCTCAAGCAGCTCATTGGCAAGCACGCAGCCGGTGAAATGGAATGGCCCGAGTTCGACCAGGACTCCCCCATCTGGGTGGCTGTTCCCTGATGCGGCCTGAGCATAGGATTTAATTTCACACTCCCGGCGAGATTCCGCTTGCCGGGAGTGTTTTTTTAGAGATGAAGACAGGTAGATACAGCTTGGAGAGAGGGTCAGCGACGCGGCTCTGGCTATGTTCGATGCCGGCAGTATTGGCCGCGCTGGCGCTGGTTTTCTGCCTGTCGCTCGCTGTGGCGCTGGTGTGTTTCTCTCCCGTGCTGCCGGCGGTGGAAGGTGAGGAGGGCTCGCCTATGTCGTTGCTCCCTTCGTTCTGGAAGGCCTGCAGGGTGGCAAGACCGGAAATCGCGGTAGTGCGCTCTGATCTTGTGGCCGAATACGCTGCCCGGCCCTTGCAGGGTGATGAGATGGTGGATCCAATGGAGACTTTGCCGGCAGAGGAACCGTTGGAGCATCTCCCCATGCTGGATGTGCTGGAAGCGGCCAGCGACTTGCGGTATGACTTTCCGCGTTACATTCCTGCGTTGGCGGGGCAGGCGTATGATTTGCTGCGCACAAAGTCCGGAGCTCCGTCTCCGCTGGTTCGGGATGGAAGAGTAGACACCGATATGCTGCAGAAGCTGATGTCTGCTTATCTGGAGAAAGGAGAGCGGAAGACCCTGAGCCGGTTTTACAAAAATCCCTGGTGCGATTACCGGTCGCAGTTTTTCTGGCCGACGATGGATTTTTCGGAAATCTCGAAATGGCAGATGAGCTGGCCTGCGTTGACTCCTTCCACCTGGCTGCTTGTGTATCGTGGCCGGGTGAAGTCGCCGGTGAACGGAGATATCCGATTCGTGGGAGCTGCGCATGATGTCATGGTGGTGCGGTTCAATAACAAAGTGGCTCTGAACAACGGTCGGCGGATTCATTGCCCCGGCATGCTTGCCTGGAATCAGGAACTGGGCGGTGTGGTAGTTGGCTCTGTTATCAACGTAAGAGAAGAAGAAGTATATCCTGTGGAAATCGCCGTTCTGAATAGCAGCGGCAAGTGCGGCGGCATACTTATGTGGGAACATGTGTCTGAGAATTCCGTTATCAGCGAGGATGGAATAAGAGAGGGAAAACGACTTTATCTCTTCAGCACAGATTTCAATCACCCTGACAGAGAGGAATATAGAAAGCGTCTTGGCCGGGACGTAGAATGGCCGGAGTTTGATGCAGAACCTCCCATCTGGATACTTGAACGGTGACAAACTCCCGAACGAGTCAAATTTTAACTCCGCTTTACATAAAAAGGAGGGGGTTTTGCTTTTTGCTGCAAAAGTGCCGTCTTTCCGAGAAATTATTTTTCGTCTCTAACCAGCACATTTTCGTGTGAGTTAGGGCAGGGCGGTGAAAAATAATGAAACTTTTTTCCAAAAATGAGCTTGACGTGAAACGGCGGTTGTGATAAGCTTTGCCCCGCACCCCGCTACGGGGTTGCCCGAAAGGAAAGCGAGCAACGCTTACTTCTCCCACCGGGCGAGGCAATTTTCCAAGTATGACTTTCCGAGGCGCCGAGAGCGGCAGAAATGCAGCTCACTGGCTAACAACCTGCCAGGCGGGGCGCCGGAGAGGATAAAGAGAGGGAAGGAAAAGGTCGTGACGCGTGCCGTGGCCAACGCCGAGATGAAGTTCTTCGGGACTTCGGAGCGGGGTAACACGGCACTGTCAGAATTGAATGAGCT
>JBGVNQ010000008.1:0-22873 GCA_045125705.1 Akkermansia sp. | reverse complement strand
TGAGAATGGCAAAATTAAATGCGACACGATGAGAGCATAAAAAAGGTGCTCTCCAGAAGAAGAGATGGTATAGTTAATTCGCCAAAACCAAACTCACAATCTCGCCATGGAAAACACCAAAGACAAGACTACCGTTTCTCGCAGAAAATGCAAGCATATTACTAGTTCTGACCGCCAGATTATTGAAAAACTTTATCGTAAGGGGTACTCTGTTGCTCAAATTGCAGATTTACTTGGCTTCCATCGCTCGTCCATTTATCGCGAATTGCATCGAGGTCGGGTAATTCATCTTAATTCTCAGCTGGAACAATACGTTACTTATTCTGCTGACAGAGCTGACGATGAAGCACGCTTGCGCTCTTCTTCTCATGGCCCTTCTCTCAAAATCGCTAATGATTTTGCCCTGGTCAACGAGTTTAATCACTTGCTTCTGCATCACAAACTTTCCCTCTATGCTGCCAGACAAGTCATCTTGCAACGAGGCTTGGATGTACGAGTCTCCTTGCGAACTCTCTACAATTACGTTCATCGGTTTGGATTTCCTATTCTTCCTCATGACCTTATTCACAGACCTAAAAAACACTCTAAAAAGCCAGTACGAAAACGTCTTGCTCATAATAATGTTCTGGCTCAAAGCATTGAACTTCGTCCCGAATACATCAATGACCGTTCTGAACTCGGACATCATGAAATGGATACTGTTGTGGGACCTCCTGGCTCCTCTCATGTACTGCTTGTTCTTACTGAAAGGAAAACCAGAATTGAGCATATTTTACTCATGAAGGATAAAACTCAACAAAGCGTCTGTAAGGCACTTAATTCTTTAGAACGGTATTATGGTGCCAGATTTTATGAGCTCTTCAAATCCATTACTTGTGATAATGGCACTGAATTTCTCGATGCGGCCGGAATCACCAAATCGTGCAGACGAAAAGATTTTGCAAGAACACAACTATTCTATGCTCATCCTTATTGCGCTTCTGAGCGTGGTAGTAATGAGAACGCAAACAGACTCATCAGACGATTCCTTCCTAAAGGAACATATCTTTCTTCTTTGACTCAAAAAGATTTAGATCACCTTGCTATGTGGATGAATAAATACCCCAGAAAGTTGCATGATGGTAGTTCTGCGTGGCAACTTACAAAGGTCTATTCTTACCATTTTAACAGAATCTCCGCTTAACTACGACTTTTTTCCTTCTATGTCGCTTTTAACCTTGCAATTCACATTTGAACACATGATTTCGCATTGCACCGGCGGAGCGTAGAGAGTATACTGCGCTCAGCAAGATATGAACCATACACTCCGTTACGAACCGATTCCTGCCTCATTCTATGAGTCCCGCCGTGACCTGCTGGCTTCCAGACTGCCTGCCGGGGCTCTGGTCATAGTGCATGCCAATGATATTTACCCCACCAATGCCGATGGTACACTGGCCCACCACCAGAATGCCAACCTGTTCTACCTGACCGGTATTGACCAGGAGGAAACGGTGCTGCTCATGCGCATCGGCGAGAATGGCGAGCACTTCGACACCCTGCTGCTGCGCGAGACGAACGAGAAGATTGTCATCTGGGAAGGCGCCCGCCTGACGGCCGATGCCGCTACCGCTCTGAGTGGCGTGGAGGATGTGCGCTGGACTGATGAATACAATGCGCTGCTGGCCGAGTGGGTGCCGGCTTCGGCCACCATCTGGCTGGAGACGGATAACCACCCCCGTCGCTTCACCTATGTGCAGACCCGCAACGAGCGTATGGCCGCCGCCCTCCGCGCTTCCTACCCCGATGCGAAGACCGAGAGCCTCTACACCCATCTGGCAGAGATGCGTTTGGTGAAGACCGCCGAGGAAATGGTGCAGCAGCGCCGCGCCTGCGAGATTACGGGTGCCGGTTTTGTGGAGCTGCTGCCTCAGGTGAAGCCCGGCATGGGTGAGTGGGAGATTGAGGCTGCCCTCAGTGCCGCCTACATCCGCCGCCGCGCCCGCAAGTTCTCCTTCCTGCCCATCATTGCCAGTGGTGCGGATACCTGCGTGCTGCACTATATCTCCAATCACAAGGAAGTGAAGGATGGCGACCTCATTCTGCTCGATATCGGTGCCGAATACGGTGGCTACGCCGGTGATATGACCCGCACCATCCCCGCCAATGGAAAGTTCTCACCCCGCCAGCGCGCTGTGTATGAGGCTGTGCTTCGCGTGATGCGCTACGCCATGAGCATCATCCGCCCCGGTCTGGAGAAGCAGGAGTATGAGCGCATGGTGCGCATCAACATGGCTGCAGAGCTCGTGCTGCTTGGCCTGCTCACTCAGGATGAGGTGGATGCCCAGCCGGAGAATCCGCTCTGCGTGCGTAAGTATTTCATGCACGGCACTTCCCACTCGCTCGGTATCGATGTGCACGATGTGGGCTCCGACACCAAGTGCTTTGCCGTGGGGCAGGTCTGGACCGTGGAGCCCGGTATCTATATTCCCGCAGAGGAAATTGGTATCCGTCTCGAGACTGATGTGCTCGTGACCGAAAACGGTGTGGAGGACCTCATCCCGAACGCCCCCATCGCCCCCGATGCCATCGAGGCGGCCATGGCTCAGCAGGCCTGATTCTGCCACCTCATTCTTTTACAACACCTCCACGGGAATACCAGCATCCCGTGGCGGTTTGTCATTCCGGTGATGACTTGCCGCAGCGAAGTCCGAAGTAGAGACCGCTGATGGAGAATATCGTGTAGAGCAGGGCGAGGGAGAGGCAGGGATTGGCGGTGCCCATGCCGGCGCCGGCTGCCCAGGCAAGCAGGCCTCCACCGGTGAAGCCGATGCCCTGTGCCAGACCGGAGAGCGCGATGGTGCCGGACTCGCCTGGTTCAGTGGTGGCAATGAGGGTCATGCCTACAGAGAAGATGCTGCCCAGCCCCGCGCCGAGGGCTATGGCCGATACCAGCCAGTACCCCTCGGGCGCTACCAGCAATCCCCAGCAGGCGGCTACGGCGAGCAGGGTGGCTATGACCATGAGCCTCTGTATACTGCCCAGCCAGCGGATGGCGAGGCCCGATATGAGCGCGCAGGGAATCTGGCAGGCCGTGGTCAGCGAAAGCAGGAGCCCCGCTTTTTCTGTACTCATTCCCCGCTGGTGCAGCAGCGTGACCAGCCACACCACCAGCAGCCACGAGCTGGCCACGCGGAAAAGGTAATAAAGCGTGACCATGCGGGAGCTCCGCTTCCTGAGCAAAGGGAGCATGGGGGCGTGCATGGTGGACTGTCCGCCTTGAATGGTCTTACTCCGGTGCATGGTGAAGGCCCAGAGGATAGTGGCCAGCAGCATGGGCAGAGCCCAGAACATGAGCCCTGTCTGCCAGCCCCCCAGGAGCCGCGCAATGGGGACTGCGGCGCCTGAGCCAATGGCAGTGCCGAGGCTGACGCATGCGGTGTAGGCACTCATGACCTCGGGCAGGTGGGTGGGTATGGCTTGCTTGACAATGCCCAGAATGACTGAACCAGCCACACCCAGCCCGAGCCCGATGATGATGGTGCCGCAGAAGAGCCCCGCCATATACCCGCTGCTGCGCCAGAGTACCCCGACTGTAGCCAGGAGCATGGCCCAGGTAATCAGGTTTCCGGGGCGTATCCACGCGACCAGACGGGCCCCCACGGGGGCAGCAATGCCCAGCGCCATGATGGGCAGAAGGGCGAAAAGCCCGCTGCTGGTGATGCCCATGTGCAGAGCATGCCTCACCTGGGTGAGCAGCGGGTCGGCAGCGGAGAAAGCCATGCGCAGGTTCAGGCTCACGAGCAGAAAGACCATGATGAAATGGGCTGTGGATTGGGCTGCGGTTTTTGTGCTCATGATGCACCATGAATAGCCGAATCCTGACGCCCGTGCAATCTATATCTCTACCTGTTGCTGGGTAATATGTCGCACACTCTCCGGCGGGGCGGAAAATAATGCTGGTAATGTGGTTGGATTTGTGATATGGTCGCCGCGCTATGTTATCAGATCGTACCAAGTTAGGTATTCAGCGTGCGCCGCATCGCAGCCTGATGCGTGCCACGGGCATGACGGATGAGGATATCCGTAAGCCGTTTATTGCGATTTGCAATTCTTTCAATGAGGTTATTCCCGGCCACGTGCACCTCAACAAGGTGGCTGAGCTTATCAAGGACGAGGTGCGCAAGGCTGGCGGCACGCCCATCGAGTTCAACCTCATCGGTGTGTGCGACGGTATCGCCATGGCTCATCAGGGTATGAAGTTCTCCCTGGCCAGCCGTGAGCTCATTGCCGACAGCGTGGAAACGATGCTTTCCGCCCACGCCTTCGATGCCTGCATTTGCATCCCGAACTGCGACAAGATTGTGCCCGGCATGGTGATGGGTGCGCTTCGTTGCAATATCCCGACCATTTTCTGCAGCGGTGGCCCCATGGCCGTGGGCAAGGGTCGCAATGGCGAAGACCTCGACCTCAACAGCGTGTTTGAGGCCGTGGCTGCCTGCACCGCCGGCAAGATTACCGAGGACGAACTGCACTATGTGGAATGCCACGCCTGCCCGAGCGCAGGTTCCTGCAGCGGTATGTTCACTGCCAATTCCATGAACTGCCTGTGCGAGGTGCTGGGTCTGGCTCTGCCGGGCAACGGCACGCTGCTCGCTCTTTCTGAGGAGCGCAAGGAGTTCTGGCGCGCTGCTGCCCGCCGCGCTGTGGAGATGGCCAAGCAGGGTGGCCCGCTGCCCCGCGACCTCATCACCGAGGCGGCCATCGACAACGTGTTCACCTGCGATATGGCCATGGGCGGTTCCTCCAACACCGTGCTGCACACGCTTGCTTTTGCTGCCGAGGCCGGCTTTGAGTACGATCTCAAGCGCATCGACGAGATTTCCAAGCGCACTCCGAACATCTGCAAGGTGGCTCCCAGCTCCCGCTATCACATGCACGATGTGCTGCGTGCCGGCGGTATCATGACCATTCTCGCCGAAATCAACAAGATTCCCGGCGCCCTGAAGACTGATGTGCCCACCGTGAGCGGCAAGACGCTCGGCGAGCAGATTGAAGGCCTTTCCACCCAGGATCCCGCTGTTATCCGTACGCTGGACAATGCCTACTCCAAGGACGGCGGTCTGGCCGTGCTCTTCGGCAACCTGGCAGAGCAGGGCGCTATCGTGAAGAAGGCCGGCGTGCTGCCTGAGATGATGGTGCACCGCGGCCCGGCTGTGATTTTCGAAAGCCAGGAAGACGCCTGCGCCGGTATTCTGGCAGACAAGGTGAAGCCCGGCGACGTGGTGGTCATCCGCAACGAAGGTCCGAAGGGGGGCCCCGGCATGCAGGAAATGCTTGCCCCCACCAGCTACATCATGGGCAAGGGCCTGGGCAACTGCGTGGCCCTCATCACCGATGGCCGTTTCTCCGGCGCCACGCATGGCGCCTGCATCGGCCACGTGTCTCCCGAAGCTGCCGAGGGTGGCCTCATCGGCCTGCTTAAGGATGGTGATATCATCTCCATCGATATCCCCGCCCGCAGCATGAATGTGGAGCTGAGCGATGAGGAAATCGCCGCCCGCCGCGCTGTGTGGCAGCCCACCATGCAGGAAATCCCCAGCAAGTGGCTCAAGCGCTACCGCAAGCTGGCCACCAACGCCAGCAAGGGTGCTGTGCTCGCCTGATAATAACGACGAACCAGATTTATGAACGATACAAAACAGAACTTCATCGTCAAGTACTTCTCCGAGTTCGGAGTGCTTCGCGAGTGTGGTAAGAACTTCTGGCTGACGAACTTCATTCAGTTCTTCGACGGCCTGTCGTACTTCACGCTCATCATCGTATTCTCCCTGTTCCTGAACAAGTACTGCGGCTTCCGCGACGCCGATGCTCCGTACTGGGTGGGCATGTACACGCTGTTCGTGTCCCTCTTCGTGTTCGCAGTGGGTACCATCTGCGATATCATCGGCCTGCGCCGCACCTACCTCATCGGCTTCACTCTGCTGATTGGTGGCCGTCTGGTGCTGGGTATGGGTGCTGACTTCGGCACCGAGATTCTGCAGCTCAGCCAGGATAACTCCCGCTACTTTGTGATGGCCGGTATCGGCCTGATGTCCTTCGGTACGGCTTTCATGAGCCCCTGCATCACGACTTCCATCCGCCGCTTCACCACGCTGCGCGCACGCCCCACAGGGTTCAACTTCTACTACCTGTTCATGAATGTGGGCGCTCTGCTGGCCGGTTTCGCCATTGTGGACCCGCTGCTGGCTTGGAAGGGCGATATCGATGGCCTGCTGTGGGTAATCAACTTCGGCACGGCCTGCAACTGCATCGCCTTCGTGTTCACCCGCTTCATTGACGAGGACTTCTTCGCTGTGCGGGAGGAGCGCATCGTGAAGACGGAGAAATCCGCCCAGCGTCCGCTGCAGCTCATTGCCCAGGTGGCTCGCGAGCGTGCTTTCCAGAAGCTCATCGTGTTCCTGGTGCTTACTCTGGGTGTGCGTCTGGTGTTCACACTGCAGTTCCTGGTGATGCCGCAGTACTACCTGCGCACCATTGGTGACGACTTCCAGCTGGGCTTCATGAACTCGCTGAATCCCTTCGTGATTATCACGGGTCTCATCCTTATCATCCCGATTCTGAACAAGTTCTCCACGGTGAAGCTCATGATCACGGGTATGAGTATCTCTGCCTGCTCGCTGCTGCTCATGGCAGTGCCGCCGCAGACCTACTTCATCATCCCCGGCATCGAGACCATCGGCCAGGCCTATTTCGTGGCCATCTTCCTGCAGATTCTCATCTTCGCCTTTGGTGAGCTGCTCTTCAGCCCCCGTTTCTCCGAATACGTGGCCCGCGTGGCTCCCAAGGACAAGGTGGCTTCCTACATGTCGCTTTCCGCTCTGCCCATGTTCATTGCCAAGCCGATTAACGGCGTGGTGGGAGGTCTGCTGGTGTCCTACCTCTGCTTCGACGGTATCGCCGCCAAGATGGATACCGGACACATCGGTTTCTGGGATTCCCCTGAGTTCATGTGGACCATCTATCTCATCATGGCTCTCATTTCCCCGCTGGCCATCATCCTGACCAAGGACAGCTTCGTTTCCGATAATCCCGAGGAGACGACGGCCCACGAGACCGACACGGAAAAGGACGAGGAAGAAAACACTGTAAACGCTAACGCCTGATTTTACCACCATGTCTGATACAAAACAGAAGACCGACTGGCTTCCCATCATCAAGGATATGTGCATCCTGGTGTGCATCATGGGTGCCCTGGGCTATGCCTGCAACCTGGCCATGAAGCCCTTTGAATCCGTGCAGGTGACCGACTCGCTCGTTTCCCTCATCCGCAAGGGTGGTGTGGTAGATGGCAAGGACGAAATCTTCCTCAAGGAGTTTGCCGAAGGTTGCCAGCTCCACAAGGATTTCGTGAACACCCCTGACAGCACGGGCCGCACCCCGCTCATGTGGGCTGTGTACACCAACTTCAACAAGCCTGAGCTTTCCCTGGCCAAGGACGCCGACCGCGCCTACTATGTGCAGGCTCTGCTCGAAGCGCCCGGTGTGAATATCCACGCCAAGGACGAGGATGGTTTCACCGCGCTGCACTGGGCCGCCTGGAGCGGCATGCCCCACTCCGCAGCCATGCTTATCAAGGCCGGTCTGGATATCAACGAGAAGGAAAACAACGGCTATACCCCGCTCATGCTTGCCGCCCTGCGTGGTGACGATGCCGTGGTGAAGATGCTGCTGCAGCTCGGTGCCGATGCTTCCGTTGTGAACAACGAAGGCAAGACTGCCGCCCAGCTGGCTGACGAAAAGGGCGCCGCCTACGATAAGCGCCAGTCCGCTATCTACTCCCTCATCTATGCTCCTGAGCGCTCCGAGGCCTACCACAAGACCCAGCAGCTTCTCAAGGGCGCAGCTCCCGCCGCAGCTTCTATCGATGAAGTGCTGGCCGAGACTGACGCTCTGGTGAAGGCCGCCAAGGATAAGGCCGCCGCCGCTCCCGCAGAGGAAGAGTAAAGCTGCTCAAATCAATATCTGATACCATTCCGGAAAGAGAGCCAGAAATGGCTCTCTTTCTGCTTTATTTGCTTATATTAAGTTAATTGTGTTGGTGTTTTTTTGTTGAATTTTCGCGTGCCTAGTGTTAGAATGCTGCTTATGAAAACAATAGGTGAGTATCTTCTGTACGGCCTGGCCGGCCTAGCGCTAGCGGTGGGGGGATGTTGGTGGTATGCGGCCTCCGGATTTGATTTTCGGCAGGTGCTCATGCTTATTCTTGGCCTGACTTTTGTGGCTGCGTCTGTGTGCCTGCTCTGGCGTGATGGCAAGGATGAGCTGAAGCGCAGCCGGAATGCGAGTAAGGAGAAAAAGGAATGGAGTAAGGTGGCTCGTATCAGAATCGCGTTGCCTTTTGATGAGCTGACTGTCAATTTCAAGGCGCTTGCCAAGGCCACGGACGAGGCCGTGGCAGAGAAGGGGTATCTCTCCTGGAACTCCGGCTCATTTGGAGATATCCGTATTCAGAAAATTGATGCCGAGAGCTGGATGGCATTGTTCTGGGTGCGTTCGGACTGGACGCTGACGGACAGGCAGGTGGAGGGCATCTGCCGCCGTGAGTCTGTGGAGATGCCTTCACATTTCCGCAAGATGCAGGCTCATGGTGTGGCGGTTTATCGGCAGGGTATCCTGTCGCTGTATCCCGCCGTGCATAAGGAACAGTTTGAGGATGCTTTCCTTACCTCCGTGTTGCAGCCTAAGGATGCTTTCAATGCCTGGCTCGATGAATACACCATGGAGTAAAAAGACATGGACTCGCATCTGGTAATCAATATTTGCTGCATGCTTGGCGGTATGCTTGCCGCTTTGTGCTGGCTGAAGCGCGGGCGCAATGAATATATCCGCTATGCGATGATTCTGCTTCCCTATGCCGCGCTGCTTTACATGATGACGGAGATGCATCTGTGGAGTGCCACAGGGCATTTCCTTCAGCGTCATCTCATATTTTCTGCCCCGGTGCTGTTGTTTCTGCTGGGGCGCTACATGCTGAAGTGCGACTGGAAACGAGCACTACTGAGTAGTGGCATTTATGCTGTGGGACTCGTAGTGATGCATATCCTGTGTACGCCCTTCAAGGACGAACCGTCGTTGTTTTGGAAGGAGCTGCTGATAGATAGCGCACTTGATATCCTTTTTACCTGGCTGCTTGTCTGGCTTTGTGCCCGCCCTTATGGTATTTCGGCCTGGACCGGCTTTCTAACAGCTGCCTGTGTCAAGGCATGCCGCGGCTGTTTAAGTGCCAATTTTCGGCCCGTTTGTACGAGCCTTCTTTCGGGATTGTATATAGATATGGCGTTGGATCTGATTCTGGCAGCAGGCTTGCTTGTGATTTTCTGCACCGCCATATTTTCCTGCATCATGCGCTATGTTCACAACGTGAGCTGGACAAGGTCGCTTTGCTTTGGCGCGATTCCGTCATTGCTCATTTTGCTTGCAATGATAATAATGTACTGATGCGTTGGATTGTCAAATCGGCAATTGGCGAGCCAACGGCGAGCGGAATTCAGAGCCCGCGAAAGTGGGCGACATAATCGTAGCGAGGGTCGTAAGACCCTCGTTCGCAACAAAAATATGACCCGAGCCCGCGTCTGCGGGCGGCATAATGCGAGGCCTAGAGGAATATGTCGGCAACGCAAATGACCATTAATTCAATACTGATATACATTGAAATCGACACGGTTTCGTGTGTCGACTCTTTATGCCGCCCGTTGAAACGGGCTCCAATATTTCTTTGCTGCAATCGAGGGGTTACGCACGCCCCGCTGAAGCGGGGCGGCTCCACCCCATCGCTACGATTATACCGCCCTCCGGGCTCAAAATTCCGCTCCGCTGACGCTTCGCAAATGGCTAGGCAAACTCGGATTTAACGAGCAGACAAATAGTGTGACCCCAACGTAAAAAACATCCCCGGAGTTGCCTCCGGGGATTTTTTCTATCAAGGAAGATAGGTGATTTACTTAGCCAGTCTGGCGCGGCGGGCGCGGACACCGGCGGCAAGGATATCGAACATGCCGAGGGTGCCGTTCCAGTCGATGCAGGCATCGGTGATGCTCACGCCGTACTTCATATCGGGGCCGCACTTCTGGTTGCCGGAGCAGAGGTTGCTTTCAATCATGACGGCGCCGATGTGGTCGCAACCGGCAGCAAGCTGCTCGGCCACGCTGCATGCCACAGCGGGCTGCTCCTGCCATTTCTTGTGGCTGTTGCCGTGGGAGCAGTCAATCATGATGCGGTTGGCAATGCCGGCCTTCTGCTGGGTGGCCCAGGCATCAGCCACATGCTCGGGGCTGTAGTTCGGACCATCGGTGGACCCTCGCAGGATGAGGTGGCAGCCTTCGTTGCCCTTGGTGGAGACAATGGCGGACACGCCCTGCTTGGTCACAGAGAGGAAGCAGTGGGGGTGCTCGGCGGAGACGATGGCATCCACCGCAATCTGCACGCAGCCCGTGGTGCCGTTCTTGAAACCGATGGGCATGGAAAGACCGCTGGCCAGTTCGCGGTGCACCTGGCTTTCGGTGGTGCGGGCACCAATGGCACCCCAGACGATGAGGTCGCTGATATACTGCGGGGTAATCACATCGAGGAACTCCGTGGCGGCGGGTACTCCCATTTCGGCGAGTCGCACCAGGAGGCCGCGGGCCATGCGGAGGCCGCTGTTGATGTTATAGGTCTCATCCATGAACGGGTCATTGATGAGCCCCTTCCAGCCAACGGTGGTGCGGGGCTTCTCAAAATAGACTCGCATGACGAGCAGCAGATCCTTCTCATACTTCTTTGCTGCCTCGGCCAGCAGACCGGCGTATTCGATGGCTGCTTCGGTGTCGTGAATGGAGCAGGGGCCCACGATGACGGCCAGGCGGTCGTCCTTACCCGTCAGGATATCCTGAAAGGCGTGGCGGGTCTCAAACACCATGCGGGTGGATTCCGGGGATGCCGGAAAATCCTCCATGAGAATGGCGGGAGATATCAGCGGGCGAATGCCCGTGAGACGTACGTCGTCTGTGATGTATTGGTTCATTGATTATTTCTGGTTCTTCCAGGAGTATACGTTGTCCTCAAGAGCCTCCTCTGCTTCATCAGCTGCGGCGGCAGAGGGCTTGGCGCCCTTGGGCTTCTTGGTGGTGGTGGTCGTGTCGGCTACGCCTTCCTGGTCGGGGCCGGTGCTGTACACAAGACAGTTCTTGCCGCGGTAGCGACGCTTGGTGAAGGGATCGATGGCGCCTTCATCTTCCTCGCAGATGGTGATGTAGTAGGGCTTGCCCCAGGGGTCGTAGAAGCTCACCTCGTTGGCGTCGTTCACATAGAGGCCGTCCATGGGCTTCTCCTGCTCGTCGGAGCGCAGGTAGACGTCGCGGGTGGAGTTGAAGCGGCGGTCTTCGTCATCCTCGCGGTTGGTGAGAATCTTGATCATGCCGGCATCTTCGCCGGAGATGGTGGTGAGGTGAATCTGGTCCTTGTCATCGGGCTCAGCCTGCTCGGAGTCATAAGGCATGAGACCGTTGTTGTCCTGCTTGAAACTATCAACAGCAGAAACGATGTCAGTGCAGACCTTCTTGGCTGCGGTGCGGGCAGCGTTGGTCTGGATGGACATATAGGTAGGATAGGCGATACCGGCCAGAGTGGCCAGAATGGCGATAACGATAATCAGCTCGATAAGGGTGAAACCCTTGCGGGAGCGGGGAGAAAGCGAGATTTTCATACGAGCATCATACTAACACACAGCCCCCTGCCTGTGCAAGCAGAAAAAGGGTATGCCCTCGGCGGAGACGGGATTATTTTCCGCCACGGCGGAGCAGCCCGTAGCGCGGCGAGAAGATATAGGCCAGTAGGAAAAGCGAACCCAGCACCACAATGATGGTGGCTCCCAGATGCCAGCCCAGCGGATAGGAAAGGAAGAAGGCCGCGATGGCGCCGAGCCCGCCGATGAGTCCGCCCCCCCAGAAAAGCCAGGTGGCACGGTCGGTGAGCAGGTACATGGTGGCGGCGGGTGCCACCAGCAGCCCCAGGGTAAGGAAAGCCCCCACAGCCTGCAGGGAGGAAACCAGCACCAGAATGATGAGGGCAAAGATGCCATAGTTGAACGCGCGGGTAGGAATTCCCATGGTGGCTGCGGCTCGCGGGTCGAACAGGGTGATGAGCAGGGGACGCTGCAGGGCAGTGATGCTGAGCACGGCAATGGCGCCGATGCCGTAGGCAATCCAGAGGTCGGCATCGCCCATGCTCATGATGTTGCCGAAAAGCCAGTCGTCTACCTTCTGCTGCAGGCCGAGGCCGATGAGGATGATATAGCCGAGGGCAAAGGCTGTGGTGTGCAGCACGGAGAGGGCTGTGTCATGGTCCATGCGCGAGGTGCGGGACACGAAAAGCGACCCCAGACCCACGAGAAGCCCAGCCATGACCGCGCCCAGCAGAATACTCAGCTGGAACAACCCGAAAATCAGGATGGCCAGCGCAATACCCGGCAGCAGCGCACAGGAAAGGGTGCCTATCTGCAGCGAGGAACGGCGCAGCACCACCAGCGCGCTCACAAAACCATTCGAAAACCCGATGACGCCGCAGGCCCACAGGCTGCGCTGGGCCAGGGGCTCGCCCAGGAACTGGATAAACTCATTCATGCACGATTAAAGGCCAGAGAAAGGTTTTCGGGTGTAAGGACATCTGCAACAGCTCCTGCGGCCAGGAGCTGGCGGCGCAGCAGCATGGCCTGGTCGAATATCTTCGGTGCGGTGGCTAAATCGTGGTGGGAGGCAATGACTAAACGCCCCTCTGCGGCCAGAGAACGAAGCAGGGAGGAAAGAGCCTCAGTGCCGGGAACATCCAGCCCTGTAAATGGTTCATCCAGCAGGAGGATGTGAGCTTCCTGCGCGAGCGCCCGGGCGAGGAAGCAGCGCTGCTGCTGGCCGCCGCTCAGCGCGCCGATCTGCCGGTGCTGCAGGTCCTGCAGGTTCAGTGTGCAGAGCGCTTTGTCCACGATGTCCTTGTCGTGCCTGCTCAGGGAACCCCAGATGCCAACGGATGGGTAACGCCCCATTTCCACCAGCTGGCGCACGGTGATGGGGAACTGCCAGTTCACCTCGCTGCGCTGGGGCAGGTAGGCAATTTCGCGGCGTTGCTGGTCGAGCGGCGCGCCATTCCAAAGAATCTCCCCGCTCCAGGTGGGGAGGAGTCCTGCCAGTGCATTGAGCAGGGTGGATTTGCCTGCGCCGTTGGGGCCGATGAGGGCGAGGGTGCTGCCACAGGATGCTTCAAAGCTGATATCTTCCAGCGCCGGCTCTGTGCCGTAGCCCGCGGTCACATGGCGCAACTGCAGGTGATGGTGGGCAGGGTGGTGGTGCCCGCCGCCCCAGCAGATGTGGTCATGTGTATGGCTCACCATGTGAAGGTATAGACGTTGTGCAGGGTATTGCTGCTGGTTTCGGCCCAGTGGGTGACGCTGCGGGATTCCCGCCCATCGGGCTCCAGCGTGAGGGTGATGCAGCGGAAATCCTCCTCCGCCCACTGAGCTTCCACTTCTATATCGATATTCTTAAGGCTCGGGAGCTCCAGTTCGATTTCTGCCGGCTGCAGGGTGGTATCAACCGTCCATTCCCTGCTGCCGTGGCGCAGCACCAGACTGGTGGGCTTTCCCGTGAATTGTACCGTGGCGTATATGGCCTCTGCGGGTGTTGTTTTCGCTATTCTCTCAGCGTTGGCGGGTGCCGGGGCCGTGGTGAGGCGGTGCAGCGACAGCCCCACCAGCAGCACGGCCATAAGTGTGAACAAGAATGTGAGGCGGGGCTTCATTCTTCCTCTGCCTTGAAGTTGGGGCGCGATGTGACGAAGAGGAATACCATGCCTACGCAGAGTGACATGACACCGTAGAGAACGAAGGCGTTCACACTGGCCGGGTCATCCACCAGCGAAGAAAGGAACACAACGAGCAGGTTGCCCAGTGTGCTGGTGAGCAGCCAGAAGCTCGATACAATGCTCTTCAGGTTCTTGCCGGCGGCGGTGTAAGCATACTCAAGCCCCGTGGTGCTTACCAGGATTTCAGAAAGGGTGAGCAGGAAGTAGGGAATGCACTGCCAGAGGATGCTGAGGTGGGCACCCGTGTTGATGCGGTATTCCAGGGCAGCCACGGTGCCATAGGCGATGCCCGCCATCAGGATACCGAGACCCATGCGCTTGAGCGGTGCTCCCCAGCGGCCGATGTAGGGATACACAAAGAGGGTGACTAAAGGAACGAAAATCATGATGAGCAGAGGGTTGAAGCTCTGCATTTCCTCTGCCCCGAAGCAGAACTGAAGTCCGCCCCAGCTCATATCGATGCTCTGCATTTCCTTGCCCTGCAGCACCCAGGTGGAGGCGGTCTGGTCATACAGACTCCAGAAGGGGATAATCATGAGGAAGACCACGAGCACGCGCGCGAGGTTGCGCACGCCGCGCTGCTCGCTTTCGCTGAAGCGGGCGGAGGTCTCCTCCTTGCTGTTGAAAATCATGCTGCCGGTGACTCCGAGGAAGCCCTTCATGCCGGAGACGGCGGCCAGCTTGAGGCCGGCCAGAATAAGCGCCGCAATGTAGAGCAGCAGCGATACCAGACCGCAGAGCGCAGCGATGGTTTCGCCGGCGCCGCTCAAGCTGGCAAGTCGCTCGGCACCGCTGTGCGCCCAGGTGCCCAGCAGCACCACAATGGGGGCGATGACGATGAACGCGGCAATGCCGATGGCGGTGCTGGTGGTGCGGGCCACCACTTCGCCGCCGAAACGCTCACAGGCGCGGGCTGCACCCTGGAAGATGCGGCTGAAGAGAGCCTTCAGGAACTCAGGCTGGGTGGGGGGGACATGGCTGTATTTCCTGCGCCCCATCCAGAAGATGAGCGTGGCCAGAGCCATGAAGATGCCCGGGATGCCGAAGGCCCAGCTGTAGCCCCAGTTCTGGCGCACCCAGGGAATAACGAGGAAAGAGAAGAAGGAACCCAGGTTGATGGACCAGTAGAAAGCGGCATAGAGTCGAGTCATGGTCGGGCCGTCCTTTTCATCGGCAGGCACCTGGTCACCCACAAAGGCAGAAACGCAGGGCTTGATACCGCCGGAGCCGATGGCGATGATGGTGAGACCCGCGAAGAGTACCCACTTGCGGGATTCCACATCGCCCGCAAAATCCGCCATGGCGAGCACCGCGTTGCCCAGACAGTAGAGCAGGGAAATGGAGATGATGGTGCGGTAGCGGCCCAGGAAGCGGTCGGCCACCCAGGCACCGAGCAGGGGCATGAGGTAGGTGCAGGCAATGAAAAGGTGTACCACCTCGGTGGCCTCGTTCTTAGACATGAGGAGCATCCCCGTCATGTAGGCGACGAGGATGCTCCGCATTCCGTAGAAGCTGAATCGTTCGCAGGCCTCATTGCCCACGATGTATTTGGTCTGTGCAGGCAGGGCCATGACGAATCGTGTTTACGGTTAGGTTATTGGTGAAGTTTGATGTGCTCGGAGAAGCGGACGTTGTAGCGGGTGTAAGTATCGTGCAGCCAGTCGAGCAGCACGTCGCTGCGCATGCGGGCATTGAGCGCAGGAATGTGCATGAAGGACTTCATGGCGGCGTACTCAGCGGAGTTCTCCACCGTGCGGCCTGTCACGCCGGAAATGCGGGCACCTGTGCTGAGGGTGACCATGGGAGCCAGCTTGCCGCTGGGCACGCTGATGAGAGCCTGGGTTTCAAGACCCATGGGCAGCCCCTTGTGGCTGAATCCGAGACCCACCGGGCCGAAGTCTTCCACGATGGCGCCGGCCTCAGCAGCCTTGGCAAAGGCAGCATCGATACCGCCTTCATTGCAGGCGGCGGTCATCTCTTCGTAAAGTTTGTTGGCGGCATCGGTCAGGGCGGTGCTCAGGCGCTCCACCTGCAGGTCGGCAGCAGCTGCATCGCGAGCCTGCTCGTAAGCCAGAACGGTAGGCTGCTCAATAGCTTCCACGCGGATGAAGGCAATCTTGCCATCGCGGGTGGGGAAGTAGCCGCGCACCTGGCGGATGGTGGCCAGCTCGTCGTCCTTGCCGGCGGCCTGAGCGGCTTCAAACTCTGCCACAGCGGGGGCGGAGTCCACTTCGTCGAAAGCGATATCAGCCAGGGAAACGGTGTTGCCGTTGTGCTCCACCTGGAGCTGCAGCCCCTCGGGAGCAGCGGCCTTGGTGCACAGGGCATAGGTGGTGTGGCTCTTGCCATCGGCGTTCAGGTAGGTGAACTCCTCATTTTCAGGGTTCTCGGCAGCAGCGGCCAGCTTCTGGTCGAATCCCTTGCCGTTGGCCTGGGACAGGTCCTGCATGATGATGTCGGCCGTGGCCATGAGGGCATCGATGGAGGAATCCTTGCCGGGGGTCAGGGTGTAGACAGAGACAATGCGGCGCTCCTCGCTCATGTATTTATCCTTGTTCTGCTCCCAGTATGCCTTGATTTCCTCTTCTGTGGCGGCGGCAGGGGCGGGCAGGCGGTCCTTGGCGAGCCATGCGGTCTTGCCGCGCATCTGCTGGTTCATCACGTCCACCAGCTCGCTGTTGTTCTTGTTCTGGAGCTGCAGCCCCTCGGTCATCAGGTTGCCCAGGGCTTCCCAGACCATCATGTCGGAAATCACGCTGCGGAAAGCTTTCTCCTGTTGGTTGTTGGCGGCACCGTTGCGGAAGCCCGTCAGACGCTGGTAGAGCTCCTGGTCGAAGCTGCCATCCTTCTTCTTGAACACGGGCATGGCCTGCAGGTAGGTGTCAATCTGCTCCTTGGAGGGGGCGATGCCCAGTTCCTCGGCCTGAGCCTGGATGACAGCGCGGTTCACGGCGGTGTTCACGGCGCCGTCCTCGGCGAAACCGTAGTTCCAGCTCTGGTAGATACCGCTCAGGAACTGGATGAAGGCATCATACTCAGGGTGCTGGGAGACCCAGGCCTGCATTTCGGCCATTTCGGTCTCGCTGAGCTCATCGTTGTCATCCTTGTCGAACATGGAGCGGAGCTTGCCGGTGGTGGCGCCGTGCAGTTCCTTGACATAGGCCTCGCCGTTTTCGCCCAGTGCAGCGGCATCGGGGTAGGTGTAGCCGGTGCCGTTCACCTGGATGTAGTAATCTTTGACAAACATGCTGCCGCGATCACCGTAGTCCATCATCAGCAGACCAAGGCCTACGCCGGCTACTACGATGAGTACGAGAAGCGAGTTTTTACGGATGAATTCGAGTGCGCTCATGGTGAAAACGTGATAATGCGGCTATTCTACGCTTTTCCCCCGGCGTTGCAAGCCAGAAAACCGCTCCGCTGTGTCAGTATGCGTTTGCCTTTGGCGGGGATTTGTGCTACCATGCCGCCGGATATGGCTCAGTCTGCACTCAGAACAGTTAATGTGGTCGCCGCGCTTATTCTGAATGACGAAAAGCGTGTGCTGGCCGTGAAATGTGCTGATTCCAAGTTTGATGGCGGCTGGGAGTTCCCCGGCGGCAAGATTGAGCCGGGCGAATCTCCGCAGGCGGCCCTGGCTCGCGAGATTTCCGAGGAACTGGAGCTTCATATTTCCGTTGAGCAGCTCGTGTACACGGTCGAGATGGATTACCCCGCCTTCCACCTCAGCATGCAGTGCTTTGCCTGCCGCCTGCTCAGCGGCACTCTGCAGCTGCACGAGCATACCGATTCCCGCTGGCTGGCAGCCGATGAACTGGATTCTGTATGCTGGCTGCCGGCAGATGTGGATGTGCTGCCGCACTTGCGCGCATTGTTGGCGGAGTAACTGTTTTAATCTTGACTTGCGGAGGGATTTAGGGTAGGGTAGTGGCCGTCTAAAACAAGACGTCTATATTATTATGTCCCGTACCCCCATCATTGCCGCTAACTGGAAGATGAACAAGGGCCCGAAGGAAGCCAAGGAATTCCTCGCCGCCCTTAAGGATGAGCTTACTTGCGAGTGCAAGGCTGTTGACAAGGTAATCGTGCCTCCCTTCGTGACGATTCCTGCCGTCATGGAGACGCTGAACGGCTGCACCTGCATCGGTGTGGGCGCTCAGGACGTGAGCGACCGCGACAACGGTGCTTTCACCGGCGAAATTTCCACTGCCATGCTTAACGAGCTGGGCTGCAAGTATGTGGTGCTTGGCCACAGCGAGCGCCGCCAGTACCATGGCGAAACCAACGCTTACATCAACAAGAAGATCAAGAAGGCTCTTGCCGCCGGCATCTGCCCGATTTACTGCATCGGCGAGACTCTCGAGCAGCGCCAGGGTGGCGAGCTTGAGGCTGTGCTCAAGAGCCAGGTGGTGGAAGGCCTCGAGGGCCTGACCGCTGAAGAGGTTGCCGGTCTGGTGATCGCTTACGAGCCCGTGTGGGCTATCGGCACCGGCGTGACCGCTTCTTCCGCCGACGCTCAGGACGCTCACGCCTTCATCCGTGGCGTGGTGGCCGAGGCCTTCGGTGCCGCTGCCGCTGAGGCCGTGCGCCTGCAGTACGGTGGTTCCGTGAAGCCCGACAACGCTGCCGAGCTCATGAGCCAGCCCGACATCGACGGCGCCCTCGTGGGTGGTGCCGCTCTGAAGGCTGATTCCTTCGCCGCCATCATCAAGGCTGCTCTGTAAGGAATAAATCTTCTCAATCCCTCCTTTCTATACCGGAGCGCACAGGTTCGCCTGTGCGCTCCGCTTTTTGTTTCGAGGCCTGATAAATACGCGGTTTGCCGGGCAGACGCCGGTTCGATTCGCGGACAGGACATCACGCAAAGAGGGATTGACATTAAGGGATACCGGATGATATAAGAATCCAACATGCACAATCGTGTGCCTTAATCCGTCGTTTGAGAACAACTTTCTGCGATTCTTCAACAAATGATGAAAATATTCTATTATCTGTTTGTCGCGTGTATATGCTATATTACTTCCGCATACGCAAGCCCCGGAGAAACAAAGGAATTTGTGCTTCCAGAACA
This sequence comes from Akkermansia sp., assembly GCA_045125705.1. GTDB lineage: Bacteria > Verrucomicrobiota > Verrucomicrobiia > Verrucomicrobiales > Akkermansiaceae > Akkermansia. The sequence goes on along the minus strand of JBGVNQ010000008.1, from coordinate 3,930 downwards.
CCATGAAATAACGCTGTTTAAGAACGGCCTTTCAAACCTCATCAATGATTTAAAGAGCGCAGAACACTCAACATTGTCTATTGATGACAAATACGATTATTACAAATTGAGCATCGAACGCCATTTATCATCGATTGAATTTAAGTACGATGATAATGCGCTATACTGCGCTCCAATCCCTACATGTAACTTTTGTGAGACAAAGTTTCGGTTATTATTGTATCTGAGAAGATTGGAACTAGTTACCATGTTAACCGAATCTGTCCCTTCCATGTTGGAACGTGTTCTGCAGATAGTTGAAGATGAAGAAAGGAATACTTTACTCATGCATCATTTTATAGAACAAAGCATCGTAAAATCGCAAATTACAAAATATCGAACCTTTTTTTCTCAAGATTTTCTAAATCATCCACATGCTTCATTTGCAGCTATGAAAGAAAGCTTAAATAATAGCTCATCATGGATAGAAGAGTCTCCACTCGTTCGACGCTGCATCATAGATCATATCGAACACATGTATTATGCTAACTATATACACCTGGGGCTGTTATTGAATAATCCTTATTTCAATTCACAACAACCCCCAGATTTTCAATCGAAAGCCAGAAAGATAGCTCAAAAATTAGCGTCTGAATCCCTGATATCCGCGGACAAATACATTATTCTTAAAGAAGCAGATGAATTGCTTGATGCACAGGAACTTAAAAACGGAAAAGCATATAACGAAATATCAAAAAAAATGAAGACCGAGGGCCTTTATTTAGTCTGGGCAAACTATCGCGGTGGATATCCAGCATTAATCATCGTTTTCCCATAAGGAATTCTAATCCTCCTCCGAGTCTTTGCTCGCTTTGTATTACTGGACGGCGATCCGGATATCTGTACTGCTCTTTACACGGGGCTGGTTGCCGTCCATCGCGTGGAAGTCAAGCCGCGTTCGCTGACAAAAACGGATTTGCTCTCCAGCGTGGGCGAAAAGATGAGCTTCTTCTGCACGCCGGTGAGGGGCTGGCCCTCTGCATTGTAGCGCGTGGTGGTGGTAAGGCTGTATACGACTTCATGTAAGCGAATGAGAAAATCATTGTCTCACATTTTCTTCTTGAAAATGTTCTGCAAATGGATTATACAAACATTCGATGAGTACAGGGGAAATCAATCGTCATAAGTTATATGCTAAACTTACAATTCTAGCAGCTTTATTAATTATTATTGTGACTTCTTTTACCATATACAAGCAATCAGAACTCATCAACCTTTTTATTATACCCTATTTTGTTGTGACAATTCCTCTCAGCATCTTGGATAATCTTCCGATTAAATCAACCATGTATTCCCACCGGATAAAAGTAATACTTATATTTTCGCCCGTTCTTTCTGCGCTTCTATTCTTCATTTTGTTAACGATTCTTAGATACACGGTTTTTCATAAATTAGACGATTTTCCTTATATTGAGATTTTTGCCTCATCTTTCGCTTTTTTGCTCTATTATATATTGAATTTTGTTTATGAGTATGTTTGTAAAATACTTGCAAAAATATACAAATTCATTCTAGGTTAATGCATAGCATAAGATCTGGCGAGTCAAAACAAATCAATAAAGGAGCCTCAGGTAAGTACCTCCTGAGGCTCCTTCTTCTCTTTAATTCAAATTAAAAACTTATAAGGTTGCAGCAATAGCGAGCATAAGGCATATGATTGTCAGGCTAAATGCTCAAGTGAGAGATTGGATAGCGTCAGGCAAGCCAGAGATAAAGATTAAGAAAGAGGCTAAGAAAAGAACAGAAAGTAACGAACCAGCACAAACTGTTTCAAAATAAGTTTTCCCAAAGGGAAACCCATACTACCCTAGCCCAGGGGGTGAGGGTTTGGGAGAGTGGGGAAGTGGCAATGCACTTCCCCCTCTCCCAAGTCCTGTTACCGCATCGCCCAATTTTGGGCAATGCCGAACTACAAAATTGATTTTTGCAAAAAACAGATTTTGCTCAAATTATAATTGACTCGATTATGTTATACACAGTTATGAACGATGCGTCCACACAGAAATCATATACTCAATAACATGATTCCATCGAAGATTAAACTCCTTAATGAACTCTGCTCTGTCTTCCTCTCTGATATCACAGAAGAAACCGAGCTCGGGATTGCTGACTAATACTTCATAATGTAACGGGAACAAATAAACTCCACGAGGATTTAATTCGTTGAGGAAGTTTGACGAATTCCACACAAAATGTTTGTTCCCGATGTATATGTCCCCCAGAACTACACATTTTGGGTTACACCAGAATTCAAAATTTTCCGTGTTATTCGGTGACCGCCTTGCTACATAATTGATGTACTCTGCCAATAGACCATCAACTTCTATAGTATCTTGTATATCTAACTGCTTATTATCCAGCCGGCGTAAACCTACATAGCATTTTTCCAGAGCGTGTTGCCCCTCTCGCCATTTATAGAAATCAATTATGGTGTGTACCTCAACTTCTCGCGAAAATGGATAGTAAGGCATTTCTTTTTTGAAGATTCCGCATGACGCTAGCATGCAAACGAAGCACGTGATAAATATAATTTTTTTCATGTTATTCAAATAAAAAATCAAGGGAATCCATAATTTTTTTCCACAGGTACTTTTCACGTGGAACATCTGTCCCTTCCCTATACGGATTATATTGTCTGAAAAGTCCATCTGCAGCTTTTTGCCCATTACGAGACGAGGCTGACACATCAGGGAGAGAATTTCCAGACTTAGAAATCCTTGTCTTCCCTTTTGTATAATCATTCCCTCGTGCGTATCCCTTCGGGGCATATACCGTACATCTTGTCGCATTTGCAATTTTTTGAACAAACGACGACAATCCCGTATTACATGAAATATACCATATTACGCATCCTTTACAGAACCCACCGGCTCTGTTTTCTAGTTGAATTCTAAGTTCTGTAAAAAGAGCATACGCATTATTGTCATTTATTTGAGTCGCCTGCGAGGGGAATAAACTGTCATTTCGCGCAATGCCTTCATCTATACCAAACACTGATTCGCTAGGATTACCGTGTATAACGATACCTATTTCTTTTAAACATGGGCATTTCTTTTCATCTTTTCCTTCTTGAGCTTGTCGAACAAATGAATCTATTAAGCCTTGAAAATTGAACCCTTGTGCAAGATGGTGAGGCTTTCCCAAATTCCTATCAGCTACAACACTGGCATTGTTCCCTAAAAAATCGATGTATATAATTAGATTATTCTTAGCGATTGCATATAAATTAGGCACTTCAATCCCATCCCTTTCCGTCCACCTTCCATCCGTCGGGTTGTAGTGGCGGTAGTTGTAGTAGATGAGGCCGAGCTCTGTGTCGTTGAACTCGGTGGACCACTGGATATTCTGCTCTACATCACCTTCTGCCGTTACCTGGCCATAGGGGGTATAGGTATAGGCGGTGCGGATGTAGCCGTGCTGGCCGTAGAGCTCGCAGATGTTCTTGGTGAGGTCCCAGCCGTAGGTGTACCAGGTGCCGTTGAGCTGGATAGCCAGCGGTCGGGTTGCGACAGGCTGGGTGGCATCCCACATAATATACCAGAGCGCCGGGTGAGCAGCGCGGGTGAGGTCGATGCAGGCAATCTGCAGGTAACCTCGGTAGATATAACGCTGGTGGAGGGTTACATTGCCATTTACCGTGACGTGCTTTGTGGCGCGGCGGCCCATGTGGTCGTAGGTGCACTTCACCGTGGTGCTGCCCGACTCATCGATTTTGTAGAAATCGGTGGGGCGATTCTCGGCGTTGTAGATGGCCGACCAGATGCCGGTATCGGTCTTGATGAGTGTCTGATTACCGTCGGTATCGAACTGCGGGACTGTGAATTGCAAGGTTAAAAGCGACATAGAAGGAAAAAAGTCGTAGTTAAGCGGAGATTCTGTTAAAATGGTAAG
>JBGVNQ010000007.1:0-110897 GCA_045125705.1 Akkermansia sp. | reverse complement strand
TATGGCTTCTTGACTGATGTCCAAGAAGTGCATCTACACCCCAGCCGCCATCAAGAAAGACTTTAATCTCCGCATCTATTGCGAATTGAAGAATCTGTCTTACATCTGTTATATTGACCATCTTATCATCCTCACAAATTCGTGTTTATCGCGCAGATCTTGCAGTTTTTCTCCCAACTTAATGAACTTGGGGTCTTTGCTATAGTAAACTCCAACTCCAGCGCGTATATGTCACCGGTTATTATATCAATTCCCGCCCCTCTGTTCAAGCGTGGATGGCATTTTGTTGAGTAGTTCCTGCATTTTTTGTTGCAGATGGCGTGAAAACTGAGCTGCAAGGGGAGGATTCGCTCGAAGTGGAGCCCATGGTCTGCCGGGAGGCAGAGAGGTGAGAATCGTTAAAAAGCTTGCCGATTTCCGGGCTGAAAAAGGGGCAAAAGTATAGTCTTTTTATGGGTCAGGTTCATAACGTATTCATTATCAACACCACTTTTATTTGAGAGGGGCAAACCATATACTTTTATCCAATCCACTCATCATTAAGCCTTTGCATCAAAATAGGGGTTTATTGTATGCCGCGACCCCAGTCCTTTAGAGTCCCCGGGGAGTAAGAAAGGGCAAAATCAGGGCGTTTTGAGCCTTTTAATATACATTCTTTTTAACAATTAAGGACTCCGCAATCCGTTAAATATCAGCGCATAAACAGAAAAAGGCTGCATCCCCTCAATTTCAGGAATGCAGCCTTTAGCAATAGGGCCGGCGGGGTTCGAACCCGCGACCAAGGGATTATGAGTCCCCTGCTCTAACCGCTGAGCTACAGCCCCGCCGAGAGTGTACAGAAGAGGTGGCGGAGATGCAAGCTAAAAATGGGTGTATTCTTTGTCATGCGTTTGATACGACACGGCGGAAGAAGTCATCCAATGGAGCGGTATCGGGCTCGGGCTCCTCTGGCATGGAGGCTAACATGGCATCCAGAGCAGCAAGTTCATGGGCAATGAAGGCATCTGCAGCAGGATGCGCAGGACCTACTGCTTTTTCAGATGAGCTATTACGCAGCACGAGCAACTCATCCGTAACACTTTGCATATCATCCGGCAGGAGATATCTCAAGTCTGCAAATGGGACAGGTGCCGGTTTACGTTCCTGCATAGCCCAACGAGCAGCCAGCAAGGGGCGCAGAGCGTAGAAGTACTGCTTATAAGGAACCTGCTCACGCATGAGATATCGATGAATGGTACCTGCAGCCATACCCAGGTAACGAGAAGCCAGCATACGAGGGCGCAATACTTTGCCAAGGACATGACGAAACTCTTCATGCCACGGGCTGGTACGATACACAATGGGTGAATCCACCCATTCATACACCGTCAGGTTTGATTTAAGGGCAAGCCCCAGAGATTTGCGTAATTCCCACCCGTTGATATCAAACACTTCATTGAGTTCCCACTCGACCGTATCCCGGGGAAGCCTCACAGCCAGATATCGGTCGCGGGGGAAATAATAAATGCAGCGGACATCGTAATCGCTATCGGCAGAGGCATAGCCCCATGCGCGGCTGCCGGATTCCACAGCCAGCAGCAGGTGGCAACCTTTCTGCAGCTGCAAATCATCCAGTTTCTGCTGTATTTGTTCCTGTATCGTGTTACTCATAGTGTAGTTTTATGCGAAGCTGGGCTAAATCCTCCCATATGCCATCAATCTGAGGCGTTTCAGGGAGGTCGGATTTATCGAAAAGCGGCTTGAGCGAGTCCATTTCCTCCTGGACCATATGCATGAGTTCTGTCAGCGGGATACGCCCCGCCCTGACTTCCCGGAGGAAAGCATTATCAGTCGAGCGGCGGACATGAATGACACCTTCTGTAGCAATTTCCCGTGCCGTGTGCAGCAGGCGGAATACATGCCCCATGTGCTTGGTGTCGTAGCAGCCTTGCTCATCTGCCAATGCGGCATCGGTGACAAGACGGGCGGGATTGCGCTTCTGTTCCCATTCGCGGTACTGAACACATCTACGATTCTGCTGGCTATATGCGGATGCACGAAACAGCATCACACCCAGCAGCTGAGCGTCTGCGGAGACTTTCGGGGTGGCAATGGTCGTTGCATCCCGACCGAAGATTCCATAGCGGGATGATTGCCGATACAAGGCATACAGGTTTTCATCATCTGCAAGTCTCTGCGCCACAACATCGCAGAGGCCCAACCCCTGCGACTGCAACCATTGAGAAAGAGGCTCAAGTTTACCATTCTGTAGCATGAAGGCATAATCCTGCATCACAGCAGGTTCAGGTGGGGCTTCAGTGGCCTTGGCATGTGTTGCCGAAATACGCTTCAGCTGGCGCTGAGCATTCGCAATGTATGTGTAATAGCAGCGGCGAGAAAGAAAGTTGTAACGGCCAAGGAAATCGCGAAACCATGATGCGCAGAACAGTTCCTGTTCTCCTCCTATGCAGGCCCAGAGTTCCATGGCCCCCGAGTTATTCAATTCCAATTCTCTGCAGAATGCCCCCAGCTCAGTATACTGCCGGTCATGCCGCTCATCCTGAACTAATGTAGGGGCCTGCCCCGTCAGAATCATAGGCAGAGGAGCCAGAAACACACCCTTGAAGTCATCGTCACTCGTGGGGGTGTCCAGTCCGTAGGCCTTACTGCCGGCAATGCAGTCAAGGCAGATAAATGGTTTAATATTGCTGATATCCAGCTGCATAATGGGCCATTCTACAGGCGCACGCAGATACCTTCGTTGTGGAGGTAGTGCTTGAGGTCGGGGATTTTGATTTCGCCGAAATGGAAGACGCTGGCGGCCAGGGCGGCATCGGCATGGCCGAGGCGGAAAGCATCGGCGAAGTGTTCTCTGGCACCGGCGCCACCGCTGGCGATGACGGGGATGCTGAGGGAATCGGAAAGGAGGGCGAGGGCCTCGTTGGCAAAGCCTTGTTTCACGCCGTCGTGATCCATACTGGTGAAGAGGATTTCACCGGCGCCGCGGTCGGCCACCTCGCGGGCCCAGTCGAAGAGGGTGCGCTCCACGCGGATGCGTCCACCGTTCACGTAGCAGTACCAGCCATCGGCATCGCAGCGGGCATCGATGGCAGCCACACAGACCTGGGAACCGAAGTGGCTGGCGATATCGTTCACCAGCTGGGGATTGCGGATAGCGGCGGAGTTGAGGCTCACCTTGTCGGCACCGGCTTCCAGCAGGCGGGCCACATCGGCCAGTTCATGGATACCACCGCCCACGGTGAAGGGAATGGAAATGGCGGCAGCCACGCGGGAGACCATATCGGTGAAGGTCTTGCGGCCTTCGTGGGTAGCGGCGATATCGAGGAACACGAGTTCATCGGCGCCCTGCTCGCTGTAGGCCTTGCCCAGCTCCACGGGGTCGCCTGCGTCGCGCAGGTTCACGAAGTTGATACCTTTGACGGTGCGGCCGTCCTTTACGTCCAGACAGGGAATGATACGCTTAGCGAGCATGATGGAAGTGAATAGTGAATAATTAAGAGTGAATAGTGAGAAGAGCAGGCAAATCGATGCGGCCTTCGTAGTAGGCCTTGCCGAATACAACAGAGGGGATGCCGGCGGCATCGAGGGCGCGGATGTCCTCGGTGCAGCTCACGCCGCCGCTGGCAATGAGGCGGCAGCCGGGGTGCTTGGCCATGATTTTCTGGTACAGCGCGGTGTTCGGGCCGCCCAGGGTGCCATCGCGAGAAATATCGGTGCAGAGCACGCGGGTGATGCCGTGGCTCATGTAAAAGCTCACGAATTCATCGAGGCTCATGCCGCCGTCCTCGCGCCAGCCCTTGATCATCACGCGGCCGTTCAGCGCATCGGCGCCCACGATGAAGCGGTCGGGACCGTATTTCTCTGCCCACTTGAGGAGACGCTGCGGGTCGGTGGCAGCCAGGCTGCCCACGGTGACCATGGCGGCGCCGTGGTCGAAGGCGGCCTGCAGGTCGCTTTCCTGCTTGATGCCGCCGCCGAAATCCACCGTCATGCCCAGAGCGGTGATTTTCTTGAGCGTCTCCAGGTTCACGATGTGGTCAGCCTTGGCGCCATCGAGATCCACCACGTGGAGACGGCGCACGCCCATGTCGTAGAAGCGGCGGGCCACATCCTCGGGGTGCGGGTCATAGGTTTTACGGGCAGCGTAGTCGCCCTTGGTGAGGCGCACACACTGGCCGCCGATAATATCGATTGCGGGAATGAGCTCAATCATGGCAGAGGTGAATGAAATTGTGAAGGATGCGCAGGCCCACATCGCCGCTCTTCTCGGGGTGGAACTGGGTGGCGTAGAAATTGCCACGGCGCAGGGCGGAGGCGTAGGTGACGCCGCCGTAGGTGGTGCGGGCGATGGCTTCGGCGCAGTCGGGCACATAAAAGCTGTGCACAAAGTAGACGAAATCGCCCTCCTTCAGGCCATCGAAGAGCGGAGTGCGAAGCTGCTCAATGGTGTTCCAGCCAATCTGGGGGATTTTCACACGACCTTCCTCGCAGGTGGCGGGGAAACGCACCACGGGGCTTTCGAACACGCCAAGGCACGGGGTATCGCCCTCCTCGGAGTGAGCGCAGAGCAGCTGCTGGCCGATGCAGATGCCCAGCACAGGCTGCTTCAGCCCGCGAATCACCTCGCCCAGGCCGCTTTCGCGCAGGTAGGCCATGGTGTTGGCGGCTTCGCCCTGCCCCGGGAAGATGACGCGGTCGGCGGAGGTAAGTTCGGCGGCATCATCCGTGACCACGGGCTCCACGCCGATGCGGCGGAGGGCATTGATGACCGAGCGGATATTGCCCGCGTTGTATCTGACAACAGCTACTTTCATGACTTAAAGCGTTCCTTTGCTGGAGGGCAGCACCAGGTGGCGCACATCGCGCTGCACCGCCACGCGGATGGCGCGGGCCAGCGCCTTGAAGCTACCTTCAATCTTGTGGTGTTCGTTATCTCCCTCGGCCTTGATGCTGAGGTTCATGAGCGCGGCATCGCTCAGGCTCTTGAAGAAGTGGTAGAACATCTCCGTGGGCATATCGCCGATGCGCTCGCGCTTGTACTCGGCCTCCCACTGCAGCCAGGGGCGGCCACCGAAATCGAGCGCGGCGCTGCACAGGCAGTCATCCATGGGCAGGCAGTATCCGTAGCGGGAAATGCCCAGCTTGTTGCCGATGGCCTTGCGGAGGCATTCGCCCAGGGCCAGACCGGTGTCCTCGATGGTGTGGTGCTCGTCCACATACAGGTCGCCCTTCACGCGGATGGTCACGCCCATGCCACCATGGTGGGCAAGCTGGGCGAGCATGTGGTCGAAGAAGCCCAGACCCGTGTTCACCTCGCAGCAGCCGGGGCGGTCGAGCTCGAGCTTCACGTAGATATCTGTCTCGCGGGTGGTGCGCTGCACCTCGGCGCTGCGCTCGCCAGCCACCAGAATCTCGGTGATTTTCTTCCAGTCCATGCCATCCGTACCAATCTGCAGCGCCTTGCAGCCCAGGTTCTGAGCAAGCTGCACATCCGTGGCGCGGTCGCCGATGACATAGCAGTTCTCCAGGTCGTAGGAGCCGTCCATGTAGGCGGTGAGCATGCCGGTACCCGGTTTGCGGGTGGGGGCGTTGTCGTGTGGGAAGTGGCGGTCGATGAGGATATCGTCGAACTCGACACCCTCGCCCTTGAGCGTGTCGAGAATGAAGTTGTGCACCGGCCAGAAGGTATCCTCGGGGAAGGAGTCAGTACCCAGGCCGTCCTGGTTGCTCACCATCACGAACTCGTAGTCGGTAAGCTCGCGGATGGTGCTCAGCGCGCGGAAGGTACCGGGCACAAACACCAGCTTCTCGAAAGCATCAATCTGCTCATCGGCGGGTTCCTGAATGATGGTGCCGTCGCGGTCGATGAAAAGGGCCTTTTTCTTCATGGTCAGAATTGCTTGAGGGCTGCGAGGAGTTCGTCGTTCTCGGCGGGGGTGCCGATGGTGATGCGCAGGCAGTTCTCGCACATCATGATGCGGTGGCGGTTGCGCACGATGATACCCTGCTCCACCAGAGCGTCGTAGATGCCGCAGGCATCCTTCACTTTGACCAGGAAGAAGTTGGCATCACTGGGGTACACCTTCTCACAGAGCGGGAGCGCAGCCACGGCCTGCATCATGCGGGTGCGCTCGGCGAGGGATTCCTCTGCCCAGGCGCGGATTTCATCCATGTGGTCCAGGCGCTCCATGGCGGCACGCTGGGTAAGGATGTTCACGTTGTAGGGGTATTTCACCTTGTTGAACAGGGCGATGATTTCGGGGTGAGCCAGCGCCATGCCGAGGCGGATACCGGCGGAAGCCCAGGCCTTGGAGAAGGTGTTGAGCACGATGAGGCGCGGGTATTCCTCGAGCAGGGAGATGACGGACGAGCCCTCGGGGGCGAAGTCGATGTAGGCTTCGTCCACCACCACGATACCGGGGAAGATATCGAGCACCTTGCGGATTTCCTCCAGCGGCAGCAGGTTGCCCGTGGGGTTGTTCGGGCTGCAGATGAACACCACCTTGGTGCAGGGGGAGTAGATGGAAAGCAGGAACTTCTCGGCGTCGAAGTGGTAGTCCTCCTCCAGAGGGATGGCGCGGTAGCGCACGTTGTTGATATCGGCGCAGACCTCGTACATACCGTAGGTGGGGGCGATGGCGGCCACCTCATCCACACCGGGGGTGCAGAAGGTGCGGAAGATGAGATCGATGGCCTCATCGCTGCCGTTGCCCAGGAAAATTCGCTCGGGCGCCACACCCTTGTAGGCAGAAATCTTCTGCTTCAGCTCCCACTGCAGGGGGTCGGGGTAGCGGTTGTTCGGCGCGTTGTGCGGGCATTCGTTGGCATCCAGGAACACGTGGGCAGCCTTGCCGGCATATTCATCGCGAGCAGAGCTGTAGGGCTTGAGCTTCAGGATATTCGGGCGCACCAGGCGGGCTATGCCTGTACCCTGCTCCTCCGGTTCCATGCCGGCCACGGCCTGCATGCGCAGAGTCATGGCGCGGGCGTGGGCATCGAGCTGCTCGGCCTGGGCCATGAGCTCCACCGTGCTGCCGATGCTGCGGATGCCCTCGGGGGTGAGGGTCTGCAGGGTGAGCTTGCGCTGGAAACTGTCGATGCACAGGCTGCTGTAGGCGCGCACGCAGCCCATGGTGGGCAGCGTGTGGTTGGTGCCGCTGGCGTAGTCGCCCGCGCTTTCGCAGCTGTAGTTGCCCAGGAAGATAGACCCGGCGTTGATGGTTTCCTTCGCCACAGCGGCGGCGTCCTCCATGGCGATGATGAGGTGCTCGGGGGCGTAGGCGTTGGTAAAATCGATGGCGTCCTGCTTATCAGCCAGCACAATGATGCGGCTGTTGGCAATGGATTTGGCGGCCACTTCCCTGCGGGGCAGCTCGGCAAGCTGCTTCTCCACCTCGGCAGCTACGGCTTCGGCCACGGCGGCATCGGTGGTCACCAGCATGGCCTGGCTGTCCGGGCCGTGCTCGGCCTGGCTCAGCAGGTCTGCCGCCACAAAGGCAGGCACGCAGCTGGTATCGGCCAGCACTTCCACCTCGCTGGGGCCGGCCGGCATGTCGATGGCCACGCCGGACAGGGAGGCCAGCTGCTTGGCGGCGGTCACATAGGCATTGCCCGGGCCGAAAATCTTATCCACCTTCGGCACAGAGGCGGTGCCGTAGGTCATGGCGGCGATGGCCTGAGCCCCGCCCACCTTGTAGATGCGGGACACGCCGCAGAGATTGGCCGCAAAGAGGATGGCGGGGTTCACCTTACCATCCTTGCCGGGAGGTGTGCAGAGCACCACTTCCTCGCACCCGGCCACAGCGGCGGGCACCGCCAGCATGAGCACCGTGGAGAACAGCGGGGCCTGACCACCGGGCACATACAGGCCCACGCGCTGAATGGGCAGCGTGCGCTGCTCGCATTCCACACCGGGGGCGGTCTGCAGTTTCACGGGAGCCTGGGCGGCATGCTGCAGTTCGTGGAAGTCGTAGATGTTGCAGTAGGCCAGTTCGATGGCCTCCTTAAGCTCCTGCGGCACGCGGCTGCAGGCTTCCTCCACCTCGGCGGGGGAAACGGCCAGGGATTCCAGCTCCACGCCATCAAAACGGTGACCATACTCATGCAGCGCCTGGTCACCGTGCGTATGCACGGCATCCATGATGGGGCGCACCACATCAAAGAGTTGCGTTACATCGAAGGCCGGGCGGCGCACCAGCTCCGCCCACTGTTCACGAGTCGGTTCCGTTATGATGGTCATGGGAATCAGGAAATTACAGAATCATTTTTTCGATGGGGAGTACCAGGATACCCTGGGCACCGGCTTCCTTGAGCTTGCCGATGATATCCCAGAAGCAGGTCTCATCGAGCACGGTGTGAATGCTGCACCAGTCCTCCTGAGCCAGGGGCATGATGGTGGGGCTCTTCACGCCGGGAAGTACGGCCACAATCTGGTCCACGCAGTCCTTCGGGGCGTTCATGAGCACATAGCGCTTGTCGGCAGCCGTCATCACGGCGTCCATGCGGAACAGGAGCTTTTCCAGGATCTCGCGTTTCTCGGCGCAAAGGTTCTTGTTGGCGATAAGCACGGCCTCGCTCTCGAGCACCACTTCCACCTCGCGCAGGTTGTTGCTCACCAGGGTGGCACCGCTGCTCACGATGTCGAAAATGGCATCAGCCAAGCCGATACCGGTGGAAATCTCCACCGAACCCGTGATAACATGGATATGAGCCTGCACGCCCTGCTCCTCCAGCCAGCGGCGGAGAATCACGGGGTAGGAAGTGGCAATCTTGCGCCCCTGCAGCCACTGCGGGCCGGTGTATTCGTGCTCCTTGGGAATGGCAATGCTCAGGCGGCAGCCACCGAAGCCGAGCTTCTTCACAATGTCGGCATCGCCCTGGCGCTCGAGGTACTCATTGAGCCCCACTACACCGATGTCGGCCACGCCGTCGGTCACGGTCTCGGGAATATCGTCATCGCGCAGGTAAAGTACCTCCATGGGAAACTTGCTGGCAGCCACCAGCAGGGTGCGCTTAGAGGAGCTCACCTTGATGCCGGCCTCAGCCAGAATGGCCATGGTGTCTTCGTTGAGACGGCCCTTGGATTGTACAGCTATTCTCAGTTTCATGTTATCGGGAAAAGGGTTGAAAATATGATTTTTGTATCATAGAACAAGGACGCATCTATAGGCATAGAAGCGTCCTCGTTCTCTAGCACTTCAGTGCCGGCATGATTTACTCGGAAACCTTAGCAGCGGCTTCCTTCAGGTTCTTACCAACCTTGAACTTCACCACCGTGCGGGCAGGAATCGGAACGTTCTTGGCGGGATCCTTGGGGTTGCGGCCAACCTTGGGCTTCACTTCCTTCACGGTGAAGGTGCCGAAGTTGCGCAGCACAACGCGATCACCCTTACCCAGAGCATCGGTAATCAGCTCGATGGTCTTCTGGATGATGTCAAGCACCTCGTTCTGCGTGTAACCGTTGTCCAGCTCAGCGCATACCTTGTTAACAAGCTCTCTCTTAGTAATCGTATTTGCCATAAGTAAAACTGCTTTGTTGAAAAGCCGCGCACATTGTAGACTAAAAAATTCTTTTTGTCTCGCCTAAAGTGACAAAAACCACTAAATTCTGCGTCAACTCGGCGTTTTTTGAGGCATTTTCGGGGAATTTTAGTTGACGGAAGCCCCAGTTCCCCGCATTCTAGTGTGCACAGACATGGCAAATCAGTACAGTATTGAGCTTTCCCGCGATGAAGCTGCCGCCCTGAAGAAAAAGCTGGCAGCCGATGCCGCATACCGCACTTGCACGCGCGAGTACGCGGATTACTGCTTCGAGAGCGAGTCCGTGAACGTGGCGTTCTACCCCAAGAAGGGACGCCTGCTCATCCAGGGCCGCGGGGCAGATGACTTCGTGAAGCAGGTACTGCAGCTGAATCCTGAAACCAGCGCCCCCGCCAAAAGCACCACCCTGCCCGCCCTGGTGGATACCACCCCGCACTTCGGCGTGGATGAAAGCGGCAAGGGCGACTACTTCGGCCCCCTGGTTGTGGCCGGCGTGTATACCGATGAGCGCTGCGCCGCCGAGCTGGTGCGCATCGGCTGCCGCGACAGCAAGGCGATTTCCGATGATAAGAAAATCCACGCCATTGCAGAGAAAATCAAGAAGACCGCCGGTGTGGTGTACGAGGTCATCTGCATCGGCCCGCGCCGCTACAATGAGCTCTACGAGGAAATCGGCAACCTGAACCGCCTGCTCGCGTGGGGGCACGCGCGTGTAATAGCTGCCCTGCACGAGAAGATGCCCAGCTGTCCCCGCGCCCTGAGCGACCAGTTTGCCAACGAATGGGTGCTCAAGCGCGCCCTCGGCCAGCGCCGCATACCCGTGCAGCTCGAGCAGCGCACCAAGGCCGAAAGCGATGTGGCCGTGGCTGCCGCCTCCATTCTGGCGCGCGACCGCTTTGTGCAGTGGATGCAGAAGACGGCCGCTGCCAGCAACTGCCCCATGCCCCTGGGCTGCGGCCCGCATGTCACCCGCGCCGCTCAGCATTTCGTAGCCACCCATGGCCACGAACGCCTTCCCGACGTGGCAAAGCTCCACTTCAAGGTCACGCAGAAACTCCAATAACAAAAAAAATCACTTTTTTGCAAGAATTAGCTTGCAAGCGCCCGCAATTTCGTGTATAGTGCCGCCGCACCCCATTACACGGGGCTCATGCAAAACATGGGCAGGTGTCTGAGTGGTCGAAAGAGCACGATTGGAAATCGTGTGTACGTCAAAAGCGTACCGAGGGTTCGAATCCCTCCCTGTCCGTTGAAAATCCCGCAAGTTACTCAACTTGCGGGATTTTTCTATTTTCCAGCCCATCAACGAGTTATTTTACTTGCCAAATGAGAATGAAACGGGTAGAATAATGCGCCCGCCGTAGGCGGCCGTTCCTTCGGCCTGAAAAACGCGGAGGGAACACCAACCAAATAATCAATACATCTACACATTCTTCATATCATGAACGAACTCAAAGGTGCATGCATCATCGGTCAGTCCGGCGGTCCTACCGCTGTGATTAACGCCAGCATTCTGGGCGCTATCCAGACTGCTCTTAACGCTCCTCAGATTACCCGCGTGCTGGGTGCTGCCAACGGTATCCGTGGCGTGCTCGACGGCAAGCTTTACGACATGGGCATGGAAGACCCGGTGGAGCTTGAACTGCTGAAGTTCACCCCCTCCTCTGCTCTGGGCACCTGCCGCTACAAGATGAAGAACCCGGATGTGGATCCGACCGACTACGAGAAGCTGCTCGAGACCTTCAAGAAGTTCGACGTGCGCTACTTCTTCTACAACGGCGGTAACGACTCCATGGACACCTGCAACAAGATTTCCAAGTTCATGGAGAAGAGTGGCTGGGAGTGCCGCGTGATGGGTATCCCCAAGACCATCGACAACGACCTTTTCGGCACCGACCACTGCCCCGGCTTCGCCTCTGCTGCTAAGTACATCGCCACCTCCGTGATGGAAGTGAAGCACGACGCCTGCTGCTACGACACCGGTATGGTGACCATCATTGAGGTGATGGGCCGTCACGCCGGCTGGCTGACCGCCGCCTCCGCCCTGGCTACCTACGCCGGTGCCGGTCCCGACCTCATCTACCTCCCCGAGGTTGATTTCGACATGGAGAGCTTCCTGTGCGACGTGGAGAAGATTTACAACGCCACCGGCAAGTGCCTTGTGGTTGTTTCCGAAGGTATCCACGACAAGGACGGCAACTTCATCTCCGAAGCCAAGACCAACAGCAACGACGGCTTCGGCCACGCCCAGCTCGGCGGCCTTGCCAACAAGCTGGCTGAAATCGTACGTGCCCGCGTGACCAGCGCCAAGGTGCGCGCCATCGAGCCCTCCCTGCTGCAGCGCTGCGCTACGCACCTGGGCTCCGCCACCGACGCTCACGAGGCTTACCTCGCCGGTAAGACCGCCGTGGAGGCCGCTGTGGCCGGTGACACCGACAAGATGCCCGCTTTCGAGCGCACCACCGACGAGGAAGGCAACTACAAGTGCGAGATGAAGCTCCTGCCCCTGGCCAGCGTAGCTAACTTCGAGCGCAAGGTTCCCCGCGAGTGGATCAACGCCGCCGGCAACAACGTGGAGATGGCCTTCATCGACTACGCCCTGCCCCTCATCCAGGGTGCTACCGGCATGAAGACCGCTGAGTCTCTGCCCCGCTTTGCCCGCCTGCGCAAGATTCTTGCTCAGCCCTGCTGCTAATTGCGCATAGAGCAAATCACCACTTTATGGAGCTGCCCATCAGGGCAGCTCCATTTTTTGTGAGGGAATAAAGCGCCTCTGTTCTCTCAATTTGAAATTCCTTTCGCTAAAGGTTATTGATTCCTCTGCGGGGCATGGTGCGTCACACCTGCATGGACCAGGAAAAGATACAGGAAACGGAGGAGAAGGTGAAGAATTGGCTGGCTGACAAACAGCACCGCAGGTGCTGCAAGGCGGCTATGTACGCGGCAAACGCTGTGATTCTCTTAGGGCTCACAGCCGGTTTATCCCTGCTCTGGATAAATGAATTGCGCAAAGCAGGCCGCCACGATTGCTGCACCACAGGTGGGGGCAAGTAAGCACCCGCCCCGCGAGGAAGCGGAAAGCCCTGCGTGTACCGATACACGCAGGGCTTTTTTCCGTCCGCTCCGGCCGCGGCTCGAACGCGGGACCCCAAGCTTAGAAGGCTCGTGCTCTATCCAACTGAGCTACCGGAGCAGTGATGCGCGCCTATCCTACCACCCACCCCGCGAGTTGGCAAGCTTTTATTTGACATGAGGCGTGGCAGCTGCTACGATAAGGGCACGTGGCCAAGCCGCTCACAGAGATTGTGGCGAAATCCCCTGCCTTTGCCGGGGAGCTGGCGCGCCTGTGCCGAGCCGCCTCGGTAGACGAGCCCGTGGTGTTGGAGCGCGTGAGCCCCGCAGCCTATTCCTTTGTGGCCAGCATGGTGGCCGCCGCCTCCGACAAGCCGCGCCGTGTGTGGGTGGTGGCAGATGCCCTGCCCATTCAGGAACGACTGGCCGCCGAGTGGCCGCTGTGGGATGGTCCGCAGGCCGTCTTTGTGCCCGAGCAGGAAATCCACATCAACCACGGCGTTTCCGATCCCGACCTCGCAGCCGAGCGACTGGAAGCACTGCGAGCCATCGCGGGGGCGCCACGCGCCACCCAGGCCGTCATCGTGACCGCGGCGGCGCTGCAGCAGCCAGCCCCCAGCTTTTCCGCAGGCGCCGGCTTCACCCTCACCCTGCAGGTGGGGAGCGAATACCTACTGGATGACATGTGCACCGCCCTGACCGACCACGATTTCGAGCGTGTGGACCAGGTGACAGGCCGTGGCGAATGGAGCCTGCGCGGCGGCATCCTCGACGTCTTCCCCCTGCAGTCGGCCTGGCCGCTGCGCATCGAGTTCTTCGGCGACGAGGTGGAAAGCATCCGCGCCTTCGATGTCGACTCCCAGCTTTCCTTCAGGAAACTCGACTCCGCCGACCTCGTGCTCGAGGAACCGCCTGCCGACCGCCCGCTGCGCGACTGGATAGGCCGCGACGACTGGGTGGTGAGCCTGCCGGGCTGCGGCGTGCCGGGCCATGTGCTGGTGTATGAGCTGCCACCGGACCGCGACGATGTGCTGCCCGACATAGACAACGTGAACGCGGGCGACGGCACCGCCATCTTCGGCACCCCGCTGGGCAGCTTTGAAACGGGCGATTTCGTCATGCAGGAGGCCCGCCGCCAGCTCGCCGGCATGGAGCTCCGCAAGTGGCGCGAGCAGAAGTGGCGCGTGGTCATGTTCTTCCCCCACGAAGGCGAGAAAAGCCGTTTCGAGGAAATCTGCGGCGAGGACGATGCATGGAGCGGAGTGCAGAGCCGCGATGGTGACCTGCCACTGGGTTTCTCCATCCCCGGCGCCCGGCTCGCCGTACTCTCCGCTGCCGAAATCTTCGGCCGCTACTCCACCCCGCGCAGCCGCAAACAGGACGACCGCACCGACCGCATGCGCCGCGAGCGTGCCCAGGCGCCGCTCCGCGAAATCGAGGAGGGAGACTACGTCATCCACGCCTCCCACGGATTGGGCAAATTCGTTGGTATTGTGCGCAATGAGCAAAGCGGCGAGGAGGAGATTCTCATCAAGTATGCAGACGGTGTACTGCTACGCATTCCGCTGCAGCAAAGCCACCTGGTGTCTAAATACATAGGACTAGGTGCAAAAACACCCGAACTCAGCAAGCTGGGCGATGCCCGCTGGCGCCGCGCCTGTCAGGCGGCGGAGAAAGCCGTGCAGGACTACGCCGCGCAGCTGCTCGAGGTGCAGGCCGAGCGCGAGAGCAACAGCGGCTATGCCCACCCCGCCGACTCAGGCTGGATGTGGCAGTTCGAATCCAGCTTCCCCTACCGCGAGACGCCCGACCAGCTCCGCGCCATCTCCCAGACCAAGGCAGACATGGAAAGCGACCGCCCTATGGACCGCCTCATCTGCGGCGACGTGGGCTTCGGCAAGACCGAGGTAGCCATACGCGCCGCCTTCAAGTGCGTGACCGGCGGGCGGCAGGCGGCCATCCTGGCGCCCACCACCGTGCTCGCCGCGCAGCACTACCGCACCTTCCGCGCACGCATGAGCGAATACCCCGTGCGCATCGAGCTGCTCAGCCGCTTCACCCCCGCCAAAAAGATAAAGGAAATCGTGGCCGGCATAGCAGATGGCTCGGTAGATATCGTCATCGGCACCCACCGCGTCATCTCCAAAGATATCACCTTCAAGAACCTCGGCCTCGCCGTCATCGATGAGGAGCAGCGCTTCGGCGTGCGGCACAAGGAGCAGTTCAAGCGCATGTTCCGCATGGTGGACATGCTCACCCTCTCGGCCACCCCCATACCGCGCACCCTCTATGTGGCGCTCATGGGCGCGCGCGATATGAGCACCATCGAAACCCCGCCGCTCAACCGCCTGCCCGTGCAGACCGCCGTGTGCCCGTACAACGAAAAGCTCATCGCCGATGCCATCGAGCGCGAGCTCTCCCGCGGCGGTCAGGTCTTCTTCCTGCACAACCGCGTGCAGAGCATCCTCAAGATGAAGGACGAGCTCCAGCGCCTCGCGCCCAAGGCACGCATCGTCGTGGGCCACGGGCAGATGGACAAGGGCGAGCTCGAGCTCATCATGCGCGACTTTGTGGATGGCAAGGCAGATATCCTGCTCGCCACCAGCATCATCGAGAGCGGTATCGACATCCCGAACGCCAACACCATCATCATCGACCGCGCGGATCGCTTCGGCCTGGCAGACCTCTACCAGCTGCGCGGGCGCGTGGGGCGCGGCGGCCACCGCGCCTATGCCTACCTCCTGCTCCCCCGCCAGGCCCTCTGCACCGGCGATGCCCGCAAACGCGTCTCCGCCATCAAGCAGTACACCGAGCTCGGCAGCGGCTTCAAAATCGCCATGCGCGACCTCGAAATCCGCGGCGCAGGCAACCTTTTAGGCACCCAGCAGAGCGGCCACATCGCCGCCATCGGCTTCGAGCTGTACTGTCAGCTCCTCCGCCAGTCCATCGAGCGCATGCAGGGCAAAGTGCCCACCATCCGCGCCGAGGCCACCTTCAAGGCCGACTTCATCTGCCTCAGCGAGGCCAGCATGGCCACCCGAGCTGATGCCGATAAACTCCTCGGCGCCTACCTCCCCGCCACCTACATGGAATCCACCAAGGCCCGCATGGAGTCCTACACCCAGCTCGCCCGCGCCTGCACCACCGATGACGTGGACGACCTCGACCGCCAGTGGCGCGACCGCTTCGGTCCCCTGCCCCGCGAAGTGAGCCACCTGCTCACCGTCCACAAAATCCGCATCCTCGCCACCCGACGCAACATCTCCAACGTCGAAATCAGCGGGCAGAAACTCATGCTCACCCGCAACAACGACTACATCCTCGACAACAAGCGCTTCCCCCGCCTGCAGAAAATCAAACCCGCCGACAAGCTCCGCGAAGCCCTCCACATGCTGCAGACGATGTAAACAAAATTTTGAATTTTGGATTTTTAATTTTTGATGTATAAAATTCCTCGGGCATGTATGCCCGGATGAATAAAGAAAAAACCTTGCTAATCTTTCGATTTGCAAGGTTTTTTTGAAGTACGAAGTATAAGATTCGAACTTATGACCCCATCCGTGTGAAGGATGTGCTCTACCACTGAGCTAACTTCGCTTTATTGTTTCGCCCCCTTAGTGGGTGCGGCGAAATAATACACGAATCACACAGTGAATGCAAGCCTTTTTTTGCAATTTTTTACAAGTTTCTTTTTATCCCACACCTTCCTCATTGAAGCTCTGCACCTTTCTTACCAGCTGTAATTTTCTTCATGGTAGGGAAAAGCTGAATCCGTATATCCTATACCACCTGATTCATCAATTTCCGCCTGCAAAATCGAATTCCAATCGAGCTCAAAACGTTCGATATCTTCCTCTATGAGAGGGAAACCCAGCTGTACCTCTATGATGATAAGCGCTTTAATCGCCCGGATAGCATGCAGATTCCCGGCTTTAATGACCAGGACATCCCCGCGGCCTACTCTCTCCACCTCTCCGTTCATCACGAAATACCCTTCACCATCGGCAATAGTCCAGATTTCATCGCGATGAGCATGTCTCTGATAGCTGATACCCTTCCCCGCATCAATGTGCAGGCGCTTGGACAACTCAGTTTCCCTATCTGACAAATTTATGTAATCTAATACGATATAGCTACCCCAAAATCGTTTTTCCTTCATGGGGCGTTCCATGGGCGGTTGCGCAATTTTATCCATAACACTCATAAATAGTTGATTTGACATTTGTACTATATCATTGATTTTTTTCATATTTTACCCCAGGAGGGCAGCAAGAGTCGTCTTTCTTCCGTATCCAGGTATAAGAAAAACATCACAAACAAACTAAGTGTGCCATATACTGCAACCGCAGCAAACAAATCAGCCCAGGTATTCACCTGCCAGACGTAAGCCAGAGCAAGACCTGCACCAGCAATACAAGCTCCTGGCATGAGCATAGGGAGATAGGTACGGCGGAAAAACGCTCCTATCAAGAGCCCCGCCTTGCGTTTATAATACAGGTTTATCATAATGACCTGGCCAAACGTCAGTGAAACCGCTGTGCCGATAAACATGCCGAGAGGGCCCAGATACAGTGATAAAACATAGCCCAATATCACACATACCAATGAAGAATAGAACAGAATAATAGCCCGGCCTCTGTGGATATCCAAAGCCTGAAGAATGGCCAGCCCCGTATTCTGGGTTAGTGGTATAATGAGAGGGATGATGACGGTTATAGCCCCCAGCCAGACAAGTGACACATTATTCCCCATACTTTTACCCACCCACAGGCGAAGAAAGTCCTGCCCCAGAAAAACAAAACCCATCAATATCAAGGTCAGCAGGAATAGTTGCATTCGACCGGCGCGAATCATAACCTTTGTCAAAGCCGCCTTTCCTGCATCCTGAGCCACCATATGCATCAGTCTGGGAGCCAGCACGCCGGATATCGCAGTGCTGGCTGTCACGAAATAGGTAGAAAAGGACATACCTAAAGTAAATACAGCCACAGAGGCAGTGCCACACACATTTGCCAAAATAGGAGAACCAGCCTGCCAGTAAAACAGATCCATAATCTGATTCAGAAAAATCCAGACAGAGAACCCCAGCATTCCACGATAAAGCCCCCAATCAGGCATACCAAAACTCACTTTAACCTTCAGGATATGAATTGTATAGAATAATCCCCAGATAAGGTTCATAATCCCCATCCCTACAGCTAACACAGTCAGGCCAATAGCCTTGAATCCGAGTAGAAGCAAGGCTACAGTAAGCGCAGCATTGAGCAGAGAGGAACAAAGGCTCACCATACCCGGCACAACAAACTTCTGATACGCCCCCGGCACACATCCCAAGGGGCGCAAAGGAATAGCCAGAATCATGTTACCCAGGGTAAGCAGGAAAAGGATTTTAAGCATTTCGTGCTGAGCTGCGGTCAACTTAGGAAAAAAGGCATCCAGATGGTAGAAGCAAACAACACCGGCAATCAGTGTAACAACGGCAATCAGGCAAAAAAGCATCATGCTCTGCCCCAGAAAGTGAGCCTGCTGTCCGTATGCACCCTTGGCCCGATATGTCACTACATACTTGCTCACTGTCGCTCCGAGCCCTAGATCTGTCAAAGACAACCAGGCAATAACGGAGCCACTCAACATGAAGAGCCCGTATTCTTCCACGCCCAATGTAGAAATTACAAAGGGAGTGAGAAGAAAGGACGTGGCGAGGCGAACAGCAATGGAAACGTAGTTCAATAGAGCCCCGGCTTTTATTTCACTCGCCATATCAGACCATATTTTTCTTAAGGAAGTTCAGACCTCGCTCCCGTTCAGCAGCGCGAATTGCATTGACGCGATACCAATCAATAGGTGTATGAAGCACTTGAATCACCTTTTCCGGTGCAGGATTCGTTAACATTCTCTCTTCCAGACCAAATATCCCCAACAGAGTATCAAAGCGGGCATTTCCGCGGCCCTCATTTCCCAGACAAACAAAGGGGGTGTTGTAAATGATGGCAAATACGCAGCCGTGAAACGAATCCGTTATCAGGCATTCACTATCACGAATCACGCGCAACCATTGAGCCACGGATAGGGGCGGCGTGTAATTACCCCTTCGATTCATATCAAAAACGTCCTTCTTCATAGCTGATACCACCTTTTGAACAATACCGTCCGACGTTTCACATCTATCCAATAAGTACAGGGCAATAGTGTTGTCTGCCACCGGGACAGACCCAGCATCAGAAATAATCTTATCGTATACCTCAAATGAAAGCAGGAGCGTAGGATCCGGTTGCCGGCATGCCAGCACCCCCATTTTCCCGCATAAGCCGATTCCGCTGACCTCCCGTGTGGAAACGGCTCGGAATTGAGATAGCAGCTGGGCGCATTTCTGGTATTCCGGCTCAGGATATGCTATTTCATTCCGTCCAAATGATGCCGCATATGAAATACTCCGTTTTCTCAAGTCATCTGACGCCCAATTCAAATAAAAGAAAGGCATGGGTATCGGCTTTGAAGCAGAATTCCAGACTTGGTCGCTTCCTACTATCACGCGGGAGAATTCATAGCGTTTTTCCAACATCGGCATCACACACATGGGCAACAACCTGGTTCGACGTATATGGCGAGAAATGAATTGTCTCCCCGCGGCACCCTGTACACGCCTGGGCAATGGAAACGGAGGCAGCAGACGACAACGCCACAATGCTTCAGCAAGCAGATTCCTTGTAAAAGTCATCCACCTTCGCAACATGCTTTTATCAGTATCTGTGTATTGAATGGTAAAAGCATCATACCCCTGCCCTTTCACGACGCGCTGCATTGCAAAAGCCTGCAACAAGCCACCATAATTGGAGAACAAACTCTCGGTTAATATCCCCACACGTGGTTTAGGCTTATGTGCCATCCATTTTCGCAGACGCACCAGAAAACGCAATACGGGATTCATTTCAGAGACATAAACCCCACTGATTAAGACCTCTCGTTCTGTACGTTTAAGTATTTTTTTCATCGGTGCTTTTTCCCTGAGCATTTTCAGAGCAGAACTCCGCGAACTCAAGGTTCGTTTAAGCTGAACAGCATCATGACCCAACATTATTTGGGTGGGATTCTGAGCTACTCCATACTCCTCTTTATGTACCACTAATTTTCCCTTGTCAGCCAGAGCTCTGATAAGGTTATCACCTTTTGTACTGTGACAAAGCACCGTGGATATTCCCTTAAAAACATCCCACCCGGGATGATATTTTCTTACGTTCCAGAAATCACCCAATGCCACATCTCCAATTTCAGGAACAGCATTATTCACATAACTATGAGCACATGAGAAACAAGCTTTCTTCATGGCAACATCCGCAAGGAATACGCGCATGTAGTCATCTTTATGCCTCAAACGTAACCTTACTTTCCCGTTGCTATACTCATTTACCGTCAGGAAATCCACCCAGCCATTCAGTTTATTTCTGAACTGCCAGCCCGTCATTCTGCACCGTTCCTTCTGCTCATGTTCGGCCACATACCGCTCTGCCAGCAGGCGGCTGGGCACACCATGACAAGCCAGACTTACTGTTATCAGATTCTCATACTCTTTTTTCAAATATACATTCAACGCATGCACTTGACACGGAGTGCCGGCAAACAGAACTTTGCGTCCGGTCCTCAAATCCATCAGAACCTGCCTATATGCCATTCCCGGCTCAGCCTGCACATACTTGCTGCCTCTGAATTGTGCTATTTCCTCTTCTCTCTCTATCCGGTGAAACCGAGCACGCAGATTTTCTTCCCATCTGACGCCATACACGCAGCCACCCTGTTGAATGATGAACCCGGCCATTTCACTGAATACTCCTCCGCTGGAGCTTTCCCGCAATATTTGTGCATCCGTGCTCCACGCTGCATATCCCGTTGAACAAAACGTTCCGGCACCGTTGTCTTTTGCTTCATTCGATTTCAGAGCCGGGCATTGTTTCACACAAACACCGCAATCAACGCATGCATCATTGTTGACAATCGGCACTAGAAAGCCATCTCTATTCCAATCCATACTGATAGCTTCCCTCGGGCAAATATTTGCGCATAGCGCACAACCGGTGCAATTCTCCGGGGCAGTTATACTTTTCCTTACTGGTCTCATGATTCGGAAAGGATTAAACTTAAACGTTCTTCAAAAACAGCCGAAGAAAATTGTCCCAGCGCAACCTCCTGGCCGGTTCTTCCATATTGAAAAGCTTTACCCGGATTTTTCATCAGCTGAGCCATTGCTACGGCCAGCGACCAGGCATCATTCTCGGGCACGACAATCCCCGTTTCTCCATTCATCAGCATATCCGGGATAGCCCCCACTGGAGTTGCAATGATGGGAAGCGCATGCCTCATGGCTTCCAGGATAACAAGAGGAAAACAATCATCCAAAGTGGGGTGAACAAAACAATCTGCCTCAGCCAAACGCGCTTCCTTATCTTCACCATACAGCCGGCCATGGTAGGTCACCACCGAGTGAAGCCCCCTGCTCTCGATTTCGTGCTGCATACGTTCCGCTGAAATCTCGGCCGTGGGAGCACCAACAAAATGCACATGAAAGCCGGTAATCTGCTGCGCCAGGAGTTCTGCAGAATCCAAGAGGACAAAAGTTCCCTTGGAGGTATTCAAATTGGAAATGGAAAGGAAATGAAACATTGTATACTCAGATTCCGTTAGGGCATATTCTCACCTGTTCCTTCTGCACCACTGCAGAAATATCATCATACAACCGCCAGGAAAGTAGAATCACCGTGGCATGGCGATACACTATCGGCAACAACCAACCATACAACCACCGGTTCACGTAACCCGACATACCTTTATTATGATGGTGCAGAATGATTTTGCAGCCGAACATCCTGGCCAGCAGGACAAAGGGTGCATCCTTCAGGAAGCCTACTCCCCGACAAGCAATGGCCACATAACAGGTCTGAGGGCGGAATACCACCAGCAACCAGAAAGAGCGAAGAAAAGAGGCGATGAACCGCCCCAGCTTCTTCAGCAGAAGCAGCGGCGTAAATCCTGCCACTTCCCCGTTCCCCCGGGAGGTAGACAAATTCACATAACGGCAATCAAAGTCCGTATTGATTTTCTCGCTCTGCAGAATCTGCAGACAGACCATTCCCGATCCGTGTACCGGAGGTGGCAGAGGCACTATGAATAAAATCTTTTTTCTCATATCACCAACTTCAATTGCTCCACAAAGGTATCAAAATCGACATGCATCAAGGATTTCACCGTTTTTTTCAACGGCTGTGCGTCTAATTCCCGGCGCAGCTTGTCAGAAAGCTCATCTCCATTCACAGGATTAAACAGCGCACCATTTTCCGGTGTCACCAGGCAGGCACTTCCCGCTCTCTTGGAAACGCAGACGCGACAACCAGCAAGCAGCGCTTCATTCACCACCGCCCCAAAAGCCTCACGAAAACTGGCAAGCACCAATACGTGAGCTATTCTGTACCAAGCCAGCAATTCATCACCGTTCTTCCAACCGACAAAAAGCACTTGTTTTCTTGTCCCTGCAGCCAATTGCCCCAGGGTAGTACACTCCTCCCCGTCACCAACAACCACTAAAAGGGCATCTTCCGGCATAGCATTTATAATCGTATCCACATTTTTCAAAGCCACAAGCCGCCCCACAAAAAGCACCACTTTTGTAGTATTGACTTCCGGGAACCGGCTTCTGGCATCATGTTCGGCGAGTTGAGCATTGCACAAAGACTGAGCGTAGGCTGCATCATTACGAATCATAGGAAACCACATTCCCTTCCCATACCTCTGCTGATACCACTCCACCGCCCTATTATCCAGCAGCACCAGTTCATCGCACAATGGAGCCAGCAGCTTGCGGGCATAACCATGCAGGCGGCTGAAATCATTTCCATGCAACATATCGATGCTGTCATCACAGATAGAAACCACCTTGAAACCAGCAAAGAACAGCAACCTGTATATAAGCACCAGAAAGCTTGCAAATGAAAACTCAGGGACAAATACGGTCCGCGGCTTCTCCTTCCTCAAAATCGCCCATACCTTGAGCGGTACTCTCCGTCCCAACAGAGAAAAACACTTTAAAGCGCGTGGCACAAACCGGCACTTCCGCCGCATCTGGACCTCGTCAAAAGAACTTCCCTCCACCCCCTGTTGCAGAAAATAGAATGATGCAGCTCCCATGTCAGCAAGCGAATTGAAAAAATCGATGCGATAGGGAGCAAGAGCTACATTAAAGACCGTAATCATGACACCTCAGCGTTTACTTTTTAATAATCGAACCAACAAGAACTCCGGCAGAAAGGAAAGGCAGAGTATTATCCAGGCTTTCAGATTACTCCACTGATAAATGATGGCATAACCGGCATTCGTACGTGCGGCCTTTTCATTTCCCCATACGATGTTGATATGAGCTCGCATTTTGAACCAGAATGCGATGTACAGACCTAGTTCTCTTCGCCTTTTTCTATCATCAGTTCTTTCACGCATGGCCACAAGCTGCGTGCCCACCTCATCAGGAACGACTTCAATATCCCGCGGTAAGCGTGCTGCAGCATCCGTCGGCGCAAAACTGTATGAAGCCAATACGCGTCTGCTATATGCCAACTGGTAAGAAAAGGCTAATCTTGCCCAGGTCAACAAGTCCTCCCCCCACTGAATCCCCACAGGAAAACCGCCTATAGTCTGGAGGGCACACTTTCGCACCACAATGGAGATGGAACAAATGGGAGGATGAGAACAACTGGCTACCTCAAAATAATTGGAGAGAATGCCATCTTCCCCGGCAAAGGGTAATTTGCGGATGCAGGTTGGGTGTACCGAGCCATCGGAATGAACAAACTCATAGTCACATGCCCAGACTGAGCATTCGGGGTATTTCTGAATCAATTCA
The DNA here is from genome assembly GCA_045125705.1 of Akkermansia sp. Taxonomy (GTDB): domain Bacteria; phylum Verrucomicrobiota; class Verrucomicrobiia; order Verrucomicrobiales; family Akkermansiaceae; genus Akkermansia. The sequence continues at coordinate 87,403 of JBGVNQ010000007.1, read as the reverse complement.
TACTGGGTCTGCAGATAATCTGGCATCCAATGGTCATCGGCATCCAGAAACGCAATGAGTTCATAACGGGATTCCGCTATTCCTCGATTACGGGCAGCCGACACCCCCGCATTTTCCTGGTGGATTATGCGGATTCGGGCATCATGCACCGCCTCAGCAGCAGCCATACTTCCATCAGACGAGCCATCATTCACCACCACAATCTCAAAGTCACGAAAGCTTTGCCACAGAACCGAGCGCAAGGTATCTGCAATCTGCCTTTGCTTATTATACAGAGGAATTACAACGCTGATCATACTAATAATCCTTTCTTCCTGGCTTTCAGAAGTCCCAGCATCATTCCATAGAAGCCGAATGGATAACTCAGGGTACACATGGAATAGTTCACCACATTATCCGAATACATAGTAACCGCCACGCCAGCCATGGCAGACCCCGCGGTAATAGCGCATATCTTTATCCATCTGCTCTTCTGCCGACAGAACACAATAAACGCGTGTCCTATCATCAAGGCAACAGAACCATAGTATAGCCAGAGAGCCACCAAGCCATTGTCGCACTTCATCTGCACCATGTCGCTATGCATCACCTGAAGCCCCCCGAAAAGATTGTTGCTGTAGAAGTGATGCTGGGTCGCCCCCGTACCACTCCCCTGGATTTCCCTTTCCTTATAGAAACGATTTTCAAAATACTCCCACATGGCAAAGCGGGCGTTGCTCTCAATGCTATCCAGATTTATCTCACCGTTCATGAAATCAGACAGCGTGACAGAATCATCCTTGAACATCTTCTCCTTCACTGCCGGGACATAGAACACGCAGGCAATACCCAGCATGGCTATCAGGGCAATGACGGGCAAAGCCTTGACTCTGAATCGGAACAAGAAAAACGCCATGAGTCCCACCACCGTTCCCATGATACTCGTGCGGAAAATCCAGAGAATACATGGCATCGCAAACAGAACAGCAAAGACAAGATTCTTCTTTTCCCTGCCCAGATAAAAATATAAGGCAAGAGAGAACACACAGATACTGATGTAATTAATGGAGCGGGCTGTACTATACCAGAACACCCCGGGAAATAAGATATACTCAAAAAAAGTAAAAGTAATAAGCCATGCCACCAGCGCTACAGAACGGGCACCCAGGGAGGCCTTCATCATCACCTCTGGCCGACGCACTACCGCCGAGGCAGCCAGGCAGACCACCAGAGGATACAGATATTTCAGAATCACACGGAACCCGAATGCCGGAGCTGGAGAATACAAACAGCCCACGACCAGCCAGCACATGAAAATGATGTAACAAACCACGGGAAAGGAAAAGGCAGGCGTTCCTTTGGCATAGGAAAGACACATCAGGCAGAATATCTCCAGCGACAACAAACGCAAGGCCATCAAATCCACCCCTGCGGGAGCCGAAAAAGCAAGCAACCCCGTAGAAAACAGCAAAGTCCAGAATATCTCGGGACCACTGAAGGAGAGAACAGCCCGCTGCAGCAAGGGATGCTTCACCTTCGCACTGCGGCGCTGGAGATACTGCAGCAAAAGCATGGTAATAATCAGGAAGTAAAGATAATTCAGCGCAAACATCTTACCTTTTCGTAGAGGTTTAATATCAGTTCCCTGTATCGAGGCATACAAAATTCACCGGCATGTTGCAATGAGCCCCGTGACTTGCAGGTATATTCCTCTTCATTCTGCAGGATGAAAACTGTCATTTCCGAGAGAGAAGATGTGCTGCCTACTTCGCATAGAAGGCCACAATCCTTAGTCACCAGTTCGGTCAAGCCTCCTACCCTGCTACCAACAACAGGACAACCTCGAGCCATTGCTTCCAGGGCACTCAGGCCAAAGCCCTCACTTCGGGAAGGCATCCATAACAAGTCGATGCAGTCGTAATATGAGGAGAGATTTTCCTGTGGCTGGTATCCCACCCACTCCACTTTGTCATCGACGCCCAAAGCCGTTGCCTGCGACTTCATCAGCGGTAGCAGAGAACCATCGCCCACCACCAGCAGACGCGACAGCGGCAACTGCTTCTGCACCTGTGCAAAGGCAGGGATGACCAGATCCATTCCCTTGATATGCTCCACGCGGCTCACCACCCCGATAACAGGGACAGCAGACAATCTCTCCCGTGCAGTATCGGCCAGAGTTACATGCGAAGGCAGGGAATTATAAATGGTCACATGGTCATGCCGCTGCAACACCGTATCAGGTGAAAACAATTCGGACGAAGAGAAAAACTCCTTCTCCGCCATGGTAGTGATACAAGTAAATACATCCGTAACATGCCTTTGAATAAAATGCAGCAGCTGCAGGGATTTATAGATGCGGCCGTCGGTATGAACAGTAGCGATGATATGCGGTACGCCCAGCAGCCTGAGAAAAAGACACGGTTGCGCCCCCGGTGCCAAATACTGCACATGCGCGACCTCCGGCCTGTATTTCCGCACAAGACGACGTAGTCCCCGATACAGGAACAGCACCCCACACCAGCCACCGATGCGACGGCCCTCCTGCTGCATCAGCTCCACCTCAACACCCGCCGAACGATATCGGGAGACCGTGGTCGCAGCGTACTCAAAATAGCAGGCTACAACCACGCGATACCCGCCCGAGACAAGAACCTGCGCAAGGTTCAGGGTCTGGCTCTCGGTGCCTCCTGTCAGCAGGCAAGGTATGCAGATAAGAATAGTCATGATGCCATGTTCAAAGCAGCAAGATAAGAAGCCACAGTTCGTTTCGCCACGTTCTCCCACGTAAACTTTGCTGCACGCTCAACACCTTTGCAGCCCAAGGTGGCACCATCCACCTCTCCGCGTTCAAATCTGAGCATAACTTCCACCAGGGAACGTTCGATGTGCTCACTCACATAAATGGCTACCTCCCCACCAACCTCAGGTAACGAGCTGTTCCAACATGTCACAGCAGGCACCCCACACGCCATGGCCTCAAGCACAGGCAAGCCAAACCCTTCATACGAACTTGGATTGAAGGCGGCAACAGCGCCTTGATACAGCGTTACCAAATCCTCTTCAGGCACTCCCGTTATGAGATGAATCCTCGAACCAAGTCCACTTTTCCGGATTTCGCCAACAAGTTCTGCAGGCGGATTCGCCCACACCATGACCAAATCATGCCGAGCCGGACTAAAGCGATTCAATTCAATATAGCTCCGTACGAGAGAATCCGACCGCTTCCGTTCTGCATTACACGATACACTTAGGAAATAGGGATTTCCTACTTCGAACTTTGCTGCCACATACCGTCTGACGACCTGTACATCAACTGCAGGTCTGAACACATCATGTGAAATTCCCCACGGAATAACATCAATTATTTCAGGGGGCACAGACATAGTCTCCACAATATCCTTCCTGGAATACTCTGAGCAGGTCAATATCCTGCGACATCGACGAACGAACGGAGGCACTATTTTGCGCATCGCCGCGTGCCCGAACGCTTTCTCCTCTATTTTCATGAAAAAGGCATCATGCACCGTAGCCACACACTGTTCCGGGCAATATACAAAATCGAAATTATGAGGAATATGCATCAGATCATACCCCGTCAACCACTCACGAACAGGGAAACGGGCTGCCAACTTATCCCATTTTTCGCGATGAGGCAGATAAAGATGATACGCATTGAATCCGGTCCGGAGGCTTCTAGCCCCCACGCCTTTCATATTTTGAGAAAACAAGGCTATATCGATTGGCAAATCACCAAGAGACTTCAATGCCTTTACCAACTCCATGGTCGTACGGCCTATACCATTCAGCCGTCCCGTTACGTAATATGGGACTACCGAATTAACATCAATTAAAACTTTTTTCTTCATGCCAAACTCCTTTCCTTTCTAAAACCAGCATAGTTTGCGTACTTTTTTCCGCAACTACCTCCCTATAAATGCGCAATACACGTAGGGCATGCTCCTCCTGGCTAATATAACCTATGTAAGCCGGGCTGGCTTTCGGAGGTGTTTCAATGATATGTTCCAGGGCTTCCTTCATAGCGCTTACTGAGTTCGGCTTAACCAACCAGCCGTTTTCCCTATCCTTAATCTGCATCTCGGCACCACCGCAACGCGTCGACAATACCCACTTGCCTGCCGATAATGCCTCAGCAATATTGAGGCCGAATGTTTCCAGACAAATTGAAGGATTAACGAGTATATGGTAATGCCCCGTCTGTCTGGGAAGCTCGTTTTCTGCAAGCTTTCCATGCCAGACAATGCGTTTATCTGAGGCAGATTCGCGCCGCAGCTGCGCCATATACCTCTTTTCCTGCGTGTTTGCAGCCCCTCCGATGATATGCAGTTCAATATTTTCAGCAGCAACCTGCATAAATGCTCTTACGAGCACATGAGTCCCTTTCACATAATTGATTCGGCCAACGTAATAAAACCTCAGGTTATGTCCTATCAACACAGGAAACAGGGGAAAGTCATCATATTTCTCCACACCGTGAGGTATCACGGTCACCTTTTGTTTATCCAGGGCATGCCTGCCCATAGCCTCGGAAATCGCTAACGAAGGCGCTATAATCTTATCACTCTTCATACAGATTGCATTCCATTCCTCCAACGTAGACTGTATCTGGTATGCAGCCTGTCCCACAGGTGTCACATACCACATGAAAGGTAGCCGAGCCAGGATTTTCCCCAGGTTGAAATATAAGGATTGAGGCAACCGTTTCATGAAGGGTATCGCCCATTTCCCCCACCGGATAGTATTCAAAACACAGCCAAGGCAGTTTTTGTGGGAGGCTACACAGCGGCATATTTTTCCTTCTGCATTTAACAAAGCTCCGGCCGGGCACAACATTCCCCCATGGTGAGCGGTCACAACGCATGGAATTCTTAGTTGAGTGCAAACCTGGCAACATTCACGCTCCATGCCATGGATATGCACCATGTCCGGATGATTCTTCTTGATGACCTGAGTTAAGGTATCCTTATAATCCTTATCGGGAATACAATAGACAAGCACCCCGTCCACATACGTTTTCTCCACGCCGGAGGTATCAGCCGACTGTGACGCGACAAGGACCTCTATATCCGGCATACGCTGCAATGCCGAGACCAGACGGCGCACATACACCTGCCCCCCACCATATGTGGACAAATAATCACCAGAGGCTATTTGTAAAATTTTCATTTTTTCGAATATTACCTGTTCACCGCATCTTAAGCAGATTCAACTCATATTGCCGTTTCCGAATTTATAGTCCCACCTGTCTTGCATTCTTATTGGCCTGTTCCCTGCGATAAATAGCAGGAAGAGAGGAGATAATCTGCCAGCAACGGCGGAATTGCTTGCAGGGCTCAGTAAAGAGGCGCCATGCGAACTCGAGGTGGCAGCGGACTAAGAAGGAAGGCGCCCGTCGTATGCGACCGCTGTAGAAATTGAAAACAGCACCGACGCCGATCATAACTCCGCGGCGAAGATACGGGCGGAGACGCTGCATGAACAACTCTTGCTTAGGGGCTCCGAGGGCTACCCATATGATATCTACCTCCTGCTCTTCCAACGCGGCAGCGATGGCGTGGTAGTCAAACGCCCCAACCTCACAGAATGGAAGGGCTGTAAACGGCATATCTTCCACCGCCGGATTCCATGCTGAAATGGCAGTGCGAAGCTCTGCAAGGGTTGTATCATTTGTGCCGAGAAAGGCCATGCGGTACTCACCGGCACTGATAATATCACGGAAGATCTGGGCACCACAGTATTGCTGCCGAGCTATACCATAGAGACGTCTGAGGTAAAGGGGTACCCAGCCACTATCGCAGATAGAGAAAAGTGCTTCTCCTACAATGGCACGGTAAGCCGCATCGCGGTGCACCATGGTGAGGATATTACCATCGGCCACGCAGATGTAGGAAGCCCGCTTCTCCTCCAGCGCATCCCGGATACCGGCATGAACGGCGGCCCGGTCAAATTCGTAACAAATCTGAAAGTAGTTTTCCACTGCGGTTTACTGCTCGATTCTCCGGTTTTACAGGCCATGTTTGTCGCCACGGAGCCCGGCATCCCTGGACACGGCAGAGGACACCACGGGGCCAAGGGCATCGGCGCGCTGGGCTATGCCTTCGGAAATGGCGACTTTCCAGAAAGTGAGGAAAAGGATTTTCACATCGAGCCAGATGTTAAGCTGGCGTGCATAGCGTAAATCCCACGAAACGCGCTGGCGGAAGGTGAGATTATTGCGACCTCGGACTTGGGCGAGGCCTGAGATGCCAGGGCGGATTCGCATACGCAGGACCCGGGTGACGGGGTCAAAGGTATCCATCTGCTCGGGAATCCATGGGCGAGGGCCGATGAAGGACATATCTCCTGCGAGGACATTGAGTAACTCGGGAAGCTCATCGAGCGAAGATGCTCGAAGGAACTTCCCAACGGGGGTGGTGCGTTGATCATCGGGCAGCAGCTTGCCGGAGGCATCGCAGGCGTTACTCATTGTGCGGAACTTAATGATATGAAAAGGCTTGCACTTTTGTCCAATGCGTTTCTGCAGGAAAAAGGGGTTGCCACCCTGGAAAAGCAATAGCAGAATCAGAATAATCAGCAGGAACGGCGAAAGAGCCAGCAGCATGAATAACGCAGCAAAAAAGTCACAAATCTTCTTGCCCGTTTGCTTGTAAAAAGTGAGGGGCGGCGGCAGCTCGTACAACAGGTCAATTTCTTTTGCTATATCCATGGGGGGGGGTGGTGGGGATTGGTTTTCAGATGTATTTTTTCCTGCAGCAGCAATTATAATTTCAATTTTAGGCGTTCAAACATGAAGTTCGAGTGACTATCTGTACCAAATGTTGTGTAAAGTCCCTCATCCAGAATAGATTGGGCAAGCACCTTGACTCCGCGTCCATAGTAGCCGGAAAGCGAGCCAAGGTTACCTTGGAGGGCAACTCCCCGGTCGACGAGCGCCCGGATATCTCTCAGGTCAAGCAGACGCAGATAGCGCTCGGGGTGGGCAAGCAGAGGAATCAATCCCACGGAGGAAATGGAATCAAGCATATCGAGCCAGCCAGGTGGTAGCATGTAGTGCGGCAACTCAACCAGCACATAGTGCCTTAATTGACAATTGAAGAGTTCTCCGTTCTGCGGCGGAGTAAGCCATGCGGAGTGTATCGTTAATAAATCGCCGGATTCCAGGTGACGGGGGAAAGTTTCGTCGAGCATGTACTCGGCGGCCAAGTGAAGCTGGAATTTTGAATCCTGAGTTTGGATTTTTGAATTTTCAAGTTTCCTGTCTACAGCAGAGGAAAAGTCAGCGAAAAGCTTGCGCAGGTGGACTGGAGTATTTTGCGGGAAGCGGGCCATAATGTGCGGGGTACAGATAGCACCGCGCAGGCCAAGAGACCGCAGGCCGTGTATGACGGCGAGAGATTCCTCCGGCGTTTCGGCGCCATCGTCCACGCCGGGCAAAAGGTGGCAGTGCGCATCTACCCCACCACGCATGAGCGGACTGACAGGAAGTCTACGCTGGAAGAAACGAAACACAGACTATTGACACCGTTCACCGGACTATTGTCGATTAACGATTATTTTTTACCCACCTTCCCACCTTCTGCGGAATACCCGTAGCGGTAGTAACCGTAGCCATATCCGTAGTAGTTGTAACTGCTGGCGCGGAAGTTCACAGCATTGAGCACATAGGCCACATTGGGTAGTTTTCCGCTATCGGCCAGTTTCTGCACCTGTGTAAAGTATTTGCGCACTACCTGACCAGCGCGGATAAGATAGAGGGTGATGTCTACATGCCGAGCAATAATATCCGTATCGGCCAGGATGCCCTGCGGCGGGGCATCGACGATGACGGCGTCGTACTGCCCGGCCAGCTCGCGCAGCAGCTCGCCGAAGCGGGCGGTGGTCAGCAGGGTGATGGGGTTGGGCACACTGTTACCGGCATAGAGAACCTGGGCAACACCGGCCTGCTCTACCCCGACATCGGGTGTGACCTCGGTGAGGGTGTGGATGACCTCTGCGGGGTTCTGAACGTGGTTGAGCAGCAGGTTGGTGAGGCCCTTACGCCCCTTACCGCCAAGATCGCGGGTGAGACTGGTCTTTCTCAGGTCGGCATCGATGAGCAGCACACGGCGACCGGCCTGGGCAAAGGTGGCAGCCAAGTTTGCAGAGACAAGAGTCTTGCCTTCATTCGGCATGGTGGAAGTAAGCAGAATGACATGCCCACCCTGCTCAGGGCGAGGCAGGAGATTATCCACGTTGTTGCGCAGAATGTGCAGACACTCGGCCATAGTGGAGTGAGTCTCCTTTACAAAGATGCGATGAGCTCGTTTCTCCTTGCGGGAAAGCTCGGGCAGCTCACCGACCACAGGTTGTCGGGTGTAAGGGGTAAGGTCATGCTTGGTGTTCACCTTATTATTGAACATACCTATACCGAGGATCCCGAGCAGACACACAGCACCACCGCCCACTGTGCCAGCGGCAACGAATACCTGAGTGCGCGGAGCAATGGGATCATTACTGCCATAGGCAGTTTCGAGCACACGCGCACCGGGGGTGGTGACCGCAAGCGAGAGGGCATTTTCCTGTTCCTTGGTAAGCAGCAACATGTAGAGTTCTTCCTTTACCTTGTGCTCGCGTATGAGTGGAGCCAGCGCTTTCTCTGCCCCCACGGTATCGCTCATGCGGGTGGTGAGTTCAGCCAGCTTGCTGCGCGTATCCCGCAGCTGCAGGTCAAGGGTGTTGCGGTAATTCTGCAGCGCCTTGCGGGCGGCCTGCATGGTGGCCTCCATCTGCTCGCGCAAAGCCACGGCAATAGGGTTCTTCGCCCCCGCACTCTCAGAAATCCTGGCGTATTCGAGATAGGCTTCATTGTAGGCCTCCACCTTGGAGGAAATGGCATCATCGTCCACGCCCGAGTTAACGGTGAGCAACATGCCCTTTTTCTCGCATTCGTCAAGGTTGTCATGCAGAGTGGCGGCAAGTTTCTGCCGGAGCTCAAGCTGCTCAATCAGGCGGAGCGTTTCCTGGGTACTACCGAAATCAGCGGTAAAGGCAGCCTCTGTGTCTCGCATCACGTTTGCGCTTTCCTTGGATTCGCTTATCTGCTTATCAACATCGGTTAAAGCGTTGCCGATTTCTTTGAGGCGACTGCGGATAAAGGCATCTGTCTTGCGGGCGGACTCGCTCTTTTCCTCTTGCGAGTTATCGTTATAGGCCTCGATAAGCGAGTTGAGCACATCCTCCGCCTTCTGCGGGTTGGTGGTGGTGAGCGTCATCTCAAGCATGGAGGCATCCTTCTGGTCGGGACGGGTGACACTGAGGGCTGCCAGCAGGCCACGCACAGAGGCAAGCACGGATTCGCGCTCCACTACAATAGCGCGACCGATGAACTGTGGGGTCATGTGTGACGTGGGATGCACGGAAACAGTAGCAAAAGGAAGCTCCAGCACTGAGCCAAAGCGACCTTCGCAGCTCACTGGCTTACCCTCGCTGTTCGTATAGGTAAGGGTGAAGTGTTCCGCATCCATGGGGGTGATGCTCAGGCGGCATTCGCGGGTTGCATCAATAGTTTCAAAACACACCAGCAGAGGGCTGGCGGTGTATAACTCAACCTGGCGCAGTTTTTCCTTCTTCCAGTAGGTAGTGTTGAGCCCAAGCCTTTCGACAACTCGTTGCATGAGAGCTGTGGATTTAAGAATGTAACTCTCGTTGGCCAGGTTAGCCGCTCCGGGGGCAGCCCCCAGCTCGGTGAGAATACGGTCGGCCGAGGCGCCCTGCTTGGCGCCATCTTTCATCATGACGCTGGCTGTCTTCTTATAAATGTAGTTCTGCTGGCCGGCAAAATAATAAGCGCCCGCACCGCCAAGCACTGCGCAGAGGATAATGAGGAACCAGAAACGCCGAATGGCGGCGAACACAGCTTCAAGGGAAAAGCTGCTTTCCTCCTCTTCTTCAAGAGCCGGAAACGGAGTGGCAGTGGGGGTAGTCATACAAGGAAATAAATATAATTAAGAGATACTTTGCACTCCCGGGCTGCGGGTAGAAACAGCCCGGGAGGGAGTAAAAACTTACAGAGAGCAGATAGCTATGATAGCTGTGATAAGGCCCAGGCCGGACATTGCAAAACCTAGAGTCTGCATCTCCTCGCTTCGGGTGTTGATTTTGCGGTCGGATGGAGTCACATAGATGACATCATTCTGCTGCAGATAGTAATAAGGAGAGTTGATGATATTCTTGTCGCGCAGGTCGAGCTTTACCACCTCTCGCTTGCCATCCTTCTCGCGGATGAGCGTGATATCCCGGTTACCATCAATCGTAAGGTCGCCGGCCATGGAAACAGCTTCGAGAATAGTAACACGCTGCCCCGGGATGGTGTGCACTCCGTTGCCACTCACTTCCCCCAGTACAGTGAACTTGAAGTTTGTAATCTGCACATTCACCGAGGCATCTCGTATGTATTCTCCTTTGCGCAGGGCAGAGGCGATTTCATTACCAAGCTGGGTGCAGGTCTTGCCGGCTGCGCGCATTTTACCGATGATGGGCAGCACGATGTCACCTTTGGCATTCACCAGGTAGCCCTGCGGACGATGACTGCTGTTTCCGTTGCCTTGTTGACCAATTTCCGCATGCGAGAATGGAGTCACCAGCTCCGGCTGCTTGCTGCTCACCACAATGTAGAGCTGGTCGTCGTTCTGAATTGTGGCCTCATAATTCTGCTGCACTTTATGCGATGCAGTTGTCTCAATTCCTTGCAGGTAGACAACTTCCTTCGGGTTCACGCAGGAGCTGAACAAGCCGGTAGCACCCAGAATAAGAGCAGCGAATATAGATTGACGAATGGCTTTATACATAATCTTGATAGTCGTTTTCACACCTGCCAGGGCAACGAGGTGAGGCTCATTGCTCCGCAGACGCGTGAAGTATGAAAAAAATAGTTTTCAAAGTACAGCTATTTTAGGTGAAAAACATCTAATATGAGAGCATTATCATCCATGTCTTTCATAAGCTCGTATTACATACCACATAGCTTAATAAAGACCGTTTGTGAACCTGCAACATGACAATAGCTAATCATTATTCACGCAGCCGGGGCTGTTTCGAGTCTCATATTTCCGAATACCCAGTACGAATATGCACAGAAGTTTATGTTACCTGGCCCTCTGCAGTATCCTGACCATCGTCACCACACCCGTGGTCAATGCCTCACCTGAACGTGCGCACGAAAATGGTGGCTGGACATGGGAAATGGCGGGGAGATATAACCACGCCTTTACGAATATACGGAAACACGCCCCTGCTCCATCCATCGACACCTGGGGTGCGGACATGACCGGGCTGTATCATTTGCGGGGGAACCACTATGTTAGCTGCCGGTTCAGCTATGCCTATGGCGCGGAGCAAGGTTTCAAACTGCACCAGTTTGCGCTGGTGCCGGGCTACCGCTATGAGTGGGTGCTGAATGAGCAGTGGAGCGCTTACGCAGGCGCAGGTATCGGCATTGGCGTGGCGATGCTGGATTACCCGGGAATGCAGCACAGGCACTACGCCCTGAGCCGCAAGGATGATATGGCGAACGTGGTTTACGGGGTGGAGCTGGGCACGAGCTACGCGATTGCCCCCAGGGTGCGGGTGGGGTGTTCCGTGGGGCTGAATGGCGGCACGGCTCCCTTCCACAGTGCGGCGTTCAGCGATGCCACCGAGGAGCAGGTGAACCTGAGCCTGCGCGCGGGGGTGAGGATGGAGTTCTGACAATTTACGATTTTTGATTTACGATTTACGAAGAGTGATTTTTTCTCAATCTTGGAAGCTGTACGCGCAAGTGTTGCGCGGAACAGCTGCCTGTTTATTTCGGCTTGTCTGATGGAAAAATGTGTAAACACTTTGCACATTTGGCCTCTAATCCTTGACTTTGCCTTCATAATATGTTACCTGTTTGACGGCTTAAGTGCCAAGTTTACATTCCCATCTCACGGGTTATAACATAGGATTCAGCCATACCCGATTATCATTTTCAGCCTATATGGCAAGACCCCGAACATAAGTTTTCTTTTTCACTCATTATGAATAACAATTCTTCTATATCCAACAGCACCCTAGAAAATATCAGCCGCAAACGGCTTACATGGATAGACGTAGTAAAAGGTCTGGCCATTTTCCTCGTTGTTCTGGGACATTTTTCTTACAGCAAGGACGGTGGAGCTGTCAAACAAGCAATTTATTCCTTCCACATGCCTTTATTTTTCATGGTAGCAGGTTGTACTGCGGCCATATCCTTCGGCAATTCCTCTTCTGTTTCTGCATTTTTCGTCAAGCGGGTAATATCTGTATTTGTCCCTTACACGGTATGGTGCTTCCTGTATCGAGTTCCCTTTACAAATATCAGCCAACTGACGCAGACGTATTCATTTGCAGAGCACCTGCATTGTTTTCTCTGTGGCACAGTAATGGTATGGTTTCTCATCTGTCTTTTTGTTTTACAAACTGTTTTTGCCCTTTACAAATTTATTACGAAGATACAATCCGGCACGATTGCAAAACTGGCTACTGCAGGCGGATTATTTGTCCTTTTGTTCGTCATGCATCGCACGTGGGGGCGAACATCGGCAGATGCACCATATTGGGCGCTTGAGTTTTTGACAAACGCCTACAAGTTTTATATTCCATTCGCCATAGGGGTATTCATCATTGAGTATCCAACCTTATTCAAAAAGCTGTTTCAAAACCGATTTGCCCTGAGTATTTACATTTTTGCGTTCCTGTTTGGTATAATGATTGACAATGTGTCCGCACACTGCAGACAAACACTCATCGGAAGTGGCATTTCGTTACTCATCATCCATCTACTGTCCAGAATCGACTATTCGAACGTACAAAAACAGATTCTACAGACAACAATCAACCAATTGAAATTATTTGGCAAATATACACTGGCCATTTATTTGTTCCACGGCATATTCCTTCCATGGAATCCATTGGCGACGAATGTATGGGGAGTGGGGACCCTACCATTCCTCATAATGTTCAGTATCGCCGTGGTTACATGCTACATATGTATAGTTTTGGATTATATCATTTCTCTCTCTCCCTTCTGGAGCGTGCTGCTGTTAGGAAAGAAGAGCGGATTCTCAAATCAAGGCTGTCCATCTCAGGCCTCTTGATCCGGCAACAATTGTGCGTTCAGGCATAAAAGCAGCGATATGTGATGACCATATCTACTGTAACGTAGTGCTACTGAGCATAATCAGTTCAGTAACAAAGCACTTTACCTCTACACTCTCACACGTGGTTCTGCAGCGGCTGCCTGTTTATTTCGGCTTGTCAGATGGGAGCTTGTGTGGTATGCTGCGCGCCTAACATTCTGATATTATATGAAATTCAAGCATCTTTTCTTCTCTTTACTGGCAGCTGCCGGGGTGGGCAGCAGCGCGGTGGCGGGCGAGGCTGCAGCTGAGCCGCAGCGCTACCATGTGTTTTATGACGGCGGGCTGATGATTCCCGGTGAGGACGCCCCCGCCTACAAGAAGGCTATCTACAACGCCACGGGTACGGCATTCGGCGTGGAGCTGGGTGTGGGTCTGTGGGCTATTGATAACCAGGCTCCCGGCTACAATTCGAACAACGCGGTGGGTCTGCTCTGGGCCCGTGTGGACCAGCGACTCATCGAGGACAATGTGAACGGCGGCACCTGGCTGCGCGCGGATGTGATGGGCTCTTGGGGGCTGGACCACGACACGGCTGACCAGCAGAATTTCTTCGACGGCGGTTTCGGCTCAGCCACCTGGCACAACACTGACCTGTTCGGCCCGGCAGACTGCTACCTGCTGAATCTGACGCTGAAGCAGTATTTCTACCAGAAGCGCGTGTGCTTCAACGGCGGCATCATCTGGATGAGCCAGTATTTCGACCGCATCAGCCACGCACGCTTTGCCAACGATGCTTTCGAGAAATCCCCCGTGCTGCCGCTGGTGTGGCAGGCCCCGGGTGCGGTGCTGCAGGTGGAGGTGAATGAGGACAACTTCGCCACGCTGGCGCTGGTGGGTACAGGCGTGCCGGGCGGCCAGAATCCCTACAATTTCGACAACACCATCGGCTACGCCGTGGTGGGTGAGTGGGGCCACGAGTTTGCCGAGGACAAGGGCATCTGGCGTGTGGCTCCCTTCTTCACCAGCGAGGATGCAGCCACAGCCGATGGCGGCGAGCGCGAGCGCAACGCTGTGGGTATCATGACCGGCGTGGAATACCAGGTGAACAACACCGCCAAGGTATACGCACGCCTGGCCTGGGCCAGCAGCGAGTACCAGCGCTGCCGCAAGGAGGCCATGGTGGGCACCACGCTGCGCGTGAATCCCCACCGCCCGCAGGATTACCTGGGCGTGGGCTTCGGTATCTACAAGGGCGCCGATACGGACACGAAGAAGCTGGTGAACGAGTTTGAAAAGGTACTGGAGTTCACCTACCGCGTGAAGGTGAACGATAACCTCTCCTTTGCTCCGTACTACCAGGTGTATTTCGACCCGGCTTACCGCAATGTGAGCACGGTGAGCGCCACGGGTGTGCAGGCCCACTTCTCGTTCTGATTCCGGGGAGTAAAACTCCTTTTTTTCATAATTCCGCCGCCGGAGCCGACTCCGGCGGCGTTTTTGCTTGCAATGCCGCGCGATAACTGTTATTGTCGGCGCGCAAACGTTATTCGCATACCATGAAGTTCTTCAAAAAACTCCTCCTCTCGCTCGCAGCGCTCACGGCCACCACGGCCAGCGCTACCTCGCACATGTTCTATGATTCGCTGCTTATCCCCGGCGAAAATGACCCCGCCTACAAGAAGGCGCTGTACAACGCCACCGGCACCGGCGCCCTGGTCGAAATCTTCGGCGGCTACTGGGGCATCGACAACCAGGCTCCGGGCTACAGCACCACGAACTATCTCGCCCTGCTCTTTGCCCAGGCTGACCAGCGCCTCATCAAGAATGAAGTGAACGGCGGCACCTGGTTCAACTTTGCCGTAGCCGGCTCCTGGGGGCTGGACCACGACTCTGCCAGCAAGGTAGCCTTCTATGACGGCGGCCTCGGCATCTGCACCGGCCAGCACACGGACAGCGTGGGCCCCGCCGGCCTGTACATCATGAATGCCACCGTGCGCCAGTACTTCAACAACAAGCGCACCGCCCTCAGCGTGGGTGGCATCTGGATGAGCATGTACTTCGACCGCATCAACCACGCCCGCTTTGCCAACGACGCTTTCGAGAAATCTCCCGTGCTTCCCATGTACTACGGCACCCCCGGTGCTGTGCTGCAGCACGAGATTGACAAGAGCAACTTCGTCACCGCCGCCTTCATCGGCACGGGTCTGGGCCTGGGTGACAACTTCCTGAACTGGAACAACACCAACGGCTACGCTGTGGTGGTGGAATACGGCCACCGTTTCCACGAAGGCAAGGGCACCTGGCGCGTGGCTCCCTTCTTCTGCAGCATGGATTACACCGACCTGAACGGCCGCGAAAGCAACCACAACGATGGCGGTATCATGACCGGCGTAGAATACGACGTGAACGATCAGGTGAAGGTATACGCACGCCTGGCCTGCGCCACCACCGGCTACCAGCGTGCCCGCAAGGAAGCCATGCTCGGCACCACGCTGCGCCTTGTGGCCTCCCGCCCGCAGGACTACTTCGGCGCCTGCATTGGTGCCTACAAGGGTGCTGATAAGTACGGCTGCCGCCTCGTGAACGCCTACGAAAAGGTGATGGAGCTCACCTACCGTGTGCAGCTGAATGATTACCTGTCCGTGGCTCCGTTCTACCAGCTCTACATCGACCCCGCCTACCGCGATACGAGCACCGTGAGCGCCACCGGCCTGCAGGCTCACCTGCTGTTCTAAAGCGGATTGCCAACTTTTCCCGCGCAGCCAGTCCCACCCCGGGCGGCTGCGCGGATTTTTTTTTACTTACGTCCCCTTCCTCTTTCCAACGCCGAAGAAGGTCTCAGCCATAGCGCGGGCGCGGGGGAAGGCCATGTGGAACAACTGCTCAGGGGTGCTGATATGCTCGGTCCACACATTGCCCTGCACGCCCAGCACCTGGGGGGAGTCCGGCAGGCGGTAGGAGCGCACCGTGTCGGTGGTGATGACGTGTTCCCATGCTTTGGCTGTCTCGGGGGTCTGGGGATAATCGAAGTAGAAATGCGAGTTCGGGCACAGGATGACGGGCAAGCCCAGCGCCAGCACCTCCGCCTGCATCTCACCGCGCCAGAGCATCACCCACTGGCCGCGCACACCATTGCAGGCGGCTTCATCCCAGGTAATGGCGGGGTGACCATGCGACTGCACATAGTCCACCATTTCCTGCATGAAGTCGCGCTGCAGTTCACGGCTCAGCAGCTCGGGTTCCACCTCGTCCCCGCCCAGGTGAATGGGCGTGCCGGGCGGGAAAAGAGCCATCACCTCGTCCAGTACATCACGGGAAAAGCGGCGCACCTCCGGCCGCTGCACAGCCAGCACATCACGCCCCAGCTTGCAGCCGGGCGGTGGCTCCAGCGCCAGCTCGGGGTAGGCCACCAGCGAGGCATAGGCGTGGCCGGGCAAATCCACCTCGGGCACAATCACAATGCCGCGTTCTGCGCCATAAGCGATGAGCTGCCGCATCTGCTCCTGGGTATAGAATCCGCCGTACAGCTCCGGAAAATCAGTGCCAATTTCGTGTTTGCGCCAGTCCCATGGGCCATCGGGCAGCTTCTTGCGCCAGGCCCCCACCGAAGTGAGGCGAGGGTAGCGCTTTATTTCGAGTCGCCAGCCGGGGCCATCGGTCAGGTGCAGGTGCAGGCGGTTGAAGTTCAGCTCCGCCATGCGGTTCATCACCTGCTGCAACACAGCAGGTTCAAAGAAGTGGCGCGACACATCCACATGCAGCCCACGCCACGGCAGCTCGCCCCCGCGGCACACGCATAGCAGCAGCATCACCAGCGCCATCCAGCATTCAAAAAGGCGTTTCACCATCATTTCTTCGGGCGGCTGGAGTTAAGCAGCTGCAGTAGCGCGGCGGGGTCGCGGAAGTATACATGGAGGAAATGCTGCAGCTCCTTTGCCTCGTCGGCCGGCAGCAGCGGCAGCAGCTCCTCGAACATGCTGCGTGTGGCCTGCACATCCTCCACCGTCTCGGCAGTGGCCATGGCGTGCTGGCAGCGGGCCATCATCACCTCGGCACGGTTAGCTGGCAGGGCCTTAATCAGCTGCACCTCAAGCAGGCGCCCCATTTCGGGGCTGCCGTGTGAAACCGCCTCGCGCTGCTCTGCAAAAAGTGCAGACTGAGTGCGCACAGCTGCTACATCGCGGATACCGGTTACGTTCTTCTCATCGGCCTGCAGAATCTCCTGCTCCAGAGTCTCGCGCGCGGTAGCAAAAGACTTTCCCTTGGGAAAATTGCGGTACACCTCATACAGCGTGCGGGCTTTTGCCTCACCCCCTTGCTCTGCAGCACGGCGGAAAAGCGCCGCAGCTTCACAGGCATTCTTCAGTTGCTCCTGAGCTGCGTCCCGCGGCATGCTACCCTGGAAACCGCCCATCACCCTCCCCTGCGGGTCGAGTACCATCACTGTGGGAAAACCGCCTACGCCATAGCGCTTTGCAATCTCCTCGTTCCTGCGCAGCAGCTCGGGCCGCCCCCCCTCCTTCATCGGAAGGTCTACCTCCATGAGTACAAACTTATCCGCAGCAAATTCACGGAATGAGGGCGTATCCAGCACCGTGCGACGCAGCACGATGCACGCGCTGCACCAGTCTGAGCCAGTGAAATCCACCAGCACCAGCTTCTCCTCCAGCTCCGCCTGCTGCAGAGCTGCCGGCAGGTCAGTCAACCACCCCTCTGCGGCCATCGCTGGCGCAGCCATAGCCACCAGCGCACAGCCCTTCCATAATCCCCAGTGCAGATTCCGTATCATGCACCACAGTCTAGCAAATCAACCCACCAGCCTCAAGCACTTTTCAAAGCATCCTCACCCCGATAAGAATTACCAGGGCAACGTACAGTCGTTCTCACCTGACAGAGGCTTGTCTGATATGCCCTTTTCCTCATATCCTCTGAAAATCCATGATATTTTTACTAAGTTGGATGAATATTTTCGAACATTTAGTAAATTAGATTGTCAAAAGTATCCGGATGTGGCAATATACGCGCATCCGGTACTCAACCCGGCAACTACAATATGACCCAACGTAATATTACCCGCTACACCTACGAGACCACCTCTTTCCAGGGGTGGAGACTGAGCATCTGCCGCAAGTGGAATCAGTTCACCAAATACTTCTCCGACCGCCAGTATGGCAGCGAGGAGGAGGCATTCAAGGCTGCCGTAGAAATGCGCGACCGCATTTTCGATGCGCTGAAGCTCACACCGGAGGATCCCCGCGGTGTGTTCGAACGATTCAAGAACGGAACAGAGGCAGAACCTGTTCTCCAACCCGCCACTGCCAACAAATAAATATCACCGACACAACAGACAAAACACCCACAGGTTCGGCAACCCGTGGGTGTTTCTTTTTATTGAACCGGGGCTCCTGTATACTGGCGAAGCTTCTGGAGCAGCTCCCGCATCTTTGATTTCTTTTTCAGCGATTTGAAAGGCGGCGTGGCGGGGTGTTCCTCCAAGTACCACATGCGGTCTTCGATGGCTTCCTCATCGCTATCGCGGAAATACTTCCACTTATACTCACGCAGATTCCCCTCAGCGGCGTCCATGGAGGCATCGGCATGGAACCACAGTTTACCGGTGCGGCGAATAAGGTTCCAGGTATGCAGCTTATCGGCAGTGCGCCCCTGCACCACGCGGCTGGGCATCTCCATCAGGGTACAGAGTACGTGCAGCGTGGTGGCAAAGCCCAGGCTATCGGCCACAGATTTCAACACCGCATCGGTTGCCGGCCTTTCGTTTTCTGTGTATTTCACCCGCGAGGTGAAATATTGGTAAACATCGCGCAGCTTCTGACGCTCGAGCTTCCAGGTGGTGCCATGTTCCTCTACGAGCTTTCGGCAGGCATGCAGCGCGGCGCTTTCCTCGGCCGTGAGACGGGCGGCAGCATCCTTGTCCTTGATAGCACTCTCCATCCGCACATGCGGCCAGTACTCAACCGTCAGCGTGATGTCGGGATTTTCCTTGGCAGGATGTTCCTCGCTGGAGGTCAGGCTATACGCCTTCACATACTTGTGAATGTCGGACGCATTCACCATACAGCGGGCGCTTTCCGTTGTGCCCCCCGACATTCTGAACGTAAACTTAGGTCCATCGAGTTTTTCGGCACGCTGGCGGATAAACTTGTTAAACTCGTCTTTGGAGCTAATCTCATTATCCTGTTTTTTCTCCTTCTCCGGTTTTGTTTCCTTACCCAGCAGACGATTTACCTGTTTTTCTGCCTTTTTCATGGACTGAGCCGCCTGGCCCAGCTGTTTTTTCGGTACAAACTTCTGCACCTTGTCAGCCTCCTCCTCAGGTAACAGTCCGAAGAGTTTCTCGTAGAAAGACTCATCATGGTCATCCACATAAAAATCCTCCTCTTTTCGACGCTGTCCATCCGTGTAGGAAAAATAGCGACGGGTGTGGAACTTCAGTTTATTGATTTCAGGCGTTTTGGGATAGGTATCACAGCTCCCCTTCAGCGGCCAGTCGTGGTCAATATCCATTTCCTCATCATTGATAAGAAAATAGGTATAGCAAAGGTTATTCGACGGGTCATCCCAGGTGGAATCCATGTGGTACCACTCGCCGTTCACGTCCACCATATTCCATGCGTGTGTCTCGGTATTGGTGGTGGATACCTCGCCATGCGCATAGCGACAGTCTATCTTCAGCATGAGCAGCAGCAGCTGGCAAGCCGTCGTATAAGCGGAGCAGACCCCCTTACCCTCCAGAATCAGCTCCGGAGTATAGTGATACGGCTTGGTATAGGTAGTATTTTCCACAATACCATCATGCACCTTCTTTATCTTAAGGAAATTCGGCATATCCTTCCGGATATTTTCAGAAATCCACTGAGAGCAGACATCCAGCACATCCTTTTCCTTATCAGTCAGTTTCTCTATCAATTTCGGGTTGCGGAACGCCGCGAAGATGCGCATATCTGACGAGAAATGAATCCGGAAAACTACAATTTTCTCACCATCCCGTACCGAATCACTGACTCTGACCTGAAGCGTTTTCAGTGTATTGATGCGATTTATCCATTCCCGAAGGAGCCCCGATTGAGCAACATTGCCGGGAGCAAAGACATACTCATCCTTCAGCTCTTTGTTCATAGCCCATATGAGCTGCCACAAATCCGCCTCTTTACGTATATTCTGAGGATAATCATCAGGCACGCAGAAAAGTGGGCTGGGCTGAGCGCCCATGGGCCCCACATACATGCGCCCCTCCTCCGACATGGAATCCCAGACAGGAGCATCTTTCCCTGTTGAATATCCGCCTATCTGACGCGCTGTTTCCAACGTACCAGCCCCCATGGCCATGCCACAGCACAGGCAGGCAAGCATCAAATTATGAAAGCTCATGGCATTATCATCTGTTTAATTGTCGGCCGGCTGCACACGCAGCAAAGTATGCATCATGCCATCGCGTGTCGTAGCAGCACCATCAACGCGCTCTACAATAGCAGCTCCCACCTGTAATGATTCACAGACTTCTGGATTGGAGCACGATACAGGAGTACGTTCCACGGCTCGAGCCAGCGGAGCAAGCTGCAGAGAAAACACCATCCCGCCCTGCACCGGTTGAGATGAAGTCGGCATGGCAATTCCCTCAGGAGTGGAAGAAACCAGCAATGTGTTGGTGTCGTGCGTCACATGCAAGGAAATTGCATCACCACTGCACAAACTTTTCGCACCGCCCTGCAACATAGCTCCGGCCTCGTTGAGCGTTGCCGTATCAGCCACACCTGCACGCAGGCAGAACTGCACGGGGCACTTTGCACCAGTGGAAGACTCCTGCACCAGCAATGTGGTATTGCCGGTGAGAGCAGAGCCCAGTTTCTCAGCCCCTGCGGCCAGCTTCTCCAGACCGGGGCGAGCAGCTTCAAGCATCTTCAGCTGATTGTCCACTTCTGCAGCATACTCCGGCAGCAGAGTGGCCTTGCACCCATTCAGGGCAGTGACAAGATTATCCAATGTTGGTGCGACTGCAGGCATGACCGGTAACTCTGCCTGCATGGGCGTAGATTCAGCAAACAAAATGCATTTATCAGCGTCCTTGGGAAGCCGGGCACTTAATGTTCCAGGCGCAAAACTATAGCCACGGGCATCTGACACCACATGCACAAACAATGCTTCGTCTTGCCACACCATCAGCTTTTCTGCATGGCTGCTGGGCGGCACCAGAGCGGTCAAGCTCTGCTCGAGGGATTCCAGAGCAACAGCCGCGCGCGCGCAGAGAGCATTCTGCTTCCCTACGCGGTGCAGCACATTCCCGACAAAGCGCGCCACGCTCCGATAGCCATTGGAATCAAGATTCGCGCTGAGATTTACCAGACCGGGGCTGGTGTAGCTCAGAGCCCAGGGAGACTTATTCATGCAGCCATCAAATGCAGACATCTTATCAGAGGCAAGCAGCGATTTATCTGCTGAGGCGGGCAATTTCACCATGCGCATATCGCTGGTAATGGCCAGCACCAGCTTATTCCCTACTACGCGGGCCATCACATACACCTGCACCTTCGACAGGTTTTCCTTCAGTCTGACCTCCTGTTCAGGGGAAAGGCCGGCATCAGACAAATCCACCAGATTCCCCTTGATGCAGAAGCCACGCCAGGCCCCCTGAGCGGTAAGCTCCACGGGGCCGCCGGGTTCCACGGGAATCATGAGCGGCAGCATCGAAGCCTGGTGCAGCAGCATCTGCATCTCGGGCTTGGCGGACAGCACCATATAGATGGGTGCCAGTCTGAAATCCTGCGTATACTGAACCAGTTGTTCGATATTCTTTTCTGTATCTTCTCTCTGCTGAGCCACTATAGCAAGCGCAGCAGCGGGCTCGGCCTGGTTCATCCAGGCATCCATCCAGCCAGGGTTAGACTGCGTCATGAGCTCCAGCAGAGGCGCCAGGCGCTGCAAATCGCGGGCAGCATCTTCGCTCACCCCCAGGGCAAAACTTTCCAGGCCTCCCGCCATAGCCAGCATCGGCATGCCTGCCGCAGCATCGGCGCCACCAGCCATGGCAACCAGCTCACCAAGGCGCCCCACTGCCAGAAAAGAATCGGTATCCATAGGCAAGGCTGCCAGTGCGGGGAAAGCAGCAGCGCGCTCAGCAACTGAAGCAGAAGCCGGGCTCAACACCGCCTGTTCCAGCAGCTCCGGGAGCGACACCGCAGGAGTCTGAGCAAACACCGGGACGGCAGAAAAAGCCAATGCAAGGGATACAAGGGAAGCTCTGTTCATCATGCGGACATTCTAGCCTCTTACCCTGCGCATGTAAAGAAAATAGACTCGCTTCACCCCTTATTTCACGGGCTGTTGCAAAGCATGAGCCACCGCCATGTTTCCACGCGCTTCTGCCAGTTCAGCAGGAGTCTGGCCAAAGTTGTCCCGCAGCAGGGGATTCGCACCGGCAGCCAGCAGCATGGGCACCAATTCCGGCAGGTTGTATACAGCGCAGGAGTGCAGCGGAGTCCAGCCATCCTTATCCGCCAGATTTACATCTGCCCCAGCAGCCAGCAGAGCTGCCACGTTTTCCGGGCAGGCCGAATATTCTTCGCGACAGGCAATGACGGCCGCGTGCAGTGCCGTCACCCCCTCATCCGAGTCCGGCACATCTATGGAAGCCGCTGCTCCGGCGGCCAGCAGAAGCTGCAGGGCTTCCGACTTCCCAGCCCAGGCAGCCATAGACAAAGGCGTACGATTCTCCGCAACAGCCTGGTTAACGTCCAGGCCATCGCTAATCAACTGCTGCAGCCAATACAAGAACGGATTGCAGATAGCATGGCGCACATCCTCGGGGATATCGGCACAATATCGCGCACCGGCATCATAAAGCATCTGCGACACCTCCTCGCTCAAGCCCCATAGATGAGCCAGCACGCTCCCCTGCTCATTCCGAGCGTTGACATCTGCCCCAGCCTGCAATAGCAGCTGAATCATGGCTGCATCGTCCCCTCTGGCATGCATGATAGGTGTGCGTCCCATGGAATCAGACTGGTTCACATCCAGCCCCATGGCAAGCAACTCGGCAGCCAGTTCCACACTACCCCAGAGGGCAGCATGATGCAGCGGCGAGCACCCGTCATCATCTGTTTCGCAAACATCGGCTCCGGCGGCAATCAGAAGCCGCAAACTTTCCACATTATTATGACGAGCCAACAAGCTCACGGTGGTGCGCCCGCACCGGTTTCTGGCGCAGGCATCGGCACCGGCTTCAAGGAGAAGGCGGGTACGTTCAGCATCCGCATCGTAGAAGCAATGCTGCAGCAAGGGTGTATCAGCGCGTTTGTTACGGGCATTCACCTGAGCTCCCGCGGCCAGAGCACATTTCCACACCTCCGGCACGCAGCTTCGGAACAGAAGACGGGTAGCAGCCTGCACGCGTTGCGCCTCCGGCATGTGATTGAGCACCATGCAGGCAATTGAGGCGTTGCTCACCCTGTCAATAACCTGAAGCTGCCCCTTGTTGCGAGCTGTGGCATCAGCCCCGGCAGCCAGCAACAGAGCCACCGTATCAACGCAATCATTCCGAACGGCGAGCATCAGCGGGGTTCGCCCCCGGCCATCGCGCGAATCCACGGGCACCCCCTGCTCCAGCAACTCACGCACTCGCTGAGTATCACCGCAACAGGCAGCATATAGCAACTGGGATTCCGGAATCATGGTAAGGCCAGTATACGCTGCCATCTGCATTCAGGCAAGGGAAATTATGCATGGCGAGAAAACGCAGAAACCGGCTCCCCACGGGGAACCGGTTTCCGGAAACGGTATATGGTACAGCGGGAATTACTTCTCGCAGTAGGTGCGCACGGCGGCGGCGATGCGGGCGGAAACAGCCTCGGGCTCGCCTTCCTCGGTCACGTCAATCTGCACCACCTTACCCTGGGCGCGGTAGTGTTCCACCACAGGCACGGTCAGGGTCTCGTAGTCCTTACGACGCTTGGCGAAAGCCTCGGGGTTGTCGTCGGAGCGCACAATCATGGCGCCACCGCACTTCGGGCAGATTTCCTCGCCGTTGCGGGTCGTCTCGCCGCAGGCGGGGCAGGCCTTGCGCTTGAGCATGCGGGCTTCGATAAGCTCGGCAGACACATTGAGGTACACCACGATGTCCACACCCAGGCCCATAGCGCTGAGGTTGGCATCCAGAGTCTCAGCCTGAGAAACGGTGCGGGGATATCCATCGAGCAGGCAGCCGCAGTCCTTGTTCTCACCCAGCCACTTGGCGACGATGCCGTTCACCACTTCATCGGGCACGAACATGGCGGCGTCCATGTACTTCTTGGCCTCCAGGCCCAGCTCGGAACCGGCGGCAATCTCAGCACGCAGCAGAGCGCCGGTGCTCAGGGGCTTGAGATCATAGGTCTCGGACAGGAAAGAGGACTGAGTACCCTTGCCGGAAGCAGGGGCGCCTACAAGTACGAATCGCTTGAGCGTTTTCATAAGTCTTAATATACAGAATTTTGAGCAGCATGCGCTGCCAGACAGGGCTATTATGCCTGTTTCGCCACGAAATGCAAGACAAAATGCAAGCCTGTGTTTCTCTTTTCCGGGCAACATCTTGCACAGAGCCCGCAATATCAATGAAAAACCGCCTGAGAAATGTATCTCAGGCGGTTTTGACAGTAAAACGTCGACGAGACCGGAATCAGCTCTGAATACCGAGAGCTTCCTCGGCCAGCAACTTGCAGGCACGCAGGTCGAGCTTGCCTGTGGGGAGCACGGGAATAGCTTCCACCGGCACCAGGTACTTGGGCGCCCAGAGAGTGGGCATATCCATCTCTGCCAGCATGGTGCGGATAGAGGAAAGCACCTCCTTCTCCACAGTGCTGCACTGGTGCTCAGCCAGAGCAGAAAGCAGCACCAGGGCCTCGCCCTTCTGCGGGTCGCTCACACCGGCAATGGCAATCTGCACGCCGTCCTCTGCCGCCAGATTGAAGCCCTTGCAGAGCGCAAGCTCCACACCTTCGTGCGGCACCATTTCGCCACCCACCTTGGAGAAGCGAGAGAGGCGACCACCGAGGGTCAGGAAGCCATTGAGATCCATCTGGCCGATATCGCCGGTCTTGAACCAGCCATCACGGAAGATTTCCTTGTTCAGCTCAGGGCGTCCGATATAGCCGCTGAACACATTGGCACCCTTGAACCAAATCATACCACGCTCCGTAAGGGGGAGTTCCTTGGAGTCATCGTCCACATCAGTGATGCGGATGGCAATACCGGGCAGCATGGCACCGATACCGGGGCGCACCGTGCCGGGGATGTAGAACTTGGAGCCCTTCACGGGTTCGGGTTCAGGCATGTTGGCACCAATCACGGGAGAAGTCTCGGTGAGGCCGTAGCCCTCCATGGGATACACGCCGCACTTCTCAATGAACTCCTGCTCCAGGTCGGGCTGCAGCTTCTCTGCACCCAGCACGAAGTAGCGCACGCTGCGGTAGGTATCACGCTCGGCGCGGCGCAGCATGGCACGGCCGAAGGTGGGAGTAGCGCACACCAGCGTGAGCATGTATTTCTCAATAAGCTCGTTGAGCGTGCGGGCATCAGTCGGATTCGGGTACGAGCACACCATACAGCCCGTGAGCAGAGGCAGCATCATGTTCACCGTCATGCCGAAGCTGTGGAAAATCGGCAGACTGGCCAGGAAACGGCAATTTGTCAGATCCAGTCGGCAGGCGCACTGGGCCACATTGGCCATCACCATGCGGTGGGTGAGCACCACACCCTTCGGCTCACCGCTGGAGCCGGAGGTGAAGAGCATCACAGCCTCGTCATTACCCTTGCGTGCATCGGTATCAAACATCTTGCAGATGAGGGAGGCCGGCGCCATCTTGGCCGTCATCACATTGGTGATGAGGGAGAGCTTCGGCGTCTTCTTCAGCAGGTCTTCCACCAGAATGAGCTGCTCCTCCGGCGGCCAGGGGAACTGCGGCAGCTTCTGCATGAACTTGCGTGCCGTAATGAATGTCTTGAGGCCGGCCTGGCGCACCGTGCTCTCGAAGGCTGCACGGGAGCTAGCGTAGTTAATCATGACCGGGGTAATACCGGCCAGCAGGCAGCTCAGCGTGGCAATCACACCACCGGCGCCGGGAGGCAGAATCACGCCGATGCGCTTATCATCGCGCTTGCGGAAGCCCTTAGCCACTGCCATACTCACGCCCAGAGCCTTGAAATGCGGCAGGGCTGCACCAGTCATACCATCTACAATCTCCACATCGGGGTACTTCTTGATGGCGTGCACCAGATTGGTGGTGAGCGAGGTATCCAGCAGAGGACGGGCAGCGAAGAGCTCAGCGCCCTTCTCCAGCCACACCGCCATGAGGCGTTCGCCGGTCTGCGGGCCGGAGGCCAGCTTGGGCAGGATGCAGAATTCCTCGTGGCAATCGGGGTCTTCGCGTTCGCGATACAAGGTGGTCACCGTGTTGCCATAGTGCCCGAGGAACAGCGGAATGGGGGAAATATGGAGGCTTCCCACATGGCGAAGGAAGGGAGAAGGCACGTCGCTGTAGGTACCACGCCATTTGGCCACCTGCCCCGGAAGGAACACCACACTGGTGCCGGCATTCAGATGCGCGCGAATCTGGTCACGCACCGCCAGCGAAGTCGTGTGGCGGAAGTCGAAATACTCAATCTCCACATCGTGGGATTTGAGGTAATTCATGATGTCATCCGACGGCGGGAAGGTCGGGTCAACCAGATAGCACACCTTGCCATCCAGCAGTTGGTGCAGGGCCCTGCCCGCAGCAATGCTGATGCGGTTGGGCATGTAAAACCCGGGTTTTACGATATTTTCTTTGCCGTGTATAATAAGTTTATCCATAAAAAAATCAGCGGTTAAGTTCTTCGATTGCGGGTGTATAACGGGAGGCGGCGGCCTTCTGCATCCAGGCGCGGGCTTCGTTGGTATTCCGTTCCACGCCAAGCCCCTGGCGGTAGCACATGCCGAGCGCATACTGAGCTTCGGGCAGTCCCTGCTCTGCCGCAGTGCGGCACCAGCGGATAAACTCTGCCTGGTTCACTGCCATGCCTTCGCCCAGCACATACTGGCGGGCAAGATTGAACTGAGCCACCGGGTCGCCTGCCTCAGCTTTGGGCAGCAGAGCCTCAGCCTCGGCGTTCAGCGCAGGCTGCGGAGCAGGCTCAGGTTCGGGAGCAGGCTCTGGCTGAGGTTCAGGTTCTGCCACAGGGGCCGGTTCTTCCACGGGAACGACATCCTCAACAGGTGCAGGCTCCGCGGTCGTTTCTGGAACAGCAACAGGAGCAGGTTCGGGAGCAGCCTCCGGTTCCGGAACAGCAGGAGTCTCACTCTGCACCTCGGGTTGAGCAACAATCTGCTGGTAATAATCCAGCACCTTTTCACGGGCCGGGGCATACCAATATACAGCCGCCGCAGCTGCTGCCAGCATTACCAGAACGATGATAAGAAAAACTTTCTTCATACGCAACACTCCCACTCTAACGAGAACAAAGCGTTTTGTCAATGACATTCCAGCGCTTCTTGCTTGATATGCCACGCTGTGTATGATAAAATCCCTGCAATCCATGAGCAAAGACATCACCCCCGTATACCTGCAGGAAAACCCGAGCCTTATTCAGAAAATGTTCGGGGATTACTATCTGGAATACGCCTCGTATGTGATTCTGGAACGAGCCGTACCGCATATCATTGACGGTCTGAAGCCTGTGCAGCGCCGCATTCTCCACTCCATGGAACGCATGGATGACGGCCGCTACAACAAGGTGGCCAATATCGTGGGCGACACCATGAAGTACCACCCGCACGGCGATGCCTCCATCGGTAGTGCACTGGTCACCCTCGGCCAGAAAGGGCTGCTCATCGACCCCCAGGGTAACTGGGGCAGTATCATTACCGGCGACTCTGCCGCAGCCCCCCGATACATC
Organism: Akkermansia sp.; assembly: GCA_045125705.1. Lineage (GTDB taxonomy): Bacteria > Verrucomicrobiota > Verrucomicrobiia > Verrucomicrobiales > Akkermansiaceae > Akkermansia. Next base: position 59,366 of record JBGVNQ010000007.1, on the reverse strand, counting down.
GAAGCCCGTCTCTCCCAGTTCGCCAAGGAAGTGGTCTACAGCCCGAAGGTGACGGAGTGGAAGCTCAGCTACGATGGCCGCAACAAGGAGCCCGTGGCACTGCCCGTCAAGTTCCCCCTGCTGCTGGCCCAGGGCGCTCTGGGTATTGCCGTGGGTATGAACTGCCTCATCCTGCCGCATAACTTCAACGAGCTTATCGAAGCCGCCATCCACTACCTGCGTGGCGAGGAGTTCGAGCTCTACCCCGATTTTGCCACGGGCGGTCTTCTTGACGTAAGCGGCTACAACGACGGCACAGGCAACAGCCGCCTGCGCTGCCGCGCCAAGCTCGACACCAGCACCAAGAAGCTCATCCGCATCACGGAAATTCCCTACGGCACCACCACGGAGTCCGTCATCCAGAGCATCGAGAACGCCATGGAAAAGGGCAAGCTGAAGGTAGCCAAGATTGAGGACAACACCGCCGCCACTGCCGATATACTCGTGCACCTTCAGGCCGGGCAGGACGTGGAAAAGACATGCAACGCCCTCTATGCCTTCACCGAATGCCAGGTGAGCATCTCCCCCAAGGCTGTGGTGATTGTGGACAAGAAGCCCGTGTTCATGGGCGTGAGCGAAATCCTCAAAATCAATGTCGACAACACCAAGGACACACTGCGCCGCGAGCTGGAAGTACAGCTGGCTGAGCTGCAGGAAGGCTGGATGCAGGCCAGTCTGGAAAAAATCTTCATTGAGAACCGCATCTACAAGGTGCTGGAAGAAAGCGAAAGCTGGGAGCAGTCCCTCGCCGAAATCGAGGAGCGCCTGCAGCCCTTTGTGAAGGACTTCATCCGTCCCATCACGCGCGACGACATCATCCGCCTCACGGAAATCCGCATCAAGAAGATTGCCAAGTACGAAATCCACGAGGCCGAAGAACACATCCGCGGACTCGAGGGCGAAATCGACCAGTGCCGCAAGAATCTGGCTCAGCTCACTAAGTACACCATCCGCTGGTTCGAAAAGCTGCAGAAGAAGTACGGCGACAACTGGCCCCGCCGCACCGAGCTCACCACCTTCGACACCGTCACCCGCGCAGTGGCCGCCGTGGAGAACGAAACCCTCTACATCGACGAGGAAGGCTTTGCCGGCTACGGCATCAAGAAGGGAGGCGAAGCCATCGACAAGTGCTCCACCATGAGCGATATCCTGGTCATCGACAACCAGGGCGTTCTCACTGTGCGCCGCGTGCAGGAGAAGTTCTATGTAGGCAAGAAGCTGCTGCATATCAGCGTACTGCGCCCCACGGATGACTGGGTGTTCAACATGATTTACCGCGACGGCAAGGAGGGCATCACCTACGCCAAGCGCTTCAAGCTGGGCGGCTTCACCCGCGACAAGGAATACCAGCTCACTCAGGGCACCAAGGGCAGCCGCGTGTTCTTCTTCACCGTGCACAAGACGGAAGATGAAAGCAGCGCCATGCAGGTGAATGTGTACCTCAAGAACCAGCTGCGCCGCCTCCGCCGCCCGATTCCCTTCGATTTCGGCAAACTCCGCGTGAAGGGCCGTGGCGTGCTCGGCAATATCGTTACCAAGAACCAGGTGGAGCGCATCTCGCGCATCATGCCCAGCGCCGGAGGCGAAGGTGAAGAGGCTGCAGAGCCCACGATTCCCGAAACTCCCGTGGGCACGCTGAGCGCCTTGCTTGATGGCACCACCGAAGCACCCACAGCAGCCCCGGAGACCTCCCCTGCCCCGGCTGCGCCCCCCGCCCCGCCGGTGGACGAGCAGCAATCGCTGGATGACTCCATCCACGAACAGATGGGCTTCGAGTTCTGAAAACTTCAGCCGCGCCGGGATTTACCCAGGCGCGGCTTTTTGATTATTCTGTACGCGTTGGCATAATTGGAAGGCATCCAGTTATTCATCTCGCTAAATCTGAGTTTGTCGAGCTGCAGATTTTATTCGGAGCGGGGGACTTTAGCCCCCCCCAATGCTTATATTTTCGGGACTAAAGTCCCGTGCTCCGACAGATATGCACCCCGCCAATTTCCCGATTTGTCGTGGAGTGGCTAATGATACCAACGCGTTATTGTATACGTACTTGCCAGTCATCACTGCGCATACGAGTGCATGGACTCGATGCGGGGGAGCAGGTTCACTACCAGGAAGGTGATGACCACCGCAGCAAAACCAAGCAGCAGCAGCGGGCGACGCCATGAAGCAAAAGCGGGATAGCGCTCGACATGCAGATAGATGAGGTACAGGCACCAGGTAATCAGTGACCAGGCTTCCTTGATATCCCAGGCCCAGTAGCCTCCCCAGGCTGCATCTGCCCAGATGGCGCCGCTCCACAGGCCGAAGGTCATAAAGGGCAGCGAGAGTCGCACCACTTCACCGGCGGCAGCCAGCTTCGCTTCGCTCCGGAATGAGGCCAGCGTAAGCAGAGCTGCCACGGTCATGAGACCGTAGGAAACCACGTAGGCAATGACATGCGGTGCAAACCAGGGGGATTGCAGTGCCGGCATCTGTCGCCAGGTGGCCTGGAGAGGCATGCAGAGAGCACCGACCAGGGCCAAGGCCGATGCTGCAGCCAGCCAGGGGGTAAGCTCCAGGCTTCGGAAACGGCGCAGGTAATGAGCCGCAGGCACCATAACCAGCGGGAAAAAGGCCAGCACGTGGCGCATATTGCCAAACGGCGGGGCCTGCGCCAGCACCCAGTCAGCCACAAAAAGCAGCATGGCCACCACCCAGGCGGCATCAAAAGCGCGGAGGGCATCCCCTTCACGTTTCACGAGGGCAGTCAGCACACTGCCGCAGCAAAGCAGCAACGCAAAAATCGTGAGCGTATAAACCAGCACCGTCATACCTGTTCCTCCTTTCGCCACCAGCACCACACCGCGGTGCAGATAATAATGCCCAGCATACCACAAATTGCGGCAAAACGACCGGGGGCTCGACGAGCCTGAAGAAGCACTTCCGTCTTGCCGCCCTGCTCGCGGTACGAGGAAAGAGAAAAGCGCCAGTCCTTGCAGGTGAAGGGAGAATTCACCCGCAGCTCGGCCTTGTGGGTTTCGGGGCGCCCCCGGTGATCCGTAAAAGCAACAACGTGGGCACAGTAATCACGAACCGTGCCGGGATTCTGTACCAGCACGCGGGCCGGTGTACCGGGCAGCATGCGGAAGGGGTGCGGCATACCCGGTGCACTCTTCAGCGACTCCACCGGCCAGCTTTCTGCGCCCAGATACAGGGTATCCCCCCTGCGCTCGACCTGCTGAGCAGCCCCAGGGCGCCCGTTTTCAAAGGTATACACCGTATACGTGGCATCATCGTAATGCTGCACGTCAAAGCCATCCACCCGCAAACGGAAGCCCAGAGGAATCCGGCGACCAGCGTCCAAGATGAGTTCCGTCAGCTCCGTCTTGGCATCCGCAGGCAGCGTGACAGGCACGCGAACCTCGTATGCGGCATCCACAAAGGCGCCTATACCCAGCAGAGCCACAGCCCAATGCGCCCCGGCCAGCCAGAGGATACGGCGGTTCATGACGCGGTAGCAGAAAAAGCCGAACAGCCCCATAAACACCACCCCCGTGAGAGCAATGCAGCCCATGCCTACAAAGCCAGCCCACATAGCACCACCGATGGCAGCATATTCAAATGCCTTGGCGCCATAAAGGAAAATCATGTTGAGCCCGGCAATGGTGAAAAAGAGGCACACCAGTCCAAACACCAGACGCCCACGAGCCCCCGCAGCCAGTCTCCAGCCACCCCAGAGGCAGAGCAGCACCGTCAGTCCACCGAGCAGCAGCATGGCACCGCTGCGGTATACCTCCGGCGCGCCCATCAGCGGAAAAGCACCTGCCAGCAGCAGCACACAGGCTGCGCCCAATGCCATGATTCCTCCCTTAAGAAAAGCCGTCATTACCAGTTGAATGTCATGGAGAAGGTTCCCATGGCCGTATTATCACGCTGGGAGCGGTAACCACGGGAACGCACAAAAGCGCCGGCATAATAGTCCACACCCTTGCGGCGCACACCCAGGCCCAGGCGGGCTTCCGTCTGCCAGGGCTTCAGACCGCAGGTGCGCTGAAAATCATGGAACACACCGCCATCAATGAACATATCGCGAGCAACATAGTCCACCGAAGCGCCGGCTACAATGAAATACGAGGCTTCCTCCGGGTTATAACCAGACTTACGAATGGTACCTGTACCATAGGTAGCGGACAGATTGCGGGTCATCTGCATGGCACATGGAAGATTATAGCCAATACGGAAGTTCACGCCTGCCCCACCGGCAATGGACACGGTGCCCAGCTCCTCGCGGGTGTAGAACACACCATCGGTCTGCATACCATTATCCAGCATAGTCTCAGCCCAGGCAAGGCGGTAATCCTGCTGTGCAGAAAGCTGGAAAGTAATCTCCGCGGGAATCTCGTCGGCCCAGCCATCCCAGCGCTCCAACCCCATCGATGTGTGAATGAAATCCTGAGTCTCACGGGCGCCGGATGCCTTACCCGTGGTGCCCACCTGGAACTCAATGGCGCAACCTACATCCTCGCCACGGTACAGATGTCCAATACCCAGAGCCAGATACCCGGCATAAGGATGTTCGCCCTGCACCGCACCGTCCGTATGAGTGGCTGGTGTATAGATATTCTGCGTAAGGCTATAGCCGATGGCATGGTTCGGATTCTTCGGCAGGTCCTGCAGGTAGTCAAAACGCGTACCGTGGCTATAGTTACGGTCGCTCACCATGGCGGAGTCATTCTCCATCAACCAGCGCAGGTGGTGTTTCGGGGTCTTTGTGTAACCGGGTTCCCCGGGCTGGGGCACCCATTCCATATAATCCACCGCCACCGAGGCGGCACCCATTACCATCCATGGAATCAAACTCATAACGGAACCTTCTATACTATTATTTAAGATACAAGTCAACCCGAATCACCTGTTATACTGATTGGGGTCTATTAAAATTGTTCACCCCGGGAAATAGCGGGACACCAGGGGCTCCTGCACGGCAAAGAGAGCTTCGCGGTCATCCGGCTCATAGTCCAGATACCCATGCAGGTGCGTGAGGCCATGCACCATGTAGCGGAAAAGCTCCTCCTCGCGCGGCAGGCCATGGGCGGCGGCGTAGGCCGCTGCCGTATCGCAGCTCACCAGCACCTCGCCATAGGGAAAAGTGATGGCATCGGTCGCTGTGGGGTCATCCAGAAACTCGCCATGCACTTCGGCAATGGTGGGGTCATCCACAATGGAGATTTCCACCACATCCAGCCCGCTGAGTACATGGTCGGGACCCTTGGGCACAGCCATCAGCTCGGGCAGCAGAGCCTGCAGCGCCTCGCGGAACTGTCCGGCCAGAGTCTCCGTCACCCAGTCGTTCTCCACATTCACATAAATCTCAATCTGCGGAATCATTGTTCCCTTCCTCTCGTTCACGGCGTTTGCGTTCCTTGGCTGCAGCACGGGCAGCGCGGAAAAATGACTGGAACTGCTCCAGACACATCTCACCCAGCACCCCGCCCTGCACCGCGCATTTATGATTCAGAGGGGGATTGGAATCCAGCAGGTTAATCCACCCGCCACAGGCCCCACCCTTCGGGTCCGGAATACCGAACACCACACGGTCCGGACGGCAGTGCACCAGAGCCCCCGCACACATGGGGCATGGCTCCTTGGTCACATACACGGTGCAGCCCTCGAGGCGCCAGTCCCCCACGGCAGCCTCGGCAGCAGTCAGCGCCAGCATCTCTGCGTGGGCAGTGGCATCCTTGAGCGATTCCACCTGATTCCAGCCGCGGGCAATCACACGGCCATCCTTCACCACCACACAGCCGCAGGGCACCTCGTTGGCTTCGCGGGCCTTCTCGGCCTCGCGCATAGCCATGAGCATGAAATGTTCGTCCTCGGTCATGGTGGTATCAAAAAGAAAAGCGGCCGGCGGGCAGTTCCCCGCCCGGGCCGACCGCTTTGCGGTTTCAGAAATTACTTGATGGTGATGCGCTCATCGTTGTCCAGAATAGCCTGCAGCTCGGGCCAGCCGGCCTCGGTCTGGTTCTGGAACATGTGCAGGTACACAGAAACGGCACCGGCGGGATAGTTCTCGAACAGACCGTCCACAGCTTCCTTAAGCTTGTCGGCATCCAGAGTCTCGGGCAGCACATCCACCACACCGTGGCCGTTGTGCTCAATGCCCAGCTTCTCGATGAAGCTCACCAGCATACCCTCGTGCTTACGAATCAGCCACACCTGCAGCAGGTGGTCAGCAATGGTCTCTGCGGGCTTCCAGGAAAGCATCTTCTTAATCCATGCAAACTGCTCAGCCACAGGCTTCTGCTGCATGTACTGGGGACGAAGCTTCTTGAGGGCACCCAGCTCGCGCAGAGCGGCGCGGTACACGTTGCGCTCCTGGTTGCGCATCCACTCAAGGAAAGTGTTGACGGTCTCGTCGTCAGACTTCTGGAAAATGGTGTAGGACTTCATATTCGTACGGGGAAGATAAACGTGGCAATACTAAATCACATCCCCACCCGTTTGTCGAGATTAAGCTTAGACATAATGCCACGTTTTATTCATCGCGCGCGGGATTTTGCATTCCTGACGCGGAATTTTCTTTGCACTCGAAGATATTCTGTTAGTATAGGTAAAAATATGTCAACTTTCAACATCCTCCGCTCCGCCTTCATGTCCGGCATCTGCATCGGCATTGCAGGCTTCGGCTTTCTGGCGCTTAAATCGTCGGGCGATTTCCTTGCAGGCTGCGTCATCTTTGCTTTCGCTCTTATTTCCGTTATCTGCTACAAGCTCCGCCTTTATACCGGCACGGCCGGCTTCATTGCCAGAAATGAGGTAGGGCTCATGCTGCTGGTGCTGCTGGGCAACATCATCGGCTGCGCCACCATGGGCGTCTTCACGCGTCTCAGCCCCATGCCCCTGCAGGAAACCGCACAGGCGCTGCTGCAAAGCCGTCTTGACCTGGGGCTGGTGAACGGAGGTCTGCTCGCCATCGGTTGCGGATTCATCATGACCACCGCCGTGACCTTTGCCCGCAAGGGTAACAACCTCCCCATGCTCTTCGGCGTGCCTCTCTTCATCGTGTGCGGCTTCCCGCACTGCATTGCCGACGCCTATTTCTACTCCTGCGCCCCGCTGGATTACTGGTGCGCCAACCTCAGCATCATTCTGCCGTTTTACGGCGTCATCGTGGTCGGCAACTTTGTGGGCTGCAACTTCTACCGCTGGGTCATGGGTGGCAACCCAGAATAACAATTGGAAATATCACCTCGCGCGTACGCGCGTAATATGATACCCTGCACGCTATGGAAGAAACCCTCGTTTCAGATTTTCCTACCTTGAGTGAACTCTGGCAGTTTGGCTGGTTCCGCTGCGGCATAACTCTGGCCGTGGGTATTCTGCTCAGCATCGTCACCAAGCGCATCTTCCGTCCACTGAACAGACGCCTGCCCCACCAGGTTGGCATACTCATCGAGAAAGCCATACTTGCGCTGCTGTGGATGTTCATCATCGTGCATGCCCTGCGCGCCGTGGGGGTGGATCTCATCAGCGTGCTGGGCGCAGCAGGCGTGGCAGGTATCGCCATCGGCTTCGCCGCGCAGACTGTCCTCAGCAACCTCATCAGCGGCATCTTCATCATGAGCGAGCGCAGCATCCGCCTGGGTGATTACGTGACCGCCGGAGGCATGAGCGGCACGGTCGAGAGCATTAATCTTCTCTCAGTCACCCTGCGTCAGGCCGATAACTCCACCGTACGCATCCCCTGTGAAACACTGGTGAAATCCCCTGTAGTCAACATGACGGGCGACACCCTGCGCCGCTGCGATTTCGACCTTGGCGTAGACTACACCTGTGACCTCGAGCATGTGCGACAGGTCATTCTGAAAATCATCGAGGACCAGCCCCTTCTTGCCACCAATCCTGCGCCTGCCGTGCAATTCATCGGCTTCGGCGATTCATCGCTCAACCTCCACATCGGCGCCTGGTGTAAGACCGAGGACTACCACAAGGCCCGCTTCGCCTTCGGCAAGGCCATTCTCGATGCCTTCTCCCGCGAGAACATCAATATCCCCTTCCCCATCCGCACCGTCATCCACAACGGGAATTGATGGAGAGAAAAAGAGTCCTTCGCTCCGACATTTTTTAACCCTTTACCCAACCAAAAAGCCCGGGCTGCTCGTTGCAGCACCGGGCTTTCTGTTAAATGCTTTTCAGCGCGGGAGCTCAGGCCTCCTTCACGGTGACCTTGGCGTTGCGGGCCAGCAGGTCAATCACCTTGGAGGTGATAACGCTCAGGCGGATGCCCTGCACGCGGTTCTCGCGGTACATCTTGCGGATGAAATTCTTGAGGTTCTTCTCCTTGGCCTGCTGGGCCATGTTGGCCATGGCCTCGAGAAGTTCCTGCTCGGTGGCGATGATGTTCTCCTTGCGGGCAATCTCCTGCAGGGCGAAGTAGACGCGCAGGTTGCGCTCGGTCTCCTTCATAGCCTCGGCGGTGAGAGCCTCCATATCCTTGGCCACCTCGTAGTTACCGGCCTGGATAGCGGCGTACATCTTGCGCTGCACCGTGTTCTGGTTCTCGCGCTCCACAAGGTCCTGGGGCAGAGCGAAGGTGAGCTGGTCAGCCAGCTTCTCGGAAATCTGGTCAGCCTTGGCCTCGTCATTGGCGCGAACCTTGGAAGCCTTCAGGTTCTCACGAACGATTTCCTTGATTTCATCCATGCTCTTCTCGGGCAGAGCGCCGGAGAACAGCTCGGGGGTAATCTCGGGCACGCGCTTCTCGCGCACTTCCTTCACCGTGCAGCTGAAGGTCACGTCCTTACCAGCCAGGTCGCTGATGGGGAAGTCTTCCTTCATGGTGAGCACAAGCTCCTTCTCCTCGCCGGCGGAAACACCTTCCAGACCCTGGGGCAGACCGGGCATGAAGGAATCCTCCTCGATAGCTACCCAGTGACCCTCGCGGCCTTCCATGAAACCAACGGGCTTGCCGCAGTACTCAGCCGTGGGCTTGCCTTCCACGCTGGTCTTGAAGTCGATGACCACGATGTCGCCCTTGGCGCTGGCGCGCTCCACCACCACGTGCTCGGCGGAGGACTCGGCGTACTTCTGCAGGGTCTCCTGCACCTCGTCATCGCTCACCTCGTCGGAGGGGATGCTCACCTCGATACCCATGTACTCGGGCAGCTCGAACTCAGGAACGATGGTCAGCGTGGACACCAGCTTGTAGGAACCATCTTCCTCCTGGGAAGTGGTGGGGGTGCCGAAGTCGAGCACCTTGAGCTCGGGGTTCTCCTCCAGAGCCTGGTCCTGCACGTCGGCCTTGATGCGGGCGTCGAGTTCATCGGCAATACCCTCGGCGAAACGCTTGGCAATCACGCTCTTGGGAGCCTTGCCGGGGCGGAAGCCGGGAATGCGGGCATTCTTGGCGAAAGCATTGATAGCGGCGTCCTTGATGGCGGTCACCTCAGCGGGGGTGGCGATAGCAGTAAGTGTTGCCTGGCAATCACTTGTCTTGTCGATCTTGATATCCATAATGATGCGGAGTTAGAAAAAACTGTAAAAAACGCGCGCGCATTCTACTGCATAGATTCACAAAATGCAAGAGCAGAATCGGGCATGACAACATCATTTGCGACATAATCGCATTTTTTCATCTCTCGCGTGTGCGCAACAATTTACTTGTCATCCGCAAAATTTCTGCTATACTTTCCGCGGCTTTTCTCCTGAATACCATGGAATTACTTACTAACATCATCGACTGGGCCAACGGCATCCTGTGGACCTACCTACTGGTAGCCATGCTCATTGGCTGCGCTCTCTGGTTCACTTTCCGCTGCAAGCTGGTGCAGCTCACCATGCTGCGGGATCTCCCCGTCATGTTCCGCAACTGCACGCACGAAGAGCGTGAAGAAGGAGTGGAACGCATCTCCTCCTTCCAGGCATTCGCCATCTCCATTGCCAGCCGCGTCGGCACGGGCAATCTGGCGGGTGTGGCCGTGGCCATCGTGCTGGGCGGTCCCGGCGCTGTGTTCTGGATGTGGCTCATTGCCTTCCTCGGCGCCAGCAGCGCCTTTGTGGAATCCACTCTGGCCCAGCTATACAAGATTAAGGGCGAATCCTCCTTCATCGGTGGCCCCGCCTATTATATGAGTAAGGGTCTCAAGAAACCGTGGATGGGCGCCCTGTTCTCCGTTCTCCTCATCCTCACCTTCGGTTTTGCCTTCAACTCGCTGCAGAGCAACACCATCTGCCAGGCATTCGAGGAAGCTTTCGCCATTCCCCCCTCATACATGGGCACCGTTCTCACCCTGCTCACCGTGGTCATCATCTTCGGTGGCATCCAAAGCATTGCCAAGGTAAGCAGCATCATGGTTCCTTTCATGGCTCTGGGCTATATTCTTCTGGCCTTCGTCATCATCATCATGAACATCACCGCCATCCCCGAGGTATTCAGCCTCATCATCTCCCACGCCTTCGGCTGGGAACAGGGTCTGGCCGGTGGTCTGGGCGCTGCCATTCAGCAGGGTATCCGCCGAGGGCTCTACAGCAACGAAGCCGGCATGGGCTCCGCCCCCAACGTGGCAGCCACGGCCGATGTCTCCCACCCCGTGAAGCAGGGTAAGGTGCAGGCCATCAGCGTATTCAGCGATACCCTCATCATCTGCTCCTGCACCGCCTTCATCATCCTGGTGGGCGGCATTCCCGCCGGCTCCGATGCCAGCGGCATCAAGCTCACCCAGATGGCACTCAGCCAGCAGATCGGCCCCTGGGGCAACATTGCCGTGGCCATCGCCATCTTCTTCTTTGCCTACAGCAGCGTGCTGGGCAACTACTACTACGGCGAGGCAAACGTGCAGTACCTCTCCAAGAAGCCCTGGGTACTCACCGGCTACCGCATCATCGTGGCAGCCATGGTGCTCTTCGGCTCCGTAGCCAGCCTCAACCTCGTGTGGAACCTGGCCGACCTCTTCATGGGCCTCATGACCATCTGCAACCTCATCGCCATTGTGCTGCTCGGCAAGTATGCCTTCCGCCTGCTCGAAGACTACCGCGCCCAGAAGCGCCAAGGCGTGGTCGACCCCGTCTTCACCAAGGACAAGATGCCCGACATCGCCGACGACCTGGAATGCTGGTAAAAAGCAGATTTCAATTCAGTTAAAACAAAAAAGCCTGAGATTTTCTCAGGCTTTTTTTGTGGTGGTATAAACGCGCCATAATTTACAGGACTGAAGTCCCGTGCTCCGACAACAAGAACCTCAGATTGGTCGCTGCTGCTTAATTATGCCGGCGTGTGGGTTTTCATTGCCCCCTTTATTGAGGTTCCACCAGTGAGGGGTCGCTCATGAGGATGACCTCGGCGCGGGAGACGCGGCCGGAGGCGGTGAAATCAAAGCGCAGAGCGTGGGTTTCGGTGGGGGTATTCTTCGGGTGGTCGAAGTAGAAATACACAAAGGACTCCGTCCCTGCCGCTCCATTCAGCGTGAGGTGCATGGCACCGAAATCACGCTCCACCACAGCCTTGCTGGCAGCCTGCAGCTGCATATCATGAGCAGCGGCCACAGCGGCAGACCAGCGGCGGTCATCGCGACCATCGATACAGAACCCGATACGTCCCTCCCCGCAATCATCGTTGAAATACGGTTTGGAAACAGGGCGCAACAGCGAGCACGATGCGAGCAACAGCGGCAGAATGAGATAAATAGCTTTCATGATGGATTCGGTTGTTGTTGTATAATATCGGCGGCGCGTTGGCGCCATTGCTGAGCCCGGGCGGCATCCTGTGGCACCCCGAGCCCCTGTTCATAGCAGTGAGACAATGCCAGCATCGCTTCGGTGCGGTCCTGCTCTGCAGAAAGTTGGTAAAAATAGACAGCGCGGCTCCAATCCTGCCCCACGCCCCTGCCCTGTGCATAGCAGTGGCCCAGGGCACACTGCGCGGCAGCATTTCCATGCTCCACCGCCCAGCGGTACCAGCGCACGGCTTCGGCATAATCCTGCGGCACCCCTTCGCCCAGTTCGTAGGCGCGGCCCACGTAGTACTGCGCCAGGTCATCCCCCTGCTCTGCAGCCAGACGGAACCAGCGCAGCGATTCCACAGCATCTGCCGCCACCCCCTCGCCATAGAGATAGCACCAGCCCAGGTTATACTGAGCATCGCTCATGCCCTGCTCCGCAGCCAGCATGTACCAGTGCAAGGCATTCGTCAGGTCTCCGGCCTCTGCATAGTATACCCCCAACGCGCACTGCGCAGCAGCATGCCCGCACTCAGCCGCTTTCCGGAACCACAACGCAGCGGAATGCTGGTCATCCGTCGAAAGCCCTGCCATATAGGCGGCGGGGGCATAGTATGCACAGGCAGGGGCATAGCCGGCGTCATGCGCCAGCCCATACCACCGGGCAGCCTGCACCCAGTCCTGTGGCACATGGCAGCCATTCTCATAAGCAACACCCAGTGCAAAGCAGGCATTCGGGCAGGTAACAGCGTATTTCTCCAGCGTCGGGATTCCCGATGGTTTCATGCGCTGCAGCACACCAAGCGCAAAGGCATAGCTCATCTCCAGCTCCGAAAGAAAGACCAGTGCCTCCGGCTGGTGACGCGCCACCGAAATCAGATAGTCCATGGCCTCCTCATGCCCTGTTGCCAGGGAGGCAAGCTCATGCATGGCGGCGGCATCCGCCCCAAGCAGACGGTGCAATTCCTCGGCAGACACCACATCCCAATCCGAGCGCTGCACCAGCTCAAGCAACGCAAGCGAATCCTCCCCCCGCGCAGCACGGGCAGCCAGCTCACCGGCAGAGGGGCTCACCGCATACCACCCCGCCACAATCCCCGCCGGCACCATCACCGCAAGCAGCAGAACCTGCAGCGCCGCGCGTTTCATGCGCCGCCGCATTCCATCTGAGCCTGTGGCATCCAGCATCCTCATTCCAGCTATTATCGGGCTATTCTACTCTTTCAATTCCGCACACGCAAGCAAAAAAGGCCGCGCCAAAACCGCAAATTATCGGAAATCGTTTGCAATCTGGCAGAAATGGTGTATACTTGCCGCGCCATGCTGACCATCAAGAAACTCACCAAAGCACATGCCGGGCGCACGCTCTTCTTCGAGACCGAGCTGGTTGTCAACTGGGGCGAGCGCATTGCGCTGGTAGGGCCCAACGGCGCAGGTAAATCCACCCTGTTCCGCATGATTCGCGGCGACGACACTCCCGATGAAGGCCAGATTGTCATGGACGACTACGCGGTGGTCGGCTATCTGCAGCAGGAAGCAGGCGACCCCACCGACCGCACGGTGCTCGAGATTGCCATGAGCGTGACCCCCGAGATGGGCGATGCCATCCGCACCCTGCGCGAGTGCGATGCCAAGGGCGACAACGCCAGCGATGAATACGCCCAGGCCATGGACACCTTCATTTCGCACGATGGTTACCAGATTGAGCCGAAGGCCAAGCGGATTCTGAAAGGGCTTGCCTTCAAGGACGAAGATTTCCACCGCCCTGCCCGCGAGATGAGCGGCGGCTGGGTGATGCGCGCCCACATGGCGCAGCTGCTCGTGGCCGAGCCCGACCTGCTCATGCTCGACGAGCCCACCAACCACCTCGACCTCATGAGTCTGCTCTGGTTCCAGCGCTACCTCATGAACTACCCGGGTGCCATCTTCATGATTTCCCACGACCGCGATTTCATGGACTCGCTCGTGGAAACGGTCTACGATATCGAGAACGGCGAGCTCGTGCGCTACACGGGTAACTACACGCGCTTCCTCGAGCTCAAGGAGCAGCGCTACGAACAGGTGCTGGCCGCTTGGCGCAACCAGCAGCGTGAAATCGCCCACATCGAATCCTTTGTGGAGCGCTTCCGCTCCGTGGCCTCCAAGGCCTCGCAGGTGCAGAGCCGCATCAAGCAGCTCGAGAAGATGCGCCGCATCGAAAAGCCCCGCCAGGCCCGCCGCGTATTCAAGTTCATCTTCCCCCAGCCCCCTCGCAGCATGCAGAAGGTGCTCGAGCTGGAAAAAGTGGGCCAGAGCTATGGCACCAAGCGCATCTACAAGAATCTCGACCTCCTCATCGAGCGTGGCGACCGCATCGTGCTCGTGGGGCCGAATGGCGCAGGCAAATCCACCCTGCTCAAGATTCTTGCCGGTGTGCTTCCCATCGATGAAGGTCAGCGCGTGCTGGGCACCACCACGCGCATCGGCTATTTCTCCCAGATGCGCTCGGAAAACCTCACGCCCAACTACACGGTGCTCGAGGAAATCATGAAGGCCGACCCCGAGCTGCGCGAGGAAGAAGCCCGCGCCGTGCTCGGTTCCTTCATGTTCCGCAAGCTCGACTGCGAGAAGCGCGTGGAGGTGCTTTCCGGTGGTGAGAAATCCCGCCTCAGTCTGGTGAAGTTCCTGGTGAATCCGCCCAACCTCCTGCTCATGGACGAGCCCACCACCCACCTCGACCTCATGAGTGTGGAAGCCCTCTCCCAGGCGCTCAAGCGCTACGAAGGCACCCTCGTCTTCATCTCGCACGATGTGCACTTCATCCGTTCCCTGGCCGAGAAAACGCTCCACATCGCCCACGGCACCGTCACCCCCTATGCCGGCGGCTACGATTATTACCTGGAGAAATCCGGGCTGCTCGACAACCCCGATGCCATGGACCAGTAATCCACCGACCTCACCATGCAAAGCATTCTGGAAAACCCCGTCTTCGTGCTCTTCGCCATCCTGTTTCTCGGTCTGGCGCTGGGCAACATCTCTGTGAAAGGCATCGCGCTGGGCAGCGCGGGCGTGCTCTTCGTGGCCATGGCTGCGGGGCACTTCAAGCTCACCATTCCCGCCGGTGTGTCCGATATCGGCACCGCCCTCTTCGTGTACTGCGTGGGTCTGGGCGTGGGCAACCGCTTTTTCGCAGCGCTCCGCAGCAAGGGCAAGAACCTCGTTATCCTGGCGCTGGTCATTGTTCTGGCCGGGTGGCTCACCGCCCTGGGGCTCTGCTCCCTGCTCAGCATTGACCTGAGCATCGCCGCCGGTATCTTTGCCGGCGCCTGCACCAGCACCCCTGCCCTGGCCGCTGCACTGGAAGCCGCCAAGGCTGCCGGGCTGAGCGAATCCGTCATCAATATCGGCTATGGTGTGGCCTATCCCATGGGGGTCATCGGCATCATTCTCTTCGTGCAGCTGCTGCCCCGCCTGCTGCACCAGAACCTTGCAGCTACCAAGTCCGACTCCACCCCCGACCCGCACACCATCATTGCCCAGCAGGTCTGCGTCACCAACCCGGAAGCCATCGGTTGCAACCCCGAGTCGATGCTCAACACCAGCCACGCCAGCTGCCGTGTCACCCGCATCCGCCGCGGTGATACCTTCTACCCCCTGCAGCCCGGCGATGCACTGGCAGAGAACGATGTGGTGCTCATGATTGGTGAACGCGGCGAAATGGAACGCAGCGTCGGTCTCTTCGGCCATGTTGTCGGCGGTGTGGAAAACCTGCGACTCCCGCAGAATGAGAACGCCGAGCTCATCGTGCTCGCGCCGTCTATGAACAACAAGAGCCTTCGCGAGCTCAACCCGCTCCAGCGCTACGGCATCGGCATCTCCCGCATCACCCGCTTGGGCAACACCTTCGTGCCCACGGCCGATACCGAAATCCTCCGCAACGACGTGCTCCGCGTGGTGGGTTCTCCCCAGGCCATCGAAACCTTCAAGAAGGAATGCGGCCACCGCAGCACCGCATTCAATATGGCCGATATGATTTCCATCATGGGTGGTCTGGTGCTGGGCATCCTGCTCGGCAAGCTCACCTTCAGCTTCGGCGGGGGCGATGGTTTCTCCCTGGGTACCGCAGGCGGCCCGCTTGTTGTGGCTCTCATCCTCGGCCATTTCGGCAAAGTCGGCCCCATCGTGGGCTACATTCCGCGTCCCTCGCGGCTGCTGCTCATGGATCTGGGGCTCATGCTCTTCCTGGCAGGTGCAGGCATCCGCGGCGGCGAAAAGCTCGTAGCCACCCTCATGGAGAACGGCCTCACCATGTTCCTGGTGGGCACCATCATCACCATCCTGCCCCTTTTCATCGGCTATGTGGTTGCCCGCAAGTTCCTGAAAATGGAGCTGGCCGAGACCCTCGGCTGTATCTGCGGCTCGCAGACCTCCACCCCTGCCCTCGGCGCCATCACCTCACAGACCGACAGCCAGGATCCCGTCATCGCCTACTCCACAGCCTACCCCATCGCCCTCATCCTCATGTCCGTCCTCGCCCAGATTCTGGTCGAAATGGCATAAGCAGGATTGTGGGGCTCGCAGAGGCCCACAACGCACCCGGGCGAAGCACGGGTATTTCGTCCGGCTATAACCGGATTTAGACCGCCACGCAAGTGGCGGATTTCATTTCGGGCACACGCCCGAAATTTCGATGCAGAGCGACAGGCTCTGCAATGCAAGTGATTTTAATCGAAGCATCTAAATCCACTTTGCAAGTGGTCTTAATGCTGCATTATTACGCAGCAACGGCGAGCTTAAAAAAGCTCGCCAACTCTCCATTTCTTCATCTCTGAATCATTACAGGATTGCATCGTGCGCGAAATATGCTAGAATGCAGGGCAAGATGACACGTACACGCCTTATTTTCATTCTGGTACTTCTTTCTGTGCTGACTTCTCTGGCGCTGCTGCTGCCGGGGTGGTTCAAGGATCCGCGCCAGCTGGTGCAAGGTGAGTGGCAGGAGCACAACAAACTGGGCTATGTGGAAGTGACCGACTGCACGGCCCGCTGGAGCGGCAGCAACTACAAGGGCACCTATTCCTACGCCTGGGTTCAGTACGAAAACGAACCCTACACCATCGAAATCTCGCGCAATGGCGAAAAATGGCTCGCCAGCCTCACGTTTGAGGACGATGACCACGCACTGGTGGATTTCCACATTGTGGACAGACTGCCCGCAGAGGCCCGCAAGTTCATTCAGGAACGCAACAAGGCCCGCAACCGCCCCGAGAACGAATTTATCCTGCGTTTCCGCCGTGTGGAGCAAAAAAAAATAAGCGCAACACGGCCTGCACCTCAGATTATTCTTGAAAACACGCAATCTTTGAGCTAAAACTAGCGCAGGGCAATTTTTTGTCCCTACTGTTTCTCACATACAAACACATACTACAAATATGGAAACCACATTCAAAATCCACGGTCTCTGCGCAGCCACGCACACCCCGATGAATGCCGATGGCTCCTGCAATCCCAATGCAGTGGACGCTCAGGCCAAGTTCCTGGCCAGCCAGGGTATCAAGTCCGTTTTCATCACCGGTTCCACCGGTGAATCCGCCCACATGCAGCTCACCGAGCGCAAGGAAAACATGGCCGCCTGGGGCGAGGCCGGCAAGAAGTACGGTATCGACGTCATCGTACACACCGGTGGCAACTGCGTATATGACGGCCGCGAGCTCGCTGCCTACGCTGCTGAGTGCGGCGCTACCGGCACCGCCAGCAACTCCCCCTGCTACTTCAAGCCCGGCAGCATCGACCTGCTGGTAGACAGCCTGGCCGTGGCCGCTTCCGGCGCTCCCGAGCTGCCCTTCTACTTCTACGACATCCCCGTGCTCACCCACGTGGGCTTCAACCCCTGCAAGATGATTGAGGCCTGCGCCAAGAAGATCCCCAACTTCGTGGGCGTGAAGTTCACCAACCCCGACCTGGCTCTGTACATGGACGCCCTGAACTATGACGGCGGCAAGTACGACATTCCCTGGGGCGTGGACGAATGGTTCCTGGGTGCATATGCTACCGGCGCCAAGGGCGGCGTGGGCTCCTCCTTCAACTATGCTCCCAAGCTGTATGATGACATCATGAAGGCCGTGGACGCCGGCGACCTCGCTGAGGCCCGCCGCCTCCAGCAGCTCTCCGTGACCATGATCAACATCATCGCCGGCAAGGGCTACATGGGCTGCTGCAAGTACCTCATGAGCGAATGGACCGGCGTGGACTTCGGCCCGGCACGCCTCCCCATGGGCAAGCAGGACAAGGCCACCCTCGAAGCTCTCAAGAGCGAGCTCAAGGCCATCGGTTTCTACGATTGGGCTATCTACAAGTAAAGCTCCAACATCTGCCTCATCATGGATACAAAAGCACTTGGCGAATTCTACAAAGACAAGCTGCTCAATGAGGTAGAGCCGTTCTGGTTTCCCCGTTCACTGGATACAGTGAACGGGGGTCTCTACCATTGCTGCGCCGCTGATGGCACACTGGTAGACACCGACAAGAACGTATGGGCACAGGGCCGCATGGCCTGGATGCTCCTCACCTGCTACAACAGCATCGAAAAGCGCCCGGAATGGATGACCTACGCCGAAAGCGCCCTCAAGTTCCTTGAGGAAAAGTGCGTAGATCCCACCGATGGCCGCATGTATTTCCACATGACGGCTGACGGCACCCCCATCCGCAAGCGCCGCTACGCTTACAGCGAATGCTTTGCCGCCATTGCCTGGGCCGCCCACTACGGCGCCACAGGTGATTCCAAGAGCGCAGAGCGTGCCCGCCACTGGTTCGACATCTACGCCGATATCTTCTTCACCCCCGGCAAGATGGCGCCCAAGAGCACAGGCAAGCGCCCCGGCGAAAACCTGGGCTGCCGCATGATTATGATTGTGACCGCACAGGAGCTGCGCCGCTACCTGGGCGATGCCGACGGTTTCTACACCGGCTGGATTGACCGCTGCATCGATGATCTGCAGCGCCTCTTCCTGCACGAGGATATCAAGGCTGTGCTCGAAAACGTGGCTCCCGATGGCTCTGTCATCGACCACTTCGACGAGCGCGTGCTCAACCCCGGCCACGATATCGAGGGCGGCTGGTTCGTGCTCGAGGAAGCCCGCTACCGCGGTGGCGACAAGAAGCTCATCGAAATCGGCTGCAAGATGATTGACTGGGCGCTGGAACGCGGCTGGGACAAGAAGTACGGCGGTCTGCTCTACTACACCGACGTGTACAACAAGCCGGTTCAGGAGTACTGGCACAACATGAAGTTCTGGTGGCCGCACGATGAAGCCCTCATCGGCACCTGCCTCGCCTATGTGATGACAGGCGATGAGAAGTATGCCGAGTGGCACCAGCGCATTCACGACTGGTCCTTCGAGCACCTGCAGGACAAGGAACACGGCGAGTGGTTCGGCTACTGCAACCAGGACGGCACCACCACCAACGGCCTCAAGGGCTCCATGTGGAAGTCCTTCTTCCACCACCCGCGTGCCCTGTGGTGCTGCGCCCACTACTTCGGCGCCATCCCTGCCCCCGGCACACAAGCTTAACAAGAATAAGACAACAACATGATTATCGGTATTCTCAACTCCGGCGGCGACTGCCCCGGCATCAATGCGGTGATTGAAGGCTACGTTTCCGCAGCCTATCGCCGTGGTTGGCGAGTTATCGGTTTCCATGACGGTTTTGAAGGCCTCCTGCCCGTGGCAGGAGGCCGCCGTTATGAAACCCTTACCCCCAACAAGGTTCACAAAATCCGCGCCCATGGCGGTACCATTCTCGGCACCACCAGCACCGGCAACTTCAAGGTAGTCACCAACAAGGTGGGCCGCCGCCAGGTGGACCGCGAGGTGATGGCCAAGGCCAAGAAGACCATCAGTGCTCTTGGTCTGCAGGCTCTTGCCGTCATCGGCGGCAGCGGCTCTGCCCGCACAGCCAAGCTGCTTTCCGAGGAAGGTCTGCCCGTGATTTCGATTCCTAAGACCATCAACAACGACCTCTGCAGCGACTCCGACTACACCTTCGGTTTCCACAGCGCCGTGACCGTGGTGACGGAATCCATCGACCGCATCCGCACCACCGCCAATGCCCACCAGCGCATGATGGTGATTGAGGTGATGGGCGATATGTCCGGCTGGATTGCTCTGTATGGCGGTATCGCTGCCTCGGCAGACGTGGTACTCATCCCCGAAATCGAATACGACCTGGAGAAGGTCATCTCCTGCATCAAGGCCCGCAAGGCTACCGGCCAGCGCGAAATCATCGTGGTGGTGGCTGAAGGCTCCCGCCTGAATGGCCAGCTCGTCACCGTGCACAACAAGGAGAACGGCGATGAACGCCTCGGCGGCATCGGCAACAAGCTCACCCAGATTCTCCAGGAACGCACCGGTATCGAGACCCGCTACTGCGTGCTGGGCCACACCCAGCGTGGCGGCACACCCTGCGCCTTCGACCGCATCCTCGGCGTGCGCTTCGGCGTCGAAGCCGTGAAGCTCATCGAGCAGAAGGACTTCGGCAAGACCGTGGTACTCAACGGCCTCAACATCGACAACGTGCCGATTGAGGAAGCCGTGGCACACCACCGTTTCGTCCAGCCCGATGCTCAGATTGTCAGCACGGCCCGCGACCTCGGCATCATCTTCGGCGACAGAGCGCCCGAGGAACTGCACAGCGACCGCATTCAGGCCAGCACCAAGGGAACCAAGCCTGCCCGCAAGTGCTCCAAATCCAAGTCGGCAGATTCTAAATGAATAAAGCCTTCACATATCTTTGTACGTTAGGGGCTCTGGTGAGCGGCATGTTCACCTCCTGCAGCTTCCAGGAAATCGTAACCCCCGAGAAAACCACCCCCAGCTATGTGGCTATGGAGGTGAACTCCGGGCGTGTGCTTTATTCCTCCAACTCCAATATCAAGCGACCCATCGGCATGCTGGCCAATCTGGCCACCGCCGTGGTGGTGATGGACTGGGTGAAATCGCACAGAGTGGATATGAACCGCCTGATTACGGTGCCGGCAGAAGCCACCGTGTGGCAGCGCACCAACCTGCTCAACCTGCGTGCGGGTGACTACATCTCGGTGCGCGATGCTCTGTACTCCGCTCTCATGTGGGACGACAGCGCCTGCGCCACCGCCCTGGCCTACGCCTGCGGTGAAACGCTCAGCTCCAGCGCTCCGGAAAAGGCATTCATCGCTCAGATGAACAGCCTGGCCCGCCGCCTCGGCATGACCTCCACCGTGTTCAAGGGCACGAATGGTGCCGTCATCACCCAGTCCTCGGCCCGCGATATGGCCCTGCTGGGTATGTACGCCATCAACGATACCGACCTGCTGGCCATCACCGCGCAGACCGGCTGCATCGTCACCATTCACACCCCGAGCGGCCAGCGCCGCCAGACCATCCGCAACAACAACAAGTTGCTCAGTGGCTCCGGCCATGTGGATGGCCTCAAGGTAGGCCAGTCCCGCAGCGCCGGCAACTGCCTCATGGTTACCGCCCGCCGCGCATCGGTGAAGCGAGTGAACCCCGCCACCGGCAAGGAAGCTACCTTTGCCCAGCGTCTGCTTGTGGTCATGCTCGGCATGCCTTCGTCCCACTCCCGCTACCAGGAAACCGCCCGTTTCCTGCGCGACGGCTGGAACGCCTGGGATGCCTGGCTGCCCTCTAACGATTACCAGGATAGATCCAAATTCATTTTACTCCCCAATTAACATCTCATGAACATAGGTATTCTTAACGCCGGTGGCGACTGCCCCGGTCTCAACGCCGTGATTGAAGGCGCCGTGGCGGCTGCATCCGCCCGCGGTTGGACCGTCTACGGCTTCTACGATGGATTTGAGGGTCTGCTCTCCACGCCCGAAAACGAGCGCTGGCGCATCCTCACTCCCGAAAACTGCCTCAACATCCGCTCCACAGGCGGTACCATTCTCGGCACCGTGAACAAGGGCAACTTCACCGTGAAGAGCGGTGTGGGTGGCCGCATGCAGATTGCCGAGGAAGTGCTCGAGCGCAGCAAGGCCACGGTGGAACGCCTCGGTCTCTCCGCCCTCATCGTGGTGGGTGGCGACGGCTCCCAGACCATCGGTCAGGAGCTCCGCCAGATTGGCCTGCCCATCGTGGGCGTGCCCAAGACCATCGACAACGACCTGGGTGCCACAGACTACACCTTCGGTTTCTGGACCGCCGTTTCCGTGGTTAGCAAGCAGCTCGACCGCCTGCGCACCACCGCTTACTCCCACCAGCGCATGATGGTGGTGGAAGTGATGGGCCGCCACGCCGGCTGGATTGCTCTGTACGGCGGTATCTCCGGCGGTGCAGACGTGATTCTCATCCCCGAGATTCCCTTCACCCTGGAGGACGTGGTGCGCAAGGTAGAGCTCACCAAGGCTCTCGGCCAGCGCGAAATCATCATCGTAGTGAGCGAAGGCGCCACCATCGGCGGCAAGCTCCTCACGCTGGATGAAGAGACCAAGGGCGAGGTGCGCCTCGGCGGCATCGCTGCCTTCCTCTCCACCAAGCTCGAGACCATCACCGGCATCGAGACGCGCTACTGCGTGCTGGGCCACACCCAGCGCGGTGGTTCCCCCATTCCCTTCGACCGCGTGCTCGGTGTACGCTGCGGCGCCAAGGCCATCGACCTCATCGAGGAAGGCAAGTTCGGCGAAACCGTGGCTCTGCACCGCACCGACATGGTGTCCATGCCCATCGAAGAGGCCGTGCGCACCCTGCACCTGGTGGACAGCAAGAGCCAGCTCATCGACGCCGCCCGCGAAATCGGCATCTCCTTCGGCGATGCCAGCGACCTCGACAACTTCTGATAAGCCCGCACCATCGCATTTCCAACCGCCGCAGAGCAACTCTGCGGCGGTTGTTTTTTGTGGCGCGTTTCATCGGGACTGAAGTCCCGTGCCTCCGATTCTTTTGTTACCTGTTTTTATTCTGTTAGTGCTTGCATTTTCATAAGGCTAACGCTATAATGATCACCCCCAATCTTATGAAGACTCATACCGATATGCATACCGGTCTGACCACCGCCCAGGTGGAGGAAAGCCGCAGGCTGCACGGCAGCAACGAAATGACCCCGCCCAGCCGCGACCCGTGGTGGGTGGAGCTGGCCCGCAAGTTTGCGGATCCGCTCATCGTCATCCTCATTGCCGCAGCGGTCATTTCGTTCATTCCCGTGCTGCTCTCCCCCGGCGAGCACAGCCCCATCGAAAGCATCGGCATCATGTGCGCCGTGCTGCTGGCCACCACGGTGGGATTCGTGAATGAATACCGCGCCAACAAGGAATTCGACATCCTGAACAAGGTGAACGATGTCACCCCCGTTCGCGTGCTGCGCGACGGCAAGCACACCATGGTGCCCAAGAATGAGCTGGTGGTGGGCGATATCGTGACGCTCGAAACCGGCGTGGAAGTACCCGCCGACGGCGTGGTGCTCGAGTCCTCATCCCTGCGCATCAACCAGTCTTCCCTCACGGGCGAATCCGAACCCGTGCTCAAAGTTCCCACCGAGGAGGAAGAAACCCTGCCCGGCGCCTACCCCCGCAACGTGGTGCTGCGCAGCACCCTCGTGACCGATGGCCACGGCATCATCTGCGTGACCAAGGTGGGCGACCACACCGAAATCGGCAAGGTAGCCGAGGCCGCCACCAAGGAAACAGGTGCCAAGTCTCCCCTGAACCTGCAGCTCGAGGGACTCTCCAAGGCCATCAATGTGGTGGGCACCTCCATCGCCATGATTCTCTTCATCTCGCTCGTGGCGCATGATGCGCTGCTGGGCAAGTTTGTGCTCACCTGCCCGCAGTGGTACTTCTTTGCCGCCCTACTCGCAGGCATTGCCGCCGCCACGCTCAAAATCTGGTACCCCGTGCTGCGCGACCTGCTCGGCTATGCCAAGGTGCGCATCGGTTCCCCCGCCTGGGTGAAGGAAGAAGGCTTCCGCCCCTGGCTCAAGTGCCTCATCACCGGCGCTGTCATCTTCGGCGTGGCGCTGGGTGCCCTCATCGGCAGCGGCATTCTGGCCTCCGACCCCGGCACCTGGATGCCCCAGGCCGCTGCGGATAAGATTCTGACCTACTTCATGATTGCCATCACGCTCATCGTGGTGTCTGTGCCCGAAGGTCTGCCCATGAGCGTGACCCTCAGCCTGGCCTACAGCATGCGCAAGATGGCCAAACAGAACAACCTGGTGCGCGAGATGGACGCCTGCGAAACCATCGGTGCCGCCACCGTGGTCTGCTCCGACAAGACCGGCACGCTCACCATGAACCTCATGACCGTGCGCGAGGCCAACTTCCCCGGCGTGAACGAACAGGGCACCGCTGCCCCCATCTTCCCCCTGCTCACCGAAGCCGTGTCTGCCAACTCCACCGCCGACCTCGATGAAGCCGGCAAGGTGCTCGGCAACGTGACCGAGGGCGCCATGCTCATGTTCCTGAACGACAAGGGCGTCTCCTATGCCGATGCCCGCAGCAAGTTCAGCGTCACCGCCCAGCTGCCCTTCCACACGCAGAACAAGTTCATGGCCACCTGCGGCAAGTCTGCCGTGCTCGGCAAGGACGTCATCTACCTGAAGGGTGCCCCCGAGGTGGTGCTCTCCAAGTGCTCCACCGCCTACGCCGGCGAACTCACCGAAGCCGCCCGCGAGGAGGTGCTCACCATCATCCGCACCGCCCAGCGCAAAGCCATGCGCGTGCTCGGCCTGGCCTACAAGGAAGGCTCTGCCGATACCGCCGAGGGCGTGAAGGACGCCTGCACCGGCCTCACCTGGCTCGGCTGCTTCGTCATCCAGGACCCCGTGCGCCCGGATGTGCCCGCCGCCGTGGCCTCCTGCCACAAGGCCGGCGTGGGTATCAAGATTGTGACCGGCGACAACTTCGAGACCGCCTGCCAGATTGGCCGCGAAATCGGCCTGCTGCCGGAGGGCGAGCTGCCCCAGGGCGCTGTGCTCACCGGCGACCAGTTCGGCCAGCTCACCGACCAGCAGCTGCTCGACGGCGTGAACGACCTCCGCGTGCTTTCCCGCGCCAAGCCCATGGACAAGCTGCGCCTCGTGAACGCCCTGCAGGAGAAGGGCCATGTCGTAGCCGTGACCGGCGACGGCACCAATGATGCCCCTGCCCTGAACCACGCCGACGTGGGCCTCTCCATGGGCATCACCGGCACCTCCGTGGCCAAGGAAGCCTCCGATATCATCCTGCTCGATGACTCCTTCGCCTCCATCATCCGCGCCATCAAGTGGGGTCGCTCCCTCTACCGCAACATCCAGAAGTTCATCGTCTTCCAGCTCACGGTGAACGTGGCCGCCTGCGGTATCGCCGCCATGGGTCCCTTCATCGGCTGCGAGCTTCCCCTCACCGTCACGCAGATGCTCTGGGTGAACCTCATCATGGACACCTTCGCCGCCCTGGCCCTGGCCTCCGAGCCCCCCAGCGACGACGTCATGGAGCAGAAGCCCCGCAACAAGTTTGCCTTCATCATCACCCCCACCATGTGGCGCTGGATCCTCTGCCTCGGCATCGGCTTCATCATCGCCCTGGTGAGCTATGTGAAGTGCATGCCCTCTCAGGAGCTTGAGCCCGAGGCCTTCCGCCACTCCGTCACCCTGCTCTTCACCGGCTTTGTGATGCTGCAGTTCTGGAACCTGTTCAACGCCCGCGTCTACGGCACCAACAACAGCTTCGTGAACGGCATCTTTGCCAACCGCAGCTTCCTCTTCATCCTGGCCATCATCCTCTTCGGCCAGGTGCTGGCCACCCAGTTCGGTGGTGATATCTTCCGCACCGTGCCCCTCACGCTCTGCGAATGGCTCACCATCGCCGCTGTCACCAGCCCCGTCCTCATCATCGGCGAAATCGTCCGCCTCATCGGCCGCATCCGCGCCAAATAAGACAGGCAGCAGATACTCATTTCTCCGCGCCCACCATCAGGTGGGCGCGTTTTTGTTGTCTGTGTCAAAGCTGCTGGTAGATATATGTACCAGAACCAGCTAACGGGATTAAAGGGCAAAGATTACGCGTTGGCATCATTAAGCAGTAGCGACAAACCCGAGTTTGTGGGGCTCGTAGAGCCCCGCAACGGACCCGAGCCTCGCTCGGGTATTTCGTGCAGGCGCGACGCGACTGCATTTCATCCCGGCGCATGCCGTGATTTCATACACGCGCAGCGTGGATTTCATTGAGCCGCGTACGCGGCGACTGATTACCGCTGCATTAGCAGCGGTACTGCCGATATAGAGCACGCTTATTCCATTACAGAACCTTGGGAAAATTAAATTGCTTTTTCAATACTTTACATAACCCAATGAATAGTCAAATGACAACACCTGCAGGAAGGGGAGTTCCGCTGCTAATGCAGCGGAAACCAGTCGCTACGCTCAATGAAATACACGGGCAAGCTAGTGATGAAATCCGCCCTAAGGGCGTATGAAAGCGCGGCTATCGCCGCACATGAATTACCGCCTGTCGGCGGTACGAAAGCGGCACGTTGTGCCGCATACTCGGCTTTCACTGGCGTGAAAGCCGAGTTCGCCAATGGCCGATTTGTCACGGAGTAGACCAGCAAATCTGAACAGACCCGTTTTTGCTGGTTTCAGCACAATGGGGGTTGACACATTCAATGCAGAGGCGTAGCATGATAAGCATGAAACGTTGGGGCTTGATTCTCCTCTCCATGCTTTGCAGCGCGCTCGCGGCAGAACCGTCTGCCGATGTGCGCACATGGACACCGCAGCAGAAGCTGGCATTACTGAGCGGTATCTCAGACAAGGAAACCGCCGACACCGCAGCGGAACTGATTAACAGCGATTCAACCTTCTTCTTCACCCTTGAACAGGCAGAGGATGAATCAGTCAGTGAAATTACCGAAAAACTTCGCAGGGAATACTACTTCTGCTCCGAGGCACTGGCCGCAGCACTGGATGACGATTCCCCCGGCGCAGCTGAGAAACCGCAAGCGGCAACACCATCCATTCTGGCAGAATTGGAAGACCGCGTCCGCCGCGCCCTTCCGCTGGTGCCGGAAAAGCTACGGGCGGGAATCAGTGGCGGCCCGGGCTTCAGCCCGGAAACTGCATGGGTATTCACCAGACCTTATGACCCCGACTGGCAATACAGGGATTTCGAATGTTATTTTGCTCCGCAAGCCCTGATTGGAGGCGCAAACCAAGCTCCTGTTTTCATGGAAGAGAGAACAGAACTGCGGCAAGGAAGAACCTACCATATCTCCACCGTGGTTGTTTTTCACCGCCAGCGGAAGCATGAAGTGGATATCTGGGTGGATATCACAGACAGTCCGACTGCAGCCGATGGCGAAGCGAGTGATTCTCCTATGAGTCAGGAGGAACGTGACAACGCGCATCTCATCCGTTCGCAGCACATGTTGGACATTCTGAGCAAGGTGCACGACCACAGCTCAGCCGATGCCGCTGCTGATTATCTGTGGGACATGAACAGCGCCGCTCTTGATTTTGATTTCCTGCACACGGCAGATTTACCACAACAGGAAGATGCCCTCAACAAACACCAGCAGGAATTACGGCAGCGTCGCTATTATGGCTCAGAACTTCTGGCCTCATACCTGGGGCGTCCGCACGACGCTTACGAAGCACAGCCCCTCACCCACGAGGCGGCGCAGGAGCTCGAGTCCCTCATGCGGCAGCAACTCGCCAAGGCCGCAGAGCCGGAGATTCAGCACCTTGCCGGAGGCCCTGGCTTTACCCCCGAAACAGCCTGGCGCATTCCCGCACACCTCAGTATCGAACGACTCAGGCAATCCGTATTTCACCATGATACATTGCTGGACACGCTCATTATGCGGGGCGAGGCATTTGATTATTTGCCCGGCTATACCTCATGCGGCATTCTGAATGGAAGATATTATGAACAGCACCAGGTAGAATGGCTGCATCATGGCAAGCTGTTCCACTTTTCCGTGTGGCTGGATTGCTCAGACGGAAAATACATCCCCACGGAGGAGGAGTTAAACCGCGAAGAGGCACAATACACCGGAGACCTGCAGTATAACATCAACATTCTGGAAAGCCTCTTAAACGGCGCCACCGCCAGTGAAGCAGCGGCGCAGCGCCAGATGCTCAAAGAGCTCATCACCCCTTCTAAAAGAAAATTCTGCAACGTTTTTGAAATATCCCCGCAGGAGGAGAAATGGTACGAGCTGCTTGCACAAGCAAGAAAAAAGGGATTGGTGCCCGCATTGAAATCTGCAGAAACCGGCAGAGAAATCCAACAGGCTCACGAAACAAAACTTGAACGATACACACAGGCCTTGTGCCGTCTGCTGCCGGGAGTAAACAACCGCTCCGGCGCCACAACTGCCGCCCGCGAGCTCTACCAACTGGGAGGACGCGATATCTTTTCGCACGAGGGGCTACTCCAAAATGCACCCCTGAGCCAGGAAATAAACACCACCGCCGGTCACCTCAGGCGTATCCGCGAAGCCGATTACTTTGGTTCCATGGACCTCGCAGAAATACTCATCGAACGCATAGGACCCTGCGGCAACCCTGGCGACGCGAATCAAACGCCTTGACTTTCATACCCATGGCATAGTATGATTTCGCCATCAATGAAAACGCGTATTACATGGTTTGAAGGAGTTGCCCTGCTGGTGGAAAAGAAGTTTCCCATCGGCCATGGTCCGTGGATGGTAGCCTACCTGATTGCCATGATTGCGCTGCTGCCCAGCGTGCTGAGCCTGTCGCTGGGCACCGGAGTTGTGGCCTATGCCTACGCCACAGGAGGGCTCTACAGCCAGGGCGGTTTTTCCGAGGCAGGCACCCTGCTCTGGAATGTGGCAGCCACCGCCCTGGGCTGGTTCCTCTGCAGCTGGCTGGTGCTGACCTGGCGCATGTTCCGGGCACACCGCAAAGGCGAGCCCTACACCTCCCCCTGCTATCTCTGGCTCTCCGGCGCCGTGGTTCTGGCCGACCTCGCCCTCGTCATGGTGGGCATCCTCCTGGCGCAGAACACCACCTTCGGCGCGGTCCTGCCCGTAGCCTGCATCCTCGTCCTACACTTCCTGCACAAACGCCTTAGCCACCGTTTCAGTCAATCAGCATGAGCCCCGACTCTGACTTCATCGGACTTCATTTCGTCCTGGCTGGGGTGGGTATTCTCCTTTCCCTGCTGGGACTTTTTCTATCCTTTGGCAACTGGTACGCCATCATCGAGTGGGTGCTCACCATCCGCAACAATCCGCGCTACAACCGAGGCGATGCTTGCGTTCCCCTGTTCGGCGGCATCCTTCTCTGCGTCGGTCTCTTCTTTATTCGAACAGGTTTCGGTGATATCATCCCCCTGTGGTGCATCGGACTGGGGTTGATCATCGACTTCGGCTGCCTGCCCGGTCTGATACTGCAGCCCCTGCTCTACCGCTGGTCCGAACACAGAAAAGCAGCCGCGAAAAGTGCCGGAAAAGCGTCCCGATGCCGAAAGAGCTGACCTGCTCAGGCATTCATCTGCCGCTTCTTTTGTAACAAACATTTAACTTGCAAATCGTGCATGTCGTGTCACAATCATAGTCATGACACGCTGCCGTTCCCTGCTGACTTTTCTCTCGGTATGGTTCATCTGCCTGCTGAACCACGCCTGTGCTGAGGCGGAATTCTCATTCCTGGGCTTTTGCAAAGGCGGGGATATCCCCCCGAACTACTACACAACCACCCATTCATTATACCACAACATCGGGCTGGACAAGCTGTACGCCTGCTTCCGCGCCACCAACACCAGCCCGGACACCGTGCTCACCATCCGCTGCGACGATATAACCCAGGACCCTCCCCCGCCCCCGAAAGGCTACATCAACATGCACTGTATCCCGATTTTTGCGGATAACAGGCTCAACCCCGGCGAATCCTACTGCTTCTTCATCAAATGTGAAACCAGCGTCGCAGGGTCATTGCCCACCAGACTCAAAGGCAAGCTGAGACGCGCCACGGCCAAGGGACAGGAACTCCCGGATAAAGCATTTGAAATCCCCATCACGCACCACAACATGCTCAGCTTCCCGGGCATCCGGCAGGAAACGCTCCAGACCACCCTGCTCCTGGTCAACCCCGAAACACGCGAATACAGCATCAGGCACGAATGCAAAGGTCAGCAGGCAGCCACCTTCCTCATCAACAAATACGAGAGAACACCTGTCGCCGCCGTATGCCGGAAAGACGGCATCAACGCCACGATGATTGGCTATTATGGCTATTACCCGGGATTCTCCTATATCCAACAAGTCAGCATCCTCCCCGGAGATGTAGTCATCTCCACCCCGGCCCCTATCATCACCGAAACGCAAACAGAAGACGACGAAACGTACTACACCGAAGACTCCTTCCTGTTTCCCGGAGAACCGCACCCCTACTTCCTCATCACCCAGGGGCTCGGTTTCTTCCAACTCATCCCACCCACCCCGAACGAAGAAGATACCCCCCGGCTGGATATCGAAGAAATCCCGCAACTCTGATTCGACAGAATCAGAGCACTTGCGTTTCCTCAACACCACCGGGGCGCTCCCGCAAAACAGACATACCACCTTCTGCACGTCCCTGCTCCATCAGGTGGCGATAGATATTGCATGGCGGCCACCGCCCTGGGCTGGTTCCTCTGCAGCTGGCTGGTGCTGGTGTGGCGCCGGTTCCGGAGCCTCCGCAAGGAAGTACCCTACACCTCTCCCTGTTACCTCTGGATTTCCGGCGGTGTGGTACTGGCAGACCTCGCGCTGGTCATGGTGGGCATCCTCATGGCACAGCACTCTACCTTCGGCGCAGTCATCCCCGTGGTGTGCATCCTCGTCCTGCGCTTCCTGCACAAACGCCTCAGCCACCGCTGAACGATAAGAAAAGGACGGCAGCCGATGTATAGAGCTATCCGTCCTTATAACACGGAAGGGAAACCCTGCTGCTTCACCACACAAGGAATTCTACGCACTAGCTGAATTGGGTAGCGTCCAACTAGCGGGCGCCTCTTCTCCCCCGCTCGGCGGTAACTTAGACGAATCTGAGCATCTTAGAAACGAGCCAGGCACAATCCCGCACCGAGCGCTCATCGTGCTTCCCGGAATCACCCGCAAAGGAGCATGGCTGATTGCGCCGCCTAGTTCTCTCCCTTTGCAGCGCTCCACGGGACTCAATACCGCTATTGCCGAGGCTGTAAGGCTCCCAGACGAACACCCGAAGCAGGGCTAGTCTATGAAGCTGGAAATATCCCATCTACTGCAGGAAGCGGTATCGTCCGCTGGCTTGGTTCATGAACCGACCTCTTCCCCCAGCTTAATTTTTTTAAAAATGTGAAAAATGACATTAAAAAAGTGCAAAAAATGTGAAAACCTGCATCACAAAATCTCAAAAAATGTGAAAATAATTGACAATCCATTAAAAAAACATTATCTTACGTAAAAAAAACACAAACGTATGCAGCCCGAGGTGTATTTGAGACGTAAAATAGATACTTTTCTGGATACCTGGAAATCAGCACCGGAGCGTAAGCCTCTCGTTGTCCGGGGGGCCAGACAGGTCGGCAAAACAGAAGCAATCACGCAATTCGCCACGCGGCAGTACAAGCACGTAGTGTATGTAAATTTTGTGGAATCCCCCCATTACAAGGGCATTACTGCCGATGGTTACGCGGTGGATGATATTGTGCGCCTGTTGTCGAGAATGAATCCGGATTTCCGTTTTGATAAGGGGAAGACTCTTATCTTTTTTGATGAGGTTCAGGAGTTTCCGGAAATCACGACCGCGCTCAAGTTCTTCCATATCGATGCCCGATACGATGTGATATGCAGTGGATCGCTCCTTGGGGTGCAGTATTCCCGCATCGAAAGCCATAGCGTTGGATACAAGCAGGATTATGAGATGCGCTCCTTTGATTTTGAGGAGTACCTGTGGGCACGTGGATACCGAGCTGATGCAGTGGATGACATGCTGGGGCATCTCCTGCGCGAGGAACCATTCAGTGATGCCGAATTGGAACGGTATTTTTCTCTGTTTCTGGATTATGTTATTCTGGGCGGAATGCCGGCGGTCATCAGTGCATTTGTGCGGAGTGGAACTTTTGAAGAAACAGCAGAGCTCCAGCAGCAGTTGCTTCGGGATTATCGCGAGGATATCCGCAAATATGCCTCCGGGCTGGACAAAGCCAAAATCCTTGCCGTGTTCAACCAGGTGCCACCTCAGCTGGCAAAGGAAAACAAGAAGTTCCAGCTCACCAAAGTTGCAAAACACGCCCGCTCTCGTGATTACTTCGGTTGCGTGGAGTGGCTGCTGGATTCCGGACTACTGTCGATTTGCTATTGCCTGCATTATCCGGAGCTGCCCTTGAAAGGAAATTTTGCTCCGGATAAATATAAGCTTTACGTGGCAGACACCGGGTTGCTGCTTGCCATGCTCGATGAAGAATCGCGCGAAGATTTGCTGCGCAACAAGAACATGGGCATCTATAAGGGGGCCCTGTACGAAAATTTTGTGGCAGAGGCCTTATCCAAGAGCGGCTATGATTTGTTCTACTACCGCAAGGACGATTCAACCCTTGAAATGGACTTCTTTGTCCGCACCGCAGATGATCTGATACCTGTCGAGGTCAAGGCTGGTAACACGGTGTCGAAATCGTTACGTAAGCTGGTGGAATCAGAAAAATATGATGCTATTCACTCAGGCATCAAACTGGCGCGTGCCAATATCGGTCGTTCAGACGCATTCCTCACTATCCCCTATTTCTGCGCTTTCCTACTGAAACGCTATCTGAAAGCACGACAGGAAAGCGCCATACGCTGCGAATAGCCCGCAAGGAAGGAAGGCGCTACCCTCCGAGCTCGCAATTCACAGATAGGAGAACACAGGGCATGAATTGGCAAGCAGAAGACAAATACGCGGATATTATCAATCTGCCGCATCACGTTTCCCATACTCATCCGCAGATGAGCATGGCCGACCGCGCTGCCCAGTTCTCCCCCTTTGCCGCCTTAACAGGCCACGATGCAGCAATCGCCGAAGCAGCCCGCCTCACAGACGAGCGTCCCATTCTGGATGAATCTGTAAAGCAGGAAATCTCTGACCTTCTCCAACTGGCCTCAACCGATTCCAACCTAGTCCTGAATATCGTTTACTTCGTCCCGGATACACGTAAAGCCGGCGGTTCTTACATGGAAATTACCAGGCGTATAAAGAAGCTCCTGCCACACGAGAAGCTGCTTATCATGGACACCGGCACCCGCATCCCGGTGGAGGATATTGTGGAGGTTACAGCTTCTTACAGATTTAATGATAGCAGGCCTTTGGCGCAGTCTATCTTACCGAAAGAAAGCTAAGCTCTGTTCATTTGTTCCGCTAAAGCTGTACCCCTTAGAGCCCTCCTGAACGTCTGTTTAGATCACTCTCCGTGGTATTAGCGTGGCATCTTAGTCTCCGTTCGCGCAATATGACGGTATAACTGCTGAGGGTTGCTTGACTTAAGCCCTTCAAATGTTACAATACTACCATGTCTGTGAAAGGATATTTTGCCGTATGACCATAGATGAAATAAAGAAGCTGATAGCGAAAGATGAAACGCGCACGCTGGAGTTGAAAAAGACTACCGGCGAGCTTCATCGTGGCATGGAGACGGCATGTGCATTCCTGAACTCTGATGGCGGCTGGCTGATGTTTGGCGTTTCTCCTAATCTCAAAATTATCGGGCAAAACGTGACGGATGCCACGCGGCAGGAGATCGCAAACTCTCTCCGCAAGATTGAGCCCGCCGTTGATGTCGAGGTAGAGTACATCGAATTGCCGGACAAGCCGGAGTTCTATGTGATTGCTATCTATTTTGATGCTGCCAATTTCAAGAACGGGCCTTACTCTTTTGATGGACGCGCATTCTACAAGGTGGAAAGCACCACGGCTGTTATGCCTCGCACTATGTACGAGGAACGGCTCAAATTGAGTAATCCCCGCCGTTTCAGCTGGGAGAACATGCCTAATCCAGAATTACGCGTGGAAGATATAGACGCCGAAATGGTATTCCAAACGCTGCACGATGGCATAGGGGCTCGCCGCATACCTGCATCCAACATGACCTTGCAAACGCCACTGCAAGTGATGCAGAAACTGGGAGTAGCTCGCAATGATGGTGTGCTCCTGAATGCAGCCAATGCCCTCTTTGGTATTGACCCCACTATGCAGCATATTCAGTGTAAGGTGCGATTGGCTCGTTTTGAGGGGACGAACAAGCTTGTATTCCGCGATCAGACTGTGTGCGAGGGCAACCTGTTCAAGCAATACGATGCCGTTATCGACTTCTGCCTCAAGCATCTTAACCTTGCCGGGCGTATGGACAGCAAGTTCCGTCAGGATACGCTGACTGTACCCTTCACTGCTATCAAAGAGGCCACTATCAACATGCTGTGCCATCGCTCATGGAATGCGGATAACCTCACACCAAGTCTAGCCATTTATGACGACCGCATGGTGTTCCAGAATCCCGGAGCATTCCCTCCCGGCATGAGCTGGACTGATTTTGTAGACGACAGCATAGGCTCCATGCCCACCAACCCCACCATAGCCAATGTATTCTATCGCCGTGGCACCATGGAATCCTGGGGACGCGGCATCTCCCTCATCATGGAGAGCTGCCGCGAGCAAGGCCTTCCAAATCCAAAAATTGAAATTGTCCCCAATTTCGTTAACCTCACGATTTGGTTTAAAGACTTGCTGTCTGCTCATGATTCCCACCAAGACACCCCAAGACTCCCCAAGACACCCCGAGTCAGCCCCCAAGACAATAAGATTGATCAACAGACTGGAATTTCGGCAGTGCAAAACAAGATTATCGAGTTTTGCCACACACCAAGGTCAGTCGCAGAGATTGTAGAAATGCTCGGAGTTAAGGATAAAAAATGGGTAAAAGAAAAGTACATGAAGCCTCTTATTGGTACTAAACTTGCTCTAACTATTCCTGATAGACCTAATAGCCGTTACCAAAAATACCGTACTATTTGAAACTATCATCCACCAATAGGAGAGAGAGCCGATAAACAAACAGAATAACGCATTCTTCTTATTATTAACATCTCGCAATTTATTTGCTATGAAATTAGAAAAATTTAAAGTCTCGAATTTTCGCTCAGTAAAGGATAGTGGCTGGATTGAAACAGATAATATCACTACTCTCGTCGGAATTAACGAATCAGGAAAAAGCAACATCTTATTAGCCTTATGGAAATTAAATCCTGCCAGTGGTGGAAAAATCGATTATAAGATTGATCTTCCCATAGCCAGATTAAGTGAAGACAGGCATAAACTGGACGAAATAGTTTTTATAGAGGCTGTTTGTAAGATCACGGAAGAAGAACAACAATTAATTATACAAGAAGCAGGAACAGAGGAAGTCCCGGATGATTTAAATTTAGATTCGATTACAGTTTGTCGAAAATATGATAATACATATGTGATAAAAGACGCTAACGACAATCTGATAGAGAATGATCTTCACAATAAAATAAAGCAACATTTACCTAAGTTTATATATTATTCGAATTATGGTAATTTATCTGGGAAAATATATCTTCCGCATGCAATAGCATGGCAAGAGGGCAGAGATGTGCCAGGTATAAAGAAAAATGAAGATCAGGAGAGAACCATCAACGTTCTTTTCAAATTCGTTGATCTGGATCCTAAAGAACTCATACAACTGAGTGATACAAATCAAGCAAATAGGATAAATAACAATCCTTCCGAAGAAAGCATCAAAAAGAAGCATTCTGATTTGCATGAGCGTTTTGCTCTACTTCAATCAGCAGGCAATCGATTATCACGCGAGTTTAAAGCTTGGTGGAAACAAGGCGAATACAATTTTCGCTTTGACGCGAGCGGGGAATATTTTGCAATATATGTTTCAGATAACATAAGAAAAGAAGAAGTTCCGTTAGACCTTCGAAGCACAGGACTTCAGTGGTTTTTAAGCTTTTACTTAATTTTCCTAGTAGAAAGTGAGAATAGACATAAGGATTGCATATTACTTCTAGATGAAGCGGGATTAACGTTACATCCATTAGCTCAAAAAGATTTAGCCGCTTTTTTTGAGACACTAAGTGAATCCAATCAAATAGTACATACCACACATTCACCTTTCATTGTTGATGCCGCTCATCTCGACCGCTGTAAATCCGTAGCTATAGACGATGAAGGCTATACATATGTAACATCTGATCTAAGAAGAGGATCAAAAAATGAGATTAAAGAAAAATCAATATATGCATTACATGCAGCATTAGGACTCGGTTGCTCTGATGTTCTTTTTCACGGATGTCAATGCGTCGTGGTAGAAGGTATCTCGGATCAATATTATTTAAATGCCATAAAACTATTCCTTTTGCACAATAAGTCTATCTCCTATCAGCGAGATATGTTATTTCTTCCCTCCGGAGGAGTAAAAAACATACCATCTATAACGTCAATAATTAGCGGAAAAACAGACAATCTTCCTCATGTAATAATAGATTCTGATGAGGCCGGAGAATCCTATCATAAAAAGCTTAAGGATCAACTATACAAAGATGTTGATTGTAAAATTCACATGGTAGGAAAATATCTAGAGCAAAATAACGCAGAAATCGAGGATTTGATTCCTCCCAATATTATGGAAAGAGTCGTAGCTCCCTATCTTCAAAACGAAGATATGAATCCTTTCACTATATCAGTAGGATCTCCATGCGTCAATCAAATAGAAAAGTTTGCAGCCAATAATGGCGTGACGTTGCCCAATGGTTGGAAAGTTGATGTTGCAAAGAAGGCGAAGTTCGTTCTTTCAAGGACACCGATGGAGCAAATTGAAAAGAAGTACTTCGACATTTGGGTAAAACTTTTTGATGCTATATCTCAATAAGGAGATTATAGTTATCGACTCTTTTATTTTAAAGCAGGGATATATTCTCGTCCTCTCATGTTGCTCAATGTGCAATACATATCTGGTGGAGGATATTGTGGATGCTATCTTAGTAGAAGGGTAACAATTCGCCGAGAGAAATCTGTGGTGATTCATTGCATGTGATTACCGCTTAAGTCTGATTATTCCCATGAAGTTGCTCGGAATAAGATGCCTTATAAATTTTGCACAAGCTGCCTCAACTGTCCGTTCAAGCTTGACATAGCACCTAAAAATCTGTATATTTTCTACACTTCCAGTTTCGGCGTTTTTGCTGAATATAGGCTGGAAGATAATATTCTTAATCACTATGTTCCAAAGCGTTTATGACTCGTAAAAATCAGCCAGCAAGGGTGAATACTAGCCCTTACTGTGGAGCCATAACTCAGGAGCAATTTTTGTTTTACGAAATGCGGACTACGGCCAGACTGTTGGTCGAGTCCGGTTCTGATGAAGATGTTGTCGATCGCATCATTGCGGAAAACCTGTACCAATACCCCTCTGAGCGCTCACTGCGTAAGGTGGCTTTAGGGTGTGTCCGCCGGCTCCGGGCATTGGATGATATGTCGTTGGTGGAGGTTATCGCCACGCAGCCTTTTGATGTTGCCAAACAGGTCTGCCTGTACGCCATGATGAAGCAGAATCGCCTCGTGTGCGATTTCATGCTGACTGTGATAGGCGAAAAATACCGCACGCACGATAATTCGTTCAGCAAGGCTGATTTGAATGCCTTTTTCCTCCGTCTACAGGAGCAGGACGATAAAGTCGCGGGCTGGAGCGATAGCACTATCACCAAGATCAAGCAGGTGCTCAAGCGAATCCTGCTGGAGAATGACTATCTCGAAAAAGGTAAGGAAGGCCGTCTTTGCCCGGTCTTGCTGCATTTTGTATTGGAAAACGCCCTCCGCAATAATGGAGATGAGCGCATGTTACCCGCCTTCAATCAATTTTCGTAACTCGTTGGCAACATGGCAACAATAGGAGAGAGTCTGGATAAGCTTCGCCGCCACATGCAGGAGTCTGATTTTCTGGAGAGCAAAGGACTGAGCAATGAGGTCAACATCCGCATGTTCTGCTACAACGCCAAGGATGAAATGACTGTGCGCCGATTCATCGAACAGATAACCGCAGATTCTTCCCTGACCTGCCGCATTGTCGAACGCAATCTTTACGAGGTATTCCTCTCCCTCTGTGAGGAGCAGGATATCATGGACGGCATTCTGGAAATGGAAGAAACGGATGGCTCGGATTATCTCCTGGAACAGCTCCAGATGTCTTTCGGTGTGGATGAATACATCTGCAAGATTCAATACGAGCCACATCAGAAAGGCGACATCCTGATGCTCACCGGCGTGGGCGATGTCTTCCCGTTTATGCGTGTGCATTCCCTACTGGAAGCTTTGCAGCCTCATTTCGATGACACCCCTATTCTGGTGATGTATCCGGGAACTTTCGACGGCAATTCCTTACGTTTATTCAACACCTTGGCACCTAACTCTTACTACCGGGCATTCAACGAAATCTAATACACCTATGAAGATCCAGAACATTTTCCAAGAGGACATCAACCGCTCTATCAACGGCGTTATCAAAGTTGATCAGTCTGCGGCAGAAGTCATCGAGCAGGAAGTGCGAGAGTACGTTATCACCAAGGAACTCCGCAAGCACTTTGCTGCATTCTTCAATTTCTACAGCGAATCATTTACCGTCCCGACACATGACATCGGTGTATGGATTTCCGGTTTCTTCGGTAGCGGTAAGTCCCACTTCCTGAAGATGCTCTCTTACATTTTGGAGAACAAGCTTGTGGGCTCTTCTACCACGGTAGACATGTTCCGTCAGAAGTTTGAGGATGATCCTGCCGCATTCCTGCCCATCGACCAATCCACCAAGGGCACCACCGAGACCATCCTTTTTAATATCGATGTCGCCGGCCTGAATAAAGACAAGGATGCCGTCAAGCGCGTCTTTGCCAAGATGTTCTACAACCACCTCGGCTACTTCGGCGAGAATCTGGAGGTCGTGCAGCTGGAGCAATACCTCGCCAGCACCGGCAAGGCGGAGGCTTTCCGTCAGGCTTTTGCTCAGTCCTCCGGCAAGAGCTGGGAGGACTCCCGCCGTAACTATAAGTTCGTTGCCAAGCATGTTCGTACCGCCTTGGTGCAAGCTCTTGGCATGAGCGAGGAGGATGCCGTCCGCTGCACCCAGGGCAAACAGCATGTGGAGCTTTCCATCGAATCGCTTGTTCAGGATATCAAGAACTTTGTGGAATCCAAACCTGCCGACTATCGTCTTCTGTTCATGATTGACGAGGTGGGCCAGTATGTCGGCACCGATACCAGCCTGCTCCTCAACCTGCAATCACTTGCGGAAAACATCGGTAGCGTGTGCCAGGGCAAGGTCTGGATTATCTGCACCGGGCAGGAAGCCATTGATGAGATCATCAAAGTGCGCTCGGATGAATTCTCCCGCATTCAGGCTCGTTTCAAGACACGCCTTTCTCTTTCCTCCTCCTCGGTGGATGAAGTGATTCAGAAGCGCGTGCTCAAAAAGACTCCCGCAGCCGAGCAGGAGCTGGAATCCGTCTATGGCGTCAACTCTTCAACCCTGCGCAATCTTTTCACGTTCAAGGATGCTCAGGCGGACATCAAGGGCTTTTCCTCGGCCGCAGACTTTGCCATCAATTTCCCCTTCATTCCGTACCAGTTCATCATCATGCAAAAGGTATTTGCAGAGATTCGCCGCCACGGCAACTCCGGCAAGCACCTCTCCGGTGGTGAGCGGTCTATGCTTTCCGGGTTCCAGGAGGCCGCACAAAAGGTACAGGACGGCGATGAGAACACGCTCGTGCCTTTCTTCCGCTTCTACGATACCGTCCACTCCTTCCTCGACAGCACCATCCGTCAGGTTATCGAGCGAGCCGATCGTGCTGCCCAGTCTGCCGATATTCTCAAGCCTTACGATGTGGATGTCCTGAAACTCCTGTACCTTATCCGTTACATCGACAACGATATCCCGGCCAACATCGACAATATCGTCATCCTCATGGCAGATGATATCCGCGCGGATAAAATCACTATGCGTCA
The DNA here is from genome assembly GCA_045125705.1 of Akkermansia sp. GTDB lineage: Bacteria > Verrucomicrobiota > Verrucomicrobiia > Verrucomicrobiales > Akkermansiaceae > Akkermansia. The sequence goes on along the minus strand of JBGVNQ010000007.1, from coordinate 19,635 downwards.
GCAGGTGCGCGAATCGCTCGACCGCCTGCATTCCCAGAACTATATCGGCCGCAGTGGCGAGAATTACAACTTCCTCACCAATGAGGAACAGGATATCCAGCGTGCCATCCGCAATGAGACCTCGGTGGATACCGCCACGATTGTGGAGCGCATTTCTCAGATGATCTACGCGGATATCTACTCCACCCGCAAGTTCCGCTACAACAAGGACTATGATTTTGAGTTCGACCGCTATGTGGACGGTAGCGCTGTGGGCAATACCACAGGTGGCATGTGCCTGCGTTTCCTGACCGTGGCTACCGATGCCGCTGATAAGGATCCCATGAAGCTCATGACGGATTCCGTCAATCAGGCTATCGCCGTACTCCCGGAGACAGATTACTTCACCTCGCTGGAACAGGCCGAGAAGATTCGCAAGTACATCAAACAGCGCAATGTCTCTGTGCTTGCCAAGTCCACGCAGGATATCATCCGAGCTCAGCAGGAGGAAGCCACACGCCTTGATGCCGCAGCGAAAGAGGAGCTTGCCAAGGCCATCCTCGCCGCTGATTTCTATGTGGCGGGCGAGCGTATTACCGAGAGAGCTGTCGATGCCAAGGGCAAGATTGAACTGGCTCTGCGTTATCTGGTGGGGAATCTCTATCACGAGCTGGATCAGATGGAAGTTCTGGCCGGTTCTGAAGCAGATATCTCCATGATTCTCACCGGCAACGCCGGCAACCTGCAAGGTCTGGAGGATAACCAAGGCGCGCTCGCTCTGGTGGAGGAATATCTCACGATGCAGCATGCCAGGAACCTGCCCACGTCCATGCACGACATCCGTTCCCGCTTCTCTGCTATTCCCTACGGCTGGCGTGAGGTGGATATCGCTGCCTTGGTCGCTCGCCTTGTTGTGGCGCAGAAAGCCACGGTTAAATACCAGGGCAATACCATCCCGGCGTCTCATCCCAAGCTGTCGGACATGCTGCTCAAGAAGACTGAAATCGGCAAGACCCAGATTTCCAAGCGAGAGGTGATTTCTGCCAGCAAAATCAAGGACACCCGCGACTTCCTGCGGGAGTATCTGGATGTCATGGATGTTCCCTCCAAGGAGGACGACCTGGTGGCGTTCATCATCGAGCAGTTCTCTACCCGCCGCAGCGAGCTGCTCACTATGCAGGGCTTCTATTCCGAGCAACCTTATCCTGATCGTCAGCTGGTCGATGCAGCTTTGCGTTTGGTGAATGAGGTGCTCGACCAAAAGGCTGATAACATCGCGCTGATTAACTTCATCGTCAAGCAGCTGGATTCTCTGCTGGATAGTAAGGATAATCTTCATCGTGTGGAGGAGTTCTTCAAGAATCAGCGTCCTGTTTTCGATGCCGCAGTTAAGCTCCTACTCAGCCTGAAATATGATGCGGACTATCTGAATGATGTTCCCGAGGCTGAGGCCGCGCTGGCTTCCATGCAGGATATCTGCTTCATGCAGCCGGGGCAGAAGTTCAATTACCAGCGCATCCCTGAGCTGAACAGTCTGATTTCCACGGTGCAATCCATTCATACAGATATGCTCGCCGCTAAGCGTGAGGAACTTCTGGAAACCGTGCGCCAGTGCATGAGCGATGTTCATACCGCCGCCGGCACAGATCCCCGCTTCCGTAGCGTCATCACTCAGTCTGATACCTATTATCAACAGAAGAAAACGGACATTGCCGGTTACGCGACCCTTACCTTGTTGGATGGTCTTACCGCACAGCTGGCTAAGGTGAAAGACGAAGCTCTGGAACGTATCGAGGAGATCTCCCGCCCGCTTCCACCCAAGCCGGAGCCTAAGCCTGTTCCCGGCGACAAACCTCAACCCGCACCTGCGCCGGCTCCTCAGAAAAAGTATCGCGTTCTCAACCGCGCTGTGGCATTCCCCCCTCGCAAGCTGGAGACGCCTGCTGATGTGGATGCTTATGTGGAGGGCCTGCGCGCCAGTCTGAAGAAGTGTCTGGCTGAGTGTGATGGAGTGGTGATTAAGTAATGCTGTGCTATCATGGATAAAAACGCCATCAAAAAGTTTGCTGTCTGGGCTCGGCGTGAGCTGATTTCCCGTGTTTCGCAGAAAGCCTTGCAGTTCGGTATTGCTGCCGGTGCTGCGGATCCTGCGGATACCACGAGTATCAACGGCAAGGTGATGTCTGCTGCCGAGATGCAGCAGCGCCGTGCCCTGTTAAAGCAGGTGCAGAGCAAGGGCTATGAGCAGGTCATGGAGGAAGTGGCATACACTTGGTTCAACCGCTTCTGTGCCCTCCGCTTCATGGAGGTGAACCAGTACCTCCCCTCCCGTGTGCGTGTTTTCACCAATGAGGAGGAGGCCTTCAAGCCGCAGATGATTGATGAAGCTCTTTCTCTGGAGCTGGAGGGGCTTTCAATGGATGCGGTCTATGCCTACAAGGAGGCGAATGACAAGGAGGGCTTGTTCAAGTACCTGCTCATTACCCAGTGCAATGCCCTCAGCCCCGTTCTCCCGCAAATGTTCCAGCACATTGCGGACTACACGGAGCTGCTCTTCCCGGATAATTTGCTGCGAGAGGGTAGCGTGATTCATCGGATGGTCACTGACATCCCCACCGAGGATTGGCAGGATGCCGTGCAGATTATCGGCTGGCTGTACCAATACTACAACAGCGAGAAGAAAGACGAGGTATTCGCCAATCTGAAGAAGAATGTTAAAATTACCAAGGATAATATTCCTGCCGCCACGCAGCTCTTTACGCCGGATTGGATTGTGCGCTACATGGTGGAAAACTCCCTCGGTCGATTGTGGGTAGAGGGGCACCCCAATGAGGAGCTGAAGCAGCAGTGGCGCTACTACTTGGAGGAAGCCGAGCAAGAGCCGGAGGTACAGGCTCAGCTGGCAGACATCCGCAAGGAATACGCCGCCATGAAGCCGGAGGATATCAAGTGCATTGACCCCTGTTGCGGTAGCGGCCACATCCTTGCCTACATGTTCGATGTGCTGGTGCAGATTTATGAGACATGCGGCTATACTACGCGAGATGCCGTGCGCTGCATCGTGGAGAAGAATATCTATGGTTTGGATATCGATGATCGCGCCGCTCAGCTCGCTTACTTTGTTGTGATGATGAAAGCCCGGCAGTATGATCGCCGCTTCCTGACCCGCAAGAATGATAACGACAAGCCGGACGTACCGCAGCCCAAGGTCTACGCTATTTGCGAAAGCAATAGCATTGATGATCAATCTAAGGAATACTTTGCTAATGGTGATGCCGGGATGTATTTCTCCCTGCAAACCATAGTCCGTGAGCTTCACGATGCTAAGGAATACGGCTCGCTCATCAAATGCACTCCGCTGAATTATGGAGCACTGTATACTCGCGCTGAGGCGATGCGTATGAGCGGCGATATGCAAGGTATCGCCATTGTTAAAGAAATCCTCCCGCTGATTCGAGTGGCTGAGACCTTGTCGTTGAAATATGACGCGGTAGTGACCAATCCGCCTTATATGGGCAATATGCCGATTAAATTGACAGATTTGGTAAGAAAACAGTATGCTAATGAAAAGTATGATTTATATGCCGTTTTTGTAAAACGGTGTAGATTGTTTTCCTCTGAGAATAGGTATCTTTCATTGATCACTCAACAAGCGTGGATGTTTCTATCCAGCTTTACAAAATTCAGGATAGATTTGTGTAAAAATTGTATTGTACACTCTTTAATTCAATTAGGCGTAAAAGCGTTCGACGAGATTGGCGGAGAAGTTGTACAAACAACAACATTTACATTCTTAAATGCTCAAAACCCCCTGTATATAGGTCATTATAAGAACCTAACCTCGTATATGGGAAGTAAACAAAAGAGAGCAGCGTTTCATAATGTTAAGAAATACAATACTTCTCAAAAATCATTTTCTTTGATTCCCAATTACGTATATGCATATTGGTTGTCACGCGAGGTAATTGAGAGCTTTTCTATGCCCAATCTGGGTACGATATGTAACATAAAATCTGGTATCGTAACTGGTGATAATGACTATTTTTTAAAGCTTTGGTATGAACTTCCCATAGGGAATATTAGTTTTAACAATTTCAAGTATGAAGGTGTAGAAAAACTGAAGTGGGTTCCCATGCATAAAGGTGGGGGATTCAGAAAACATTATGGATTACATGAGTATGTAATGAATCTACGCGATTTGTGGGATCCAAGTAAAACAAATGTAAGCGTTAGACGTGGCGACGTTGATTATTATTTCCGAGAAGGATTAACGTGGTCTACGCTGGCTAATAGCTTATCAGTGAGAAGGAGTCCTATCGGGTTTGTTTTTGACACGAAAGGCTCCATGTGCTTTTTGAAAGAAAAAGAGAAATTTTATTATTTGGAAGCTTTCATAAATTCAACAGTGGCGGCTTATTATATGTCCATATTGTCACCAACTCTTGATTTTAATCAAGGGGCAATGTCTCAAATCCCATTTGTCTGGGATGAGATCCCAAGTGATATAATCAACACAAAGTCTGAGAATTGTATTTCCATAAGCCGCATTGATTGGGACTCCTTCGAAACCTCATGGGATTTCAAACGCCATCCCTTGCTTCGGGCGCTAGGGAGTGTGCAGGCATCATATGAGGCATGGGAACGCGAGACCTCTGAGCGTTTCTACCAGCTCAAAGCGAATGAGGAAGAGCTCAACCGCATTTTCATCGACATCTACGGTTTACAGGATGAACTGACGCCGGAGGTGGAAGAAAAGGACGTGACGGTACGCAAGGCGGATTTGGGTCGGGACATCCGCAGCCTTATCAGCTATGCGGTGGGCTGCATGTTCGGGCGCTACTCACTGGATGAGGAGGGGCTGGCCTATGCCGGTGGCGAGTGGGATGCAAGCAAGTACAGCAGCTTCCCGGCCGACAAGGACAACATCATCCCCATCTGCGATGACGAATACTTTGAGGACGATATCGTGGGGCGTTTTGTGGAGTTTATCCGCGTGGCCTACGGAGCGGAATCGCTGGAGGAGAACCTGCGCTTCATCGCGGATGCACTGGGCGGCAAGGGCAGTGCGCGCGAAGTCATCCGCAAATACTTCCGCGATGACTTCTATGCCGACCACCTGAAAATATACCAGAAGCGCCCCATCTACTGGCAGTTTGACAGCGGCAAGAAGGGCGGCTTCCGTGCGCTGGTCTACATGCACCGCTATGCTCCTGATACTATCGCCCGCATCCGCACCGATTACGTACACCAACAGCAGGACCGCTACCGCACGGCCTTGGAAGGCATCGAGCAACGCATGGCGAACGCCGGCACCGGCGAGCGCGTAAAGCTGAGCAAGGTGCAGAAGAAGCTCCAGGAACAGGACAAGGAACTGCACGAATACGAAGAAAAGATACACCACCTGGCTGACCAGTTCATCAGCATCGACTTGGATGACGGCGTGAAGAAGAACTACGCCCTCTTTGCTGATGTGCTGACCAAAATCAAATAAGGACACGAGAGCATGGATTGGGAGAACATCACCCGCGAATTGAACCGACGCTTTGCTGAACCCTTGGCAGAGTTCTACAAGCGGCGTATCATCTTCTGGTATGATGAAGACCGCGAGTTTGAGGACAAAGTAGCGGAGATGGAATTGGCGAACGCCAAGCTGCTCATCCTGACCGGTACCAACAGCTTTGCCGCCAAGAAGTTGCTGGCCGCAGACGACACAGAAAGCAATTATCTGGTTTATTGCCCGCTGCGCTTCCAGAAGGCAGATGACAACTGGCTGCTGAATATCGCGCTGTATAGCGAAGAATACCGGGCAGACCGTAACTCCATGTGGATGGATGAAATGGGCTTACCCCAGAACCACCACATGCGCCCGAAAATCAAGGAGTACAGCAAGTTCTTCCAGCTTGCTGAGCATCGCGCTCGCATCAAAGCGATGTCTGCGCATATTGCCACCGTGCCGCAGCTGCATCTGGCTGTCATGGCTACCCTGTGCAGCGTACGCACCCCCCAGCCTTCGGGCATTGTTCTTGCCGTGCTGTCTCAGGGAACAGACGCGGAGAACAACCCGGCGTACTGCAAGCTGAAGAAGTACGGCGCAGAGGCTGCCTTCTGGAAACTGGTGCAGCAGATGTGCGGGTACAACGGAGGCTCTGAGCCAGAGCTGAAAAAACTGGCAGCGCACTTGCTGCTGACTGCCGCCACCCGCACCATGCGGGAACATCTACTCACCGGACTGGACGCATACATCACCGATGCCTATCAGTCACCCTGCTATGATCTGGTGGCTGACTGGTTGCAGACGGATGCGGAAGGCTTGGGCGACATTGCCGGGGATGTGGAGTATGACCTGCGGCTCTACCAGCGCTTCAGCAAGGCGGAGGCTGAGGATCTGGCCGAGACGGAATGTTTCCCCTGCATAGACGAGTGCATTCTTGCCACGCTGATGCAGGAGATATGCGACGGGCTTATCCGCGTGGAAAGTATCCGAAATCTGGTAGCCACCCGGCGTACGAAAGCCTGGTTCAGCCGATACGCGTCCTACTACGACGGCTTGTTACAGGTGGCTAACATGCAGGAGTTTGATACCGCGCACCACGAGGGATTCCACCTTGCCAAACCGCAGGAAATATGGAAGGCTTACGAAAGTGACTACTACCGCATGGATAGTTACTACCGCCGCTTCCACTTGTGTTTCAACCGCAGTCTGACCATGAGTCATGATGGGTTGGATGACCTCTTCAAGCACGTGCTGGATGTGGTGGAAAATCTGTACGGCAAGTACCTGAACCAGCTGAGCAGCAACTGGACAGCGGTGAGCGCCGAGGCATTGGGTACGCAGGGGTATATACCCGATGTGAATCGCCAGCGGAGTTTCTATTGTAACAAGGTTGAATCAAGAGATAGAAGACTCTATGTAATTATTTCCGATGCTCTGCGCTACGAGGTGGCAGCAGAATTGACAGAACAACTGCGCCGGGAAAACCAATGCGAGGTGGAGCTGGAAAGCATGCAGGGCATATTCCCGACCATCACCAAGTTCGGGATGGCTGCACTACTGCCGCACCAAAAGCTGGATGTGGTAGCGAAAGCCGGCGGCGGTGTGAGTGTGCTGGCTGACGGCGCAAGCACCGAAATGCCCAACCGCGACAAGGTGCTGAAAGCGAAGCACCCCGCCAGCGTAGCCTTACAGTACAAGAATATCATTGGTCTGAAACGCGCCGCCCGTCAGGCTCTGGTGAAAGACATGGACGTGGTGTACATTTACCATGATAAGATTGACGAAGCCAGCCACAGCTCGGATTCGCTGGTATTCTCTGCATGTGAGGATGCCATCAACGAGTTGAAACATCTGGTACGCATCATCTGCAATGAATTCGGTGGCACACGCATCTGCATCACGGCAGACCATGGGTTCCTGTACACCTATAGCCCGCTGAGCGAGCTGGATAAGGTGGATAAGAGTGCATTCCGGGAGCAGCTGGTGGACTATGGCCGCCGCTATGCCATCACCGAGCCCGGCACCGAGGCGGAGTACCTGATGCCGGTGAAGTTCACGGACGAGCTGGCAGCGCTGACACCGCGCGAGAATGTGCGCATCAAGATGAGCGGCGGCGGACTCAACTTTGTGCATGGTGGTATCAGCTTGCAGGAAATGGTGGTGCCGGTCATTGAGTTCCGTCATCTGCGCAATGCCAGCGCACAGTACAAGAAGAACAGGGAAAAATACGATACGAAGCCTGTGACGATTTCCTTGCTCTCGGCCAGCAGAAAGATAACGAATCTGTTGTTCCCACTGAGTTTCCTGCAAAACGAGGCTGTGGGCAATAATCGCATCGCTTGCCCCTATAAGCTGTATTTTACGGATGAGTACGGTAAGCAGATCAGCGACATCGTGAAGCTGATAGCTGATAAAGAGAACGCTAACGCTCAGGAACGAGTGTATCGCCATAATTTCAACCTCAAGAACATGAAATACAACAACTGGGATACCTATTACCTCGTCATTGAGGATGAAAGCGGGGCTCAGTTGCAGCAGCGTGAGGCATTCCAGATTGATATAGCTATGGCTATTGATGATTTTAACTTCTTTGATTGATAAGACGATGAGCGCAAACACACGAGAAGTAATAAAAGCTAAATTGAGGGAGCACTTCGGCGGCAAGGTCGTTCGCAAGGACTTGACCAAGAAGATAAAGGAAGGCGCCAATGTCCCGGTGTATGTGCTGGAGTTCCTGCTGGGGCAGTATTGCTGCTCAGATGATGAGGAGATTATTCAGCAGGGCGTGGACAAAGTGAAGCGTATTCTGGCTGACAACTTTGTGCGGCCTGACGAAGCTCAGAAGATTTTATCGGTACTGCGCCGGAACGGAGCACATACGGTGATTGACCGTGTGTCGGTGCGACTGGATATCAAGAGCGATAAATACCTGGCGGAGTTTTCCAATCTCGGTCAGGTGAATATCCCGATAGATGACGCATACCCGGAAAAGTACGACCGGTTGCTTTGCGGTGGTATCTGGTGCATTGTGCAGCTTGCCTATGAGTACAACGAAGAGGATAAGAAGAACGGGCATCCTATTCAGATAAGCAAGCTTACGCCCATCCAGATGCCGCGCGTGGATATCGATGAGTTGAAACGCGGACGAGCTGCGTTCACAAAAGAAGAATGGTTGGATATACTGCTGCGATCCACCGGCATGGAGCCGGATTCTCTGAAAGAGCGAGAGAAGTGGCTGCTGCTGACTCGCATGATTCCGCTGGTGGAGAACAATTTCAATCTCTGCGAGCTGGGGCCGAGAAGCACGGGCAAATCTCACTTGTACAAGGAGATATCGCCGAACAGTATTCTGGTATCGGGCGGCCAGACCACGGTGGCTAATCTGTTCTACAACATGGGACGCAAAACCGTGGGGCTTGTAGGTCTCTGGGACTGCGTGGCCTTTGACGAGGTGGCGGGCATTAAGTTCAAGGACAAAGACGGCGTGCAAATCATGAAGGACTACATGGCATCCGGTTCCTTTGCCCGAGGTAAAGAGGAAAAGGCGGCATCTGCCTCCATGGTGTTCGTAGGCAACATCAACCAGAGCGTGGATGTGCTGCTGAAGACCTCCAGCTTGTTTGATCCGTTCCCGCCGGAGATGGGAACCGACACGGCATTCCTTGACCGCATGCATTGCTATCTGCCGGGGTGGGAAATCCCGAAGTTCCGCCCGGAGCATTTTACAGATGACATGGGCTTCATCACCGATTACCTCTCCGAGTTTATCCGCGAGCTGCGCAAAGAGCAGTACGGCGATGCTCTCGACAGGTATTTCCGCCTTGGGAAGAACCTGAACCAACGCGACACCATAGCTGTACGCCGTATGGTGGACGGGTACCTGAAACTCCTGTACCCAGATGCCAAGTTCGGCAAGCTGGAGGTGGAAGAGGTGCTGCGACTGGCGCTGGAGATGCGCCGACGTGTGAAGGAACAGCTCAAGAAGCTGGGCGGCATGGAATTCTACGATGTGAACTTCTCCTACATTGATAACGAAAACTTTGAGGAGAATTATGTCTCTGTCCCCGAACAGGGTGGCGGTAAACTCATACCGGAGGGAATGTGCAATCCCGGTCAGGTGTACACGATTGCCCGTGGTAAGTCCGGCATGCTGGGCGCATTCCGCCTGGAATCGCAGATGTTGCCGGGTGGCGGCAAGCTTACGCTGACGGGCATAGGCTCGGAACGAGAAAGCAAAGAGGCGGCAAACACGGCTTTCAGCTTCCTGAAGGCAAACGGTAAGCGTATCAGCGCCAGCATCAGCACCACACAGAGGGACTACATCGTCAACTATCAGGATTTACAGGGTATTGGCATGACCTCGACGCTGGCTCTGCCCACGTTGATAGCCCTGAGCTCTATCGCTCTCGGCAAACCTACTCAGAGCTCGCTGGCGGTGCTGGGCGAAATCAGCATCAGCGGCACGATGATTAAGGTAGACGAACTGGCCAACGCCCTCCAGGTCTGCGTAGACAGCGGAGCGAAAAAGGTGCTGCTTCCCATGACCTCTGCGGTCGACTTAGCCACCGTCCCTTCCGATCTCATTAGCTGCTTCAGCCTTATTTTCTACAGCAGCGCCGAGGAGGCTGTGTTTAAGGCATTAGGGGTGGAGTAAATATGATTATCACAAATCATTAATGATATGGATATTTTAGACCTTTTGGAACATCGAGAAAAAAAGCTACATGACAATATGATGAATATGGTTGATATTGTAGCTAGGACGATTATTCCAAAGTTCAATCCCGCATCAATATATCATTATACAAGCGCCGATGGCTTGAAATCCATACTTCAAAGCTATAATGATGAGAACAAAGGGAAACTTTGGTTTTCTCATTATAATTACCTTAACGATTATTCTGAGCTGCAATATATATGCTCGGTCGTGAAGGAGTGTTTAGAGGACTTAAGAAATGAAAATCCCGTTCTTTATCACATATACAAGGGGAAACAAGGAGAAGTCGATTTTGAAAATAGGCTTTCAAAACACCTTTCTTCTCTCGATGTATATGTAGCTTCTTTTTCTATGGAGGTGGATAAATTGAACATGTGGCTTCATTATACAAAAGATCAGAACTCTAGCGGCTACTGTATAGAGTTTCAATCTTTTGAGTTTCTGAGTAATATGATGAAGCTTAATGACGGGGCGTTATTACGAGGGAGTCCTGTCATTTATGATAAAAATGATCAAAAGGCATTGATTTCTTCTGTCTTGCAGACATATGATGGGCAAATATACAAGCCTGATGAATTGAAGGATGAAGAGAGAGCTTCCTTTTTTCAGCCTATTTTTGAACTGTTTTCTTTCTTTGCTCCATTTATTAAGCACGAAGCTTTTGCAGGAGAGTGTGAGCACAGGATAATTTGCATATCACCTCATCCAGATTGCATAATGACTAGAACTAAGAATGGTCATTTTGTCCCTTATATTGAACTCTATTACGATAGAGAAAAAATAAAAAGCATTACCTGTTCTCCTACTTTGTATCAATGTCCTGTGGAGATCGGATTGAAAGCATTGCTGTCAGCTTATGAATTAACCTCTTGCGAGATAAAGAGATCAGGTATTCCGTTTAGAAGTAACTGATCTATAATGAAATTCTTGTGAATGAAGTCCAACATGTGCAAAAAATGCACACGTTGAACTTTCCTCCAATGTAAACACATTGCCGGTGACAAGCAACCTCTGGTCAGGCTGTGCAGCCGTAATCACCGGCGGGAGGGGATTCTTGCCAATTCTTGTTTCACAAGCTGGGTATAGGTCTTGGCTCATTCATAGGACTCCTGTAAGTCCTTCAAATTTCAATCGACTTTATCACACTCATTCAGAATTCCCGCTCTTTCTCCGGAAGGCTCTCATCTTTGTGTTCAGCAGGAAGAATGTAAGAACCTTGTCTCCGACTGAATCTTCAGCAAGTGGTTTCTGTATACCCCTCCGGACTCTCGCGCAACACGGGCATGGGGGTGGAGATTCGCCCCTGCTCCACCAAGTAGCGATATATATCATACGGGGACCATTCTCCGCGATTGTCATCATGGAGGAGGAAACCGGCCTCGCGCAGGACATGGAAGGCATCTTCCACCCGCCAGGCAAACAGGCCGTACAAGGAGGTATCATATGGTTCCACCTTCATGCGGAAATGGTGGCGCGTACCCTCCCCTGCCCAGCGGCCCAGAAGCCGCAGCAGTTTCTCGCCCGGAGATTCGGTGCAATACCGGCGCATGAAATCCGGTGGGAGGGCTGCCCGATCGCCCAGGTGCAGGCGAAAATGAATCTGCCCGCCAGACGAAGCGAACAGCTCGAGGACCACATTTTTTCGCACCTTATTCATCATTGCATCTGCTGGCGGGCTCTCTGCTCATCTTGCTGCAGGCGGCTGTTATCATTGATGCCTGAGAGATACTTGCTCTGCGGGTTCAGCGAATGGGCCTTGCGGAAATGGGCATCGGAAGCGGTATAATTCCGGGCATTGCGCTCGATGAGCCCCAGCACATAGTATGCCTCGGCCTCGTTCGGGTTCTGCGCCAGCGCCTGCCGGGCCAGGGAGCGTCCGCCCTCCCAGTTGCCGGCAGCGCAGGCCAGGGCTGCCTGCTCCACGGCAGGATTGGTCTCCACCTCATCCACGGTCTCGCTGTAGCGCACCTGGTGCGGCGTCAGCTCCCGCATCACGTCTGCGGCAATCCCCTCAGCCGCCCCTTCCCAATCCGGGCGGTACTCATAATCTGAGCTCACATACTGCGAACACTCCTTGCGGTAGATGCGCTGGTAGTTGCACACCACATCGGCGGTCAGATCCACGCGGTTTGGATACGGGCGTTTGCGGTGTTTATCATCCTTTGGCGGCTCGGTCATGTTCACATGCACACGGTGCAGGCGGATTTCCGCCCACGGCCCGGTGCCTTCGACGCAGTAAAAGCCATCGCTCGCAATCTGCTGCGCAAAAGCCCGCCGCAATTCATGGCGCAGCGGCCCGCGTGTCTCCGGCTGCACACGCAGCACCGTGCCCCGCGGCAAATCCACCTGAGCGGGTTGCCATTTATGCAGATACACCTGCGTGCCGCACGAACTGCACAGCCAAGCCACAGCCCCCAGCACCACTGAGCTACATAGAGAACGCATAACCCAACCAGTATAACAAGCACACCCCCGTTTTCAAGAATAAAAAAGCTCAGTTCCTTGCAGAACTGAGCATGTATTCAGAATTTTACCGTTTTAACAAACAAAGAAGAAGCCCCCGTTCATGGTGCGGCAACACCCGGGGGCTGATTTTGAATAATGAAACAATGCACCGCATTGAGCGGTTTCCCGCTGGCGTCATTAGAACATAAAAAGCCGCACATGTCAAGTGGCATTGAAATATTGGGCTCTTCTGCAATAATTGTGGAATGAGCCCCGCGAGGAAGAAAAGACAAAGGAGAAAAGTATTAAGAAAGTGCAGAAAAACATTGAGCATGGAGGAGATAACTCCTACCATGCCCTGTGTTATGTATTTGAAGTACTTGAAAATTACAGGATATAGCTTTGATAGTCAAGGCAAATTTGAATATGGCGTATGTCTTGAAGCAGAAAAAACGATTTGTCCTCATTGCAAGGGGGAGAGCCTGTATGCCCATGGATACAGGTATCGAAACCTCAGTCTCATGGGCAGGGATGGAGCCAGAAAACGTATAAGGCTCAAGCAACGTCGATTCAAGTGCCGGTGTTGTGGCAGGACTTTTATGCAGGATTGCAACCGCATCGGTGTTGGCAAATGGCAGCGACGCAACGCCAGGCTCAATGATGCTATTTCGCGGGAATGCGCTAATGGAGTAAGCAATAAGCAGATTGCTCAAAAGTACCGGATGAATGCCAGCACAGTGGAAAGGCAGCTGCACAGGAATCATGAGCAGTTGCTACGCGAACAGCTGACTTATCCTTGCCCCATGGTGATGGGCATTGATGAACACAGCATTCACAGAGGCCGCACCAAAGGAGCGAAGTTCGCCGTTACCTTGACAGACCTTCGACATCGCCGGGTGTATGAAATCTTTGAGGATAAGAACTCAAAGGCATTAGAGGAAAATCTGCGCCGCTTAAAAGGAAGAGAGAAAGTAAAAGTGGTATGCATGGACTTGAGTTCCCCCTTCCGTAACCTGGTGCAGCTGCTTTTCCCGAATGCTAAAATTGTTGCAGACCGGTTTCATGTGATAAAACTTGTTATCTCCACATTCCACGAGTTCTGCAAAGCTGAAGATCCGGACATTCGATGGAAGCGCGGCATCACCTGCGCTCTGCGAACAAAGGGTAAGAATCTGACCGCAAAACAAAATCAACTGCTCCAGAAGGAATTTGAGCAGCATCCAGCTATTCAGACAGCGCACGAATTCAAGGAAGAACTTTGTGCCTTATTAAGTATCAAGGAACAGAAGAGAAAAGCTTGCATTCCATTACTGGAAAAGCTCCAAGAAATGGTATGGCTATTGCTCCATGATGCACCAGAGATATTCAAGAAACTTGGGCGCACCATCAGACAATGGTTCGAACCGATTATCCGCATGTGGCGCTTTACGAAAAGCAACGGAATCACCGAAGGCTTCCATAGAAAAATGAAATTAATTCAACGCCGCGCCTATGGCTATCGTAACTTTCAGAACTACCGATTAAGAGTCTTAATTGAATGTGGGCACATTGTGATATGAAAATTCAAATTCCACACTTTTTGCTATTGACCCATCTAAATCCACTTTGCAAGTGGTCTAAATTGCCGCGTTATCACGCGGCAGAGGCGAGCTGTAAACAGCTCGCCAAATCACAATTTGTCAATCAACACAAAAAGCCCCGGTGAATACCACCGGGGCTTTTTTATTCGATTCGAGGCAGCTGATGCTGCATCCGAATCCGTTAAAATCACTTAAGCCTGCTCGCCCTGCACCATCACGAGACGGAGGGGAGTGGAAGCCACGAGCTCGCCGTCGAGCGTCACGTTGATGGCGTAGGTGCCAACCTTCTCGAAACGCAGACCCTGGAAGTTCATGATGAGGTTGCGGGTAAGGAAGGAAGCGCCCTCGGGAAGAGCCACCTTCAGGTCGCCGATGATGGGCATGCGCTCCTTGTCGAGGGGAGTGCCGTCCTCGTCAACGATAGAGATGCCGAGCTTGTGGTCACCGGAATCCTCGGGGGTGAGGCAGAGACGCAGGGCAAGAGCGCAAGCGGGATGAATCACGGGGAACTGGCGGGCGAAGAGAGTATCGAAGGCACCCTGCACGCAGAGCTTACCCTGATAATCGGCGGCGTAGTCGCAAAGGACAGCAACTTGGATATCCATGGTATGAATGTATGTTGTATGTTAAAGAACTGTTAAAACCCCGGGCGGGGCAAATGACTCCTCTACTTCTACCACAATTCTTCTTGCTTGCAAGCATAAAATGAACCATGCACAAAATGCTGACAAAACTGCACGCTCGCCCTCAGAAAACAAAAAAGCTCACAACCGAAATTGTGAGCTTTTCTTAGTAGGGCTACAGGGACTCGAACCCCGAATAGCGGTGCCAGAAACCGATGTGTTGCCAATTACACCATAGCCCTGTGTTCTTGGAACGGCGGGAGTATATACCTTTCGCCCCATCACGTCAAGCCAAATTCTACATTTTTTTCACTTTTTGGCCGAAAAGTGGCAGAAATCCGGCCAAATTCCTCAGTGTTTCTGAATCCAGACGAGGAGGAGCGACACATCTGCCGGGGTGATGCCGGGGATGCGGGCGGCCTGGCCGATGGTGCCGGGGCGCACACGGTCGAGGCGCTGGCGGGCCTCGGTCTTCATGGCGGGGATGGCCGAGTAGTCAATATCGGCGGGGATTTTCTTATCCTCCTGCCGCTGGAGACGGGCAGCAGCGGTGCGCATGCGGTCGATGTGGCCGGAATAGGCAATCTCCGTGGCAATGGGTTCCCAGAGTTCATCGGGATACTGCGAACGCAAGGGCTCGGGCAGCTCGTGCCAGTCGTTGCCGGGGCGGCGGAGCCAGAGCTCGAGCGAAACACCGTCCACCCGCTGCTGGTAGGCGCGCTCTATGCCGGCATCGATAGCTGCCTGGCGGGCGCTGGCAGCGCTGCCCTGCTCTTCTGATACCAGACCGATGGAGGCGGCCAGCGGGGTGAGGCGCAGGTCGGCGTTGTCCTGGCGGAGGAGGAGTCGCAGCTCGGCGCGGCTGGTGAACATGCGGTAGGGTTCATCGGTGCCACGCGTCACGAGGTCATCCACCATGACGCCCAGGTAGGCCTGGTCGCGGCGCAGGATGAGGGGCTCATCCCCACGCAGGGCGAGCATGGCATTTGCCCCCGCCAGCAGGCCCTGGCCGGCGGCTTCCTCGTAGCCGCTGGTACCGTTGATCTGCCCCGCGAAATAAAGGCCGCGCACGCGCTTGGTCTCCAGCGTGGGGTGCAGCTCGGTGGGGGGCACAAAGTCGTATTCCACCGCATAGCCGGGGCGGATAAGCTGGGCATTCTCCAGCCCGGGAATGCTGTGCACAATCTCCTGCTGCACAAAGAAGGGCAGACTGCTGGAAAGGCCGTTCAGGTAGTATTCATCGGTACTGCGACCCTCGGGCTCGATGAATATCTGGTGGCGCTCCTTGTCGGCAAAGCGCACCACCTTGTCCTCGATGCTGGGGCAGTAGCGCGGGCCTGTGCCTTCGATGACACCGCCGAAGAGCGGACTGTGCTCCAGATTGCGGCGGATGATGTCGTGCGTGCCCTCGTGGGTGTAAGTGATGCCGCAGGGGAGCTGCTGCAGCTCAAAATCGGCATCGGCAAAGTAGTTCAGCGTGCAATGCGGCTCGGTGGCGCGTCTCAGGCGCTGGCGCGAGCTGTAGCTGAAAAGCGGCGGCGGTGTATCGCCGGGCTGCATGTCGAGCGAGGAAAAATCGATGCTGCTGCCGAGAATGCGCGGCGAGGTGCCGGTCTTGAAGCGCTGCAGGGGGAAGCCGAGCTTCTCCAGACTGGTGGAAATACCGCTGGGGGCGCCGCCCAGGCGACCGCCGGGCAGGTTCTCCATGCCCACATGCAGCAGACCACGCATGAAAGTGCCACTGCAGAGCACCACTGCTTTCGCCGCAAAGCGCTGCCCCCAGGTGGTGGTGACACCGGCCACACGCCCCTGCTCCACCACGATTTCATCCACATCGCCCTGGAAAAGCTGCAGGCCGGGAGTAGTCTCGAGCACCCACTTCATGCGGGCGCGGTAGGCACTCTTGTCGCACTGGGCGCGGGGAGCACGCACGCTGGGGCCCTTGGATGCATTCAGCATGCGGAACTGGATGGCTGTGGCATCGGTGTTGAGCCCCATGGCACCGCCCAGGGCATCGATTTCACGCACCATGTGGCCCTTGGCCAGGCCGCCGATAGCGGGGTTGCAGCTCATCTGCCCCACGGTGTCGAGGTCGTGGGTGAGCAGTGCCACCGTGCCGCCCAGACGGGTGGCAGCCAGCGCAGCCTCTATGCCGGCGTGACCACCGCCAATGACGAGCACATCAAACTCTGTGGGAATGAGGTAGCTCATGCGGTGGTGAGCGTTACAATGAGCTTGTGGAGGATATCGCGGGCATCCAGACCGCTGGAAACCAGCGCCTTATCTGCCGCTGCACAGGCCTGCAGGTCGCGGCGTGCCTTGCGCAGGCTGAGCTTGCCCACCGTGCGGGCAGCGTTGAACAGGCCGTAGGTATTCGGTGTACCGTCCTTCTTGAGCGGCAGCAGCTTGCGCCCCTCGGCAGGCAGGCGGTTCAGCGCAGCATCGAAAGCGCGGAAATTACCCGTATCGGGCTGGTAGGTATCGATGAGCAGGCGGGCGCAGAAGCGCTGGCGCACCGTGGGCACAATGGCCGCACGCATGATGGATACCCCCTGCTCGCCATGCTCCAGCTGCTCGTTCACCAGGCGAACCGCCAGGCGCGAGTTGCCGCTCTCGATAGCGCGGGAGATTTCGAACACCACACCGTTGCGCGAAACAGCCACCATAAGCTCCACATCCTGCGCCTCCACCAGGCGGCGCTCCGGGCCCAGGTACACATCGAGCTTGGCCAGCTCGTTGGCAATCTGGCGCGTGCTTTCGTTCACGCGGTGAATGAAGAGGTCGAGCGCGGCATGGTCAAAGCTGATGCCCAGCGGCTTGGCCATGCGCAGGGTGAGGGCGGAAAGCTCTCCTTCCCAGCCGGGTTTCGTGATATCTATCTTGGAAAACTCCTTCACCTCGGCAGCGCTGCCCATCTTCTTGAAGAAGGAGCGGCGCTTGTCCATCTCGCTGGCAGAGAGCACGAAAAAGGTCTCCTCGGGCAGGTTGCTCAGGGCGGCCACCAGCTCATCGAGCGCGGCCTGCACCGCCTCGCTGCGGGCACCCTGCGGGGTATCACCCATGAAGTTGGCACCCTTCAGCCAGATGACCTTGCGGCCACCGAACATGTTCATCATCTGCAGGCCGGAAATGGTGCGACCCACGATTTCCACAGCCTCATCCACCGTGGCGGCAGCTCCGTCGATGATTTCGTTACCCCAGCCATCGCCGCCTTCCTCGAGGCGGGCATAGGCAGCTGCAGCAGCCGAGGCGGCGGCACCTTCATCGCTGCCGAAAAATACAAAACTGGTGGTCTCTGCGGGCACGCGCCCATTAGACCAGAAAAACGCAGCCAAGTCAATCCGTTTTCCCTCCAGCGCGCAGATGGCGGACAGCTTACGGTCAGAGATTACGCTTGCGGGGGCGGGGGGTATTCTGCTACAATGGGCGGCATGTTCAAGAAAACTCTTTGTGCCGCGATGATGCTGGCAGCCCTGGCCCCCGCCTGGGCAGCTGAGTGGATGACTGACCTGGAAGCCGCCAAGGCCAAGGCCGCCGCCGAAAACAAGGCTGTGCTGGTTGATTTCACCGGTTCCGACTGGTGCGGCTGGTGCATCCGCCTCCGCAAGCAGGTGCTCGATACCCCGGCTTTCGAAACCTACGCCAAGGACAAGTTTGTGCTCATGGAGGTTGATGTACCCCAGAACCCGAAGTTTGACCAGAAGCTCCTGCAGCGCAACCGCCAGATCTGCGACCAGTACAACGTGAGCGGTTTCCCGACCATCCTGGTCATCACTCCCAAGGGTGATGTGGTCGGTGGTTTCAGCGGCTATGTAGCCAGCACTGCAGAGGCCGCCGAACCCCTGAACGCCGCCCTGGCCAATGCTGCCTTGCTCGCCAAGGCTGATACCCAGCAGGGCTCCGAGCAGGTTGCCACGCTTACCAAGGCCTACAACAGCCTCCCCGAGGAAGTGCAGGAAAACGCCGCCGCCCTGCGCCAGCGCATCATCGCCCTGGATACCGATGACACCAGCGGCATGAAGCGCCTGCAGCGCGTGAAGGACCAGCGCGATGCCCTGCAGCGCGATATCTCCAACGCCCAGACCGCCGCCGAAGCCATCGCCATTGTGGACAAAGCCCTGCCCACCGCCGAACCCGAAAACAAGGCCGGCATGCTGCAGATTAAGTTCCAGATTATGTTCATGAGCGCCCAGACGGTGGATGACATCAAGGCCGCCGCTGAGGTGATGCGCCAGGGTATCGAAGCCGACCCCAAAGCCGGCCCCAGCGCCATGAAGCGTGTGGACGCCCTGCTGACCGACCCCGAAGGCGCTCTGAAACGACTGCAGAGCATCCGCAACCAGCGCAAAGGCGCCCCTAAAAAATAAATTCTCAAAAAATTCAATTTTAGGCTTGCCAAAGCTCATATCCACGTGTATACTCCCCTCACCAGCCGCTGCGGTGGCTGCGATTCCAACGGCAGGGTAGCTCAGTGGTAGAGCAGAGGACTCATAAGCCTTTGGTCGGGTGTTCAAATCACCTCCCTGCTACTAAAAAGCTCCGACGCTAACAGCGCCGGAGCTTTTTGCTTGTGCTCATTTTCCTTTACCTGTACAATACGGGCGATAATTGCATGCAACAAGAATCCCCAACTCCCGACATCGCAGCAGGCGAGCTTCTTTTCTATACCTCTAAAGATGGTAAGGTAAAGATGGAAATCCGGGTCAATAGCAAAAAGTGTGGAATTTGAATTTTCATATCACAATGTGCCCACATTCAATTAAGACTCTTAATCGGTAGTTCTGAAAGTTACGATAG
>JBGVNQ010000006.1:0-51762 GCA_045125705.1 Akkermansia sp. | reverse complement strand
CACATTGTGATATGAAAATTCAAATTCCACACTTTTTGCTATTGACCCCAAATTCCACACTTTTTGCTATTGACCCGGCAGTTCATCCCCACAACAACCGCGAGCGGTTGTCGTGGCTTCGAATCCCGCCACGCTAATGGAAAAAAAGCCCCGCACCTTAACAGGCACGGGGCTTTTTCTTCAAGGGTGGACGATGGGATTCGAACCCACGACAACCGGAACCACAATCCGGGGCTCTACCGCTGAACTACGTCCACCATCGAGCTTGCACCGAAGTGCGGCGACAATATACACGCTCTGGCGAAGGATTGCAAGCTAAATTTTGAAATTTGGCGGATTTTTTTTGAATCAGTGGGTGGAGGAGGGGAATCCGTGGGTGCGGAAGATGGTACGCACCTGGTCGGTGAGCTTGGGGGCAGGGGGCTCGAGGTCCATGAGCGGGTAGGTGAGGCCGAGTTCGCCCCATTTGAACTTGCCCATCTGGTGGAAGGGGAGCACGTCCACCCGCTGCACATTGCCGAGGCCAGCGGCATAGCGGGCGAGGGCGGTGATGTCATCCAGCTGGTCGGTGAGGCCGGGCACCAGCACATAGCGCAGCCACATGGGGGTGCCGCGTTTTGCCAGCTTTTCTGCAAAGTCGAGGGTGGGCTGCAGGGGCTGGCCGGTGACCAGCTTGTATTGCTCCGGGTTCCAGGCCTTGATATCGAGCAGCACCAGGTCGGTATCGGCCAGTATGGCGTCGTCGGCATTGCGGCCGAG
Organism: Akkermansia sp.; assembly: GCA_045125705.1. Taxonomy (GTDB): domain Bacteria; phylum Verrucomicrobiota; class Verrucomicrobiia; order Verrucomicrobiales; family Akkermansiaceae; genus Akkermansia. The sequence continues at coordinate 51,003 of JBGVNQ010000006.1, read as the reverse complement.
GTGGCCGGAGGTATCGAGGCAGGTGTGCAGCCCCATTTCCTTGCAGCCGCGGAGCAGGGCTCGGGTGAAATCCGGTTGGAAGAGGGGGTCGCCACCGCTGATGGTCACGCCGCCTTTGGCATTTTTGAGGAAAGTGGCATAGCGACTGATTTCCTCGAGCACGTCCTCCACGGTGCGTTCCTTGCCCTGGCGCTTGAAGGAGGTATCGGGGTTGTGGCAATACTGGCAGCGCAGGCTGCAGCCCGCCAGGAACACAATGAAACGGATGCCCGGTCCATCGACCGTGCCGCAGGATTCTACTGAGTGAACAAGACCTGAAGTTGACATGTGAATTATTGCTGATGGTGATTTGGATTACATTGCAGAAATGGGGAAGGCGTAGTGCCCGCCGCCGATTGACATCATTTCCCTGGTCGGGCAGAGTACAATGCCCGGTTGTAGTTCTGCTTTCCCAAGGGGGAGGCCATGAAGCGCTTTGAGATCTGCCGCTGTAGGGTTGCTGTTGCGTTTGACTTCCATGGGATAGAGTTTGTTTTCATACTCCAGGATGAAGTCTATTTCGGCACCATTGCTGTCGCGGTAGTAGCTGAGCCTCGTTCGCAGTCCTCTGTTGCCTAGTGCGCGGTATAGCTGCCCGAATACCCAGGTTTCCAGAATGGCTCCACTCATTGCTCCATGTTGTAGGGATTCCGGACTGCTCCAGCTGCCCAGCCATGCGCAGAGCCCTGTATCCATGAAATACAGCTTGGGGGTTTTGCTCAGCCGTTTGATTGTGTTGACTGAATATGGCGGCAGGATGGTGACAATGCCGCTGGCCTCCAGTATGGAAATCCAGTTCTTTGCTGTTTTGGGGGAAATGCCTGCGTCTTTCGCGATATCGGCGTAGACAAGCTGCTGCCCGGTTCTGGCAGCAGCAGACTGCATGAGTGTCAGAAAAGCATTCTTGTCCCCCACTTGGGTAAGAGCCTGTACATCGCGCTCCAGATAGGTCTGTAAATAAGAATCGAAGTAGTGATTCAGGTTGCGATTCAGATCCCGGTGCAGGGCGGGATAGCCGCCGCGCCATATACGGGCATACAGGGTGTTCATATCGCAGGCGCGGCGGGACGGCGTCAGTGCTCTCAATCGCTCGAGGTCTGGAAAAAAATCCGGCAGCTCGCTCTCACGGGTAGCTTCCTGCTGCGAGAGTGTGGTCAATTCTACCAGCCCTACTCTTCCAGCCAGGCTCTCTGCGGCATTTTTCATCATGTGAAAACGCTGGGAACCTGTCAGCCAATACATTCCGGGCTGGTCTTTTTCATCCACGATTAACTTGATGGCACGCAGGAGTTCCGGCGCGTACTGCACTTCATCAATGCAGAGAGGTGTTCCTTGTTCTTCCAGAAAGCCAATAGGGTCTTCCTTGGCTCGTTTCAACTTGCGAAAATCATCCAGATTCACATACCGCATTTGCTCAGGCATTATTTGCTTGAGCATCGTGGATTTGCCCACCTGTCGAGCGCCTGTAATCATAACGCATGGGAAACTGCGCGTCATTTCGCGCACTGTTGCCAGGGCTTTGCGCGGGATGTATTCATGGCTATCCATAGCTGAGTTCATTTTGTGCTTTATGCGTGATTTTGTCAAGGGTGAATTTATGTAAATCGGGAATCTGATTCCTGATTTACATAAAAAAGAGACAAAATGAAGGTGAAATTTATGTAAATCGGGAATTGGATTCCTGATTTGCATAAATTTTACCTTATTTTCGGGGGGGTGTTTCAGGGCGTGGAAAGCTCGCCCGCGGCGCGACGTTCTGCCAGGATGCTGTCGGTCAGGCTGATGGCCTCGGGATAGGAGTGCCGCTTGCTCCACACTTTGCGGCAAAGGGCGCGGACTTCTTCATTGTTCTGCACGCTGAGAGCTCGTTGTCGTACGCTTTCGAGGTAGCATGCCACTTTTTCCTCGTGGCGTCGGGCTCCTTCTGCCTCTTCTTCAAGCCTGCGGCGCAGAATGAATTTCTCGCGTCGCGACATGGAGCGGCTGTATCTCAGTCTCTTTTGCTTCATGAGGGTGTCGTTATTCTACAGGGTATTCATCCACAGGCTTATCGAGCGGTGCGGTCAGCATCTGACGGGCAAAGCAGGGGGTGTGGAAGTGGTCGATTTCGGTGCCGTGCCTCGGAATGGGCAGGGGAAGTGGCTTCGGCCAGTCCCCGCAGATGCGGATGGGCGGCAAGGCTACATCTTCTCCGTTGGTCTTATGTTCCACCAGATACACCGCCGGAGCTATGGCTTCTGCCTTCATGCGAGCGATAAAATCGGTAAACCGGGGGGAGTGGAGAAAATCCTCGAGCTTTGACTGAAGCTGAGCACTCAGCCGGTAGGCACCGTGCGGCATGGTGGGCGGGGCCTCCTGTGGCTCAATCAGGCAGTACGAGTTGCCTTGTCCGCGGTGCAGTCCGTAGCGCAGCCATCGCAGCAGGTAGTATAGTTTTTTGTTGCGCTGCCGCTTCTCCTGCGTGGCCGGGTTGTTGAGTGGCACCATGATGCTGATTCCTTGATGAACTTGTTTCTGATTGTAAACCATAGGATTAAGTTGTTTTTTTTGTTAAGCAATGGGAGTCCACAGCAGAGCAAAGCTCCGCTTGGGCAATGTGAATCCATGTATTCTGCTTCACGCACCATGCTCCATCTGCACAGCACAACAATACACGGGTAGCAACAATAGCGCGGCTCCTGCCGCAATAGTGGTAGTATTCATAACAATGATGATAAACAGTTTGATGGGATATGATAGACAGATGTACGCTGCTCATGCCGCGTACGAATTCTGTATACCACATTTTCCCAGATTGTCAAGAAGAGGTACATGAGTGAGAATATAGATTCCCCGCCGGATGGCCAACACCAACGGCGGGGAAAAGGGAGGTAGATATGACTTGGCTTATTTCTGTTTCTTCAGTTCTGTGTCTGCGTAGGGGAGGATTTTGGCGCGGATGCCGAGGGGGCAGGAGAGGAGAGATACGTAGACGGCAGATGGGTCGAGCGCAAGCGCATCGGCCACATGCTTGCGATAGGCGGACATCTGGGCCGTGTATTCCTTCTTCAGCGTGTCGTATGATTCCTCCCGATCGGAGACAAGCCGGTTGGTCTTGAAGTCGATGATATGGGCTGCTGTCGCCTTGCCCTGGGTATCGACGGTGATTACCAGTCGGTCGATGGTGCCGGAGAGCCATTCGTTTTTCTCCGTAATGGCCTCTATGGACTGTTCATTGTAGACCTCCTGGTTAGGTTTGCAGGTGAAGAGTGCAGCGATTTCCGGCTGCTGCAGGGCGTTGTACACCACGCTTTGTGCTGTGGTGCGTGACGCATCCTTCTGCATCCAGGAGGGGAGGGGATTCTGAAGCCATGAAATTTGCTCGAAACAGGCGTGAACCCGTGTGCCGAAGTCGGCTCCGCTGGTATTACCTCCGGATTCAGAAACCATGATTTTATCAGGTTCGGCGTCATGGGCGAGAGATGAGGGGGAGATTCTGTTCCTTTCTTTGCGGATACACCCCAAGGGAGCGGCTTCTGGCTGCATCCTGCTCTGGGTTGCCTTGGCTTCCTTTTGGAAATACCATTCAGCGTGGCCGAATTCTGCAGGGGTATCGGGCGTGGCCGCTATGCCATTCTGATTAAGAGCTTCTTGAATCCAGTCCGATTCTTTGTCGTACTTGTTGTTTTCTCTCTCCGGCAGGAGGAGGTAATTGGCATAGCGGGCCCGGGTGAGCGCCACGTACATCAGGTTGTAGCTGTCATTTCGGCGGGCTCGTTTCCATGTATCCTCATAGTTTACCATCTCAGGCCAGAGTTGACGTTCTTCAGCTGTGCCGGGATGAACCAGAATGCCTTCCTGTGCTTCGGAGATAAAATAAGGAATACCTTCGGAACGCGGCTGGTCTACTGCTTTGGTGCCCAGGAACGGGAGGATGACGGCATCGAACTCAGCGCCTTTACTCTTATGCATAGTCATGACCTGCACAAATTGGGCAGAGCCGTTCTCCTTGCGGCAGCAGGTGCGCATGTGCAGCAGCCATTCATCCAGAGAGCCGCCAGAGGCATCGAAACTCACGGCTTCCTCCAGCCATTCGAGAATCATACGGTTCGAATCAAGGGATGGCAGGTAGGAGGCCAGAGCCTGAACCATAGCTGCATATCCGCGTGAGTTGAGCCGGTGATTCCAGAAGTCCCAGGCTTCACTTTGAGAAATAGGTTTGTTCTCAGGCTGCATGATGTGGGCCAGAGGAGAGCTGCGCAGTACGTTGTATCGGTATTTATCAGCGGGTTCCCTGAGCCACAGGAAGAATGAGAGCAGCAACTCGCCCAGTGGAGATGCCTCTGCCAGTGGGGAATCTTCGACAAGCTGCACCGGAATTTCCGGTTTGTAGCGGCGTAACCAGGCAACGATGCTGCGGGCGTCATTGCCTTTGCGAACCAGAATAGCCACACTGATGCTGTTTTTCAGACGGCGTTGATTCTGTTCGTCGGGTTCTGTGAGCTCATCGAGTATATCACCGATGGCGCGGCAGGTGTTCTGGACTGTTTGTTCTGCTTTGTCTTTAGGCAGAATCCGTACGCGGACATAGCCTTTCTTGCTGCAGTTCCCCGAGTGGCTGCTGTGCTGGGAAAACTCACGGTCAGCTTCGTCAATGGAGGCAAATACCAGGTTGGTGAAGTTCATGATTTCCGGCACTGAGCGACGGCTCTCACTCAAGGTAGAGTTGGTGAGTCCGTGTTTCTGCCAGTCGTAGCCATCTCTGGCGGGAATGGCGCCGCGAAGTTGTTCAAAGAGTTCTGCGGATGCTCCGCGGAAACTGTAGATGCTCTGCTTCTTATCACCCACGACAAAGAGCGATTTATCCGGGTATTGAGCATTTTCCTTCAGGAGGTTGCTGAGGATTTCCCACTGCACAGGGTCGGTGTCCTGAAACTCATCGAGCATCCAGTGGTCAAGCTTTGTGGTGAGACTGAGCGCCATGCCGGAATCCTCACCGGCTGCATCCTGCCCGAGCAACTGGCGGGCTCCTTGCTTGATATCGTCGAACGAGCACATGCCTTCGCTGAGGATGCAGTCCCTATAGGCGGTGTAATACTTGTTCAGCAGCTCGTGCATTGCTTTTGACTGCTCTTGAACCGAACGCAGGAAAAGTCTCGCGCAAGCTAGCTTCACCTCTTTAATCAATTCGCGAAGCTGGTCATCGCGCCCTTGTTCCTCAGGCGGGGCAAGGTATTTATCTTCTGCATCGAACCATCCGGCGAAGGAATCGGAGCTCTTGAACTCGCCCATCCAGATTTTGCCCGCAATAGTGCTGAGCGTTTTTTTGACGTAGCTGCGGGGCTTTTTCCAGCTGAGGGAACCGACCAGTTCGTCGATTTCCTGCTGATACATCCTTATCTCTTCATCGGTTATCAGACGGGCCTCGCTGCAATCGGGTAGCCCGAAAGGTGCCGGGTTGCCCCAGGGTGCTTTCTCCGGGAACTCCTTGTAGAGACTCAGGTAGGTGTTGACATTGTTCTCCATCAATTTGAGGATGGAGCCGCCTTTGTCTTCAGCTATACTGGCCAGCAGGGTGATGAGCGCGGATTCGTGGTGCGATGACTTTTCGCTCTCAGCCAGCATGGCAAGCAATGCGGTGCGGGTGGCACGCTGCTGCTGCAGGGCATTCATGGGGGAAACACTGCTCAGTCCCGCGCGATGAAGGTCTGCTGCTACGACCCTGTTGAAAAAGCTGTCGAGTGTGGAGAGCTGCAGGTCTGAACTTTTGCTCAACACCTGCATGAGTAATCCGGCAAAGAACTCTGTGGAGAGCTGCGGCACTGCCGGTTCTCCGGGGAGGGGGGAGAGCTGTTCCGGGAAGTAGCCTTGTGACACAGCCCGCTTCAGCATAGGAATGGCTGCAGGGTACAGAGCCACGGGGTTGGCTGACGGGGAGAGAGACATGTCGGCGTTCACATGCAGCCCTGTCCAGGTCTCCCACACGCGGGCAGCCATGGCGTTGCGGGAGGGGAAGTCATGGTCGGCTTTGCCTAGTGCGGCATCCGAAAGAGCCTGGAAAATACGGTTGCGGAACTCACCTGCTGCTTTCTTTGTGAAGGTCAGGGCAATCATCTTCTCCGGTTTTGCCCCCAGCGCCAGCAGTGCTACGAATCGAGAAGTGAGCTGATAGGTTTTACCCGTGCCAGCAGAGGCGGCAATGAGATTGCCGTTGATTTGTTTGGAATAGGAAGCGTTCATGGGGTAATTCATTGGTTGACGATTTCCGGCTGGGGAATACTCAGAGGTGGCAGGCTGCACATGACCCGGGGATCCGGATCCTTATAGATGTTCAGTGCTCCGAAATTGCTGTACTTCATGCTGCGTCCCAGGGATTCTGCAGAATACAGACACTTACCTGCGCGCATGAGTGCCGCAGCCGTCTGCACGCAGGCCATAGCCTTGTCATGCAGTTCCTGTGTCATGGTGGATTTACTGCTCATGCCACCCATGGGAGAATAGATAACCGTACCCGGTTTGGTGCGGGGCATGTTATAAAATGCTGTTTCCGGTAGTTCTTCCAGCTCGTATATCTGCCTCAGGGCCTCGGCATAGAGAGGAAGCTGCACGCTGGCCCAGCGGAATCGTTCATCCTTTTCGTTTTGCAGCGTCAGTGCCGCTGGCATGTAGGCATCATACAGTGCTGCTGCATCCGGCGATAATTTCTCCCAATGGGTGGCGCGAGGGTTGGAATCGTTCGTCTTGTAATCAATCACGCGCATGCGCCCATTGATTCGGTGGCGGTCAACACGGTCCACTCGCATATCGAAGAGCAGGGGGGCAGAACCGTCCTCAGCCGGCAGTTTGAAGCACAATTTTTCCTCACGGAGTATTACTTCCCATCCGTTGCAGAGTTCCTGTGCATGCTGCTGCGCAAACTCCTGAACAGTCTTTATCAAGTTTCGCTGCAGAATGCGTATGGGAATGGGTAAGATACCTGATTCATCACCGTATTGGGTAGATATATGACGGCAGGTGCATTCATGAGCATAGGCGGCTATTTCTGCGGTGAGAGTGGCGCAGTCGGCGCTTTCATCTGCTTTGTCGAATCTTGTGGTGATATCCTGCAGGATGGCGTGTAACAATGTGCCGTATTCGGCAGCGTCCGGCTCAGATTTGCCCTCATCCAGAGCATCGCCTGGAGCGATTTTCAGCAGCCTTTCCATCCAGAATCGTAGCGGGCAGCTCAGAAAACTCTTGATGGCAGAGGGAGAATACGTGTTCTGCGGGTCAGCGTAGGGATTAGCTATTCCCGGGGCGATGAGCCCGGTGCTTTCCATGGTGTCTTCATCAGAAATACCGGAGTCAGGAGTGATGAATGGTAACAAGTCGTAATCTGCGTTTGCGCCGACCGTCTGCGGGTCTGAGAACAGCCAGTTGACGCGTTTGGCGGTCTCCGCTGCAGTGTTGCAACGCAGAAGAAGAGACGATGGCGCAATGGGGGTGCCATCTACCGAGCTGGAGGCCAGCACAAAATGCACCGAACCCGCGGGTCTGCTGTGGAGCAGAGCTGTGAGCAGGAAACTATCGCGGGCACAGCGGGAGGTGTCGTTGGTCATGCTCAGGAAACTGCGGTACGCATTCGGCAGGTAGGCGTCTGCCGGCATGCGCTCCGGCACATAGCCATCGTGCATACCTGCGAGGATAATTCGGGGCTCACGCGTAAAACAGAGCTCGCGCCAGCCACGCAGAGTGATGGACTGGGCACTTTCCATAGCGCCTTCGAGTACTCCTGCTGCCTGTTTCTCAACAAAGTGGGTGAGCAGAGCGAGGGCAAACAGCGGCTGGCTGGAAATTGCAGGACTCGTTACCAGCGCTGCGGCTTCTCTAAGGCATTCAGTAAGCATGCTCGCGGCTCGTTTCCATTCCGGCGCGTTGAGATGTTGCTGCAAAGCTGCAGCCAGCTCGCAGAGTCTTTCCGGCATGCGCTCCGTATCCAGACAATCCTCCACAAGTTGAATAGTTGCCTCGGTATAGGAAAGGTAGCGGCGAAGAAGCTGTTTTTCTGCCTCAGTATTTTCGTTTTCCTGAAGCTCGCGCTGCATGAGGTGGCGCAGGTGGCTCACACTGCCCGGCAGGTGCACCATGCAGAGATCGGTGAGATAGCGGTTGAATGATGCGGGCGCCGGGGCTGGGTCAAGGATACATTGCAGCGTGCGGTTTCGTAGCAGAGCAAGAAAATCCTCCATGGTGCGATTGCTGCCGGCGCTACCTTGACACCATGCGGAACAAGCATTTTTGAGCTGCAGGGGGAGACGTCCCGCTTCTGTGGACAGGAGCGAGCGGGCCTCGGGCATGTTGACCTGCCATTCAGGGAGGAAGGACGAGACCAGCATAGGCGAAAGAGTATTGTCGCATGATGCGAGGAGTACTTCATCTGAATGGAAGCCCCCTGCCAGTTCCTTTACCTTGCGGCCGAATGCCTGCACACTGCCGGTGGGGTGGATGGTATCGCAGATACTGTCGGAGTTTGAGCCAGTGCCGGGGATATGGATAGGGCATTCGCTCCAGCCCATGCGGGCATGCTGGCCATCGGAAATAATGGCCACGGGTTGGCCATAGATATCGAAGCGGGACGCTTCCTCTGCCGGGGCATTTACCCAGATTTCAACCCGTGCAGAGCCGGTGTCTGCGAGACGCTGGAGATACAGTCGGTTCAGTGGTGAAAGTTCCGGCACGCACGCGATGATGACAAGCCCTTGTCTGGTGGGTATTTCCAGTTCCGTTGCGCGTTTCTGTTCAGTCGGGCAGAGCCCCCATTGCGTCAGCAGTTCATCCACGCTGGTAAAGGCGGTGCGGAGGGATTCCCAGCGTTCCTTCTCATAGCGGAGCGTATTTTCCCACTGTTCTTCCGGCTCCTGCAGGTATTCCTGAACAAAGCGCCGGGCTGTGTCGTGCTCCCATTCGGGTGCGCGGGCTTCCTGTTCGAGCTGTTTGCGTACCCTCTGCATCTGGGTGGCTACGTCCAGCAGCCAGGGTAGGGGTTTGTCGCCCATGGCACCGTCGAGTACCTGCAGCCAGGCTGCCATGGTTTCCATTTCTGAGGCCACGTTTTCTCCTCCGCTGGGAATCAGTTGGCCGGCGAGAATGATTTTCGGCATGAGCAGTGGGCGGCCGGCTCTTTCTGCCATGTATTCGCGCAGACGTCGGCCACTTTCTGCAGTGGGCACTACGACGGTGGCTCGGCGGAAGTCGGATGGGTGCTGCTCATTCAGCTTTTCCAGCTTATTGGCTACCAGTTCAATGGCGGGGGCATGCCAGCCTAAGAAATCTATATGCAGGGTACTCATGGGCGTGGTTACAATCTAGCATATTTCCTCCTTGGATTCAAGGAGGGATGACAACAAAAAACAAGCTGCCATCAACTTGTGGTTGATGGCAGCCCGGAAGGGGTGTGATGCTGTACCAGCTTTAGCGGGTGTGGAAGGTACGGCTGATCACTTCACGCTGCTGCTCGGGGGTGAGCTTGATGAAGTTCACAGCGTAGCCGGACACGCGGATGGTGAGCTGGGGATACTTCTCGGGGTGCTCCATGGCATCCATGAGGGTCTCGCGCTCGAGCACGTTCACGTTGATGTGGTGACCGGTGGCGGCGAAGTAGGCATCCAGCAGGGAAACGAGCTTGGTCTCGCGCTCCTCCTCGTCCTTGCCCAGGGCTCCGGGCACGATGGAGAAGGTGTAGGAGATGCCGTCCTGGCTGTCGTCGTAGTTGAGCTTGGCCACGGAGAGCATGGAAGCCACAGCACCGTTCTTGTCGCGGCCGTGCATGGGGTTGGCACCCGGGGCAAAGGGCTCGCCGGCGCGGCGGCCGTCGGGCGTGTTGCCGGTCTTCTTGCCATACACCACGTTGGAGGTGATGGTCAGCACAGACTGGGTGGGCATGGAGTCGCGGTAGGTGTGCAGCTTACGAAGCTTGTTCATGAAGTTGGTCACCAGCGCCTCGGCGATTTCGTCCACGCGGGGGTCGTTGTTGCCGTAGCAGGGGAACTCGCCCTCGGTCTCGAAGTCGACGATGAGGCCTTCCTCGTTGCGGATGCACTTGACCTTGGCGTACTTGATGGCGGACAGGGAGTCGGCAGCCACGGAGAGACCGGCGATACCGGCAGCCATGGTGCGGAGAATCTCCGGGTCGTGCAGAGCCATCTCGATGCGCTCGTAGCAGTACTTGTCGTGCATGTAGTGGATGATGTTCAGGGCATCGATGTAGGTCTTGGCGAGCCAGTCCTGCATGTTGTCGAACAGCTCCATCACCTTGTCGTACTCGAGGTATTCACCCTCGTAGCGCGGGGCGGGCGGTGTCACCTGCTTGCCCTTCACTTCGTCCATGCCGCCGTTGAGGGCATAGAGCAGAGCCTTGGCCAGGTTGGCGCGGGCGCCGAAGAACTGCATCTGCTTGCCGATGCGCATAGCGGACACACAGCAGGCGATGCCGTAGTCGTCGCCCCAGTACGGGCGCATCAGGTCGTCGTTCTCATACTGCACAGAGGAGGTCTCGATGGAAACCTTGGCGCAGTACTTCTTGAAGCCTTCGGGCAGGGAGGTGGACCACAGCACAGTCAGGTTCGGCTCGGGTGCCGGTCCCAGGTTGTACAGGGTCTGCAGCATGCGGAAGGAGCTGCGGGTCACCAGGGTGCGGCCGTCTTCGCCCATACCACCGATGGATTCGGTTACCCAGGTGGGGTCGCCGGAGAACAGGCTGTTGTACTCGGGGGTGCGGATGAAGCGCACCATGCGCAGCTTCATCACGAACTGGTCCATGAGTTCCTGGATTTCGGACTCCGTGATGGTGCCGGCGGCCAGGTCGCGCTCGAAGTAGATGTCGAGGAAGGTGGAAACACGGCCCAGGGACATAGCGGCGCCGTTCTGCTCCTTCACTGCGGCCAGGTAGCCGAGGTAGGTCCACTGCACAGCCTCGCGGGAGTTGGTGGCGGGGCGGGTCAGGTCGCAGCCGTAGCTCTTGCCCATCTCTGCCAGTTCGGCCAGGGCGCGGATCTGCTCGTTGAGTTCTTCGCGCAGGCGGATGGTGGCATCGGTCATGGCGCCGGCTTCGCGGTCCTTCAGGTCCTTGCGACGGGCGGCGATGAGCTTGTCGGTGCCGTAGAGGGCTACGCGGCGGTAGTCGCCGATGATACGACCGCGGCCGTAGGCATCGGGCAGACCGGTGATGATACCGGCGGAGCGGGCAGCGCGGATGTCGCTGGTGTAGGCATCGAACACGCCTTCGTTGTGGGTCTTGCGGATGCGGCCGAAGAATTCAGCGGTGTGCGGGCACATCTGCAGGCCGTAGGATTCCAGAGCCTTCTGGGCCATGCGCAGACCACCGAAGGGCATGAGGGCGCGCTTCAGCGGAGCATCTGTCTGCAGACCAACAATTTTTTCGCGGGCCTGGTCGATGTAGCCGGGACCGTGGGAAACGATGGTGGAAACAACCTCGGTGTCGGCGCCAAGCAGACCGCCGGCGTCAATTTCCTTCTTCATCAGGTCCTTCACCTCGTCCCAGAGGGCTGTGGTGTCCTCTGTGGGGCCGGCCAGGAAATCGCCCTCGCCGGTGTAGGGGGTGTAGTTCTGCTGAATGAAATCGCGTACGTTGATGGACTCAGTCCACACGCCGCCCTTGAAGCCCTGCCAGGGATCTGTGCAGGTGCAATCCTGGGGTGTAGTAGTGTCAGTCATAAAATTAGCATGGTTTAGGGTTAATGTTCCATCGGAGTAAATCTGTACTCCCTGTGGCTTATACCCTCACGAGTGCTATTTTATACCCCCGCCAGAGACAAGTCAAGAGTGTTCCAACAGATTCTGACCGATTTTTACAGTAGCTCTGCTATTTTTGTACGAGCCTATTCTACCCGATAGAGGGATTTTGTCAAGTAGAATTATTCTAAAATAGAAAAATCCGGTGAAATTACTTCTCCTGGTCGCGGATGTAGGCAATTTCCTTTTTGAGGATGCTGCCAACGCGGTGTTTGGCGAGGTATACCTGGGCCATGCTCACCCCGAGGCGGCGGCGTACTTCGGTGGCGTTCATGCCCTGGAGCACGTTGTAGTCAAAAATCTGGAACTGGCGGGGAGACACCTTGATTTTTACACGCTCAAGAGCAGCCTTCATCACATTCTGCTGCCACTCGCGCTCCCAGATTTCGGTGAAGTTGTTGGAGGAGGTGTCGGGCAGGTTTTCTACAGGTTCGCGTGTGGGGTTGCCTTCCGCCGTGGAACCGGCGGGGGCAGGGGCTTTGCCGCGCAGGCGGAATTGGTCGTTGATGCGCCAGCGGGTCACATTCCAGAGCCACATCTTGAATGAGCCTCGTTCGGGGTCATAGGTGTTCTTGAGACTCTGCTTGGCGATGGTGAGCACGGTTTCCTGCACTACATCCCAGGCTTCGTCCTCTCGCAGGCCGGCCTTGATGGCAACGGAATAGATGAGACGCCAGTAGGTGCGGTAGAATTCATCCCAGCTGCGCTGGTCCTTCCAGTCGCCCAGACGCATGATGAGGCTGCGGCGCGTGCGGGCAGCGAGCTGCTCGAGCTCGTTGTCGCTGGGGCTGGAGATGGAATCTTCTGGCTGCACTCGCTTGCCATGGTAACAGAAAAAAACAAGAACGCAAGCCATAAGTTGAGCGCTTGAGCCCGAAATATATCGTTATTCTTGACAAAGAGAGGCAAAGCTGGTACAAAGCGCGCTGTGAGAACCTTGTCCCGCATGATGCTGGTGGTGGTGTTTCTGCTGCTGCCGGTGATAATGTCCGGAGCTTCGCTGGAGCTGCCGGGGGCAGGGTGCCATGCGGGAAATTGCTGCGTGGTGGCGGCTTGCCATGCTCACGAAGTGGAAGATGCGCCAGCCGCGCATGACCACCATCACCACCGCCATGCTCACGAGCGCATCCAGCTGCTGAGCGATGCCGGTATGCGGGATGCTGAGCCCAACGTGGCCGCTTTTTCTTCCCAGACAGAAAAGCCGGTGATGCATTGTAAGCTCTGCGTGATGCAGATGCATTGGGCCTTGACTCTGCTTGCCGCTCCGCCTCCGTACCCGGGGTATCTGGTACCGAAGCGTTGTTGAATCCTTGGTTTCTGCCGTCAGTTCGTTGCTCAAAATGCAGGGACACGGTAGCTTTTTGCTTTACATGGAGCCCCTGCGGGGCTATATAGATACCAATGATATATGCGCGCGACGCGCGAAGATTTTACCTTACACCATTTGAAATTGAATATGAAATTACGATTCTGGGGAAGCTGTGTGTTTCCACTGGCGTTTGCGGCCTGTGCTGTGTATACGCCCATGCCCGTTGATTTGCAGCGGGATTCTGTTGAATGGCGGCAGCTTTCTGCCAAGATGTGCCGGACTTCCAATCCGCTCACGCTGGAATCTCTGCACGAGATTGGCCTGCTGTTGAACCCTGAGCTGAACCTGGCCCGTCTTGGCTACGCCCGCAGCACGGCAGTGGCTGAGTTTGCCGGCCTGTGGGAGGACCCTTCTCTTTCTGCAGAAGTGCGGCAGATACGCGAGGCTGATATCACTAATCGCGGCATCGGGCTGGAGCTTACCCTGCCGGTCACTGGCCTGCCCGGCCTGGCAGAGAAGATTGCCGAGTGCTACAAGGAGGCCGACTACTTGACCATGCAGGCGAAGGAACGCGCCTACCTGGTGCAGCTGGATACACTGCGTTACCAGGTGATGGCGACGCATGACCGCCTGCACCTCATGCAGGCTCGCGTCAGGCAGATGACCGAGGAGCAGCAGAGCGCGCGGCGCATGCATGACCTTGGTGAAATGGAGTTTGCCGACTTCCAGGTTATCTGCCGCCGCCTGAACGATGGCCAGAAAGAACTGCAGGAAATGGAGCAGCAGCACCTTGAGCTGCACCTGCAGATGCTGACATTACTGGGTCTGCACCCCGACATGCGCGAGGTGGAAATGGCCGGCCGCCTGCCCAAGACTCTGCCCGCTGCTGTGGCTGTTCCCACGCATGAGCAGCTGCTGAAGCACCCCGAGCTCAAGGCCTCCCTTGCAGCCCATGATACCAGCGAGGCTGAGCTGCAGCGCGAAATCCGCAAGCAGTACCCCGAGCTTTCCGTGAGCCCCGGTTTTGAGCATGAGGATGGCAACAGTAAAGTGGGTATCGGCGTGGGCCTCAGTCTGCCTCTCTGGAATCGCAACCAGCAGGGCATTGCCCAGGCTTACGGCGAGCGCGATATCAAGGAATATGATGCGCTGAAGACCTGGCGCCACCTGCAGCAGCAGTCTGTCGCTCTTTCGGATATGCAGTCGCTGTTGCTCAAACACTGCCGCGCAGAGCAGGAACGCGTGGCTCAGCTGAGCGATGCCGAGAAGAAGCAGGAGAAGCTATACGCCATCGGCGAAACCAAGCTGCCCGCAGTGGCCGATGCCCGCCAGGAGGCCTACCTCCGCCGCTTGAATTACCTTGAATGTCTTACCAAACTGCTGACCACTCAGGTGGAACTTCAGTACCTTAACCCCGATTTTATTGCTAAGTAAATGAAACTGAATCTGTTTTTAGGCTTTGTTGCCGCGCTGTCGTATTCTGCGGCCTACGCGGAGGAATCTACCCACCAGCATGTTCATGGTGAAAGCTGCACGCATGACCACGCTGCAGAGCAGCAGCACGAACACGTGCACGGCGAAGGTTGCACGCATGACCACGGCGCTGAGGCCACCGAACACGAGCATGTACACGGTGAAGGCTGCACGCATGACCATGCCGCTGAGCACCAGCATGAACATGAGCACGGCGAAGGCTGCACGCACGACCATGGCGCCGAAGCCGCCGAACACGAGCATGTACATGGCGAAGGCTGCACACATGACCATGGTGCCGAAGCCACCGAACATGAGCATGTGCATGGCGAAGGCTGCACGCATGACCATGGTGCCGAAGCTGCCGAGCACGAGCATGTGCACGGCGAAGGCTGCACGCATGACCATGGCGCCGAAGCCACCGAACATGAGCATGTGCACGGCGAAGGCTGCACGCATGACCATGGTGCTGAGCACCAGCATGAGCATGGCGAGGCCTGCACGCACGACCACGGCCACACCCACGGCGAGAGCTGCACGCACGACCATGCCCACGAGCACGGCGCCGGATGCTCCCACGACCATGGCGGCTCGTGCAGCGGAGGCGATGCCCCTGTGCTGGTTACGGCAGATGCCCACGCCCGCCACATTTCGGCCATGAAGATTGAGGCCGTGCCTGCCGCCGGGCTGGCCCTGCAGCATAGCCTGTATGGTTACCTCACTGTGCCGAGTCACGGCCTCGAGACCTACTCGCTCCCCTGCGGTGGCCGTATTTCCCTGCGTGTTAAATCCGCCCAGAGCGTGAAGAAGGGTGAAGTTCTCTATACGGTGATTTCTCCCGAGGTAAGCGAGCTGGTGGCCGATATCAAGAAGCAGGAAGCCGCCATTACCCGCTGCGGCGAGGAAATCGACTCCATCAGCCAGCGCCTGGCCCGGCTTCAGTCCGCCGGCACTACCAGCAGCGACCTCACGGAACAGCTCAATTTCAAGAACGCCGAGAAGCGCCAGCTGCAGCGTGAATTGGAAGTGACTCATACCAAGCTCAACATCCTGGTGATGGGTGCCGAGATAACCCCCGAGAACGGCATGCCCACCCTCGTGGTACGCGCTGCGAACGATGGCATTGTGCGCAATGTCGGTATCACCCAGGGCAGCTGGGGAGAGCAGGGTGCCCCCGTGGTCACCATGAGCAATCTGGCTTCCATGGAAGTGGTAGGCACGCTGTATGGCAACGATGTCCCCGATTTCTCCTCTATCCGCGCTACACGCCTGAGCGGGCGCAACCAGCAGGAGCTCACCGGCACCTGGCGCATGGCTGAGCAGGTGGATCCTGAGAAGCAGACCCGCAACCTCTTCTTTACTCCTGATGCGCTGCCTGCCGATGCCCGCCCCGGCCAGCTCTGCCGCCTCGATATGTATGCCGATGGCGGTGAGCAGGGCTATGTGAACATCCCTGATTCCGCTCTGGTGAAGGTAGGTATCGATGACGTGGTGTTCCTGGAAATCAAGGAAGGCACCTTTGCCATGGTGAAAGTGCAGGCCGGCACCAGCCGCCGCGGCATGACCCCCGTGAAGGGGCTCATTCCCGGGCAGAAACTGGTGGTAAAGGGTGGCTATGAACTGCGCTACCTGCTGCCCGCCGACGGCAGCCAGCAGAAAAAGGCCGGCCATTTCCACGCCGATGGTAAGTTCCACGAAGGGGAGGACCACTGATGCTCGAGAAACTCATTTCGTTCTGCCTGCACAACCGCATCACCGTGATTATCATCACGCTGGTGCTTACGGCGCTGAGTATTGTGGGCATCATGCGCACGCCCGTGGACGTGTTCCCCGAGCTGTATGTGCCGCGTGTCACTATTCAGACCGAAGCCGGCGGCCTCACCGCCGAGGAGGTGGAGCAGTATGTCTCCATTCCCCTCGAATCCGCGCTTTCCGGCACCCCCGGTGTGCAGAGCGTGCGCAGCTCCAGCGGCAGCGGCCTTTCCTTTGTGTGGGTCGACTTCGACTGGGATACGGATATCTACCTGGCCCGCCAGATTGTCTCCGAACGCCTTTCCACGGTGCGTGAGAACCTGCCTTCGCATGTCGAGACGGAGATGGCGCCCATCGTATCCGTGACGGGTGAAATCATGCTTATTGCCCTGCTGGGCGATGAGACGGCCGACCCGCTCGAGGTGCGCCGCGTGGGGCAGTTTGAGCTGCGAAACCGCCTGTTGTCCATCCCCGGTGTGGGGCAGGTCACTGTGCTGGGCGGTCGCATGCCTGAGTACCAGGTGCTGTACGACCCCGAGAAGATGCGCCAGGCCGGTATCACGCTCAATGACCTCAAGGAAAGCGTGGAAAATGCCCAGAGCACCATTCCCGCCGGTTACATTGAGGACGTGGCTGGCCTGGAACTGCCGGTGCAGCAGGCTTCCCGTGCGTTCACTCCCGAGGAAATCAAGCGAGCCCTGGTTCCCGCCCACCCCAGCGGTGTGCTGCGTGTGGAGGATGTGGCCGAGGTGAAGATTGACGGCGCTCCCCGCCGCGGCAATGCCGGCTTTGCGGGGCGCGAGTGCGTGGTGCTTTCGGTGCAGAAGGTGCCGGGTGCCAACACGCTGGCTCTTACCGAGCAGGTGGATGCTGCCGTGAAGGAGTTTGCCCAGAGCCGCCTGCCGGGCAATATCACCCTGCGTGCTGATGCTTACCGCCAGGCCGACTTCATCAACCTTTCGCTCGAAAACGGCAAGGAAACCCTCATCATCGCCGGTATTGTGGTGATGCTCGTTATTGTGCTCACCCTGCTGAACCTGCGCACCGCCATCATCACCCTCATCACCATGCCGCTTTCCGTGCTGCTGGGCATGGCCTGCTTCCCTCTTTTCGGGCTGGCCGTGAACATCATGACTCTGGGTGGCCTGGCTGTGGCCGTGGGCGACGTGGTGGACAACGCCATCGTGTTCGTGGAAGTGGCCTGGCGCAACCTCACGCGCAATGCCGCCCTGCCGCCGGAGCAGCGTCGCAGCCGCTTTGCCGTGCTGCTGGAGGCGAAGGGAGAGATTGTCTCCTCCATATCCTACTCCACGGTCATTATTCTGCTGGTGTTTGCTCCCGTACTCTTCCTGAGCGGTTTGGAGGGGCAGTTCTACCGACCGCTGGGTATTTCATACATGCTTGCACTGGCAGCCTCCCTGCTGGTGGCACTCACGCTGGTGCCGGTGCTCTGCTATATCTGGTTCAAGGCGCCGAAGAATATCAAGGAGGATGGCGATTCTGCCACCGCCCGCCTCATCAAACGTCTGTATGCCCCGGTGCTCGAGTTCTGCCTGCGCCGCGCTGGCTGGGTGTTCAGCTTCCTCATGGTGATTACAGGTGGCGCGCTCTGGCTGGGCAGTACCTACGGCACCAGCTTCCTGCCGCCTTTCAATGAGGACTGCTACACCGTATTCGTGAACGCCGTGCCGGGTACCTCACTGGCGGAGACGGAGCGTGTTTCCCGTCAGGTGATGGGTGAGCTGGAGAAGATTGAGGGCGTGAAGACTGTGACCCAGCGCACCGGTCGCGCCGAGAATGACGAGCACGCCGAGCCCGTTAGTGCTTCCGAGCTTGTGGTGCGTGTGGATCTGAACCATGACCAGCGCAAGATTCGCGAGGATATCCGCAAGGTGATTTCCGGCATGCCCGGTATGGGAGGTATGATCGGCTACCCTCTGGCGCACCGCATTTCCTCTGCTCTTTCTGGTTCCAACTCGGAAATCGCCATCAACATCTACGGCTCGGAGCTTCCGCAGATTCGCAACGCCGCCAAGAAGGCAGCCGAGATTCTCAGCACGCTGCCCCAGGTGGCCGATGCCCGCGCCAACCGCGAAGTGATGGTCGACACCATCTGTGTGGATTACAACCGCGAGATTCTGGCGACCTACGGCCTCACCGTGGCCGATGCTGCCGAGCAGGTGTCCGCTGCCATGCATGGTTACAAGGCCGGTGAAATCATCCGCAACCTCGACCACTGGAACATCATGCTGCGCCTCGACCCCGAGCTGCGCATGAGCATGGATGATGTGAGCAACCTGCAGCTGGTGGCTCCCGGTGGCCGCATGCTGCGTCTGGGTGATGCAGCCCATGTGTACCGCGCCGAGGCTACCAACCTCATTCTGCGCGATAACACCCGCCGCAAGGCCATGATTTCCTGCAACCCGTCTATTGATTCCAACCTTGGTGACCTGGCCGATGCCTGCCGCGAGAAGCTCGACCCCGTCATGAATGCCATGGGTTGCTCGGTGGACTACGCGGGCACCATCAAGAGCCGCGAGGAGGCGGGCCGCCGACTGTATATTCTGGGTGGTATCGTGTGCGTGCTCATCGTGCTGCTGCTTTCCAGCTCGCTGGGCAGCGTGCGCCGTGCGCTGGTCACGCTCATCAATATCCCGCTCTGCCTTGTGGGTGGTATTGTGGCGGTGTTCCTTGCTTCGCCCGATACGGTGAAATCCGTGCTCAGCGGCGAGACTTACATCCCGCCCATCCTGTCCGTGAGCTCTATTGTGGGCTTTGTGACGGTGATTGGCTTTGCCATCCGCTCCGGCCTCATTATGCTGAACCGCTATCGCGCACTCGAAGAGCAGGGGGTGAGCACCCTCGATGCTATTCGCGATGGCTCCCGCGAGCGCGTCATCCCCATCATGATGACCTCGCTCACCACCATTCTCGGCCTGCTTCCCCTCGTGTGGGCGAAGGATCAGCCGGGTGGTGAGCTGCTGGCGCCTCTGGCCATTGTGCAGTTCGGTGGCCTGGTTTCCGCCACCATCCTGAACCTCCTCGTTATCCCCGCCACCAGCCGCCTCTTTATGCGCTGGCTCGCACCTGAGAAGGACGAGGATTAAACCTGGTTCAGCGTAAATCATTTCAATCCCCGCTGCGGTGCTGATACCGCAGTGGGGATTTTATCTTGTCTTGTCCCGTCCCTTGGTTTAGAATGCCTCCGATGGAAACACCCGATGCGCAGCAACAGATATCACCTGCAGAGGGAAGACCTGTGCAGCCACCGGTATACAGCGCTGTATTCACTGGTGTCTGCCTGTGCATGGCCCTGGTAACTTACTCGGCTATCGCGCCTGGCTGGCCGTTGGGTGTTTGCCTGCTGGCTGTATTTGCGGTGTTGATAATCTCGTTTATCATTACCATCATGGCACAGTGGATATTCGAGTATATGCCGATTCCCGTGTGGGGAAAATACCTGCTGCTGCTTTGCATCGTGACGCAATGGGTTCTCCCTCTGTCCTGGCTGAGTCAGCCTGATAATGGGCAGGATTCGCTTTCTGTACTGGTTCTGGGGGGATTTGCGTATTTCACCTGGCCGGTTCTCGGTGTATATATGGCTCGCAATTTCGGCCATGGCCGCCCTTGGTTCCCTGCCGTTTGCTGGGGGCTCAGCTGCTTGCTCCTGCTCAGCTGCTTCACCTCTGTTTTTCGATAAACCTTGCCTGTGGATGTGTAAAGATTCATTCTGCGAACGCTGGTGAATCTTTACATGCGGGGGGAATTGTGCTAGTGTGGGGGTGATATGATGAACCTGCCGATTCGCCCGCGCCGCAACCGCAAGTCTGCCGCTGTTCGTGGTCTCATGCGCGAGACTACGCTGTCTGCCGCTAACCTGATTTACCCCATGTTTGTGCAGGAGGGGGACGAGGATACGCCCATCGAGTCTCTGCCGGGCTGCACGCGCTGGAGCGTGGCCGGTATTGCAGCGGAATGCAAGCGCCTGTATGCCTTGGGCATTCCCTGTGTGGATTTGTTTGCCGTGGTGCCGGAGGAAAAGAAGGATGCCGCCGGCTCTGAAGCCTGGAATCCGGAGGGTGTGGTTCCCCGCGCCATCCGTGCCATCAAGGCCGCTGTGCCTGAACTCTGTGTGATGACCGACGTGGCGCTCGACCCCTTCAATACCTATGGTCAGGACGGTCTGGTTCGCGAATATGAGGATGGTTCCTACGAAATCCTGAACGATGAGACGGTGGAGGCACTTTGCCGCCAGGCACTTTGCCATGCCCGTGCAGGGGCAGATATTATTTCTCCCAGTGATATGATGGACGGCCGCATTGCCGCCTTGCGTGCTGCGCTGGATGCCGAGGGATTCACCAAGGTTTCACTCATGAGCTACACGGCCAAGTATGCCTCGGCTTTTTATGGCCCCTTCCGCGGAGCCTTGGGCAGCGCTCCGAAGTTCGGCGATAAGAAGACGTACCAGATGGACCCCGGCAATGTGCGTGAGGCGCTGCGTGAGGCTGCGCTGGATGCCGCTGAGGGTGCAGACTTCCTCATGGTGAAGCCCGCCACGCTGTACCTCGATGTGATTTCCGAGATGCGCCGCGCCACCACGCTGCCCATCGCTGCCTACCATGTGAGCGGTGAGTATCTCATGGTAAAGGCTGCGGCGGCTTCCGGCTGGCTGGACGAGAAGCAGTGCATGCTGGAAGCTCTGCTCTCCATCCGCCGAGCCGGTGCAGATATGATTCTTACCTATGCTGCTCCGCAGGTGGCCGAATGGCTGGATGGCGGCTGCCTGTAACCCTACAATTGCCCAACTACCCCCTTATGGCTCGTAGACGTAAACTTCCGCGCAAGGATGCGCTGCTGGTCTTTCTGGTGCTGCTTGTTGCAGGACTGCTCATGGACCGCTTCGGCGGAGATGATACTATCCTCCGCTGGCTGGGTGCTGCCCCCACTGTTCAGCAGGAGGAATATGTGCCCACGCTGGGAGCCGAAACGCTTTCTGCCGAGGTGGCTCATACAGCGCCGCTGCAGAAACAGGTGGATATCGCCGCCATTCCCAAGCCCGGTAAGCCTGTTCGTTTTCTCATGCACAATGTGCAGAACTACTTTGTGGAAGGTGAGGCATATCGCTCCCGCTATGTGCTGAAGCCCAAGTCAAAGGAATCCCGTGATGCTGTGGTGGAGGTGATTACCTCGGCACAGCCTGCCATCGTGGGCCTTGTGGAGATAGGCGGCCCTGTGGCACTACAGGATTTACGCAAGCGACTTGCTGATAAAGGGCTGGAGTACCCCTATTTCCGAGTGCTTGCCAGGCAGGGTGAGGATCGTGCGCTGGCCCTGCTTTCGGTTCACCCTATTGTGCAGGATAATTCGCAGGCGAATGTGAAGCTGCACCATCAGAAGCGCCGCAAGATGCTGCGCGGCATTCTCGATGTGACCATTCGCTTAGACGATGGGCGCCTGTTCCGCATCGTCGGCGCTCACCTCAAATCCCGCGTGTCGGAAAATGCCGGTGCGACCAATGCCCTCCGCAAGCAGGAGGCCTACACCCTTGCGCAGCATATCCAGCACATTGCCCGTACTCAGAAAGGTATACCCCTGCTGGTATTCGGAGACTGGAACGACGGTCCAGCCGATGCCGCTCCACAGATTCTCCAGCAAGGAATTTCGGCAGACGCATCACTCCGCCGCCTTGCTCCCGAAGATTCCCGCGGTGAGGAGTGGACCCTCTACTTCAAACGCGGCAAGGAATACTGCATCTATGACCAGATTTTCGTAAACCCCACGCTCCGCGAACGCATGCGCGGCCAGGGCGGCATCGTCGATATTCCCGCCGCCGCCAAAGCCTCCGACCACCGCGCCCTGTGGTGTGATCTACGGTGATTTTGCGGATAATATAAGCTGGTAATGATGAGCGTATAGTGGTATAATACACCCGCAGTTATGGGAAGCTATGTTCCTCCTTTTACGGTGAGTGCCAAGGCTATTTCAATGGTGGCCGAGATTTCTGCACTGATTGAGCGCTACTCTATTCGGTTGGAGCAGGCGGACGGCTTGTTACTGCGCAAGGCTAACCGCATCAAGACGATTCATAGTTCACTGGCGATTGAGGGCAATGAGCTGAGTGAAAGCCAGGTGAGTGATGTGCTGGCGGGAAAGCCGGTGCTGGCACCGCCGGCGCAGTTGCAGGAAGTGCGCAATGCTATACGGACGTATGAGGAATATCCCACGCTCAATCCGTTCAAACTGGACGATATGTTGCGGGCTCACGGGCTGATGATGGCGGGACTTCGTGATGATGCCGGGCAGTTCCGGCGCGGTGGTGTGGGGGTGTTTGCCGGCGAGAAATGTATTCACATGGCTCCGCCTGCGCACATGGTTCCATCGCTGATGGCTGATTTGTTTGATTGGCTGAACCGGGCAGAAGATCACCTGCTCATCCGCAGCTGTGTGTTTCACTATGAGTTTGAGTTCATTCATCCGTTCAGCGATGGCAACGGCCGCTCCGGGCGGTTGTGGCAATCTCTGATTCTGGGGCGTCTTCATCCGGCTTTTGCTTATCTTCCTGTGGAGAATATGGTGTATTCGAATCAGGCTCAGTATTACCGCGCTATCGAGCAGAGTAGTAAGAAGGCTGATTGTGCTCCGTTTATAGAGTTCATGCTTGGTGAGATATTATCTACACTGAAGAAGAACCGAGAAAAATCCTCAGATGTCGGAATAAATGTCGGAATAAATGTCGGAATAAATTCCGATAATCCGGAAGAAATGGTGTTGCAGGTAATTTGTCAAGACGCCTATGCATCTGCTCGCCAGATTGCGGAATTGGTTGGTCTTACATCGCGCCAAGTGGAGCGGATTATTGCCAGACTTAAAACGCATGGCATATTAGTTCGCTGTGGAGCTCGTAAGAATGGCCGTTGGCAGATTGTCGGGAAATAAATAGCTTGCGGTGTGGAGGGCGCTGAGATTATAATGCGGTCATGAGTGAGCAGCAATTGGCGATAGCGGTGGATTTCGGGGGCACGAGCATCAAGATTGGCGTGACCCGAGGGGCGGAGCTGGTGGATAAGGCAGAGCCGTTGCCTACGCCGGCCTTTGACAGCCCCGAGGCTATCATGGCTGCTATGTGTGCCACCATGAAGGAGCTGCAGCGAAAGCACCCGCAGGTGGCAGCGGTGGGGCTGGGGATGCCCGGTTGGGTGGATTTCTACAAAGGAGTACTCTACCAGCTCACGAATGTGCCGGTGTGGAATCACCAGGTGCCGGTGCGGGAAGTGATGGAGCGCGAGCTGGGGCTGCCCGTGGTGCTGGATAACGATGCCAACTGCATGGGCTATGCCGAGTGGAAGCTGGGAGCGGGCAGGGGACTGGAGAGCCTGCTGTGCCTGACGCTGGGCACGGGCATCGGAGGTTGCATCGTTGTGCATGACCGCATGCTGCGCGGTCGCAATGTCTCCTGTGCTGAGCTGGGCCAGACCAGCGTGGATTTCAAGGGGCGCGTGGGGCCGTTCGGCAACCGCGGTGCGGTGGAGGAATATATTGGCAACAATGAGTTTGCCGCCGATGCCGCGGCTCGCTATGCCGAAGCGGGAATTAGGAAAACCGTGGCAGACTGCACGCCGTACAAGTTGGAGCTGGCTGCCCGTGCGGGCGATGCCATTGCGTTGGAAATGTATCACTCCTTTGCTGAGAAGCTCGGCTGCCTTATCATGAACATGATGTATGCGCTGGTGCCCGAGGCTTTCATCATCGGCGGCGGCGTGGCCAAGGCAGGAGATTTGCTCTTCGACCCGCTGCACGCCTGCTTGAAAGAGCAGCTTTTCCCTGTGCATTATGATAACCTCCGCATCCTGCCCGCCCTGTTCGGGGCAGATGCCGGTATCATCGGCGCCGGCCTCATGGCTGCAGATTATGCTGCAGGCGTGTTGAAGTGAGTTCAGCGCTCGTTGATTGAACTCTCAAGCTCAGGGGTGTGTCCCATTCTGTGTTATGTGGAAGAAGTTATGCCTGTTTGCCCTTGGTGGATTGATGCTCTGGGGCTTGTGTATGGGCGGAATCGCCTGGCTGGGGCGTATGGAATGTGGAGCCTTCACCTGGACTCAGATTCCTCTTTTCCCCTTTTCTTCAGGTCAGGCAGATGTGGTGACCTGGGATGGACGGCTGGTTTTTCTGGTGGTAAGCCCGGATTGCTCTGAGCCGGAATTGGAAGTCGGTGAGGGGTATTTAGTGATGCATTGTCTCTCGAAACACAGCATGTGGACAGACGGACCGGTGTACTATGTGCACGAGGACCGCTATGCCTTGTCCCGTTGGAACTCCGGATGGAAGGAAGAATCTGAGGTGTTCACCCAGTCAGCTTATGAAGGCGCTCCCAATTTCCTCAGTATGCACATGTTGCCCGATAAGAGGGAGCGTTTTTTCAATGCAATCCGTGCATTGGAGCAGTTGCCGACCGGAACGAAGGAGTGAAGGCATACCGGCCCTGCCGAACGCTCTGTTCATATTCCTATTCAGGAAATCCCAGGACCTTGAGCATCTCGTCGCGCAGGTTGTCGTAGTGGCTCTGACCTTCGGGCTTGCAGACGAAATCCCGAGCCAGGCCGATGCTGATGTTACCTAACTCGTTGCCTTGTTCATCGAGGAGCACGAAGACGTCGTTGCTGATGAAGACTCCAGCGATATCGACACCGCATGGGACGAGGTACATCCAAGTAGGGGCTGTGCCCCAGCGTTGCACCAGCTGGCAGAATTCATCATTCACCGGCACAGCCATCAGCTCTTTTTTCGTTGTTTCCAGACTCCAGCAGTCGTTGCCGGCCTGACGAACCTGAATGAGCTTGACCTTCGCGGCTTGCTGCAGGAGCTGCTGGTACTTTGAGCGCTCCTCATCATTTATGATGCTGCCGGCCAGATAAGGAACTCCATCGTCCAGATACCCTCGCTCCGGATTATCCGGGAAGATTTCCTTCGGCGGAATCGGTATATAGCCTTCTTTCTGCGCTTCCTGTTTGTACATTTGCCAGTATACTTGCTGGCAGCAGGTCAAGATGAGGACGAAGGGGAGGAGTAAAAGCTTTTTCATGTCTGGGTGAGGATTGTAATATAAAAAAATCAATGTCTAGCGTTTTCTGATTCTGCCATGGCGATGCGAAGTCGCGGGGCGAGTTTTTCTGCGGTGATGGTCTTGAAATGCAGGCGAGGCGGGGAGTCGATGTTGCGGAGCTTGGTGCTGAGGTTGAAGTTCAGGCGTGAGATGAGGCGGTCGTTCCAGAAATCGGCGTGCAATTCGATGTGGGCGGGTGCCAGGGTGCAGGTGAGCAGCTGGAGCAGGCGGGCGAGCATTTCCTCCACCAGGGTGTGGTCTGCGTAGTCGAGCGTTTCCCACTCGGCGGGCAGGGGGAGGTGTTGCAGAAGCGGGCAGGGGGTCACATGCCCGTGGCGGTGCAGCGCACCCTGCGGGGGCTGCCCTCGCAGCAGCAGCAGGGTGAGGGTATCGTCCTGTCCGCTTACCAGTGATTCCGCGGCGGAATATTCGTGCACGGGACAGGCGTGGCGCTGCTGCAGGTGAAGCCGGATGCTGCTGCCCAGACCGGGCGGCAGGCAGATGCGCTGCAGCTTGTGGTGGCGGGCGGAGGCATCCAGCCATTCATCCAGACTTTCAGCATGAATCTGCACGAATCGGGCCTCGTGCAGCTCAATCTGCCGCCCGTGCAAGTTCAGCAGCTCGCAGCGCAACTGGGTGCAGTGTGCCTCCGGGGTGGCGGTGATGAGAACCACTGCGGCGTGCCCGGGGTTGAAATGGTATTCGCGCACGGGGCGTCCCCCACCGGAAGGAACGAGTTCACCCGGGAAGAGCACGCCTTCCTTTTCCAATGCTGCCACGGCAGCATTGGTGCTCACCAGGCTCAGCCCCAGCGCAGATGCTATCTGCGGGCGGGTTGCCTGTCGGTGCTGCTGCATGAAACGGGTGATTCTGGCCTTGGAATTCATAACTTAATAAAGCCGCCTAAGAAAGTATAGAAAATTTTCTCGTAAAATCAAGCATTATTTCATAATGAAGTGCTTAGCGGGTATAAAAACAGTCGCAACAGGGCACAGAAGAGGACAAAAACTCGACACTATGCAGGAAATGTGTTAATCTTACCTTAACCACACAGAGAATACGACTTTATGAAATACATCTTTGTAACCGGCGGTGTTGTTTCCTCCCTTGGTAAAGGCCTTGCCGCAGCGTCCATCGGCACGCTGCTGGAGCATTGCGGTCTGGAGGTGACCATGCAGAAGTTTGACCCGTATCTGAACATCGACCCGGGCACTATGAGCCCCTACCAGCACGGTGAAGTGTACGTGCTGAATGACGGCGCCGAGACCGACCTCGACCTCGGCCACTACGAGCGTTTCATCCACTGCGAGCTTTCCCGCCTGAACAACCTGACCAGTGGCAAGGTATTTGAGCGCGTGCTCGAGAAGGAGCGCCGCGGCGACTACCTGGGCAAGACGGTGCAGTACATCCCCCACGTGACGGATGAAATCAAGCAGCGCCTCTATGACCTGACCGAGAAGAACAAGAACTGCGACGTGATCATCACCGAAATCGGTGGCACGGTGGGCGATATTGAAGGTTTCCTGTTCCTGGAATCCCTGCGCCAGTTCAGCCAGGAAGTGGGCCGCAACAACTGCTGCTTCATTCACGTGACCCTGCTGCCTTACATCAAGGCTGCCGGTGAGACCAAGACCAAGCCTACGCAGCAGAGTGTGGCCAAACTGCGCGAAATCGGCATTCAGCCCGATATGATTGTGTGCCGCACCGAGATGGACAACCTGACCGACGAGGAGAAGCGCAAGATTGCCATGTTCTGCAATGTGCCCGCTTCCAACGTGGTGGCCTTCTGCGACGTGAAGCACAGCATCTATGAGTGCCCCATCGACCTGGGCCGCGACAAGGTGGACCGCATCGTGACCGACGTGCTCGGCATCACTGTTCCCAAGCCCAAGATGGATGACTGGCAGAAGTTCGTGGGTCGCGTGATTCACCCCTCCCACAGCGTGCGCATCGCCGTGGTGGGCAAGTACATTTCCCTGCAGGACGCCTACAAGTCTATCTACGAAAGCTTCACCCACGCCGGTGCTGCCAACGACTGCCGCGTAGAGGTGGTGCGTGTGGACGCCGAGGCTCTGACCAATGGCTCCTGCGAGGAGATGATTGGCAAGGTGGACGGCATTCTGGTGCCCGGTGGCTTCGGCGACCGCGGTGTGGAAGGCAAGATCAAGGCTGTGCAGTATGCCCGTGAGAACAACATTCCCTTCCTCGGTATCTGCCTCGGCATGCAGGTGGCCGTCATCGAGTTCGCCCGCAACGTGCTGGGGCACGCCGATGCCAACTCCACCGAGTTCAATAAGGACAGCAAGGCCCCCGTGGTCTGCCTGCAGGAGGAGCAGAAGCACATCGAGAACATGGGCGCCACCATGCGTCTGGGAGCCTATCCCGCCCACATCAAGCCCGGCACTCTCTGCAGCAAGCTGTACGACAACAAGGAGGTCATCTCCGAGCGTCATCGCCACCGCTACGAGTTCAACGCCGCCTACCGCGAAGAGGTGGAGAAGGGCGGTATGGTGATTTCTGCCGTGAACGATGAGCATGGTCTGGTGGAAGTAGTGGAGCTTCCCTCCCACCCCTTCTTCATTGCCTGCCAGTACCACCCCGAGTTCCAGAGCCGCCCGAACAGCGCTCACCCTCTGTTCTCCGGTCTGGTGGCCGCAGCGCTGGAGAGCCAGCAGGCTTAAGTGAAATCATTTCAATCCGGCGGCGGAGCGTAACAGCCCGCCGCCGCTTTTTCGTGCAATATGATTGATATACTGGTAGTTCTGGCGTACTTCTGCGCCATCTTCGGCATCGGCCTCTATGTGGGCCGCAAACAGGAAAGCCTGGAAAGCTATGCCCTGGGCAACCGCAATCTGCCCTGGTGGGCGATTCTGGCCTCTATCCTTGCTGCGGAAATCAGCGCTGCCACCTTCCTGGGGGCACCTGGCGAGGGCTTTGCCCTGCGCAACTTCACCTATGCCCAGCTGGCCATCGGCACGATTCTGGGCCGCATCATCGTGGGCCGCCTGTTCCTGAAGCCCTACTATCAGTATAACGTGGTCTCCATTTACGAGTATCTGGAGAAGCGCTTCGGTCTCACCACCCGCCGCTGGGCAAGCATCACCTTCCTCATCAGCCGCGTGCTGGCCAGTGGTACGCGCCTGTTCTTTGCCGGCATCCTGCTGGTGATTGCCTATATGATGGTCACGGGGCAGGACAGCGCCGGGCAGGTGGAGACGGTCGTCATCTATATTGCCGCTCTCACCTTCATCACCATTGCCACGGCGGTGTATACCACTCTGGGGGGGCTCAAAGCCGTGGTGTGGACGGATGTGCTCCAGGCTTCCATTCTGGCGGTATCGCTCATCACGACCATCGGCGTGCTGCTGTTCAGCATCAAGGCCGATGGCAGCTGGGGCGCCGCATGGGATGCTATCTGCTACCACCTGGGCAACAAGGACTACAACCCCTGCGAAATCAAGAACCTGAAGCCCTGGGCATTCTTTGATTCCGGGCTCACAGGGCAGGGGCTGGTGCAGGATATCAAGAATATCCTGAGCAGCGAGTATACCTTGTGGAGCGCTGTGCTGGGTTCCACCTTCATCACCATGGCCACTCATGGCACCGACCAGGACATGGTGCAGCGCATGCTCGCTGCGCCCGACAGCAAGAAGGGCGCACGCGCTGTGATTCTTTCCGGCCTCATGGATATGCCCATCGTGCTGGTGTTCATTTCCTGCGGCATGCTGCTCTTCGTGTACTTCGCGCAGAACGGCATTACCCCGCCCGAGAAGCAGATTGAGATTTTCCCCTGGTTCATTATCCACTGCCTGCCCGCCGGTGTGCGTGGCCTGCTGGTGGCTGCCCTGCTGGCCACGGCCATGGGCTCCCTTTCCACCGCGCTGAATGCTCTGGCCACCACAGCCACGCGCGACTGGTATGTGGATGTGTTCCGTCCGCAGGCCGGGCAGGCCGAGCAGCTGCGCGCTGTACGCTGGCTCACGGTTTTCTTTGCTGTGCTGCTCATCGTGGTGGGCGCGGGTACGGCCTGGCTCACGGTGATGGATCCCACCGTGCGTATCCTTCCCATCGCGCTCGGTATCTTCGGCTACACCTACGGCTCGCTGCTGGGTGTGTTCCTGCTGGGTATGCTCACCCGCGGGCGTGGTAACGACTTCGGCAACTGTGTGGCGATGCTCTGCGGTTTTGCCGCTGTCATTCTGCTGGAAGTCGGCGGCCGCCACGGCTGGCTGGCTGCCATTGCCTTCCCCTGGCGCGTCACGGTGGGTACGCTGGTCACCTTTGCGGTGGGTTGTCTTTTCAGCACCCGTTCCGTTAAAAATGGTAAATAACTCTTGTAAATTCCAATAGATTGTGTATACTGCCGCCATGCCGACGGATTCCCAACCCAGCTTCGAGATTCAGCGCGATGCCCTTACAAATGCCATCGTGGAGCTGAACAGCATGAGCCCCTGTGACGGCGTCATCATGACCCGCAACGGCGAGGTGAAGGTGGGCTATGAGAGTGACGCGGATTTCCTCTGCATGCTGATTCCCGCCGGGGTGCTGGCTCGCCAGCTCACGGCAGACGGACTCTCTTCTTACACCGGTAAAGAACTTAGAAAATGGGCAGATTCCTACGAGCTTGCACCCCTGCAGGACAAAGTGAACGCCGCCCGATAAAACAACCCCGAACTATCACACGCACGATGAAAATGAAATACCTGCTGCTGCTTGCCGCCCTTATGTTCACTTTTGGCGCCCCCGTGGCCGATGCCGCTCCTAAGAAGAGCAAGAAGGGCAAAGCCGCCAAGAAGGTGAAGAAGGCCGAAGATGAGGTCATGACCATCGAGGAGTACGAGGAAGAGCAGGCCCGCCTCGCTGAGGAAGAAGCCGAAGCCTACGCCAAGCGCAGTGGCGCCGAGCGCCGCGAGGAAGCCAAGGCCATGAAGGAAGATACCAAGTACTACATCGGCAACCAGAAGCAGACCCTCAAGATTCTCAAGAAGGTGCGCAATGACAAGAGCGCTACCAAGGCAGTGAAGGATCTCGAGAACATTTACGGCAAGGTGGAGGAAATGACCATTGCCGAAGGCACCAGCACCGCTCTGGGTACGGTGGTCTACCTCGAAGAAGAAGAGGAGAACATCCCCGTGCACCAGGCATCCCGTGCCGTGGCTGCCGCGCTTAATAAGGCCATCAACAAGGAAATCAAGCGCATCGAGGGACTGAAGCTCGAGAACGCCAAGTTCAATGCCGCCCTCAAGCGCATGATGGACGCCCAGCGCCAGTAATCCAGGCCTACATTCTCTCTTTTTTCTCCCCTGTGCCCCAGAACGGCACAGGGGATTTTTATTGCAAATCCGAGATTGTTGGTTTCGGAGCACGGGACTTCAGTCCCGTGTTCCGACAGATATATGAGTTTTGAATAAAAATATTGAAGATATCAAATAAAAAATCTTTTCTGATGCGCTTGCTTAGTGTACAGGGCATGAAGCCGGGTACAAAACACATAGAAAAACAAAGACCATGAAAAAACTCATCGTACAAGTAGCAGTAGTCGCAGGTGTTGCATTCTTTGCACTCAATAACCAGGCCGAGGCAGCTGGCTTGAATATCCGTCTGAATCTGGGGAATGATAAGCATTGTTGCGTTCAGCCGCCTCATTGCCACGTAGTGAAGAAGCACAAGCCCCAACACCATCACAAGCACGCCATGAAGATGGATAAGCACCGCCGCGTTGTAGTCGTAGACCGCAACAGAAAGGAGTGCTGCCACCATGGACGCTGATACAGAAACTGACACCACCCTTTAACCCGCCACAAGGAACCGCTCCCGGTCTTTGTGGCGGTTCATTTTAGTAAGGTGTGGCGTTTGTCGAAAAGTACAATGGACAGATGACAATGTACAATTGGAAGACACCCTGCGGCTTTGCCGCATCATATTCAGGCGAGTCCTAGGGCTCGCGGAACTTTTAATTTGTACTTCGTACTTTGTACCTTTCAAACTGACATATGGCGGAATGCTGGCTTGCCTGCCAAGCATGAGGGGGTATAATGAACCGAAAGATATGAGCATACTGCCTTTTGCCAATCAGAATGTGTACGACCTGGTGGCTTACCAGCCCGGCAAGCCTGTCGAGGAGACTGCCCGCGAGCTGGGGCTGCGCCCCGAGGATATCGTGAAACTTGCCTCCAATGAGAACTCGCTCGGCCCCTCGCCGCTGGCGGTGCAGGCCATGCAGCAGGCTGCCGCGGGTAGCCACATCTACCCCGATGGCGCTTCCTTCGCCCTGCGCAGCAAGGTGGCTGCCCTGCATGGAGTGGAGTTTGCCAATACTGTGGCAGCCAATGGCAGCAGCGAGCTTATCGAACTTCTGGGGCATGCCTTCCTGCGCCCCGGCACGGCAGTGGTGGCAGCAGATTATAGCTTCACGCTCTATTCTATTGTGGCCAGGCTGCTTGGTGCCGATTATATTTCCGTGTCCAACCGCGATGGCTGGACTCACGACCTCGAGGCCATGCTCGCCGCTATCACGCCCGAGACTCGCCTTGTGTTCATCACGAATCCCACCAACCCCGTGGGTACCATGGTAGGGCAGGCCGAGCTCGAAAACTTCATGGCTCGTGTGCCTGAACATGTGGTGGTGGTCATCGATGAGGCCTACATTGAGTTTGCAGGCGAACCGACCGACAGCGTGAGTTTTGTGAAGCAGGGGAAGAATATCGCGGTGCTGCGTACATTCTCCAAGGCCTACGGCCTGGCCGGCGCGCGCTGCGGCTATGCCATCACCACACCTGAAATCGCAGATTTGCTCAACAAGGCTCGTTCCCCCTTCAATGTGAACCTCTTTGCGCAGGTCGGCGCTCTGGCGGCTCTCGATGACCACGAGCACATTGCCCGCTCGGTAGCGATGGTAAACCGCGGCCGTCGCCAATATGTCGAGTTCTTTGAAGAAATGCAGCTCGAATATGTGCCCAGCCACACCAACTTTATCCTGGTTGATGTGGGCGATGGGGTGGATGTGTTCCGAAAGGCTCTGGCTCAAGGCGTTATCATGCGTCCCATGGCTGCTTATGGCCTGAAGCGGCATATCCGCATCACCATCGGAAACGAGCGTGAAAACGCACGTTGCATCGAGGTGCTGAAGCAGATTTTATCTAAAAGTTAGACAAAATACATAATATCCTCTTGACATAGTAGGATAATAATGATAAATTGCACCTGCAACCCGCGAGAGCGAGGTGCAGTAAAAGAGAGAGAAAAGTTGACACCGCTCCGGCTGCCTACCATATGGCGACCGGGGCGGTTCATTTTTGTGGATGCTCGCCAAATCCGAGATTGTTGTTTTCGAGGCACGGGACTTCAGTCCCGAAAAACATGGCGTGTTTCATCGGGACTAAAGTCCCGTGCCCCGACAGATATGCACCCCGCCAATGGTCGATTTAACGACGAGCAGCTAATCACGAATGCAGGGCAAAGGTAATGGCCGTAGAAACTCGGGCTGCAAGTGCCTTGCCCCCCAGGGTGGCGGGGGTGAATCGCCAGTTTTTCTGGACCCAGCGCTGAGCGTGAGCATCGAGAGATGCATGCCCGCTTGAGGTGGAGATAGTCACCCCTGTCGGTTCGCCCTCGTCTGAAATTTCTATCATCAGGCGCACGGTGCCATGGACGCGGCGCTGGCGCAGGTGGGCTGGGAAGGGTGGCTGAGGGCAGGCCAGGTAGGCTGGCGGGGTGTAAGTGCCCGCAGCGGAAATGGCTGCGCTCTTTTTTCCTTCTCGAGTGGGAGTAGGTGGAGTATCTTCAGCAGACTTTGCGGCCAGCAGAGCCTCAGCCGGGGTATCCAGCTCGTTTTCAATGGACTCTGCCTCAGGTTCATCCATGCGTAACTCTGCCTCATGAATCGAAATGAACTCGGGCAGGGCAGTAGCCAGTACAGTCGGAGCCGGAGCCGCAGGTGCAGGTACAGCAAAACGAAGCTGCGCTGGCGATGCGGCATCTGCTTCCACCTCCGGAACGAAGGCCACACCTGTGAAATTGCAGTCGCTTTCTCCGTGGAACTCTACCACAGGTGTGGCAAGTGCCCAGTAGCACAGCGCCAGACCTGGCAGCGCCACCGCTACCAGGCATCGCCGGGCGAGGCGCTCTCGGCGGCGGGCAAGCTCAGCCGCAGAAGTATGGAAAACATGAATCATGGCTAATCTGCTATCCAGAACAGGTGGGCATCCAGGGCATCGAAACACCAGGGGCTGGGGGCAATGCGGAGGCGAGGCTGGTGCGCCAGATACACCCGGTTTTCCTTCCATCCCGGCAGCCACACTGCCAGCTCGTACACCAGCCGGTCAATCTCCGCCAGATTGCCTCGCTGCAGGGCTGCGTTCATTTCCGGAGAACACAGCGAAAAGGGGGAGAAATCCGGTGCAGCATCGGGTGCGAAGAAGAGGTCTGGATTCGGTCGGTCAGGGGCCGGCACGGCCCAGAATACAAGCTGGTGGCTTCTCTCCTGCAAGCGGCGCTGGCAAACTTGCCAAGGCTCGGGTTCCGGCACAATTTCGGCCCCACAGTCTGCTGCGCTGCGTATGAGATTGGTCAGCAGCGCGCTGATTTTCTCGTTGGGCGAATACAGCAGCCTCACGCTCAGCCTTGTGCCGTCTGCCTTGCGCAGAATGCCATCGCTTCCCGTCTCTGTGTAACCGGCGGCGGCAAAGCATTCCCGGGCCGCTGTGGGATCAAAGTGGTACTGCGGTGTTTCCTTCGGTGTGGCTTTTCCATAGCCTGTGTGAAAGGTGGTGAGCCGCTGACCTTCGCCGCGCATCATCAGCTCCACCGCCTTGTCCATATCCATGGCCTGCAGCAGTCCTCGGCGCAGATCCCGATTCGGCAGGGTGCGGGCATTGAGCGCTATGCCGTAGGGCGGCATCGGGTATTCGGCATCGTAGACCAGGGTGGGCAGTTCGGGATAATCTGCCAGCCGCTCCTGCCAGGCGGCTATATTGCGCGTCTGCAGGGCATCCAGTTTACCGCGCAGGAAAAACTCCCAGACCTGCGCCTCCGAGTTCAGGAAATGATACTCCAGCGCCAGCGCATTGAAGCGGTGGCGGCAGAGCGGGAGATGGTCGCCCCACCAGTGCTGCGGACGCTGCAGCTCAATGAGCCTTCCGCGCTGCACCTTGCTCACATGGTAGGGGCCGGTGGCCGGGGGAATGCGCTGGGCGTAGGTTTCGCGGTAGCGAGAATCAAAATCAGCATAGAATCCCGGCTCTGCAGGTATGAGCAGGGCTGCGGCATCTTCAATCCGCATGGGCTTTCTAAGCGAAACAGAAAGAACAAGCTCGCCGTGAGTACGAAGGGCTGATGCGGCCTCTGCCAGCGCTTCGTACTCGGAGCAGTGTTGCTCAGATTGCAGCAGGGCGGCCAGCAGGTAATCAGCCGCGCGCACGGGACGCCCATTATTGTAGCAGGCCTTGGGATTCAGCCGGAAATAATGTGTGTTGCCCACGCTGCACCAGGCTTCTGCCACGCCTGCGGTGGTCTGTTCACTTATCGGATGCTTCGCTACCAGCGGTATATCCGTGGCCGCCGCCAGATTCTGGTGGAAAAACTGCGCTGCCCCCCCGCCGAAACGATGAAAATGTGCCGGAAACGGCCCCGCATTGCACTGGCGCACACGTCCACCGCGTACGGCCTCTGGACTACCCACAGCAGTCTGGCCCGATGCATCCTGCCAGGGGAGTGCATCGGGCAGGGGGGCATTCAGCTCCAAGTGCAGCCCCGCTACCCGGCTGAGGCGTTGCTCAAAATCGGTCGGGTAGGGGGCAGGTGAGAGCTCGATTACCAACTGTCCTTCCGATACCGAGGCCTGCCTGCCGGTGGCCCACCAGGCAACCAGCGCCAGCACCAGGGCAAAGATGGCAAGGGCTCGTTTCATCAGAATTTGATGGTGCAGCCACCGTAGATGGCGGTGCCGGGATTCAGGTACGATGCGCCGTAGGGATAGGCGCTCTCCGTGATGAATTTCTGGTTGGTGATATTCTCCACTCGCATGTGCAGCGTGAGGTGTTCGTTCACCTCATAGCGCGCATACCAGCGCAGGGTGTAGTAGGCATCGAACATGGAGGGCGAGGCTCCCTCGTAGTCGCTGCGGCCACTGGCGGCAGCCAGTCCGATACCGGTGGTGAAGCCATCAAGCGGGCTGGTGTGGATATCAGCCGCCCAGGTCTGACGGGCGGTGTAGCCAATCTGTTTGCCGTCTGCCGTTTCCGGGTCGCACAGTGTGAGGCTGAGCGTGTAGCCTGTCTTCCAATTCTCTTCCCAGGTGCCGCTCAGGCTAAGCTCAATACCCTTGCTCGTCTCGTGCCCCTCTGCATTGTAGAAACCGCACGGCGAGGTATTGTAATCGGTCTTGATGGCGTCCTGCGTACGAATCCAGAACAACGTGATGCCCGCGATGTGGCCGGGCATCCATTCATGCTCAAGGCCGATATCCGCGCTCCAGCTGGTCTGGCAGTTCAGTGCCGGATTGCCCTGGTAGGTGTAGCCCCATCCATCGGTGTATTGCCCATCCATGCGTTGGAAGGCGCTGGGTGCCTTGTAGCCTCTGGAAATCGAGCCGCACAGGCGGGTTCGGTCATCGTTGAAACTCAAGCTGCTGGCAGCCCGCAGGGAGAAGAGCGAGCCATACACATCGCTTTCATCACCCCGCAGTGCCAGCGTATTATCCCATCCCTTCACAGGCGTGACGCGGTGCTCGGCAAAGAGGCTGAAGACGTTTTCGTCCTGCTTTGTTCCTTTGTTGAGCTTGCTGGCGTAGTCGGCCTCATGTTCGGTGTACATGTAGGCCAGGCCGGCGGTTGTGACCTGGTGGCGGCACCAGCGGTATTCATTGCGCCAGTTGGCCTGCACATTGCGCAGGTCGAAATTGTCGCCGCGTCCCAGCATGAAGTCGGCGCTGTAGTAGCCGCCGCTCAGCTCCGTGACAAAGGCGTGTGAAACTCGCTTTTCCACGGCTGCCGAGAGCAGGTTGGTGCGGTATTTGTTGTGCGGCTCTCCGCCCCAGGCATCAGGAGTCTTGCGGTAGCGGGCATCGCTGCGGCGGTAGGTGATGCGGGCGTGGGTGTCGGCATCGGGGCGGTAATCCAGGCGCACCGCCTCCTGCCAGTTTTCGTAGTGACCGGAGTTGGAGTCTGCCGTCTTGCTGCCGTCCAGGAATCGGATATCGTTGTCCGTTGTTTCATACGTAGCGGAAAGGAAGTACGAGAGCACATCCTGCTGCCCTTGGGCGGTGATATTGCCTGTATAGGATGCGAAGGAGCCGAACTCGTTGAAAACGGAGCAGGATGGATCGCCCTGTCCCTCGGGCGTTTCCATGTAGATGACGCCGCCTACAGCGCCGTTGCCGTATACCGCACCCTGTGAACCTCGCAGCACCTCCAGCGTGCCCAGGTCAAAGATATTGGTTCTGGAGAGCACATTCGGCGTCAGGTTACAACCTGCGGAGGAATCATAAATCCGCAGACCATCCAGCATGGGCAGGGTCAGCTGGGCAGAGCTCATGCCGCGGATGGCGATATTGCTCACATTCCCTCGCTGGTTCGAGCCTCCGCCCGGCTGCACATAGACGCCGGGCACCCGGGAAATGGCCTCGTCCAGATAGGTGATGCCTTCTTCCTTCAGCTCCTCCACATCCAGCACGGTGACGGATACGCCCGTGCTGTCGTAGGGAATGCTGCTGCCACCGTGAGCCGATACGGTGATGGGGGCAAGCTCGGTGATGGGGGGCTGCTCTGCCGGAGCAGCGGGGCTTAATCCTGCCAGCAGAAGGGCAGGTACAACGCGGATAGAACTCCCTGCGGGAGCCTTTGTCTGTTTGTTCATTTCTGTGTTCAGCCGTTGATGAGGCGGTGCATCGCCGCCGTGTGTCGTTGGCGATTCCCCTGGCTGGCATTCCGGCTGAGCAATGTCCCGATGCGCGGAACTTGCAACACGGTTGCGGCACAGTGGCGGATTCTCACCGCCTTTCCCATCTATTTCCTGCGGCTTCGTCGCCGCCTCCGGGGGAATCTCTGCACTTCAGTGTGCAGTACGCGGGGTATCTAAGCATATTGCATCTTTCGAAGCAAGCTTTATTCTTGGCTGGATGTCTTGTGTGATAACTTTTGAACGAGCTGGCATCATCAGCATGACCTTGTTAAATCGGCGATTGGCGGGGTGCATATCTGTCGGAGTACGGGACTTTAGTCCCGAAAATATAAGCATTGGAGGGGCTTCCGTCTTCGGCTTCGCCTACGCCGTGACAGGAAAGTCTCCCGCACCGAATAAACCTGCTGCTCGACAATTTCGAATTTCGCGAGCAGAATAATAGGGCCCCCTCAGATTTCCTCAAATTGTGCAACGCGTTTTTGAATATCCTTGACGGCGTATGGAAAATCAGGTATAGAGTAGCAAGACATACGGATGGCGACTGAGGCGATAATTGTCTGCGTCAACCATCCCAATTTTCTCGTTTTATGAATATCGCAATGGTAGGTACAGGCTATGTGGGCCTGGTGAGCGGCACATGTTTTGCCGAAATGGGCAACACGGTCACCTGTGTGGACGTGAATGCCGAGAAAATCGAGAACCTGAAGAAGGGAATCATGCCCATTTATGAGCCGGGCCTGGCAGAGATGGTGCTGCAGAATGCCGAGGCTGGCCGTCTTCGATTCTCCACCAGCCTGACCGATTGCCTGGATGATGCAGATGTGGTATTCTCTGCCGTGGGTACTCCGCCGGATGAAGATGGCTCCGCTGACCTCCGCTATGTGCTGGAGGTGGCACGTGAGTTTGGACGCAATATCAAGAAATACACCCTCCTGGTCACCAAGAGTACCGTACCCGTGGGCACTTGGGCCAAGGTGAAGGCCGTTGTGCAGGAGGAACTCGACAAGCGCGGCGTGAGCGTTCCTTTCGGCGTGGCCAGCAACCCTGAGTTCCTGAAGGAAGGCACTGCCATCGAAGACTTCACCCGACCCGACCGAGTGATTGTCGGGGTAGAGGATGAGCAGGCCGCTAAGCTCATGCGCCACCTGTACCGCCCCTTCATGCTCACGGGCGACCGCGTGCACCTTTGCGATATTCCCAGCGCCGAGATGATTAAGTACGCCGCCAACAGCATGCTGGCCACGCGTATTTCCTTCATGAACGACATCGCCAACCTCTGCGAGCTCGTCGGCGCCAATGTGGATGCGGTGCGCCGCGGCATCGGGGCTGATGAGCGCATCGGCAAGAAGTTCCTCTATCCCGGGTGCGGCTACGGCGGCTCCTGCTTCCCCAAGGATGTGAAGGCCCTTATCCGCAGCGGTCAGGAGCTCGGCTACCGCATGAGCATCCTCGAGGCCGTGGAGGAAGTGAACGAGCGCCAGAAGACTCTCCCCTTTGCCAAGTTGCAGGCGGCCATGCCCGAGCTGCAGGGCAAGACAATCGCCGTGTGGGGGCTTGCCTTCAAGCCCGGTACGGATGATATGCGCGAGGCTCCTTCGCTCACCCTCATCGAGTCGCTTCTCGCCGCCGGGTGCCAGGTGAAGGCTTTTGACCCCGTGGCCACCAATGAGGCTAAGCGACGCCTGGGGGCTGATACCATCACCTATTGTGTCGATATGTACGAAGCCTGTATCGATGCCGATGCTCTGGTTATCGTGACGGATTGGAAGCAGTTCCGCGTACCCAGCTGGGCAGTGCTGCGCAAGACGATGCACGGCCGCCTTATTATCGATGGCCGTAATCTGTACGATACTGCTGAAGCTGCCGAGGAAGGATTCACATATAAACGAATAGGGTGATTTTTTGCTTGCAATAGTAATAGACAACTTTTACAATTACAGACGAGGATGAAAAAATACGATTATTTGATTGTCGGCAGCGGTCTCTTCGGCGCTGTCTTTGCCCACATGGCTACCAAGGCGGGAAAAGCGTGTCTGGTTATTGATAAACGGCCGCAGCTCGGTGGTAATATATACTGCGAGAATCGCCACGGCATCAATGTACACCAGTACGGAGCCCACATCTTTCATACCTCCAATAAGCAGGTGTGGGACTTTGTGAACAGTCTGGTGCCCTTCAACCGCTATACGAACTGCCCTGTGGCCGAATACGAAGGCAAGCGTTACAACTTGCCTTTCAACATGAACACCTTCTACCAGATGTGGGGTGTTACCACCCCTGCCGAGGCTCAGGCTAAAATTGACGAGCAGCGGCAGGAGGTAGCCGCCGCCATGGCAGAGCAGGGCATCACCGAGCCCCGCAACTTGGAGGAGCAGGCGCTCAGCCTTGTGGGCCGCGATATATACGAAAAACTCATCAAGGGCTACACCGAGAAGCAGTGGGGTCGCCCCTGCACGGAGCTGCCCGCCTTCATCATCCGCCGCCTTCCCGTGCGCCTGGTGTATGATAACAACTACTTCAACGATGCCTACCAGGGCATTCCCATCGGTGGCTACAATAAGCTCACCGATGCTCTGCTCGAGGGTATCGAATGCCGCGTGAACGAGGACTTCTTTGCCCGCCGTGAATACTGGGAATCTGTGGCTGATAAGATTGTCTTCACGGGTAAGATAGATGAGTTCTACGGCTACCGCTTCGGCAAGCTCGAGTACCGCACCGTCACCTTCGAGCATGAGGAACTCGAGACGCCCAACCACCAGGGCTGCGCCGTAGTGAATTACACCGAGCGTCATATCCCTTACACCCGCATCATCGAGCACAAACACTTCGAGGACTTCGGCGATGCCGTCTACGCCAAGCCTGTTACTGTCATCTCCCGCGAATATTCCACCGAATGGACCGAAGGCAGCGAACCTTTCTACCCCGTAAATGACGAGGTGAACTCCGCTCTCTACCTGCAATACAAAGCTCTTGCCGATGCGGAGACCAACGTCATCTTCGGCGGACGCTTAGCTGAATACAAGTATTACGACATGGCCCCCGTCATCGAACAAGCTCTCAAGCATTTTCTGTAATGTTGCGAGTCCTTTCGACTGTGCATCATACGCTGATTGCAAAGTTTGTAAGTGATAATCCTGCAAATCGAAAGTTGGATTTTTGATTTGCAGGATTATTGGATTCTATGCTAGTTATCAATGTGTTAAATATTAATCTTATTTCACCAGCTGCGCCACCTGATTAAATGAGACAATATTTACTCCCTCCAACGTGCCCATGTTGTTTCCTCCGTAGATGAGCGCGGGCTTTGATGCCAGAGGTTCCAGTTTCATGTACTTCTGCAGATTCTTGTACAGAGCAGGGGAATATGTCATCGCAGATTTGACTTCGATGGGATGAGGCACAAGCTGTTCCTCTTTGATGATATCGATTTCCAACCCAGAGGAATCCCGGTAGAAGAAGAGATTTGGTTGCTCTCTCTTGTTTAATTGAGCTTTGAGCAGTTCCGATACTACCAGATTTTCGAAAATATTCCCCACCAGGGGGTGCAGCTGCACCTGTTCAGGTGACTTAATTCCGAGTAGAGAGGTGACAAGACCTGTCTCGGTAAAATAGATTTTGGGAGTTTTGACCAGTCGCTTCCCGTAATTTTTATAGTAAGGATGCAGGGTGAAGATGATATACGATGCTTCCAGCATAGAAATCCAATCCCTGATGGTAGGGGCACTTACGCCTACGTCATTGGCCAGTGATGCGTAGTTTACGAGTTGACCTACACGGGCTGCCAGCAGTCGTACGAAAATTTCAAACTCCCTCAGCTTCTGTACATTGATGATTTTTCTCACATCACGTTCCACGTATGTGCGGAAATAATCGGGATAGGCCATTTGCGGATCTTGACTCCGCGCGTGAATGCGGGGCAATCCTCCCATGAACATAGCTTCATCCCGGTTGAGCGAGATTTTTGCTCCTGACAGTTCTTCCAGTGAGAGAGGGAGCAGGTCGACTATAGCGGTGCGTCCGGCAAGACTCTGGGTGATACTTTCCTGCAGTTCCATTTGCCGGCTTCCCGTCAGGATATACATGCCATTCCGGTCGGCTTCATCCACGATACTCTGCAGATAACTAAGCAGCGTCGGGGTGTTCTGCACTTCATCAAAAATGCAGGGTGCAGGGTGCTCTGCCAGAAATCCCAAGGCGTCGGCCTCAAATGCCAGCCGGTCGTTGGGATTTTCCATGCTCACATAATCGAACCCAGGGAAGAGGTGTCGCGCCAGTGTTGTTTTCCCCGCCTGCCTCGGACCACAAATCGTTACTACCGGGTACATCCCGGCAGCTTTGCGTACCTCCTCGCTGATTTTTCTTTCGATATACCTTTTCCCCTCCATGCGGTTTATTGTAATGTGAAAATTATGCAAATGCAAGATTGGATTTTTGATTTGCATATTTTTTGCTTTTGTTGTCTTTCAGTGTGTCGAAAACTGCCGTTCTTTGTTCTGTGTTCGCTGCTGAGCCCAATACCATCTTCGGCGGACGCCTCGCTGAATACAAGTATTACGACATGGCTCCCGTCATAGAGCAGGCTCTTCAGTATTTTACCTGATACTTGTTGTCAATTGTTTCTTACACAACCTCGCAGATTGAACAATCTGCGGGGTGCTCATTGCGTAGGTGCATACTGTCACTTTTTCTAATGGCACTGTCTGTCATTGCTTCTCGTGGTTTATTTTTTTAATGCTTTTCTGAGAGACCTGAAAAAGTTGCGGACAGGATGTGCAATGAATTCGTGCATCCAACGAGTGTTTTTCTTTTGATTTATGTTGTTGAGTGCGCGATACAACCACTTGCGAGCATAAGCCGACTTCTTTTTAATGACTCGAATCGCCTGAGTATAGTCCACAGGTTCCATCCATGAATTCGTTTTGTAGATTTCTTCTGGGGATGAGAAGAATCTGTGGGATAATCCGAAGTCGTCAAACATCTTGTAACGAACGCGTCCTCTTTGCACGTTTACGATGGAAACGAAAGGTTTGCGGAAGATGACGGAGAAACAAGAACCGTGATACGAATCCGTTACAACAAAACTTGCATTTTTGTACAATTTGCAAAACTCTTCGGGAGTGAAGTCTCTGTCGGCAGAAAAATGTGTTGGCGTGTAACGTCTGTCCTTGGGTAAAAGATTTCGGACGTTTACGATTTTTAAGCCCATTTTTTCAGCGATATATACAATAGCTTTTTCTTTGTCCTGGTTGAGATCCAGGTTGTAAGTGAGCAAATAAGGCCCCTCAATGTTAAGATCAGGAGCGGCATCGGCAAGGTGATGGAATTGCTCAACAGGCAGGATAAGAGTAGAATCAATTACTTCATCGACGTTGAGCTCGAATACGTTTTCAATGAGATTTTGAGGTGCCTCTCGTATCGCCATTTTGTCGAAGCGTTGCAGAAGCTGTTTGTTCTTTAGCAACCTTTCGCTGGCTACATTGTAATTTTCACTGCCAAAGGAAGTCGAGAAACAGACTTTCAACTTGTCTTTACGAGCAAAAGGTATGTACGCCAATAAGTCGATATCCAAATGCGGATTGAACATCTGGTCACCTCCGACAACAAAAGCCGAGCAGTAGTTGTTCAGTGTTGCTAATTCACACAAATTATTATAATGTGGGGATATATGTTTGAAATGGCGCCATGCAAAAGAGTGTTGGACCGCATCATTTACGATATTGACAGCTTGAGGCCAGATGGGATTGGGCTTGTTGAGGACAAGAATGGAATATCCCATATCTTCCAGAATTTTATAGCCTGCGTAGGAGACAAGCATGGAGCCATAATTCCGACCATAGTAGATGGATACATAACAGATATCGTATCGTTTATTCGTGATAGCGTCGATTTCTCTCCTATCTGTATTTAATGGCATGGCTCCACTGAAGAAGTTTTGCCGTTCATTTGACAACCTCATTCCATGCATCAAGTGCCCATTCCCATATTTTTCTGATAATTGAATCTTTTCAGAAACAGGAAGATTTAAAGATTCATATAATTCACGACCTTTGTCAGAGCTGATTAGAACGTTGCTGAGACCTTTGCCATCGTTGAGGTGCGGGGCATAGTCTCTGATGCCCCACCAATCTCCCAGAGAAATATCTGCCGGTCTGGGCAACTTGCTGAACTTGCAGTCTTGACACGCAGGGCGAAGAATGACCGAGCTGTGGAACCATTTTGTGTATTCATTACTTACATCTTTCTGCCCATTTTTCAGGGTAATAGCAACATGAGAACAAGACCATCCAATGGCGGTTTTGTCGCGGAAATTGACCTTAGCGATGGAGCATGGTTCGTAGTTTTCTTTCAGGTAGCGTTTCCAGACTCCCGGAGAGGGGGCGCCGTGGCAGAAGATATCGACGGTGACGAGCGTATCGTACGCCTTCCCGAGATAAGTATACAGGCCGGCGACCTGGCAGGGAGTACCTGAGAAGAGAACCCATCTGCCCTCACGCAGGAGCCCTTTGATACGTTTGAAGCAATCCTCTGTATCGCTTTGCACATATTTGGAACCTCGTAGCTTAGACAAATCTTCCTTATTATCAACGATGATGTGGTGCACGGTCCAATCTTCGCGGAACGCAGCACCGCATACGACGCCGCCTCGTCCCAGTATCTTTTCGGCCAGTGGGGTAAAGACTCCGCCACTGGAGCTGACGGCGCGGATATCATTGCTTGCCTGTGCTGCATAACATTCTGGGGCGGTGGCATTATCGCGTTTCTCTTGGAGCGCGGGACATGCCTTCATGCAGAGCCCGCAGTCGATGCACTTATCGGCATCCAGAACGGGGACAAGGAATCCTTCGTGGTTTTCAGCCATACGCAGGGCATTTTTGGAGCAGGAATTGATGCAGGCTCCGCAGCCACAGCAGTTCTGGTAGGGAACGTGGAACGCAACGTTTTTCATGGTGTCAAGTAGAAATTAAATGTTTAGATAGTTTTTCCAGAAGTCCTGAGTTCTGAATTCGTTGTAGGCTTTTTTATAATCTGCACAGATATCGTCATAATGCAGGGTAATTTGTTTGATGAGCGCATCGATTTCCTTTCTGCATTTATGCAGACGCTTTCGGTCGTAGTATCGTATGCTGTATTTTTTTGTGCCCAGATTGTAGAGTTTGACAGAACGGGTCATACGGAAAATTTTGGGGTCTGGGAACCAGTCGAGTGCAACTGCCTGTTTTTTTCTCAGGAAATTAGGAGCAAATCGGCCTTTATGGGTCCAGTTGTAAAGTCGCTTGCGCCACTTTCTCGTATGGGTTTGGCGCCATTCAGCCGTGTTCAATTCTTCTTCATTATGACAATCGTACCACGGAAGCATGGTGTTAAGTTCTGCCAGAATTTTGCAATGAATCTGAGGATTCTCTCGGAAGACGGCAGATCCTCGCAGAATATCTTGAAGCGCCTTGGTGAAAATAGCCAGAGCCGAGTAGTCGTAGGTAGCAAGCAAGTAATTTTTGGTATGGTGGAAGTGCTGAGCATAGAATGAACCGAAGTCCGGATTGTGAATGACTTGCATGAAGAAAGCATTACGTTGTAAATAGTAGTAATCCGTT
Organism: Akkermansia sp.; assembly: GCA_045125705.1. Classification (GTDB taxonomy): domain Bacteria; phylum Verrucomicrobiota; class Verrucomicrobiia; order Verrucomicrobiales; family Akkermansiaceae; genus Akkermansia. Next base: position 6,071 of record JBGVNQ010000006.1, on the reverse strand, counting down.
ACTTTGGAAACTCGCCATTTGAATGCAGCATGCCAGATGAAGATACCATTCATGTTGATGAAATGGATGCCTCTAGCGCTGGCACGCCAGCTCCATTCAACGTCATCTGCTCTCAGGAAGAAGGGAAGGGGGAGCCCGGTTTTTTCTGCGAAGGATATCGGGAACATGCAATACCACCATCCCTGGCTGAGGAACGGGGCATCGGCCCGGAACATGTCGGGATTGAACTTGTTGAAATGAAGAACATTTTCGTAATGGCTGATATCCAGATTGGGGACGAGACCTCGTACGAAGAATCCATCGTGAACGGCAAGGGCTTCATACTGATTGTTACGCTGCTCAATGTCCAGCATCGCTCCACCTACAAATGATTCCTTGTATTCTTCTTTAAGATAGTCAGCTATTAGGATGGTGCGGTAGAAGGATTCAGTAATCATTTCCACGTCATCATCCATGAACAGAACATGAGTAAAGCCTGCTTGCTTATTCATGACTTCTATTAGACCTCGTGTGAATCCGCCTGCACCACCCGTGTTCATATTGGGGTATAGCTCGACGCAATCTGAGGTCAATGAGCCCGGTAATGATTGGCCGTTGTCGATGATAACTAATTTGATACGTCCTTGCATGTTGGGCGTATCTCTCAGGAATTGTTCAAAGAGGGTTACGTTTCGTGTGATAAAATCTTCACGTTTAAAAGTGCAAGATACAATGGCCAGTTTGTTTTGTCTCAGAGGGGCCGCATCGGTACACCATGCACCGCCGGCGATGGTGGCCGGTGCGGCTGGATTCTGAATGATGGAAAAATAGATGCCATCGTATTCATTGGCCTCGGGGACGGGGATGCAGACATCATCATTTACTTCCTCTGAGAACAGAACGTCATCGTGGTGTGGTTCTCCGTCTGGACGCTTGCTGCCAATGATTTCCAACCGGTAGGAGCCCTTTGCTTGCAGAGACAGGAAAATATTACCGAGTTTGCAGTAATAATCATATTTTTTAGCTGCAAAAGTGTTCATCCATGAATCGAAATAGAGCTTGTTATTCCACGTGTGGGTAAACAATGTGGAATATTCGCCATGCTCGTCAGAAGGTAAGACAATGTTGACAAGAGGATATAACATAATGATTGCAAGGTGTTTGGTTATGAAAGATTATCGCTTGTATAGCTCTGTCAGTTCTTCGATGTGATATTGCATGGTTGTGAGTTTATCATGACCTTTCCAATATTCGGAGACTTCATTGGGGGTGGTCAGGAAGTAAATGAGTTTTTCCATGAATGCAGGAATTGAGTTAGCTTCAAACTTGAACTTCTCGTTGGAGCAGAGTTCAGATGCTCCACCCGCAGAGCTGCACAGAATGGGAATGCCTTGGGATACCATTTCTATGGCTACCTGAGGAAGATTGTCTTCCCATACGACGGGTACAATGCCGAGATTCACCCCCCGTAGTACATCGGGCAGTGTGTCATGCGTGAATCCGTTAATGATTTCAATCCCGGCAAACTTGGATGAGAGTAATCTAATTTCTTCCGCATCGTGTTGCGGAAGTCCAGCAGCGCAGAGTTTGACGTGAAGTCTTGCTGCGTGTTCGGGCTTGAGCTGACGCAATGCTTCCAGAAGGAAATAGAATCCTTTGTCAATGCGAGCATATCCAAGGTAGGCAATCGTTAAAGTGTTGTTCGTAGGCTCATATTTTTGTTTGCCTTCTTGTATGTCGGTAAACTTGGAGCCAATATAGAGTACCTCGTTACGAGATTCGTCAATGCCATAAGCGGTAGCAATTTCTTTAACCCGGCGCGAGACAGATATGAACGTATCTACATATTTATTTGCCTCTTCAACGATGAGCTTCGCATAGTCGTTGAGCAACTCGGGCTGCGTTTTTAATTCTGGAGAATACGGAATTTGTCTCTTTTTCAAGAAAATGCTACGGCACAATTTTTTGAACAATGAGGAAAGAAGCTTGTTTTTGAAAATACCATTGCAGTTACGGACGAGCTCCTTTCTAGTCAGTGGAGGTATTACATAGCAACGGGGACATTCAGTTGCTCTGTCTGTTTCATGGCATACGCAAAACTTCCGGTTATGGAATAGCTGAGCTAGTGGGCAGAAAAAGACGTAGTTGTGTAAAGAAAAGATGATTTTCATGTCCGGGAATGCCTTTTTGATTTCCAGGACATTCAGAGGCAAACCTTCGATATTGTTTAGGTGGAGGATATCAAAACCACCTTGCTGCTTGATGAAATCTACTAGTGTGTTTAATACCCGCTTATCTGTTTTACTAAAGAAAGGTGCAAGATCATTGAATGCTTTCCAGGCCGGAGCAATGACTGGAGAGTTGATTAGTTCAAAGCATTGCCCCCCTGGATATTGGCTTAGACTGCGGCGGATATATACCTTGTCTGTGGATGGATTGTAGCGAGTTCCTGAACTCAGGTAGTATATAGAATAATTACTGTCGCATCCTAATGCGTCGAGTAGGTTTTTCTGATAAATGGATACGCCACCACCTCCGTTTTCCTGCCAGAAATTGATATAGTTATAATAGAGAACTTTCATACGTGATTAGTTGTTAAAAGTGCGCTAGGACAAACCTGTCATAATTCTTTGCACTTAGACTATCGCATTTTGAGAGTGTAGTCAAGAACATTGTACCCCGACATGCAATACGATCCTGCTCATTTTTTTCAGTCGGTCAAAACTTTCTCTCATTATCGCAGTTCTGTCTGTTTTGCTACATATTTCTCCGGGGAACGTCGGGTAATAGCATACATCACCTTCTTTCGTATCCAGCGGTACTGAGCTTTCAGGCGTAGCAGGCGGTTGCGGAGGGTAAGGTGTTTACCGGTAAGGCGCAGAGTTGAAAAGAACAGAAAGAGGATATGCCTGTTGACCCTGAAGGTGTGGGTGTGGAAGTCGTTATAGCAGAACGCCACTTGGGTGATACCTTCTGCTGGGGATGTCACCAGGCGTTGGCGGTATGGCACATCATCGCGATTGTGAAGATAAAGAATGTCGATACAAACATGAGGGAAACGCTTCATAAGGATTTCCCTGGCGTAGATTATATCAGCATCTGATACCGGTTCTTTTTGATAAGGTTGGTCAATATACACAGCCAGAACCGAACGGCTGGATTCAATGTGTTGCAATAGCCTGAGACACCTGCGCCTGTATTTTTCTGAGACTCCGGAAAATACAGAATCAAATGGTTTTGAGGTTGCGAAATCGTGTACAAAGTTGATATCGGTCACGGAGTTTCTGTACACGGTCATTTCCTCCTTATCGAGGTGATGTGTGAAAACGGGGGTAAGGAGCTCCTTGTCAATCCAATGCGAAAAATCAGAAGCGATGAGCTCACTTCTTTTTTTGAGGGTGCTTCCATCCACCCAGTCAAAGGGCAGGGAATGGAACTGCAAGCCGGCTGCACGCAGCGATTCGGTGCAACTGCACGCTGAACCGATGGAAAAACAGTAATCGTATTTTTCCCGTAGAACAGATTTATCCATTATTCAAGAGTTGGACACTGAGCTTTTCAGCTTCTGTCGGAGTTGACGGGTGAAAATGAAGAATGCCGGCGATATGGAGCAGAAACGATATGCCTTACGTGTTTTGCGATTCAGCGGTGCCTGTCGCAGGATTTCGGGCTTCATGCGTCGGCAGAGGGTCTTGATGCGCGAGCTGCAATCGGATTTATCGGCAATGTTGCGCATGCGCGAGACGATGAGCACATAGACAAGTTCTCTCGCATACAGATTAGCAAGAATCCCGGAATCTTGTATGTTATGCTCATCAAGCCACTGGTGGATATAATCGCTGCGCTCAAAAGGTATGCGATAGTCGTAGAGATCGTCAGCTGATTCTTTGTTGACTCTGCGCCAGTGGTAGTAGGGGGTGTTGACGAAAACAATGCTTTTTGCAAGACAGAGGGTTTGTACCTGGAATGGGTTGTCGGTCCACCCGGAGCCGGGTATCTCGAGCATGCGAATATCATGTAGTCTGAGAAAATCTGCTTTGTACAAACAGGACCACACGCTGGGATGGTAGTAGAGAAGTTGCGGCTGTTCTGTAGCGGTGAAGGAAACTCCCTCAGGTGGTGGCTTGGGCAGGGGAAACGGCTTGGTGTGAGTTTCCTGAGGGGTGTCGAGGAAATCATAGAACCAGCACTTGACCACGTCTGCCTGGTGTGCCTCAGCGGCTTGAAGCAAGGTGGCGTACATGGGCTGTTCGATAAAATCATCCGGCTCTACAATGCCGATGTAGGGAGCTGTGGCGCGCGCGATGCCGGTGTTCACAGCTTTGCCATAGCCGCCGTTGGGCTGGTGGATGGCGATGACGCGTGAATCTGCCGCGGCATATTCATCCACAATAGCGGGGCAGGAGTCGGGGGAGCCGTCGTCTACCAGAATCACTTCTATGTCAGTAAGCGTCTGCCCCAGGATGGAGTCGACACACTGGCGCAGGTATTTCTCGACCTTATAGATGGGGACAACGACGGAAACCTGGGGCATATGAGAGAATGAACTTTGGATTTTGAATGTATTTTCTGCTTGTCGTAGCGGGAGTGCTTGGCTTAGTGCGACAGGTGGATGGCAAAACCGCACAGGCGCAGTACCCGGTGCCCGGCCTCGCGGCGGCATGAGTAGATGCGTTGGAGAATGGAAAGGTTGCCCTTCCGTCTGGATGGGAATAAGCGAGGACTTTTGTAGATGAGTCTCAAATCGTGCCACTCACGTCTGGTGAAAACTTCAGGAAGCAGTGATTGGAACGGGAAGTAGCGGCGGAGCAGGGTGGAATATGCGGCCAAAAACTCGTCGATACGGCAGCTGATGCGCAGGCGGTAGTCTGCCTGCAGGGTGTGGAAGATACGCCGCACGAGCAAACTGCGCATGACGGGGGATTTTTCGGCAAACTGAGCAAAGACATCAGCCTGAGCTTCCAGCTCGCGCACAATGGCCCACGCGCCATCGTCGAGGCTGCGGATGCTGGAGTTCGGATTATCCTCGCGGTAGTGGTATACGGGGGCGTTGGTGGTGGCTATGGTCTCCGCCGCAGCCCAGGTGCGGACAAAGAAGCCCAAATCCTGGAAGGATGCCCCCGGAGACTCTGTGAAACTGATGTGGTGCGCTTCCAGCATATCCCTGCGGTAGATGGCAGCCCAGATGCTGGGTGCTCCGAGCAGGTATTCAGGGAAAGTCTCAGGCTTGCTGACTTCGCCCTCGCTGCGCCCTGCGAAACGGGTATCGGCATGGCTGGCCTTTTCTGTTTCGCCTACATAGACACCCTTGACGATGTCTGCACCCGTTTCCTCGGCCAGTCGGAGCAGATTGCTGAACATATCCGCCTCTACCCAGTCATCTGGCTCCACGATGCCGATGTAGGTGCCGCTCGCAGCCTCCTGCGCAGCGTTCATGGCCTTGCCGTAGCCGCCGTTCTTCTGGTGAATCACTTTCACCCTCGGGTCGCGTGCAGCCCAGGCATCCAGCCGGCCAGGGGATTCGTCCGTGGACCCATCGTTTACGCAGATGAACTCGATGTTATCTCCGATAGTCTGTTTTTCCAGACTTTCGATGCAGACAAGGAGGTAGTCCCCGCTGTTGTAAACGGGGACAAGTACGCTGACTTTAGGGGTAATCTGGTGCATGTCAGGTGGTTGTGCGCGACACACGGGGAGTGTTTGTCGGAATGGACACTCCCCTCATTCGAAATATAAGTTGTTTCTTCTGAATTTGCAAGTAAAATGTAACATTTTGTCGAGTGAATAGAGAATAAGGAAAAGTGAATAGTTGTATATACAGGCGGGGCTGATACCCGCGAATGTGAATACCTCCCCAAAAGCCACGGCGTCTTGTCTCGGCGTAGGTTTACCGAAGACGGAAGCTTTAGCGAAGACGGGAAAATCCAAAATCGCCTCCCTACGCCGCGGTTTCTGCCACCCACTTATATGATAAAAATTTGATATGGTACACCCCGCAAGCATCAGCTAAAATGCTTGCGGGGTGTTTTAGTTACTAAACTCTGGGGTAGCTATCCAGATAGGTGAACAAGTGTCCTGCCACCCAAACTCTA
>JBGVNQ010000005.1:0-10322 GCA_045125705.1 Akkermansia sp. | reverse complement strand
AATTGTCTGCTAACACACTCTCCATTGTGCACCATTCATCATCCAAACGATTTTCAATGACATTTGCATATTTCTTTATGTCGGCAAAGTGATTTCTAATATATTTCTCAGTCATTACAAGACAATAATATTTAATGTTTTTGAGATATTCAGAGTCAAAGTCCTTCTGCCAATCGAATGGAATGTAGCCACCTTCGACAATTAAGTTCTGCTTGTTTTCAATAGCAGTTTTAATCATCTCACAAACAATGGGCCATAAATATTCAGTTAATTCATTGTCATCCATAGGGGTAAGTTCTGTATTGCCGCTACGAATTAAACCCATTTTCAGATGGTCTATTGAAAGATATGGATATTTATATTTTTCAAGCAGTTTTTGAGCAAGTGCAGTTTTGCCCGTATGCGATGCTCCTGTAACTAAAATAATCATTATCTCACCTACAAATTCTAATTTGGCGTTGCTTGCCTGATTATGCCTTTGCGTTCAGAGTCGTGCAGGCAGCTTATATTCCCTGTTCCAGCAGCGCAGCCAGGCACAGCTGAATAAGCATGGCCCAGATGAATGCCATGCCTGTACTCCGCCTGGAGCAGAGACGGGTGAAGAAATATGCCGCAGCTGCCGCACTGCTGCTGAAGATAAGAAATGCCAGAGCCCACCTGACATCGCTCCCGACCACGGGGTATTCTCTGGTGTGTTTTTCGTATTCCTGCTGCCCGCGTATCAGGGTCTGCACCTCGATGCAGTTCCCTTTCTGGCGACCCAGCATGTACAGGTCTGCGCGGAGCGGCGAGGGCTGGTAGCTGAAATACAGATGCACGGGGGTATGGTCGTTACCTTCCATGACCAGGTGCGTATCTGTGACTTCTACGACTCTGGCTTTCAAATCATCAGGCAAGCTGACGCTGGAAGGTGAAATTGCGATATCGCCGCGCTCATCGCTGAGACCGGTCATGATGTGGTCCGGCAGCTGCAACTCGTAAGCTCCGGCATAGAGGGGATGCGCTTCGCTGACGCCTTCCCAGTAGGGACCGATGCGGTAGGTGTCGCTTTTGATGCTTCCTGTGGCAGCTTTCGGATTTCTGAAATCAGCCCTCACCTAGAGCGCATTGAACTCAGCAAGCCCGAACGAGGGAGACACGGCAGGGCTGCCGCCTTCATCAATTGTAGCGGCGCGGATTTCGGAAACATGAATTCGGACCAGCTTCCCGTTCATTTCCGGGTTCACCGCTCCGGGCGATACCTCGTACACGCGCTCGCTGCTGAGTGCATGAATCACGATTATCAGCAGAATCATGGAAGCGATACTGCTGATAACGGCTGTTGCCCAGGCAGCGATTACCAGCAGAGCTCTGAGAGCCGGGTGCTGGCGGAGAAGGTTCATCGGCGGGTGGAGACGGTCAGTCCCTTGAGGAGGATTTCCAGATTATTCTGCGTCTGCTCGATATTCTTGAGCAGGCATTGCAGCCCCTCCCAGCCGGGCAGGGTGGCCAGCTGGCGGCGCACCTGCAGTACGCGTACCATTTCATCCGGGTGGTAGAGTCGGTCGTCGTTGCGGGTGCCGCTCTGCGGGATGGAGATGGCGGGGTAGATGCGGCGCTCGGAAAGCTCGCGGTCGAGGCGGATTTCCATGTTGCCTGTGCCCTTGAACTCCTCGAAGATGATTTCATCCATGCGGGATTCGGTCTCGATGAGGCAGGTGGCAATGATGGTGAGACTGCCCCCTTCCTCTACCTTACGGGCAGCGCCGAAGAACTTGCGGGGCTTTTCCAGGGCATTCGAACCCAGACCGCCCGACATGGTGCGGCCTCCGCTCTGGTTGGCATTGTAGCCGCGGGCCAGGCGGGTGAGGGAATCGAGCATGATGATGACATCGTGCCCCTGTTCCACCAGTCGGCGGGCACGCTCCAGCAGCAGGTCGCTCAGCTGGGCGTGGCGGCGGGAGGGTTCATCGAAGGTGGAGGCATACACGGGCACATCCACCGTATCCTCGAAATCGGTCACTTCCTCGGGGCGCTCATCGAGCAGCAGCACGAGCAGGTCGGTCTTCGGATAGTTGGCTCGCAGGCTCTTGGCCATGGTCTTGAGCAGCACGGTCTTGCCGCCGCGGGGCGGGGCCACCACCAGCGCACGCTGCCCCAGCCCCAGCGGGGTGATGAGGTCGAGCACACGCATGGCGGGCGACTTGATATCCGGGTTTTCCAGAATCAGGCGCTCGCGGGGAATGAGCGGGGTGAGTTTGTCGAAGGACTTGGGCTGCGTATAGTCAGCTGCGGGGGTGCCTTCGATTTCAAGCACTTCACCGATCATGAGATTCTTCTCCTGCTTACCCTGGGCGGGGCGCAGCTTCACCTTCACCTGGTTGCCGGGGCGCAGCTCGTGCTTGCGGATGATATCCTGAGCGATGCGGGGATCATCCTCGCCGGGGCGGAAACTGCGGGCGGCGTCGCGGAGGAAGACCATGTTGTCCTTGCCGAACTCGAGTACACCGCTCACCACCACCTGGCTGCCCTCTCCCAGATAGGTGCGGGCCAGCTCAGCCACCAGCTCGGGGCGGGGCAGGGTATCGGTGCCGCGGCGGGCCACTGTGGAGGCGATGCGCTGCAGCTCATTGAGCGGCAGGGCGCGCAATTCGTTGAGGTCGATAACCACGGAGCGGGCGTGCATGGCCTTGGCTTCGGCGGCCAGCTCGGTGGTGTAGAAAAGCTCCACCTGACGGCGCAGCAGCTCGGGCGTGCCTTCGTTCCAGAATACCAGCGAGGCTCGGTCAATCTTGGCCTGCGTGGGCATCTGTGCGGTCATCATGGCTTCTGCCGTGGAGCGGTCGAAGCCATTGCGTGAGGCCATGCGGGCAATCTGCGTCTCGGGCGTAGCGGCTACCACGCACACAATATCGGCGCCGAACTCCACAGGGCTTTCGAAATACAGAGGGATATCCACCAGGAAGGTGTGCACGTCGCCGCGGCGGCGGGCCTCGGCCTGGGCATCGATGCACATCTGTGCCAGCTTCGGGTGTACCAGGTTATTGAGCTTGTCGCGGCCCTCGGGGTCGTTCTGCACTATGCCGCGCAGGAAATCCTTGTTCACGCTGCCGTCGTCGCACAGAGCCTCGGCGCCAAAGGCAGTCACCAGGTCACGGGACAGCTTGCCCGTTTGCTGCAACTCTGCCACAGCGGCATCACAATCAAAAAGTTCTACACCTGCACCGCCCATCTCACGCAGCATTTCCACCACTGTGGACTTGCCCGAGGCGATGCCTCCTGTTACAACAATAACCTTCACGGCGCGCATTCTAGCACACAGTTACCCCCGCATCAAGCCCAATCCGCGTGTGTACGCGGGAATTATGAAAAGAAAAATCACACAACGTATTTACGTTGTGTAATTTATGGTGACAGCCCCGGTAGGAATCGAACCTACATCAGAGGTACCGGAAACCTCCGTCCTATCCATTGAACGACAGGGCCACTTGGTGCCCCACATCTTGCCATACCCCGTACCACTTGTCAAGGTGTGATGTCTGACATGATTTTAATCCTGCCGATATTGGAGTTTTTTGCGTAGTGAAAGGAAATTTGTGTTGACTCTGAGGGGGTGAATCTATATACTTACTCTTGCCTTGCCAGGCCTGGTGGCCGGCGGGTCTAAACTTAATCAAAACCATATATTCTACTACTATGGCTAAATACGCTATTAACGGTTTCGGTCGCATTGGTCGCAATGTGCTTCGCGCCATGTCCCAGGCCGAGCTCGAGAAGGTTGTTGCTATTCACGACCTTACCCCCATCGCTACCACTGCTCACCTGCTTAAGTACGACTCCACGCAGGGCAAGTTCAAGGGCACCATCGAGGTTGATGGTGACAACCTTGTTGTGAACGGCCACCCCATCAAGATTGTTGGCGGTATGCTGGGTCCGGATCAGCTCCCCTGGGCTGAGCTGGGTGTTGACGTGGTTCTTGAGTCCACCGGTCTCTTCACCGCTCGTGAGAAGGCTGAGGGTCACATCAAGGCCGGCGCCAAGAAGGTTCTTATCTCCGCTCCCGCCAAGAACCCCGACCTGACTTTCTGCATCGGCATCAACGACAACGAGTACGACGCCGAGAAGCACAACATCGTGTCCAACGCTTCCTGCACCACCAACTGCCTTTCCCCCATGGTGAAGGTTCTCAACGACAAGTGGGGCATTGAGAAGGGCATGATGAGCACCATCCACTCCTACACCAACGACCAGCGCATCCTTGACCTGCCGCACTCCGACCCCCGTCGTATGCGCGCCGCTGCTATCAACATCATCCCCACCACCACTGGCGCTGCCAAGGCTATCGGTGAGGTGATTCCCCAGCTCAAGGGCCTGCTCAACGGCGCTTCCTTCCGCGTACCCACCCCCACCGGTTCTCTGACCGACTTCGTGGCCGTGCTGAAGAGCGACGTGACCGTGGAGGAAGTGAACGCCGCCATGAAGGAGGCTGCTGAGGGTCCGCTTAAGGGCATCCTCGAGTACTCCGAAGAGGACCTCGTTCTCCAGGACATCGTGTCCAACCCCCACTCCTGCATCTTCGACGCCGGCTTCACCTATGTGGTGGGCGGCAACATGGTGAAGGTTTGCGGCTGGTACGACAACGAATGGGGTTACTCCAACCGTGCCGCTGAGGCCATGAAGAAGCTGGGCGACAGCATCTGCTGCTGCTGCAAGGGCTAAACCTTGCCGGCTGACTTCATAAAGCCAGCTTTACAGACCGGGAGACTCGCATGAGTCTCCCGGTTCTGCTTTTTGGGGTGTGCTTCGTTGCACGGGGTCGGCTGTTTCACATTGGCTCGCCCACGCAGTAAACTATGCGTTGGCATAATGAGACAGTCATGGATAAATCGGGATTTGGCGGGGTGCATATCTGTCGGAGCACGGGACTTTAGTCCCGAAAATATAAGCATTGGGGAGACTAAAGTCCCCCGCTCCGAATAAAACCGCCTGCTCGACAAACTCGGATTTGTCGTTGCCGCTTAATTGTGCCAATGCGTAATCCTTGTGCTTTAATCACGTTATCAGGCTCAGGAGCATGAATCTATCTGCGGAATTGACGCAGGCCTGTACGGGAGTGCTGTCTTGATTCTCCTTGACAATTACGGGGTGGTGGTGTATACGGTGCGCATGATTATAGACACGCATTGCCACCTGGTGCACGATAAGTATGAGGATTTGGAACAGCTCCGTGCTGATTCGATTGAGCTGGGGGTAGGGCATTGCATTTCACAGGGAACGCACCCGCAGGATTGGCTCCCGCAGCTCGAGCTTGCCCGACACATGCCGGATTTTGTGACGTCCTGTCTGGCTGCTCATCCTTCTGAGGTGACCAATGTCAGCGATGAAGATTTTGAGTATATGGCGAACCTGTGCCGTAGCAATCCTCAGGCCGCCATCGGTGAAACAGGGCTGGATTATTTCTGGGATGCGCCCGATGGCTGGGATGAAACTGTGTATCACGCCCGCCAGAAGGTTTTGCTGGAGAAACACTTTGCACTGGCTGAGGAGCTGGGGCTGAATATCTCGCTGCACACGCGCGATAAGGAAGGCACGGCGTGCTTTGACGATGCCTTTGCCATTGCCCGAAACTTCCCGAAGGTGCGACCTGTGTTTCACTGCTTCATCGGCAGCAAGGAACAGGCGAATGCTGTTTTTGAGCAGCTGGATGGTATGGTTTCCTTCACTGGTATCATTACCTTCAAGAAGACGGCAGATGTGCAGGCTGTAGCTACCTGGGCGCCGCTGGAGCGCATCATGCTGGAGACCGACTCGCCCTATCTCTCGCCCGAGCCGCACCGTGGAAAGCTCAATATTCCCGGGCGCACCCGGTTTGTGGCGGACAAACTGGCTGCTCTCCGCGGTATTTCGCTGGATGAAGTGGCTGCTGCCACCACGGCCAATGCCTGCCGTTTCTTCCGCCTGCCGGCGCTGGGTTAATTGCTGTAATACATGCGGCGGCGAGCATGTGAGTAGTAGAAAGCTGCGCAGTTCACGCCGCCGAGCATACCGCAGCACAGCCCGAGGAACATGCCGGCCTGCTGCACTCGATGGATGGCGTGAATCCAGAAGGAATCCTGCCACGGCCAGCAGAGTTTCAGACATTGGGGTGTAGCCTGCATGGTTTCCACCATGGTTACGCAGAAGAGTGTGGCGCAGGTCAGCATGATGATGATGTTCAGTCCGAATAAGCCAACGCGGAACCAGTGGAGGATGTTCGGGCGGCGCAGTAGAAACAGGCAGATGAATGAGGCGGCAACGCCAATGAAGGCCAGTACCATGTTCGTCATGCCGATAACCCAGTTGAATCCCTGCTGATTTTTCAGCAGCAGCTCAGCGCCTTGGGGGTCAACAACCTGCTCGAAAGCCTCTTTGCTGGGTTCTATGGGGGCCGCTGTGAGCATCAGCTGCCATGAGAAAAAGGCCAGGCAAAGCAGAGAGCAGATGAAGAGCAGGGTTGATTTCATGTTTGTTTTCTGGGGATTTGGTGATTACTGCACTCCCATCCTACATGATTTGAGTTTCAAATGTCAAGTTTCCCTGTGTCAGCGGGTCGGTATTACTCGTTTTCTATTCTTTGCATTGAAAAAAAGCAGGCTGCAACTTAGCAAGTTGCAGCCTGTTTGAACGGAGAGAGTGGGATTCGAACCCACGGTGACATCTCTGCCACGCTCGATTTCGAGTCGAGTGCCTTAGACCAACTCAGCCATCTCTCCTTCCGGTGCCCGGAAGCGCAGGCATTTTGCCCGTTTTTGTGCTGGGTGTCAAGAAATATCTGAAATGCTGACACTGCGGTGCGACATAAAATGGAGACTGAAGCATTTTGTACTTGAGAGGGGTATGGTAGAGGTGTTAAAATGCGGGAGCGGATTGTATATGAGACACTCGTTTACACGTATTCTGGTGATGATGCTGGCGCTGATGATGTGCCTGGCAGGGGGTGTTTCTGCTCAGGGAGCCTGGGAAGTGCGTGATATCGATGGTGTTGAGTATGTAAAACTTAGCGATGTGTGGCGATTCTACAGGTATGCTCCGCGCAAGGGACGCGCCGGTTTTGTTTCCTATGGCAGCGGCAAGTATGTGGTTTCGCTGCAGGAGAACAAGCAGGATTTCTATGTGAACAATTTCCGCTATGTGCTCTCGCATCCTGTTCGCAAGGATGATGGCGAGCTGATGATTTCCTCTGTGGATATGCGCAAGCTGGTGGACCCTGTGTTGCGTCCCCGCTATACGCCTTCGGCACGTTTGCGCACGGTGGTGATTGACCCCGGCCACGGCGGACATGATGCAGGTGCTGTAAGTGGTATTGCCAAGGAGAAGGATTTGAATCTGGCCGTAGCCCGCAAGTTACGCCGCCGCCTGGAGCAGCAGGGGTACAAGGTGGTGATGACCCGCGATGGCGATTATTTCCTGACCCTGCAGCAGCGCGTGGATATTGCGAACCGCATCCCGGATTCCATTTTTGTGAGCATTCACCACAATTCCGGACGTTCGGCGGCCAGCGGTATTGAGACCTTTACTCTGGCACCCCAGGGTACTACATCTCCCTTTGCCCGTTCCCGTCGATTTGAGGATCTGGCCGGCAACAACCAGGATAGTGAGAATATTGCCCTGGCCACCGCTGTGCACAGCCGTGCCATCCGCAGTTCCGGCGCCATTGACCGTGGCATCCAGCGTGCCCGTTTCTCGGTGCTCTGCACCATCCGCCGCCCGGCCATTCTGTTCGAAGGCGGTTTTGTCTCCAATGCTGCCGAGTGCCGTAAGATGGCAACGCCGCGCTATCAGGATTTGCTGGCCGATAGTATCTGCAAGGGTATTGTTGCCTACAATAACACTGTGTGCCGACCTGCCGGAAAGGTAGCGGCAGCCTCCACCCCCGGTTCCGGACGCGTGCGCACGAGCATGTCCGGCGCCAGCATCCGCAATTATCCTGCCAAGAAGTGATGATGCGGAGTATGGCAGGAATGTGTGGCTGGTTCATGGTGCCGGGGCTGCTGGCGCTGGTGCCGCAGGCGTATGCCAATGCGACTGATGCCGCCGCGAAGGCTGCAGAGGAACAGCTGCAGGCAGCTTCTGCTGAAGCTCCCGCTCAGTCGGCACCTGCGGTTGGGACCTGGCATCCGAAACAGGTGGACGGTGTGGAATACCTGCCGCTGGAGGATATTCGTAGTTTCTACAAGCTCATGACGCTGCAGCCCAAGGGCCGCAAGGTGGCAGGCCAGCGCCTGCTGGGCAATGGTGAGGTAGAACTCCGCTTCGGTCCGGCTCCGCGAGAGCTCCGTATCCAGGAACGCCTCTGTATCCTTTCTCACCCTGTGCAGGAAGATGCTTCCGGCGATTTGCTTATCTCGCGGCAGGATGTGCTGCATGTCATCGAACCAGTGCTTCGCCCCACCTACATTGCCAACCGCCGCGCGGTGCGCACGGTGGTAATCGACGCCGCACACGGCGGGCACGATACCGGCACGGTTACGCCCTATGCCCGTGAGGCAGATGTGACGCTGGCCATGGCTACCCGACTTGGGGCCGAGCTTAAAAAGCGTGGCTTTGAGGTGCGTTTCACCCGCGAGGATAACCAGTATCTCTCACCGCAGGCTCGTGTGGATAAGGTCAATGCTGAGCCTCTGGCTATGTTTGTGAGCCTGCATCTGAACAGTGGCCGCAGTGATTTGCAGGGGGCACAGGTCTATACGCTTTCCCCCGCTGGTCAGGATGACAAGAAGCTGCCCGGCCACGAGTTCAGCCAGGCCAGCATGGCGCTGGCTATGGCTCTGCAATCCGCCCTGGTGGAGAAGGGAGGGCAGACGGATGGCGGTTGCCGCCGCGCTCACTACAGCCTGCTTAATTCGCTGCGCTGTCCTTCCGTCATGGTGGAGCTGGGCTATGCCACTAACCCGGAGGAGGGGCTTCGCCTCAGCTCGGAAGAAAACCAGATTAAGCTGGCCAATGCTCTGGCCGGTGGTGTGGAGGCCTTTACCCGTGTGATGAATCCGGCCACCGTGCTGCAGGTGCAGAAAGCCCCCGTGGTGGAGCCCCCGGCTCCGCCTGCCAAGGTAGACCCCGCTCCCCGCAAGGCTGAACCTGCCAAGAAGACTACCCAGCCTCGTAAGCGTGCTACCCGCCGCCAGCCCGCGCGCAAGAATACGAAAAAAAGCAGCAGGAGTAGTAAACGCCGCCGCTGAATTAGACTGTTGTGAAACATTCACATCTTTGCTGGTAAATTGAGATTTGTTTGCGAGCGCAAGCGAGCGGAATTTTGAGCCCGTCAGGGCGGTAGAGGGTAGGCAGGGGCAAGACCGCGTAGCGGGTGCAGCCCCTGCTAACAAACAAAACGAAACGGAGTCCCGTAGGGACGGCAGAGGGCTCGGCTTTAATGAGTTGCATCCGCCTCTGCCACCCACTCCGCTACGCTCCGGGGTTCTGATTATATTATCAAATTAGCAGGGGTTCCGTCGCTGACGCGACTCCACCCCTGCCTATGATCTACCGCCCTCCGGGCTCAAAATTCCTCTCGCCTGCGGCTCGATAAATCGTAATTTATTGGGCCTAAATGTTCCAACAAAATGTATCACACTACAAAACAGAAAAGGGCAGCTAAAGCTGCCCTTTTCTGTGTATCCGGATTGATGGGAAAATCAGTCCACGTTGTCGAAGATTTCCTCCGGCTTGAAGAAGCGCTTGATTTCCACCTCGGCGCTTTCGGGGGAGTCGGAAGCGTGGCAGATGTTAAGCATGCTGTTGGTGCCGTAGTCGCCACGGATGGTGCCCTTGTCGGCCTTCATGGAGTTGGTGGGCCCGAGGATGCTGCGCACGCGGGTGATGACACCGGGGCCGGAAAGCACCAGAGCCACCACGGGGCTGGTCTGCATGAAGTAGGAAAGCGTGGGGAAGAGGGGCTTGTCATCAATCACCAGATCGATGATGTGGGCGTAGTGCTCGCGCAGGATGGCGTCGTCGAGCTGCATCATTTTCATACCGCGCAGGCGGAAGCCTTCAGCCAGGAGACGCTGCAGGATGATACCGGAGAGGTTCTTGCGGACACAGTCCGGCTTGAAAAGAATAAGTGTTTTTTCGTCGCGATCCATAATGTTTTCAGATGTTGTGTGCCTCTTTCTTACTCCCGCTGCCGCAATCTGTCAAGGAAAAAGCCGTTTGAACACATGATTTGAGAATGGCAAAATTAAATGCGACACGATGAGAGCATAAAAAAGGTGCTCTCCAGAAGAAGAGATGGTATAGTTAATTCGCCAAAACCAAACTCACAATCTCGCCATGGAAAACACCAAAGACAAGACTACCGTTTCTCG
>JBGVNQ010000004.1:0-84473 GCA_045125705.1 Akkermansia sp. | reverse complement strand
TGAAAAGTTCAAAAAATATTCAAAATTTGCACGCTTTTGGGGTGTTTTTGCTTGAAATTCCGTGCAATTTTGCAATAATAGTGCAAAATGGTATGAGTGAGTATAGAATACATTCCCGGACTATGGCTGATGAGGTGCTGGCGCTGAGCCGCAGTTTTCCCTGCATTCTTGTGACCGGTGCCCGGCAGGTGGGGAAGTCGACATTGCTGAAGAGTCTGCTGCCTCGCGATATGGAATATATCACACTTGATGACTATCGCCTGGCAAAGGAGGCACAGGATGATCCCATCGGCTTTCTTGAGGGGTACGACGGACCCTTGTGCATTGATGAGATTCAATATGCACCGGGGCTCATGCGTGCCATGAAGATGAAAATCGATGCGGCACCGGGTTGCAAAGGTATGTATTGGTTGACCGGTTCGCAGCGTTTTCATTTGATGCAGGGTATTAGTGAGACTCTGGCTGGGCGTATCGGGATTCTGGATTTGTACACGTTCTCGCAGGATGAGATTGTGGGGCGGCATGGTCAGACCCAACCGTTCAGCACGGAACCAGAGGCGATGAAGGAGAGGGCGCGCAAGGGATGCATCTGCAATATCAATGAGCTTTACGAGCGTATCTGGCGCGGCGGATATCCCGCTATGGTGTGTGATGAGACTACCCGGGCGGAGCAGTTTTTCAGCGCGTATCTGCAGACTTATATCGAGCGCGATGTGCAGGCCTTGAAGCAGGTGGGTGACCGCGGCGCGTTTGTGGCACTCATGAAATCTGCCGCGGCGCGGACTGGTCAACAGCTGGTGTATAGTGATATTGCCAAAGACGCGGATGTTTCTGTGAACACGGCAAAGCAGTGGATTTCCATACTGGAGGCCTCCGGGATTATCAATCTGCTGCCTCCGTATTATGTGAATACCACCAAACGTCTGGCAAAAAGCCCGAAACTATACTTCATGGATACGGGGTTGTGCGCCTGGCTGGGGGGCTGGACCTCACCGGAAGTGCTGAAGAATGGGGCCATGGCTGGCGCTATGCTGGAAACCTGGGTGTATGGTCAGTTGTGCCGCAGTTTTACGAATAGGGGGATAATGCCTCGCATGTGTTATTATCGTGATGGTCGCGGGGCTGAGGTCGATTTCCTCATTGAGAAGGACGGCTGCATCTTTCCGCTTGAGGTCAAGCGCAGCAGCAGCCCGACCGCTGCGGATTTGAAAGCTGCTGCCACAATCCCCCCCGGTAAGGCAGAACTGAAGCCCGGTGTGGTGCTTTGCACCGCTATGGATATGTTCCCCTTGGGCAAGGGTAATTATGCGTTTCCTATATCGGCCTTATAGTGATATAACAGAATAAAAAGAAAAAAGCGTGCAAATTTGCAATCGGATTGCAAATTTGCACGCTTTTGGGGTGTTCTTGCTTGAATTTCCGTGCAATTTTGCCATGAAACAGAAAACCACAAGGAATGCGTGGGGGCAAAGTGTGCAGGCAATGGTAGTGTTCGAACGCTGACGTGGGGCTGTAAACAGGGAATCTACCCGCCTTAAATCTTCCGCCAAACTACTTGAAACGCCTAAACTAAAAATATGCTCTGCTCAACAGGGCATTTCTATAGCAATACTGAATTGGGGGACGCGTCCGACTTCTCCTTTTGGGATTTGGGGAGACAAGGGGGAGGATTCAGATGTGTGCGCGTAGGCAGTAGGATGGGTGTGTCCCCAAGCCCCCGGCACCATTAAAAAGAAGGGTTAATTTCCTTTCCTTTTACGCTTAGCTTTGCACATGTCGCATTCGCAAGCGGTATCAGCTGTGTAGTGGTTGAATCCTACGATATCAGAGCCTATTTTATCTGCTCGAGCTTTTATGGGTAAGTACAGGGCGTTGTCTGATGAGTCAAAGTAACGACGCAGCGCGTATGCGCAGCAATCCGCAATCTGTACCATGTTGGTATGGTCGCTGCTGACAAAGAGGGGTGTTTCGATAATGTGCTTGATTTCTGCCTTGAACGTGCCGCGTCGGTGATATCTCTTCATATTGCACACATGAGAGGCTGTTACGGATTCGCATTCATCATGAATCAATAAGCCATACTCTTTCTCCTCGTTTGAAATATGGGAGAGATATTTTTCTATACGCGTGACAATTCGTTCAAATGCCTGCGATTCGGGTGTCAAATCCGGTTTCGGTGGGTGGTAATTCCTTTTGTCAATTACCTCGGCAAATATTCGGGCAAATGACCAGCTTTTTACCTTAGCTACCAAATCAAATATGAATCGTTCTCGTTCGGCGTAGGTCAGGTGAATGTAGGATTCGGTATTTTTGTATATTTTTTTGAGGCTTTTTAAGGCTTGCGGCGTTTTGTTGGCCTTGCAGTTTTGAATCTTCTGTTCGCGCAATCGAATGACGGCCTGACGTCGTTCGTCATGATTCATCGACTCAAAACCAGCTATTTCTTGCTGCTCTCTATATGAACGCAGCATCCATGCCGTATGAATTTCGGCATGAAGAAGATTGTATGAAGATTTCAGCTGGTTGATTGCCTTGTCACAAGCTGTCCACTTTTCAATAGGTATCCCGACAGCTACCAAGACATAGCTGTCTGAGGAGCCTGTCAACTCAGGGTTACCTGATTCATCAAGGTAAAAGAGCTTCATATGGAGAGGTAGTAAAAAAAACGAGCGCCCAGGGTGGCTTCTAATAAGCGGCGGGGTGCTAGAGCATCCCTTCCCAGGCGCGGCTCTATTTTAGCAACTCGTAATGGGTTGTCAATCATTATTTGTTGAATAAATCAGAATCTGCTAATAGCAAAGTGATTGACGGTGTGTTTCGGATTTTACTTTGCGACGAAAGTGTTAAATTTCCTGATTTGTGGGCAGGAAAAGTAATCCGTCATTTTATGCCAGAAGAAATTTTGATTACAACCCCGTCTTCGGTAAACCTACGCCGTGGCAGGCGATATCCGCTTCGTTTGTCGGCTGACGGTGGGATGTTTCCCAATGATAGGGAATATATCAACGATTGAGCGAATCGGGAACGATATCCTTGCCTATACGGCAAGGACGATATCCACGCTGCGCGTGGACGATATCGCGGCTGGTGCCGCGACGATATCCTCACTGCGTTCGGACCTGGGCGGATTGGACGTTGACAACGGGGAGGGAGAGGGGCATGTCGCCTAGCCAGTCGAGGGTGGTGGTGGTGATGAAGACCTGGGATTCGGCGGGGAGCATGGCCAGCAGGGCGCGGCGGCGGGCGGTGTCGAGCTCGCCGAAGATGTCGTCGATGAGGAGGATGGGGGATTTGCCGGTTTCTTCCTGGAGGAGGGCGCCTTGTGCCATCTGGAGGGCGATGGCGAGGGTGCGCTGCTGGCCTTCGGAGGCGAATTCGGCGGCGTCCATACCGGAGACGAGGAGCTGGAAGTCATCGCGATGCGGGCCGATGGTGGTGAAGCCGGCGCGTTCGTCGGCCTCGAGGCTTTGCTCGAGTTCATCGGCCAGGGAACGGGTGGCGGAGGGGTGGTAGAGGAGCTGCACCTGCTCGGCACCGGCGGAGATGCCGCGGTGGTGGTGGGAGACGTGGGGCTGCAGACGGCTGAGGAGCTGGCTGCGGAGCTGCATGATGATTTCGCCGTGCTGTGCGAGGAGATTGGCATAGCTGCGCAGGGTGGCGTGGCTGCGGCGCGGGTGGCGGAGCAGGGCGTTGCGGCTCTTGAGCGCCTTGCGGTAGGCCTGCAGGGCCTGGCGGTAGACGGGGTGCCACTGGCAGCCGAGGAAGTCGAGGTAGCGGCGGCGTTCTTCGGCGGGGCCGTTCACGAGCACCATGTCGCTGTTGGCCAGCCAGGTGACGGGGTAGGTATCGGCCAGGTAGTCATTGAAATCGCGGCGTTCGGCGCCGTTCACCTGCAGGTTGAGCTTGCGGGCTGCCCAGGTGAGGCGGCGTGTGCCATCCTCGGTCTCGAGGGAGATGCCGAAGGTGGGCTGGCCCTGTCGCACGAGTTTGTCGAGCCTGGTGGCGCGGGGACTGTGAAGGGTGAGGGCGAAGCAGAGCGCCTCCATGAGGCTGGTCTTGCCCTGCGCGTTGGCCCCCAGCAGCACGACACCCTCTGCCGGTATGGACCAGCGGAGGGTGCTGTAACAGCGGAAGTTGCTCAGACGCAGGGTGGTGAGCATCGCCTGGGGTGAGGGAAGAATCAGACCTCGGTGGGCAGGGCGCGGATGGCGTCCATAATCTTCTTGCCGATGGCGCGCTGGGCATCGCGGCCCTTGGCGCGGAGTTCCTCGGGGGTGAACTGGATGGGATCGCCCACGGAGAGGGTGATGGGTTTGAACTTGAGCTTGCTGCTGTGGATGGGCAGGCAGTCGTAGGCGCCTTCGATGCGGATGGGCTGCACGGGCACATGGGCGAGCTTGCTGAGGATGAGGCCGATGCCGGGCATGGCGTCGTGAATCTGGCCGTCCTCGCAGCGGGAGCCTTCGGGGAAGATGATGATGCGGCCGCCGTTCTTCACGGTGCGGAGCACCTGAATGATGCTGGCGGGATCCGGGCGGGTCTGGTCGATGGGGATGACGTTGCAGTGCGGCAGCACCTGCTTGAGCACGGGGGCATCGAACAGGGTCTTGCGGGCCAGGAAGAAGACTTCGTTGCGGTACAGGGAGCCTACCAGGGGCGGGTCGAGGAAGCTCTGGTGGTTGGCCACGATGATGGCGGGGCCGTCCTCGATGAGTTTCTCGCGGCCGAGAACCTTGTAGTTGAACAGGGAGCGGAAGAAGCAGCTGGCTGAGCCACGGACGAGCAGATAAAGCAGGGTGCGGTTCATGATGAGGAAAAAGAAAGGTTCGGAAATCAGGCGAGCTTGGCGCGGATATCGGCGGCGATGAAGGCGACCACCTGGTCGATGCTCATGTCGGAGGTGTCGACAAGCAGGGCGTCATCGGCCTTCTTGAGGGGGGCGCAGGCGCGCTGGGAGTCCTTGCGGTCGCGCTCGGCGATGGAATCGGTGATGCCTTCGGCAGCGCGGCGGGCGGCGCGCACTTCCTCAGAGGCGGTCACGAAGTACTTGTACTTGGTGTCGGGGAAGACAACGGTGCCGATATCGCGGCCTTCCATGACCACGGCCTCGCGGGTGTTGTATTCGCGCTGCTTTTCCACGAGCAGAGCGCGCACAGCAGGAATGGAGGCGATGGCGGAGACGTTGTCATTCGTACTCTTTTCGGTGAGCTCGGTGGTGAGCACCTTGCCTTCGTATACCACGGTGGAGTTGGAGCCATCCTTGCCGAAGCTGAGGGGTATGCCGGGCAGCAGGGCCTCTACAGCGGCGGTGTCAGCCGGGTTCACACCCTGCTGCAGGGTGTACCAGGTCACGGCGCGGTACATGGCACCTGTGTTGATGAATGTGTAACCAAGCTCTTTTGCAATGAGTTTGGCCACGGTGGATTTACCGGAAGCTGCAGGACCGTCGATAGCGATGGCAGGAGGATTCATACTGCGGGGATTATACCCGTTAATCCGCGAGGTGTCGAGAAAAAACACGCGCGTGGCGTGTTTACCATCTCGCCGTATGGCGAAATTAACTCCGCAAAAGCGGAAATTATCTCTCAACGGTAGTTGAGAAATTATCTCCCACCATAAGGCGGGAAATTAACTCTTTCGTTGCGAGACGAAAGATGATTAAGCCCGCATGGGGGAAATATGGGAGCTATTTGGTAAATCCGAGTTTGTCGAGCCAAAGGCGAGCGGAATTTTTAGCCCACATAGTGGGCGAAAGATAGTAGGCCGGGGTAAGAGCGCGTCAGCGCTCGCAGCCCCGGCTGGCACAAAAAAAATAATCAGAGCCCACGGAGTGGGTGACAGAGCGGTGGCCTAACGCATTGTCTTTGTTCTGTCACCCGTTCCACGGGCTCCGTTCAACTTTTTGTTATTGCAGGGGCTGCGCCCGCTGTCGCGGGCTTACCCCTGCCTTTCATCTTTCACCCACTCCGTGGGCTCAAATTCCGCTTGCCAGCTCTTCTCAAATCCCGATTTACCGAGCAGAGACATCAATTCGCTGGTGAGTTAATGCCTTTCGGGGAGGGCGGTGCGGTATGCGGTGTCATTCATGAATTGACATGCCTCGATTGTGGCACTCGTGCAGCGGCAGAGGACAGTGGCAATGATGCCGGTGAGGATGAGAGCCGAGATGATGCGGCAGTCGAGGACCCGGTTCAGATTGGATTTCCAGCTGATGATAAAGGAGAATAATACCGCAAGGAGGAAGGAAGGGATGGTGAACAGCGGGCCGAACCAGGCTATTGCCATACCCCAGCCATCAACACCGAGAGAGCGACAGAACGAAGCTGCCGGAACGGAAACGAACCAGGCGCTGCCCAGCTGGATGACTCCCCAGATGAGAACGCGAATCCCGTGTTCGCTTCTTTTGGGATGCACCATGTAGAACATGCCCGCTGCGCCGATGTAGTAGTACAGGCTGTTGAGCAGGGGGCGGCCGACGCCTTCGGGCTTAAACGCTGAAAAGAAAGCGTGGCTGCTGGACTGCAGGAGTATGTAGATGAGGCCTGCCACCATCGGCACGGTGACGAGCAGCAGTGGGCAGATCCAGTCCAGCCTGCGGAGCCATGTGTCTCTCAATGTGTTGTTATCAGTGCTCTGTGGTGCATCGGTCATGCTGGTGGGTATCTTACTCCCCTTGAGCAGGGGGAGTCAAGAGCAAAGGCACACGCATCCCAAAGACTTGGGATGCGTAGATTTACGATTTTTGATTTACAATTTACGATTAGAAAGTTAGCGGCTTACGTCGATATGCTCGTAAACGAATGCTAACTGCCGATGGTTGGGTAGGTGATACTCCAACGCGATTTTTCACGCAGAACACTATGCCTTTATGTCGTTTAAGGCTATTTTCCATAATCTTTGGGATACATGTGGAGCAAAGGCGTGAAGTCAGAGAATGAGCTTGACGGGGCAGGCGATTCTGTGGGAGAATGGGCGCGTTCTGATGAGGATATTTCCGGCCATAGCAGCGTTGATGATGACCCCGCTTCTGCATGCGGTGGAGTGGAGTATTGAGCAGTGCTCGGCGCTTGACCTGCTGGCAGGGCGAACGGGTATTGCGGACGTGCGCCCTTCGAATGACCCTCACCATAATGCTTCTGAGATGATGGAGCAGAACTCCGGCATTTACCGCGGCCAGTGGAGCTGGCAGAGCGAGATGCCCGAGCTGCTGTACGATATCATGCACTCGGGCGAGGCGACGAAGGCATCGCCGAGTGGATTCACCGCGCTGCATGCTGCCTGTGTGTATGCGGATGAGAACCTTTTCTACACGCTGCTGGAGGCCGGGATTCCTGTGGATTGCCGCCCGGGCGACTGGCAGCAGCTGGGCTATGTGGGTGATACACCGCTGGGGCTGCTGGTGCGTTTCATGAATCCCCGCACGGCGGCCGCCCGCGTGCGCATGGCGAAGGCTCTGATTGAACGTGGCGCGAATCCCGATGCCCCCATGACCACATGGAAGGGCAACCGCGTGGTGACCACGGTGCCTTTCTGTGAGCTGGGAAAGCAGGAATACAACCACGATATGCGTCTGTTGCTGCTGCAGGCCGGTAAGCAGGACCTTGCTGCCCGCACTGCCGGTTGGCAGCTCAACTGGGAGTGGTACCGCGATGACCTGGTGCAGCACATGAAGCAGCGCGGCGTGGCCCGCAACGCCATGCAGCCCCAGGTGGATGCTGCCAGGAAGGCGCAGATTGGCAAGATTCCGCTGCTCGACCTCATTCGCAAGGGCGATGTGGAAGGCGTGCGCGTGGCGCTGGATGCCGGCGCGAGCATCGAGGTGTCTCCCCGTGCCCGCCGCTATGGCCAGGAGCCGCTTTTCAATATCCCAGTGCGCAAGAAGGATGACCCCGAGGCTGCGGTGGAGATTGCCCGCATGCTGATAGAAGCCGGCTCGGATATCAATGCGCTGAATCGCCGCGGCTGCTCGCTGCGTATTCACTATGACCGTTATTATTCCAAGGCTTCCAAGGCGCTTTGTGCGTATCTGAAGGAGCGCGGGTCGCTGATTCATCCGGATTCGCCCATGAAGAAGGAAGAGGTGGCTGCTGAGGAGCAGGCCCGCCTGGCCCGCGTGGAGGCTCGCCGCCGCAGGCTGGCCGGCGAGGATACGCCCGCGCCGGTGCAGGAGACTGTTTCCGAGCCTGCACCTGTGGCTCAGGTGGAGACTACACCCGCAGAGCCCGGTGCCCAGCCCGTGGTTGAGACTCCTGTCGCTGTGGCTCCTGCAGGGACGGTTGCTCAGCCCGTGGTGGTGGAGCCGGTTGCGGTGGCACCTGCCGAGCCGGTGGTGGCAGAGACACCCGCTGCCGAACCCCAGCCTGCTCCCGAGCAGACGCCCGAACAGGTAGCTGAGCCCGCGGTTCAGCCTGAGCAAGTGGTTGCTGTTACCCCCGAGCCCGCTGTCGAACAACCTCAGCCTGAAGCTCCCGAGCAGACGGTGGAGCCGGTGAAGCAGGAGACTCCGGCCGTGACCACTGAACCCGTGGCCGAACAGTCTGCGGAGCAGCCCCAGCCTGAGACGACCGCTGAACCGGTGCAGGAGGAAACTGCTGCCCAGAGCGAGCCGGCTCCTGCAGAGGAGGGACCCAAGCCGGATTCTGAGCACATGCAGAAGCTGCTCAGCGAGGTGCAGGCTCAGCTGGCCGAGCTGCAGGCTAAGTACGAGGCCGAGCAGCGCGCCAAGGATGAGGCCGAGCAGCAGCAGAAAGCCCAAACTACCGAATATCAGGAATGAAGCGCTTCTTTTTAACGCTGTGTGTCTTTCTTTCTGCTGTACTGTATGCGGCAGAGCCTGTGGTGATTGAGGGCGTGGAGAACAGCTACCGCATCTGCGAGGAGCTGTATCGCTCTGCCCAGCCCGAGCGCGAGGGTTTCACGGCTCTGCAGAAGCTCGGGGTGCGCTCGGTACTGAATCTTCGCGAATACCACAAGGACACCCGCAAGGCCCGCCACACGCAGCTGCATCTCATGGCGTATCCTGTGGCTGCGGGTGAGGTGACGGCGGCCGATGTGGAGAATTGCCTGGCGCTGATAAAGGGTGCGCCGAAACCTGTATTGGTGCATTGCTGGCACGGCTCCGATCGCACGGGTATCGTGGTGGCGGCGTACCGCATTGTGTTCCAGAAATGGAGTGTGGAGGAAGCGGAGAAAGAGTTCCGCGACGAACGCTTCGGCTACCACGAGTTCTGGTATGCCAACCTGCTGGAGCTCCTGCGTACGACCGATTGGGATGCTATGCGCGGCCGGTTGAAAGCGGGTCGATGATTTTTTGCTGCGTCCTCCTGGGATGCCCCTTACCGTTTATGGTTTCGGGACTAAAGTCCCGTGCTTCGACGGAGTTGCAACTGCGACTTGTAATAATTTGCTCTTAATCCTTTACAGCTCGCTGATGGACTGGAGCTTATCGCGCAGGGCGGTAATCAGGGGGTGGGCCATCATCTTGTCGATGGGGGTCATGGGGGCAGCTATGCCGGGCACGCAGACCTTCAGGCGCTCGGGCAGGCGCTCGATGCGCAGTTCATCACCGGGTTCGAGGGTGCCGGCGTAGTCGCCATCCAGATGATAGGGCAGTTTGCCGTCTGCGGTGATGGTGCAGCTCTTGATGCGGCAGAGTTTGGTGAAGTCGGAAACATTGTGCCTGGTGGCGCCCTTGGATACGATGAGTCCCATCACTTCAAACAGGATGCCGAGGCTTTCCTGGTCGATGACGGCGGCATCGAGGCGGCCATCGTCAATGGTGGCATCGGCAAAGAGATGCGCCTCGCCGCCGTAGCGCTTGCCGTTGCCCATGATAATCTGTGTACCTTTGAGAATCTCGCCATCGGGCATGGTCATGGTGATGAGCGGCAGACGCTCCATGGCTACCTTGAGCCCCGTGACTACATGGGCTGCGGCGCCCATGTGCTTCTTGAGCTTGGGGGTGATGAGCTCGATGGCACGGGCATCGGGGCCGAAGCCTGCGACCTGCAGGAAGGGCTTGCCGTTGACGGTGAAGATATCGATTTCCTGGCGTTTGGTACCCTGAATGGCTTCGAGCGCGATATCGAACTTGCGGGAGCCGATGCCCAGCTCTCGGGCGAGCACGTTCATGGTGCCGCAGGGGAGGATGCCGAGGGCCGCTCCGGTGCCGATGAGTCCCTGGGCTGCGCCCATGAGGGTGCCATCGCCGCCGGCGGCAGCTACCACGGGTTCTCCGCTTTCTGCCAGCTCGCGTGCCTTGTTGATGAGGTCTTCTGCGCTCCTGGTCGGAACGGCGCGGAAGGCATCGCGGTGGTCATCGAGCCAAGCCTTCAGGCCGGAACGGAAGAGGCTGCCGGCCTTGGGGTTGATGAGAAGCGGAATCGGTTGGGGCATAATGGGGTAAATCAGATGCAGCAGAAGAGGTAGCCGATGAGCGAACCGCCGCAGATGGCGAAGGAAACAGTGAAGGCGGGGGAGTCGATGAGGTCGAAGATGCCGCCGATGCCGGGCAGCAGGGATCCGCTGTCCTTCACGGCGATACCGCGCTTGATGAGGGAGCCTGCCAGATCACCCCACACGGAAAGGAAGAACAGTAGAAGACCAGCAGGGATGTATACGGCATAAAAACCGGGCTCGGAGAGCACTCCCTTCGCGCTGGGTACGAGAATCGGCAGGAGAAGTGCACCCACAGTGAGGGTGATGATGATGGAGCCGATGATGCCTTCCCAGGTCTTCTTGGGCGATACGCTTGGGCTGAACTTGCGGGTGATGAACTTGCCGCCCAGCAGCACGCCGCTCACATAGGCCCAGATGTCGCTCATCTTGGTGAAAAGTACGAGCCAGAGCATGGCCATGATGTTTTCCTCGGTATGCACGCAGGTGAGGGCAAAGCAGAACATCCACACGGGGTACACGAAGGAGAGCAGGGTAAGCCCCATGCCGTCGAGCATTTCTGCACCGGTCTTGCCACGGTAGTCCATGCGGAAGAGCTGGCCGCAGAAGGCCATGATGGTGAACAGCACCAGAACGGCAACGGCAATGCCCAGGATGGAGGGGCCGGGAAGGTAGCTGCCGATGCAGACCCAGGAGAGGAACCAAGGGTAGATAAGACCGCACACCAGGGAGAGCCAGCGGTTGGCATTGGTGCCCTTGAGCATGTTGAACCACTCCCAGCTGGTCAGGTTGCAGAGCACGCTGATGAGAACGGCGTAGCCGATGGGCTCGTTCCATGCCACGGTGCCGCCGAGGAGACCGAGCAGGACGATGGTGCTGAAGCCGCGTTCCAGAAATGTTTTGAGCTTGGGAGACATATGCTGAGATGAGGGGGTAATAAGTGGAGAGATGAAGCAGGTGCCTATAGTACACTCTACGCGGGTATTTTAGGCGCAGATGCCTCAAATGTCAATGAAATAGTGCTTTGCGAGCCATGCAGAGGGCTGAAATCAGTCGAAATAGCACAGCAGATTGTAAGTGTAGCACAGGATGCCGAGTGGCGCAAGGGTGCTCAGGGTGCTGAGGAGGCAGAGCCATGCACCGCTGGTGATGCCGCAGCTGCGCTGGATGTGGTCTGACCAGCGGCGCCCCCAGGCCAGACAGGCTATGGCGGTGGGCAGATAGGCGGTAAAGATAAGGAAAATGCCGTAAAAGGCATCGCCCACCAGGAAGGAGATGCCGAGCGACGCGGCAATGGCAGTGAGGAGAAGAAGGTTGGCCCAGAGAGGGAGTTTTCGCGTGGCGGGCCAGATAACGCCAGCCATGCTGAAAATGAAGTTGGCCACCAGAAGCGCCAGCGCCATCCAGGTGAGGATGGTGCCTGTGGCAGAGGCTCGCAGGGCGTACGGAATAAGCGCCAGGAAGCCCACGGGCATGAAGAAGGCGCCGACCCGCTGCATACGCTGGGCGAAGCTCAGTCCGCCCCCGCAGAGGCAGAGGATGCAAGTTGCTGCCAGCAGCGCCAGACTTAGCGGCGCAAAGGTGAAAAGCGGGCTTAGGTTGATGGCGGTATTCACCCACAGCCAGAGCAGGCAGACGCCCGTGAACCACAGGCTCCACGGCTGCCCCTGCATGCAGCGGTGGCGGTGCAGGATGATGACTGTGCCGAGAATGAAGACAATGATGGCGGTGATGGGCAAGGCCGGGCCGGGATAGGCCAGCGCAAAGACAGCAGCTGAGCAGCTCAGCTGGGTGATGATTTCCTGTTTGTGTGTCTGTGCCATGTCCGGCTCTATTGTATGGATAATGCGCGGCTTGTCAAGCGAATGCAAAACACCCCGCTGCATGGGCAACGGGGTGTTGAGGATAAATCGTTACTGCTCTTTAGTGGGCGCAGGCGGGGCAGGCCCAGTTGGCGCGGATATCGGCAAAGAAGTCATTGCCCTTGTCATCCACCAGGATGTAGGCGGGGAAGTCCTTCACCGTAATCTTCCAGATGGCTTCCATACCCAGCTCGGGGTATTCGATGCACTCGATGGAGGTGATGCAGTTCTTGGCCAGGTCGGCAGCCACGCCACCGATGGAGCCCAGGTAGAAACCGCCGAACTGCTTGCAGGAATCGGTGACGCACTGGGCGCGGTTGCCCTTGGCAATCATAATCATGCTGCCGCCGTGGCTCTGGAAGAGCTCCACGTAGGAGTCCATGCGGCCGGCGGTAGTGGGGCCGAAAGAACCGGAGGGATAGCCCTCGGGGGTCTTGGCGGGGCCGGCGTAGTAGATGGGGTGATCCTTGATGTACTGGGGCAGGTCCTTGCCGGCATCGAGGAGCTCCTTGAGCTTGGCGTGGGCGATATCGCGACCCACGATGATGGTGCCGGTGAGGGAAAGACGGGTCTTGACGGGGTACTTGGAGAGCTCGGCGAGCACTTCCTTCATGGGGCGGTCGAGGTCAATCGGCACGCCTTCGCTCTTGGTCTCGCGGTACTCGGCGGGGATGTACTTGCCCGGGTCGTACTCGAGCTCTTCGATGAAGATACCCTCGGGAGTAATCTTGGCCTTGGCATTGCGGTCGGCAGAGCAGGATACACCCAGAGCCACGGGGCAGGAAGCGCCATGGCGGGGCAGACGCACCACGCGCACGTCCAGGGCAAAGGCCTTGCCGCCGAACTGGGCGCCGAGGCCCAGCTTCTCAGCCTCGAGCTTGAGCTCGTTCTCGAGCTCCACGTCGCGGAAGGCGCGGCCGTGCTCGTTGCCGCTGGTGGGCAGGGAATCGTAGTACTTGGTGGAGGCGAGCTTCACCGTCTTGAGGCAGGTTTCAGCGCTGGTGCCACCCACCACAAAGGCCACGTGGTAGGGCGGGCAGGCAGCCGTGCCCAGCGTGCTCATCTTTTCCACCATGAACTTCTTGAGGGAGGTGGGGTTGAGCAGGGCCTTGGTCTCCTGGTAGAGGTAGGTCTTGTTGGCCGAGCCGCCGCCCTTGGCGATGAAGAGGAAATCGTACTCCATGCCGTGGTCGGTGGCAAAGAGGTCAATCTGGGCGGGCAGGTTGGTGCGGGTGTTGATTTCCTTGTACATGTCCAGCGCCACGTTCTGGGAGTAGCGCAGGTTGTTCTTGGTGTAGCAATCGTAAGCGCCGCGGGAAATGTATTCGGCATCGTTGTAGCCGGTCCACACCTGCTGGCCCTTCTTGCCGAGGCAGATGGCGGTGCCGGTGTCCTGGCAGAGGGGCAGCACGCCCTGGGCGGCCACCTCGGCATTGCGCAGCATGGTCAGAGCCACGCTCTTGTCATTTTCAGAAGAAGTGGGGTCGAGGAGGATGTCCTGCACCATCTTGAGGTGCTCGGGGCGCAGATAGAAAGCCACATCGTGCCAGGCGGTTTCGGCCAGCAGACGCAGACCCTCGGCCTCGACCTTGAGGATGGGCTTGCCTTCAAACTCACTCACGCTCACGTAATCCTTGGTGAGCAGACGATACTTCGTCGTGTCTTCCCCCATGGGGAACATTTCCTGATAGACAAAAGGAGGTGTTGCCATAACGCTGGCTAGTATAGCTGCTTCCTGAGGCTTTTTCCAGCCTAAAATCCTGCGCTGGCGCTAATTTTGGGTAGTTTTAGTGCGCTGTGGGCGCTTTCTGCTGCATCCACAGCTCAGCCATGCGGAGCACGGAGGCATCCAGCTCTGCGGCGCGGGTGGCAAAATCTTCGGCGTTCCACCAGGCGAGATCGTCGGATTCATGGGAGATGGCATACTGCTCGTGCGGAGCGCGCAGCAGGTAGCGCACATCGTAGTGGTAGTGCGCGGGTTCGCCTTTTGCCTGGCGGGCAGGGATGAGGTGGATGTCGATGTCGAATATCTCCTCGCTGATGGGGACTATGCCTGTGATGCCACTCTCTTCCTCTGCTTCCTTGAGCGCCACGCGCAGGGTGTCCGGGTCGCCATCGGCATGGCCGCCGGTCTGCATCCAGCGTTGCAGGTTATGGTGCAGCGTGAGCAGTGCTTTGTCTCCGGCCGGGTTGAGCAGCCAGGCCGAACCCGTCATGTGACCAGCCGCATGGCTGCGCTCAAAGCAGTGCGGGGTGCTGCGCACGAAATCGAGCATTCTGTCGGCTGTTATTTTCTGTTCCGGGTGGCTTTCTGCATATTTTTGCAATGCTTTGCACAGCGGTGCGCGAAAATCTGCTTCCTGAACGCTCATAACGCGGTTATTTTAACCCGTTTTGAACAAAAATCAAGTCATCGCAGAGAAAAAATATTGTAAAGAAAAGTTTAGTATTGGCAAGGGGATAGGAAATGTGGTAGTATACGTGTGGCGGGGTAGAGGAAACAGCTGCGAAAGGCTGGAACTTTTGCTTATCGCCGATGCGCAGTTTTTCTCTGGTTAAATCTTTCATTTTATTCAGTTATGTCCAGCACACGTCAGCTTATGCTTTGTCTGTTTGCTCTGACTGCCTGTCTGCTGACAGCCTGTCAGGGTGGAAAGGACATGAAGTATTACAACTTCCCGGACGCGGTCACCAGCATCAACCAGGTTGACCCCGCCTACCGGAAGTATTTTGCCGACCAGCAGGGTCGCAACTACAGCGCCGATGACCAGCGCAAAGCACTGGCCGCCGCTATTCGTACATCGCGCACACCGGTTCCCGCCTATGTGCCGCGTTCTGCCATGGCCAGCAGCAAGACCAATGCCCGCAGCCGTGGTAAGGCAAGCTCCCGCCGCACGGCTGTGGCCCGCGGCAAGAAGGCCACCAGCCGCCGCGCCGTGGCCCGCAACACGAGAAAAGCCACCACCAACAGGCGTGCCGTGACCAAGAAGAAGACAGCCACGAAGAAGAAGACCGTGGCACGCAGCCGCAGCGCCGCCCGCCGTCGTCGCGGTTAAGCTGATAGCGCTTCAGCACTTTTACTCAATCACTGGTTGCATTCAGCCGGTGATTTTTTGTGCGTGTTTCAGATTTGTTGGCCGATTCTGCATAATAACGCAATAAATGATGCCTTGTCATCATTAGAAAAAGTGTTATTCTGCTCGCTAAATCGGCCATTGGCGAGGAGCATATCTGTCGGAGCACGGGACTTTAGTCCCGAAAATATAAGCATTTGGGGGACTTCCGTCTTCGGCTTCGCCTACGCCGTGACAGGAAAGTCCCCCGCTCCGAATAAAATCTGTTGCTCGCCAAACTTGGGTTTGTGGTCACTGCTTAGTAATGTTTACGTGACTTCCGTCTCCGCTGCTCCGACCAAAAATCCACCTCTTGCGTTTGTCAATTTTGGGTAGCAGGCTGCTCCTTCTGCGGCTCGGAGCTCAGGCTGGGTTCATCCTTCTGCAGCTTCTTGCTGAGGCCGAACTTCCACTGAGGGTTGAGGATGTCGCCGTAGAGATTGATATCAATAAGGAACTTGGAGAGGATGGTGACAGGGGAAATGAGCACCGTGGGCACACTGGAGATGCGCGGCCAGAGCTCGCCCTTGAAGGTGAGGTCATTGAGATTCAGGTCGAGCTTCACGTCCACATCCAGATTATAACCGCGGGCCTTCATGTCGCGGGTGATGAGATGCCCCTGGGTGATATCGAACTTAGCGGAAGCCTCGTCGATGCCATAGCGCAGGAAATGGTTGGCAAAGGGGAGTTTGAGCGCAGAGCGTCCGACAGAGTCAATGGCCTCGCCGCTGGTGTCCCACACAAAGTCGACAAACTTGCCTGACCACTCGGGTGTGGATATCTTATTGACTCCGGGCACACTGTTCTGGAGCTTTTTGAGTTGGTTGGGCATGTCGGAGATAAGGGCTCCGATGGGTCGGAACAGACCAATCTCCATAAGGTCACCATCCTGCAGGTGTACCTGGCCATAGGCGCGCACGGCTTCCAGATCCGGGCTGGGAGCCTGGAAGCGGATGAAGCCGTTGCAGGTGGCAGAGGTGAACTCTGTGCCGTAGGAGGCGACAATATCCTTCAGGTTGAGGTTATGGGCGGAGAAATACCCATCAAGCGTGGTATGCTCGCCGGAGAAGTCGATGCGCAGCGCACCGTTGACCACGCCGCCCCAGCTCTGGGCGTTCATTCTGTCGAGGTAAACATCTGTATCGCTGATATTGATGAAGCCGCTGAAGTTCTTGAAGGGAATGGTGGTGCCGAGGAAGCGGAACCCGGCGCGGGTGGCAGCTTCTGCGCGGATAAGCCCTTTCATGGGAACCTCGCAGCTGCTGGAAATGGGGAAGAGACAATACTCGGTTTCAATTTCAGCCGGTAATTCAAGCACAACGTCCTCCAGGAAATGCTGGAGCGGTGCGTAGTACATGCCGATGGAATAGGCAGGGTAGCAGGAGCCCTTCAGCTTGTGCAGGCTGATGGTGCAGGCCTCGATGTCGAAGCGGACTGCTTCGCCAACAATCCTGCTGGTGGCCACGCCATCCTTGATTTTCATGCGCTTGAGCCAAGGGCGATTGTCGTAGAGCAGGTCCGGATTGAGCAGGTTGATGAGAATCTCATCCTTCAGGGGCTTGCCGTCTGCATCCTTGCAGTCCAGCTGCACCACGACTTCCACATCGCAATGGCCTTCCTTTACGCGGCTGTAGGGATCCTTGCCCAGGTCGGTGCGCAGGTATTCCTCTCCGGTCGGGTTGCCTTGGGCATCCTCCTTATCGCGGATGGCTCCCAGCAGGAAGTCCATGTTGTAAAGGTTTGCCTTGCACCTGGAGTTCACATAGACGCCATTGTCATAGCGGATGATGGTGTCGATATCGGTGATGACATTGCGTGTGAGCCCGGGGGTGCAGCGGAAGTCGCGCATAATCCAGTGGGCATCGGCGTTGTCGATAAGCGCATTGATGATGCTCACGGGGATGGTGTTGGAACCTGTGATATGGCAGTTCTTGAGCGGGTCACCCGACACATGGATATCAAGTTTACCCTCTGCGTGCACAGCGTCCACATCGGCATCGTAGAACATGCTGCCGTCCGTAGCTGTGGAGAAACTACCCTTCACATCCAACTGCAGGGGAATCTCCATGCCCTTGTGCACGAACACGTTGTTGCAAACGCGAACCAGCTCGGGCAGATGCAGGTTATAGTGGCTGTTGAGCAGTTTTCCCTCATTCGGGTCGATGAGAGCATCGCCCTGCAAATCCACCATGCGGGGCAATTTGAGTTCGGCGAGCGGCTCTTCATTACCGAGTAGCGGAAGAAGCCCGGCTGCCGGCAGGTGCAGGTTCAGGTTCTCGAGCTTTACCAGCTCTTTATCCGTAAGGGACGCTGTGGTGCTGAGGCTGGCCGTTTCACCGCCGATATTGCTGGAAATTCGGAGCTGAGCGGTATTGGTCGCCGTGTGGTGAATGCTCAGTTCCGTATCGGTAGCGGAGAAATTGTTGTTGCTGGAAATCTGCTGCAGCGTGGCAGAAATGTGGGCATTCTGCTGTATGTTGAGCCAGGGTTCGCTGCGGTTGATGCCAGCCGGAATGTTCAGCTTGAGGCTCAGCCCCTGGGCTTTTGTATCGGCGTAAGCACATGAGCCAAGCTGCACGTTGGCCACCAGAGCGGATGACGCCAAGGTGTTGTAAATATCGTCAAAACGGACTCGTAATCCATCCACGCAGGTTTCGGCGTTCAGCGCTTTGATTTCTGCATCCGCGGCCTTTGCTTCGGCAACATGAAGTTTCAAAGCGCTGGGGCCCAGCTGAAGGGTTGTGAAATCAGAATCAGTATCTAGATTAGAGACGTCCAGATTGAGCGTTACGTCGCTGGCTGCGGCGCTTGTTTCCTTAGTGGAAGCCATCTGCACCTGCAGATTTACATTACCGACTTGCAGGTTGTCCTTGTAGTTGATACCATCCAGCTTCAGCTGCAGGGCGGGGGAATGAAACTCGGCGCCTTGCAGCGAAATGGAGGGAGTGCGGAACCGGATATGGCAGCTTTGCAGTGTGGGGATGAGGTCTTCAAGCTGGCTTTTTCCTGCTTCAAAGGGCTTTGTGCTCATCTCGCAGCTCAGGTGAGCCTCGAGATTTCCGCTGAAGCTCAAGCCTTCGGGTAAAGCCAGTTCGGTATTGCCGCTTAACTCTCGGGCCAGCGCGAGCAGCGTTTCATCCGGCAGGGAAACTTCCATTTCTGCTTTACCTGTACCCTCTGCGAGTTGTGCGGCGCAGTCGATACTTCCGTCCGGAAGCTCAATGCGGCACTGGTCGAGGTTGAAGCTGCCATCCCTCATGTAAAAGGTCATCAGCAGGTAGTTGGCGGGCACATCGCCGATGAGGAACCCCTGCTGTTCCAGTTTGCCATGGAGCGTGATGCTGTTGAGGGCGAAGTTATCATTGAACGCGGAGGTGCCGCTGACTTCGATAACTGGGGTATTTCCTTTGCTTGAGCGGAGCTTATGCAGCATGGGCGGTGCATCATCTCCCAGATACTCATCGAGGATGGAGATAACAGGAGCCGTGCTGCGGGTAGTAAAGGAGAGTTCGCGGTTGGTCAGATCATAACTTGCCTGAAGTCGTACTTTCGTGTCCGGCTTTTCCGTGCGGAAGCTGAGATTATGAACAGTGAGAGTGTTCTTTTCGTAATTTGCCGCAAGCTGAACATCCTGGAAATGGAAGTGTGCTTCCCTGAAGCTGGGAATCTGGGCCTTTATCTCGGCATTCCAGTCATTGCGGTGTGACGCAGAGATACTGATACTGGGAGGCGGCACATTTTCCCATTTCTGCTCGTCAATCTGCTTCTTGAACTGCTGCAGATGCGGACGGATTTCTGCAAGGTGCTCTCCGAGTGTTTTCTGAGTTTCCTCTTCGTCTTTATCCTCAGTTGTACTGCTGAATAGGGCTGTAGGGTCGGCCAGTGTGACCTTGCCCTGCAGGACAATTCCCTGCAGATTGGCGTTCAACTCTGCCCGGATGCGTCGATTCCGCTGCGGCCACTCGGTATACAGCTTGATGGAATCGAGATGGATGGCGTCGCCTTCTTTATCGCTGAGAGGTATTACTGCATCCATTCCCAGCACATGGATGCCGGAGGGCTGCAGCTCCCCGGCCAGCAGACGGGAAATGCTCAAAGTAACCTGTGCCTTGCGAACCCGGATGGTTGCGGGAAGGGCATCGGGCTGTTCGATGGAGATACCTACGCCTTCTGCTTTGGCCGCCAGTCCGGAGCGTGGGGCGAGCTTGATTTTTTCAATCGTAATCGGAAGCCCTGCTGCTGCAGAGGCTTCGCGCTCAATGTAGCGCAGCACACAGCCGGGCAGGCCGGCTGTGCTGAGCCAGGTGATGATACCCACTACCAAAAGCAGCACCACCAGACACAGGGTCGGAAGTAGGTGACCAACGCGTCTGATGGTGAGTTTGCCTGCCATTCGTGGGTGTCAGGTAATTAGATTTCAGGGTCGAACTCGCCCTCGGGCAGGGGGGGAGCCTTGGGCAGGTTCTGTTCGATGTCGTCCAGAAGATTTACCAGGTTCACACCGCGCTGGGCAGAGTTATCGTGCTTGAAGGTGAGCTTCGGGGTGTTGCGGAGCACCACCCGCTTACTCACTGCTTTCTGAATCTCGCCACGCTTGCGGCTGAGCTTCTCGATAACCTGCGCGGGGGCCATGCGGCCCACCACGCCAACCCACACGCGACCTTCCTTGAGGTCTTCTGTAATCTCGACATCCAGAATCGAGACGATGGTTCCGGGCCACTCGAACTCCTTCTGAATGAAGGTTCCGATTTCCCGCTTCATCAGCTCGTTCACTTTGTCAAGACGTCGTGTAGCCATGGTTACTTACAGAGTCTGCTTAATCTTCTCGAGAGAGTAGCATTCGATGATGTCGCCCTCTTCGTAGTCGTTGTAGTCAGCCAGGCGGATACCGCACTCCAGACCGGCCTTGACTTCGGAAACTTCGTCCTGGAAGCGGCGCAGGGTGGACATCTTGCCGTCGAACACAACCTGACCATCGCGGATGACGCGGGCTTCGGCCGTGCGGAGCATCTTGCCGTCGGATACATAGGAACCGGCAGCCTTGCCCTTGTTGAGCTTGAACACCTGCTTGATTTCGGCGTGGCCGAGCACGTTTTCGCGGGTCTCGGGCTCGAGCAGACCGAGCATGGCGTCCTTCACCTGGTCGATAAGCTCGTACACGATGGAGAAAATCTTCACCTGCACACCTTCGCGCTTCACTGCCTTCACGGCGTTGCTTTCCACCTTCACGTTGAAGCCGAGGATAACGGCATCGGAGGAGGAGGCAAGCAGCACGTCGCTTTCGGAAATGGGACCGGCGGCTGCACCGATGAACTGGCATTCCACCTTGTCGCTTTCGATGTCCATGATGGCCTTCTTGATGGCCTCCACAGAGCCCTGCACGTCGCCTTTGAGGTAGAGCTTGAGCACAGCCTTCTGAGAACCATCGCCCATCATAGCGAGAATTTCTTCCATGCGGGAGCGGCGGGGAGCAGTGAGGCGCTGCTGGCGAAGCTCCTCCAGACGCTCGTCGGAAAGCTTGCGGGCTGCGCGTTCGTTCTCCATTTCCACCAGCTCGTCGCCCACATTCGGGGTCTCGAGGAAGCCGGAAACCTCAGCAGGCATACCGGGAGTCACCTTCTTGATGCGCTTGCCCTGGTCATCGAGCAGGGTCTTCACCTTACCGGAGTAGGGGCCGCAGATGAAGGGCATACCCACCTTGAGGGTGCCACTCTGCACGATGACGGTAGCGGAGCTGCCCTTACCCTGTTCCATGCGGGCCTCGATGATGGAGGCGCGGCAGTTGGCCTTGGGGTTGGCCTTCAGTTCGAGCACTTCGGCCTGCAGGCAGAGCAGGTCGAGCAGGTCATCGATACCGGAGCCGGTGTGGGCGGATACGTCCACGCATTCGATTTCGCCACCGAAGTCGGTGGGCATGAGGTCATTCTCCATCAGCTGGGTGCGTACGCGCACGGGGTCTGCGGCAGGCAGGTCGCACTTGTTCACAGCCACGATGATGGTCTTGCCGGCAGCCTTGGCGTGCATGATAGCTTCCTTGGTCTGGGGCATGATACCGTCGTTGGCTGCCACCACGAGCACCACGATATCGGTCACGTCGGCGCCGCGGGCGCGCATCTCGGTGAAGATGGCGTGGCCGGGGGTATCGATGAAGGTAAGGGTATTGTCGCCGTGCTGCACGGTGTAGGCACCGATGTGCTGGGTAATGCCACCGGCTTCACCGGCGGTCACCTTGGTGCGGCGGATGTAGTCGAGCAGGGAGGTCTTGCCGTGGTCCACGTGACCCATCACAGTGATGATGGGGGTACGTACCTTGAGGGAATCCTCGGGTTCCTCTTCCACTGCCACAGCTTCGGGCTCCTTGATTTCCTCCACGGGAGCCTTTACGCCGGCGCCTTTTTCGCGGCGCACGCGCTCGTAGGTGAAGCCGTGCTTCTCGCACAGGGCGGCCACCTGGTCGCTGTCGAGCGTGGTGCCGGGGTTGGCAAACACGCCCATGGGCAGCAGTTCAGCAATCAGCTTGAAGGGTTTCATGCCCATCAGAGTGGCGAGGTCGGCTACAGAGATGGGGGCTTTGATGTTCATCACCTTGCCGCCATCCTCTGCAACGGGAGCGGGAGCAGGTGCGGGCTCTGCCTTGGGTGCAGGAGCAGGAGCGGCCTTCGGGGCAGGGGCGGGAGCAGGTGCTGTCTCAGCAGGCTGCTGCTTGCGGGGCTGCTTGCGGGGGGAGAGCAGGTCCAGAGCCTCCTTCTTGGGGGCTGCTGCCTGCTGCTTCTTAGCAGCGGGAGCCGGAGCTGCCTTGGCAGGAGCTGCTGCCTGGGGCGCACTGGCCTTTTTCTTCTTGGTGCCCCCGATGAGGTCAAGCACGGGAGCCTTCTTGTCTTCGTTGTTTGCCATGTGTTGTATAAAAATCGTGTTCCGAATGTACTTAGCAGCCGGCCTTGGCCTTGGTCATGATGTCGCGGGCCTCGTCTTCCGTGATGCCGAGGGCCTCCATCAGGGTTTCCTCGTCGGCGTAGTTGGCGATGCCTTCCACCGTGGTGAAACCGGAAGCCACCATGGCGGCGGCCATGGAGTTGGAGATGCCCAGTGCAGAGGCAAGCTCATTGGCGCCTTCGTTGGCCAGAGTCTTGGCCTGAGCCTTTTCGTCATAGGCTTCCACACGCACATCCCAGCGCTCATCGGGGGTGGAGATGAGGCGGGCGGTCAGGCGCACGTTCTGGCCCTTGCGGCCCTTGGCCTTGGCGGCGGCCTTGTCGTCTTCCACCACCACGGTCACCACGTGGGCTTCGTTGTTCACATTCACCTTGATGGGCTCGATGGGGGCCAGAGACTCGGTTACCATGGCGGCCTTGTCATCGGTGTATTCGAGAATGTCCACCTTCTCGTGGTTGAGTTCGTTCACCACGTTCTTCACGCGGGCACCGCGCATACCGACGCAGGCGCCGATGGGATCCACATTCGGGTCGTTGCTGCGCACCACCATCTTGGTGCGGTAGCCGGCCTCACGCACGATGCTGAGAATCTCCACGGTGTGCTCGGCAATCTCAAGCACCTCGTTCTCGAAGAGGCGGCGCACCAGGTTGGGGTGGCTGCGGGAAAGGATGAGCTCATTGCCGCGCACGCCGTCGCGCACTTCCACCACGTAGAAGCGCATCTTGTCGCCGCTGTTGTATTCCTCACCGGGAATACGCTGACGCAGGGGCACAAGACCCTCGAACTTTTCAACCTCCACAATCACGTCGCCCTTGTCGTAGCGCTTCACGGTACCGGTCACCACTTCACCTGCGCGGTCGCGGAAAGCCTCGGCGAGCATCTCCTGCTCAGCCTTGCGGATGCGCTGCTGCATGGTCTGACGAGCGGTCTGCACGGCGATACGGCCGAAGTCCTTGGGGGTGATGTTCACGCTGATGGTGTCACCGGGCAGGTATTCCTTGCCCTTCTTGGCACCGGCAGCCTGAGCCACGGAAAGTTTCACTTCGTTGTAGGCATCAACCAGGTCTTCGTCTTCCACCACAAGCATTTCTGCCTTAATCTTGACCGTACCCTTCTGCGGGTTCACCACAGCGCGGATGTTGTTGATGCGGTCTGCACCCGGCACCATTTTGGAGTAGGCGGTGATGAAGGATGCTTCGAGTGCCTGAATGACGCGCTCGCGGGTCAGATCCTTCTCGCGGACGTAGTAATCAATCAGGGCGGAGATGTCAGTTGTGGCCATTGTTCTTTGTGTCTTGTGCTGTGGGTTGATACTGAACCGTGTACAAAAAAAGAGCGGGTCCGAGACCCGCCCCAATCTCATAACGGACCGGAACTTGTACGCGCATAATATACAGGCTGGATGTTGCTTTGTCAAGCATTTTGTTGTGTCTGTGATGTTGAATTTCAATGCGGAACCCCTTGAGTGGCTGATGCTTTCCTGCGCATCATTGGCGACGTTAGCAATATCAGCACCACAAGGCTGAGCAGAGAGGCCGGGAGCTCGGGAATGCTCGCACAGGTATGCACCGAATCCCCCATTCTGCCCACCCCGTTACTCAGGGGACAGATACAGCTTGCCTGAGTGTCGGGCAGCGGTGCCGGGCTCCATGTATCATCGCAGCAGCTTAGAGTCGTTTTCATGCCGGAATGGTTCAAAGACCATATCCGGTTTACTTCATATCTGCCGCTGCTGCAACCTAACTTGATAATTGTTATGATCCCGCGTCTAACTCATTTTGCCGCGGTGAAGCATCGCTTGTCAGTATGATAGAGGTATACATCCGTATGCAGGCTTGCTGTCTCGCTTTGACGGGTGTATTTCACCACGATGTCGCGGTGCCCGTCGGCATTCTCGTCCTCGAGTGTAATCTGAGCCCAGAAGTTCCGGTAGACTTCGCCGTCATCGTGGTCATCGTAGCAGCGTATGCGGAGTTCATTTTCCGTGTTCGGGCTCAGGACGATGAAGGCATTTCCCTTCCCGGTGTGGTGGTATGAGTAGGGAATATGATGCCCCTGTTGCACAATGATGCCTGACATGTCTGCATCTTCTGCATGCGGATTGGCCGCTTTCAGCTTGGCCGTCAGGTCATGTTCGGTAGCCTTCATCGAGATAGGAAGGTTGCAGGCATGCATGCCGCCATATTCCTGAACGATGCGCATGGTATCGCGCCATTCCATA
This sequence comes from Akkermansia sp., assembly GCA_045125705.1. Lineage (GTDB taxonomy): Bacteria > Verrucomicrobiota > Verrucomicrobiia > Verrucomicrobiales > Akkermansiaceae > Akkermansia. The sequence goes on along the minus strand of JBGVNQ010000004.1, from coordinate 59,949 downwards.
CGGCTGAGCATATCAAGCGCTGTTTCACCGGCGGCGTTGAGGGTGTTCACCTCAGCTCCTGCTTCCAACAGCAATCTGGTGCATTCTGTCCGATAATGGGAGTTTTGTGAAACCGCATAGTGTAGAGGAGTTTTGCGGTAGTCAAGCCCATGAACCGAGGAGTTGGCATCCGCTCCGTTTTTCAGCAGGTAACACAGGAAATCCGCATCTGATTCAGAAGCGGCGAAAGCTGCAGGAGGAAGCGTTTCAGGTGATATGTCATTGATGTCCCCGCCGTATTTCAGCATCAGCGGCAGTAGGTGCCGATTGCTTTGGTGCAGGCATGCTTCTATAGCCGTTCCTCCATGCCAGGCCCTTGCGTTGGGATGGTAGCCCTTTTCCAGAAGGTAGGATACGGCTTGTTCCTGTCTTTCGCTGGTGCTGAAAATCTGTGGATTATTATTGCAGAACTGGTAGAGAATACCGGCATTTGGGCGTATCCATTGCATGATAACGGTATCTGCACTCAGGAAATGCCCGTTCTGCACACATTGGCGGTAATGTGCTCCGGAGTCCGACAGCAAGGCTGCAAGGACAAGGGCTATGATGGTGTAGTCAGCAAAAAAACGTTTCGCTGCGTTCTTTCTGTCGGTCCTGGTGGGTGATTTGTCGGGAAGGGGGCGGGAGCCTATTCTCCTTTTTGTCCAGTCCTCACTATCCTCAGTCTCATGTACTTTCCAGCGCCGGCACAACCTTGCCGCTGCGTAAATGACAGCGGCGAAAATCAGAATGCAGCCCGGCAGCAGGAGAATATTCACCCACAGAGGGGGAAATGGCCACAGCCCACTGCACTCAGCCAGCAGCCGCCCTGGCCACAGGATGATGAGAAGCAGGGTGTAGAGAATCAGGAAGAGGAAACGGTTCATTGTTTCAGTAGCAGTCGGAGTATACCCTCCAGTCGTTTATTTCAGGGGTGTAGTAGAAGTAGTAACTCCCGCAGTCGCCGATTTCCAGTCCGGCATCGAGGAGTACCTTCATGCACATAGGCGCGTTCTTAAATGTGGCGATAGACAGGCTTGTCAGGAGCATTATATAGTGTTCAGGATTGGGAATCAAGGTTAAATAAGGATATTCACCCTTGCGACTCGATTCACTTGACATCAGATGAAGATGTGTTATTATGGTGATGGTATGTTGAGCCTGCGTAATCTTGTGTTGCTTTCGACCATGTGGTTGGTGTCATGCACCAATTTCTGCCAGAATGCGGCCGATTTAGGGGCCGTGTATCAGGGAGTATTGATTATGGAGCGCGATACCTGTTACCGATATGATGGCAAGCTGTATGCCAAGGGGCAGCGAGCGCTCTTTCAACGTACGTATGTGGACCATCCTTATGCTATCGCCAAACCTTTGCCTCCTTGTTACGAAATCATTGAGGGAAGCGAGGGGGAAGTCGTATACCGTGAAATCAGGCAGAATGAAGAGCATCAGGTTGAGTTTTCTGACTATGGAACCTGGCAGGTTCTGCCGATTGACGAGTCCATGGCTCGCCCCTTGGAAAAGGAAATGGTGTGGGAACAAAGAGTTGATTCGTACAGCCGGGAACTGACCCCGCATGCCCTGTATGCCTATCCGCTGGCAGGAGCCACGCTGGTGTGTGTGGATGTCCCTCTGAATCTGGCTACCATTGTACTGGCGCCGCCAATGATTGCTGGTGCCTTTGTCTACAGCGTTTCATGCGAGGCCGTACGGCAGATAGCACCCACACAGGAGTGAGAGAGAGGGACTGAAGTCCCTCCGAGGACAGCAGAGGTTCATTTGTCCTGCGTCAGGGCTGCAAGCATAGTGTCGAGCATGCCGTTGGGCGAGATGTCACCCACCCAGATTTCTGATGCGTGCCGCAGAACGTATTCGTTGCACCAGGTTGCGACCTGTTTGTTCAGATTGGAGCCGCTTGGTTGCGGAGAGAGGAACAGGAGTCGTCTTTCAGCAAGGGCAAGCTGCTGCTCGGGGGAGAGCTCTTGCTCAGTCGGGATTCCCTGGGGGCATACGTGGATGATGCTCTGCTTTTTGGTGAGAGCCCGCCGAAGAACTTCACGTTCCTGGGGGCTTGTGAAGGTGGAAATGAGAGGCATGTCCCGGGGAGTCGGGACTGAAGTCCCGTGCCTCGAGCAGAGAAAACGATGCGGTTTGAGGTTCTCTGCGCTAAAGCTCTGTGATGCTACAAATGCCCGACTGGGCAAATCAAGGAGTGCCTCGTTGCCCAGCATGTATGCTGTTACGCCACCCCAGCGGTCGAGTGACCAGTTCTTCGGGTTGTTGTGTATGTATCGCTCGTAGTGTAGAAGCTCAGAGGTGCTGGAAATCAAATCTTCCCAGTAGTCAATTTGCCACAGATGAGCGCCAATGTCATGAGCTTTTCCTGCTCGCTTGAGCTTACCGTATAGGAATGTTGAGGCTCCTTTGAACCGACCTACAAGGAACCCCAGATGGTTCTTTTTATTGGTCGTCCGCTCCCTTATGGTAAAAATGGCGTGGAGGTGGTTCGGCATCACGATAAACTCCCCCAGCTCCAGCTCCGGATACTTCTGAGGTAAACCGGTAAGTTCGTTTTTCACAGCAAGCCCAAGCTCGTTTAAGATACACTCTTCTCCCACGATTGTTCCCAGGATAGAACGATTGTGCTCAATCTGCATGGTCACGAAGAAACGCCCCATGCTGTAATTTATATTCTTGTTGCGCAGGTGCTTATAAATACGATGTCCGTTCATATCGAGGCACGGGACTTCAGTCCCGAAATGGAAAAAGCCCCGCAGCATATCAGCTGCGGGGCTTGATAAAACTCAAATCCGGCGCTTTTTCCGGAAGTCGAGCAGTGCCATTTGCTTGGCGATGGCCGCTTCGAGCTTGGTCTGCTCTTCGCGGTCTAGCACGGAGGCTCCGTCGCGGTAGGCGGCCTGGGCGCGCTCGAGGGCTTTTTCCACGCTGGAGGTATCGATTTCGTCCACAGTGAGGGCGGTATCCGTCACCAGCAGCACGTTATCGTTTTCCACCTGCAGGAAACCGCCGCCTACAAAGAGGCTCTGGGGAGCCTGGCCGGGGCTGGTGTAGGTGAGTTCCCCATTGGCCACAGAGGTGATGATGGCGGCGTGCCCGGGCAGCACCTCCATCTCACCCTGCGAGGCGGGCAGGCGGATGCTGCTCACCTCCGCCTCAAGGGCGGTGCGCATGGGGGTGATGATTTTGAATTGCATGGGCATGAGCGGAATCAGGCTTTCTCAACGGTATCGATGCTGCCCTTCATGTAGAAGTTCACTTCGGGCACGGAGTCCCACTTGCCGTCCAGAATCTCGGCGAAGCCGCGGACGGTCTCGGCCACGGGCACGTATTCGCCCTTGATGCCGGTGAAGGTCTCAGCCACGCTGAAGGGCTGGGAAAGGAAGCGCTGAATCTTACGGGCGCGGCTCACGGTGAGCTTGTCGGTCTCAGAGAGTTCGTCCATACCCAGAATGGCAATCATATCCTGCAGGTCCTTGTAGCGCTGCAGGGTCTGCTGCACGCCACGGGCCACGCGGTAGTGTTCCTCGCCCACGAGCTCGGGAGCCAGAGCCTTGGAGGTGGAGGCCAGCGGGTCCACGGCGGGGTAGATACCCTGGGCAGCCAGAGCACGTTCGAGCACCACGGTGGAGTCCAGGTGGGAGAAAGTGGTGGCGGGGGCGGGGTCGGTCAAGTCGTCAGCGGGCACGTACACAGCCTGCATGGAGGTGATGGAACCCTTCTTGGTGGAGGTGATTCGCTCCTGCAGACCGGCCATTTCCTCGGCCAGGTTCGGCTGGTAACCCACAGCGGAGGGAGTACGGCCAAGAAGAGCGGACACCTCGGAACCTGCCTGGGAGAAACGGAAGATGTTGTCCACGAAGAGGAGCACGTCGCGGTTCTCTTCATCGCGGAAGTATTCGGACATGGAGAGGGCGGAAAGAGCCACGCGGAGACGTGCACCGGGGGGCTCGTTCATCTGGCCGTATACCAGAGCCACCTTGGAGTTCTCGGGGTTGGCCTGGTCGATAACGCCGGATTCGCTCATTTCCATGTAGAAGTCATTGCCTTCGCGGGTACGCTCACCCACACCGGCGAACACGGAGAGACCGGAGTGAGCCTTGGCGATGTTGTTGATGAGCTCCATGATGAGCACGGTCTTGCCCACACCTGCACCACCGAAGGAACCGGCCTTACCACCCTTCAGGAAGGGGCAGATGAGGTCAATCACCTTGATGCCGGATTCCAGCACTTCGGAGGAGGTGGACTGCTCTTCCAGAGAGGGAGCCTCGCGGTGAATCGGGTAGCGCTTCACATCTTCCAGCTGGCCCTTTTCGTCCACGGTCTCGCCGAGCACGTTGAAGATGCGGCCCAGCACCTTGGGGCCTACGGGCACGGAGATGGGAGCGCCAGTGTCGATGACGTCCATGCCGCGCTTCAGGCCGTCCGTGGTGCTCATGGCTACGGTGCGCACCCAGCCGTCGGGCAGGTGCTGCTCCACTTCCAGCACCAGCTGGGTGGGCTTGCCGTCGATTTCGTAGTCGACGGTGAGAGCGTTATAAATGGCGGGCATCTCCGCCTGGGAGAAGTCGACGTCTACCACGGCGCCGATAATCTGCACGATTTTACCTGTGTTCATACTGAGATTAAGTTGTTTTTGAAAATTGTTGATATAGTGGGAATTACTCCATGGCCTTCATAGCCGTGGTGATTTCGAGAAGTTCGTTGGTAATCTGGGCCTGGCGTGCCTTGTTGTACTCCAGCGTGAGCTCGCCGATGAGGGTCTTGGCGTTCTCGGTAGCGGATTTCATGGCGACCATGCGGGCAGACTGCTCGGAGGCCTTGCCTTCCAGCACCATCTGGGTGAGCAGGTTGGCAAAGTAGAGCGGAAGAATCGATTTGAGCAGAGCCACGGGGCTGGGCTCGAGCATGAACTCAGCGTGCTCTTCCCCCTCTGCTTCTTCGGCAAGCTGCAGCAGATCTTCCGGCTTGATGGGGAGGATATCAACCACCTGCGGGCGCTGCACCATGATGTTGATGAACTTCTGGTAAACCACGGTCACGCGGTTGTAGGTGCCATCCATGAAGCCCTTGCGGATGAAGTCCAGAATGGCCTTCATTTCGGCTTCTTCCACGGTGTCGCCGATGGTGAACGAAGCCACGAGCTTGCGACCCACGCGGGCAAACTGCGGGTTGAGCTTGCCACCGATGGTGAGGTAATCTGCCTCGGCGGGGCACTGGGTGAGCACTTCCTTGAACAGGTTCGTGTTCAGACCACCGCAGAGACCACGGTCTGTGCTCACCACTATGACGAGCTGCTTGCCGGTTTCGCGCTTTTCCATGAGCTGGACAGAACCCTCGGCAATGGATTCCTGCAGGTGCTTGAAGACCCGCGACAAGGCGCGGATGTACACACGCCCCTTGAGTGCCAGCTCCTGAGCACGGCGCATCTTGGCGGACGCAACCATCTGCATCGCCTTGGTAATCTGCGATGTGTTGCGTACCGACTTGATGCGGCGTTTGATGTCTCTCAGGCTTGCCATGTTGTTACTTCTTCAGGCGGGATTTGAAAGCAGTCATGAAGTCCTTGATGGCGGCGTCGATTTCCGGCGTCAGGGCCTTCTCGGCTTCAATGCGGGTGAGCAGGTCGGCGCCATTCACCTTGGCTTCTTCTTCCAGCTGGCGGCGCACCGTGTTAATCTGGTCCACGGCCACGTCATCGAGGAAGCCGCGCTGGATGGCGTAGAGGTTCATGACCTCGATGCCAAGGCTCTTGGGTTCGTACTGACCCTGCTTGAAGAGCTCCACGATGCGGCGGCCGCGCTCGAGCTTGGCCTTGGTGGCGGCGTCGAGGTCGGAACCGAACTGGGCGAATGCCTGGAGTTCTTCGAACTGGGCGAGGTCGAGCTTCACGGAACCGGCCAGCTTCTTCACAATCTGGGTCTGGGCGCTGGAACCCACGCGGGACACGGAGATACCCACGTTGATGGCAGGACGCACACCCTGGTAGAAGAGGTCAGTATCAAGGAAAATCTGACCGTCAGTAATGGAAATCACATTCGTGGGAATGTAGGCAGACACGTCACCGGCCTGAGTCTCGATGATGGGCAGGGCGGTGAGAGAGCCACCCTTACGGCCGCCTTCGCTGTTGATGCGGGCGGCGCGCTCCAGCAGGCGGGAGTGCAGGTAGAATACGTCGCCGGGGTAGGCTTCACGGCCGGAGGGACGGCGCAGGATGAGGGACACCTGGCGGTAGGCCACGGCGTGCTTGGAAAGGTCATCGTACACGATGAGGGCATCCTGACCCTGGTCCATGAAGTATTCGCCCATGGCGCAGCCGGCATAGGGAGCCAGGTACTGCATGGCGGCGCTGTCGGAGGCAGAGGCTACCACCACGATGCTGTATTCCATGGCACCGGCTTCCTCGAGCTTGGCTACCAGGCGGGACACGGTGGCGCGCTTCTGACCCACAGCCACGTAGATGCTGTACAGCGGGCGGTGGCCCGGCAGCTTGCCCTGTTCGGCCAGCTTGTTCTGCTGGGCCTGGGCAATCATGGTGTCGGTGGCGATGGTGGTCTTGCCGGTGGAGCGGTCGCCGATGATGAGCTCGCGCTGACCACGGCCGATGGGAATCATGGCATCGATGGGCAGAATGCCGGTCTGCACGGGCTGGTTCACACCCTGGCGGGAGATGATACCGGAAGCAATCTTTTCCACGGGATAATAGGTGGCAGCCTGAATCGGACCCTTGCCGTCGAGCGGGTTACCCAGGGTATCCACCACGCGGCCGAGCAGGCCGGGACCCACCGGCACCTGGAGCAGGCGGCCTGTGGTCTTGCAGGTGTCGCCTTCCTTCAGCGTGGCGGCGTTGCCGATAAGCACGGCGCCCACCTCATGCTCTTCCAGGTTCATGGCGAGGCCCATCACGCCGCCGGGGAATTCAATCATCTCATTGAGCATGGCGTTGCTCAGGCCCTCGATGTGGGCCACGCCGTCGCCGATGGCTTTGATGGTGCCGACGTTCTCGCTGATGGAGGCGGTGGAGATGTTGCGGATCTGTGCTTCGAGTTCTTGTACGATGTTGCTCATACCGTGGTGTGTTTAGAGATTTTTAGTAAGTTGTTCAATGCGGGTGCGGATGGAGGCATCCGTCACGTTGTCGCCCACCTTCACGGTGAGCCCGGCGATAAGGGAGGCATCCACCTTCCACTCGTAGTTCAGGCCAGCTTCGCGGGCATTAAGCTTCGCGGTGATGGCTGCCTGTTCCTCGGCGGTGAGCGGCACGGCGCTGGTGATGGTGGCGGTGTGGGCGGCGCGCTCCAGACGCACCAGCTCGGTGAAGGCTGTGAGCAGCGCCAGATAGTTGCGCGGCTTGTCGGCGGCAATCTTGTCTGCCACCAGCCGCACGGTGGCTTCGTTCATCAGACCATCGGCACCGATGCACAACCGCATGAGGCGGCGCGCCTGGGCCTGTACTTCCTTACTGATTTTCATGGCTGATTAGAGAGAATTGATGGCTTCGGCGTTGATGGTGCGGTGGTCGGCTTCGGTGAGCACCTTGCCGGTCACGCGGGTGGTGGCCTCGGCTACCAGACGGGTGAACTCATCCTTCAGCGCATCCTTCTGGCGCTGGGTGTCCATGTCGGCCTGCTTGCGGGCATTCTCCAGCACGGTCTGGGCCTCTGCGGTGGCCTTGGCGGAAAGGTCGGCCTGCAGGCGGGCAGCTGTCTGGCGAGCCTGCTCTACTTCCTTCTTGCCGGATTCGCGGGCTTCGTCGAGAATCTTGGCGCCGGTTTCCTTCACCTCGGCGAGCTCCTGCTGGCTGCGGGTGTGCATTTCTTCGCCTTCCTGGATACGCTGGCGGCGTTCCTCAAGCTGCTTGAAGATGGGCTTGATACCGAAGCACACCACAATGGCTGCGAGCACGCAGAACGCGATGAGGTGGGCGATGAAGGCATCGGTATGCAGACCGAAATTGGATACCAGGTCCTGAATATCAGCGGCGAGAATCGGGTTGAACATGGTTGTGAGTTGGATTTAGGTTAAAACCGGATGGAATGTAGAGATTTTGGGGAAAGGGGAAGGGGCATGCCGTTTTCTTGAATGGCCCGGCATGCCCGCGGGCGTAGCTTATAGCTTAGCCCATGAAGATGGCCACGAAGGCCACACCTTCCACGAGGGCGGCCAGAATGATGGAGATGGTCAGCACCTGACCGGAAGCACCGGGGTTGCGGCCGGTGGATTCAGCGGCCTTCATGCCGATAAGACCGATGCCGAGACCGGCACCGAGAACTGCCAGACCGGACTTGATAGCGGCGGTGGCGAGAGCGGGAATCATCATGGTTGTTGTTTTTCTATTGTTTGTTGTTTTATTGGGAAAACCCGCAGCGTCACGTTTTGCTTCATGATCCGCTGCGGGAAAATTGTCTTAGTGGGCGTGTTCTTCGTCGCCACCTACCTGGGTCTTCAGGAAAATAGCCGTGAGCATCAGGAATACCAGAGCCTGCACAAAGCCCACCAGAATTTCCAGACACATGAAGGGCAGCATGGCCAGCGCGTTGCCGATGGTGCTGCCGGTCACGATGCTCATCTGCTCCAGAATGGCTTCACCTGCGTAGATGTTGCCGAAAAGACGGGCGGCCAGAGCGACGGGGCGGATGGCGATGGAAAGCAGTTCAATAAGCCCCACGAAGAAGAAGACGGGCAGCAGCAGGTTCTTGAGCATGCCTTTCAGGCCTCCCTTAGGCCCGAAAATGTGGCCTACAAAGTGGCCGATGCCCTGTTCCTTGATACTCCAGATGAACCAGAGCAGGGTGTAGAACAGACCGAGGAAGAGGGTCACGTTCAAGTCAGCATTGGCGCCGCGGAAAATCGGGTGGCCATGGTAGGTGATTTCACCCACGCCGGGGATGAGTCCCATGTAGTTGCTCGTCAGGATGAGGAGGAATACAGTGGCAAAGTACCAGATGTATTTGCTGGCCAGCTTTTTGCCGATGAGGCCTTCCACAAAGTTGTAAAGCATCTCGAAAATCCACTCCACAAAGTTCTGCAGCCCGCTCGGCACGCGCTCCATCTTGCGGGTGGCCAGTCGCAGCACGATGGTGAGCAGCACTACGGCGATGGTCATCATGACCATGGAGTTGGTGATAGGCAGGGAATGCCCCGGCCAGAAAGGCAGGTCAATATTCCACAGTACGGGAGCATCGGTGGAAAGTCCATGGTGGCCGCCTTCCTCAGATGCACACGCCACACCGCTCATCAGAGCCACCAGAGCCAAGTTTAATTTAGAAAGGAGAGATTTCATCGCGATTACTCTTAGACTATCACGTTCTCTCCCGGAGTCAAGGAGAAAATCTTGTTAGTACGCACGAAAAAATCGAGATGAAATCTGCTGTGCTTTACAGGTACATACGGCATTCATCTGCTGTTTTGTACAGCAGGGTGGTGCTGCCGGTGGCATCGTTGGCGGGCAGGGTGATAGCCCGGGTTTCGAGATGTTCCAGCGCATCGTATAACGCGCTGCTTTCTCGGAAGTAGGCATCAAATCGCTCCCGGTAGCGGCGGTAGGCGGCTTCGGAGCGTTCTCCACACTCCGATACGCCGGGGGTGAACTCAAAGTAGATGTCATCCTTATTGAGCAGGAAGAGGCGCAGCAGCAGGAGTTGCTGGGTAAAGCCGCCGGCAGAAAGGGTATCGAGGATGCCCGGCATATCGACTTCTCCCCAGGGGGTGGCCATCCAGCTCATGAGCATGAGGGTGCGGCGGTAGATGACATCCGGCCCTTGCTCTGGTTGCCATTCGGCGGGAATGAGGGTGTCCTGCACAATCCGGCGCAGTTCTTCCGGAATGCGTTGGAACTGGTTGAGTTGCTCCAGCTCAGCCTGGCTCCTGTACAACCATATCCACAGAATGTCATCCCACACTTCGTCTGACCATGAGTCCTGCGGCGTGCGGAAAAGCTCATACAGGGCGTGCAAGTAGGAACAGCATTCCTGCGTGGTGCCGGCGGGCAGGTAGCTTTGAAAAACGCAGTGCAGCTCAGCCCCTGTGAGCCCTTTGCCCTGTTTTGCTTCAATGCTGCGCAGGTAAGCCTGATCCTCCTCTGAGGTAAAATCGCCCCAGGGGTCGCTGAGATGGAAGCCTGCCATTTACTTGGTGAACACGGGCACGGGCAGTTTTGTCGCCTCAGCCTTATCATCTCCCACCAGGTCTCCCACGTCCTTGAAGGTGACAAACAGGAAGAAGGTGAGAATAAGGAACATGAAACCGACCTGAATCCACTCCAGAATCTTGCCGCCTACGGGGCGGCGGAAGATGATTTCCAGTGTGCCGAGTACCACATGGCCACCGTCCACGATAGGCAGGGGGAGGATGTTCAGCACAGCAAGGTTCACGTTCAGAATCACAGCGAACCAGAGGATGAGTTTCCAACCATACTCAGAGTCAAGCAACTGGTACAGGTAGCTACCGATACCTACCGGCCCGGAGAGGTGCTGCATGCCTACGCTGCTGCCGGGTGCCGCTACTTTGGCGAGAGTCTCGCCCATCCAGCGGAAGCTCTGGTTAATCTGCTGCTGCACACCGGGATGCTCGGTCTTAAGCTCTCTTCTGTTGCCACCCCAGGTGAAACCCAGAATAGGCATGGCGCCCTTCTTTCCCTGCCAGTTGGCCGGTACTGCAGGAGTGATGGTGGTGGTGACTTCGCAGCCATCGGCATTGCGGAGGGTGAGTTCAACGCTGGCGCCATCCTTGGTTGCTTCCAGAACGGTTAGCGGTGTGTAGATGCGCTTGCCATTCATCTTGATGACCTGCTGCCCCTTCTTGATTCCCGCCTGTTCTGCAGGGGAATCAGGGAAAATGCCGTCCACCATTGTGGGTGCAGTCGGGGAAATGCCCACCTGGCGCATGGCCGTGCGCTGCCACCACTTGGTCTCAGGCTGGCGGTAACCGCATTCGATGGTGAGCTGCTGCACACTGCCATCGGCCTGCGGGCGGTCGATGGTGAAGGCGATTTTCTCATGCTCGCTCATAGCTACGAGCTCGCGTACGCCTTCCATGTTGCCCATCCACTTTTCTACGGGGCGACCATCAATGGCGCGGATGCAGTCGCCGGGCAGTAGTCCGGCCTGGGCGGCGGGAGAATCGGCGGGCACATAGCCGATGGTGGTGCCCGTTATTTCGCCCACAGGCTTGCCCACTATCCACACAAGTACCGCAAAGAAATAGGCCAGCAGCAGGGAGGCGAGCGGGCCTGCAGCGGCAATGATGACTTTATCCAGCGGCTTGAGTGGTTTCAGATCCTTGGGAATGTCGGCCTCGCCCTCGATGCTCTGCATGTCGGCCAGCTGGGGCAGGGACACAAAACCGCCTGCGGGGATCCAGCCGATGCCCCACTTCACGCCCTTGATTTCCTTCTGCCAGATAGGCTTGCCGAACCAGATCTGGAAACGGTCGATATACGCACCTCTCCACTTGCCGGCCAGGAAATGCCCCAATTCATGCACAAAAATCATCACGTTGAAGAACATGACGACGAGAAAAATAAGCCAGACGGTCTCAAGTGAGGAAAGGATAGAGGTAATCATGGGTAAGCGCATGCTATCAGAATGCCATCCCCCGCGCAAGCGTTGTATTTGACATAAAACTGTATGCGTCGCATCATTTGAAAAACTGCTATTCAGCTCGATAAATCGACAAATAGGGGGCGGAATTCAGAACCCGCTTTAGCGGGTGACATATCAATAGCGCTGGGGGGAGCTCGACACCCAGGGGGGGTGTAGACCGCGAAGCGGACGAAGCCCCCAGTCGGGCGGAACCCATCGTACGAACAAAAAATAGTTCGGTTCCGTTATCACGGGTTCCAATATCTTTATTTACTTAACGAGTGGTTCCGCTGCAAACGCCGCTTCACCACGCTATTGATATGTCTCCCTCTCTGTGGACTAAAAATTCCGCCCGCCTTCCGTCTTTGCCCTTAGGGCTTCGCCGAGACGGGGCGGATCGATAAACTCGTGCTTTGACGTATTACCGTGGTCAGTCAACATCCAATCAATGTATATTGCCTGACACGTAAGGGGCGAATCCAGGAATCAGCTTTTTTAATAAGAAGAAGATTCCGAGACATATGCGAACGCGAGGAAGGACAAGAAAGTTATAGCCTTGACTAACGCGCACACTTCGCAGCATTGACAAATAGCCGGGGTAGGTGTAGATTTGTCGTGCTATGAACGAACAGTATGTTTTGCCGACGTATGGGCGTGCGCCGTTTGATGCCGCACGGGGTGAGGGCTCTTACCTGTATGATACCGAAGGCCGCCGATATGTGGACTTCTGCGCCGGCATTGCTACCTGTTCGCTGGGACACTGCAACCCTGTGGTGGTCGAGGCGCTTACCCGTCAGGCTAACACTCTGATGCACTGTTCCAATCTGTATGGCATCCCCGGCCAGGCTCAGCTGGCTGAGGTTGTGGTGGAGAAGCTCATCGGTATTCCTGGTCGTGTGTTCTTCTGCAATTCCGGCGCTGAGGGCAACGAGGGTATTATCAAGACAGCCCGTCGCTTCGGCCACCGCCGCCCTGCTGCAGATGGCTCCCCCCGTTACGAGGTGATTACTTTCAACAAGAGTTTCCATGGACGAACCCTTGGTACTCTGGCTGCTACCGGTCAGGAGAAGGTGCAGGTGGAGTTTGACCCGCTTCTGACGGGTTTCAAGTATGTGGATTTCAATGACCTGGAGGCTGTACGCGCGGCTATTTCTTCCGTAACCTGTGGTATCATGCTCGAGGCTGTGCAGGGCGAGGGCGGTGTGAATCCCGCCAATGCCGATTTCCTGCGTGGCGTGGCACAACTTTGCAAGGAGCACGACCTGATGCTCATGATTGACGAGGTGCAGTGCGGCGTGGGCCGCTGCGGCGCCACCATGGGGTGGAAGGCTATCTGCCCCGAGCTGGAGCCGGACCTTGTCTCCTGCGCCAAGGGTATCGGCGGAGGTTTCCCCGTGGGCTGCTTCTGGGTGAGCAACCGTGCCATCGATGAAGCCGGCACTCCGCTTTCCTCCATCATGAGCCCGGGTTCGCATGGCTCTACATTCGGTGGTACTCCGCTGGCTTGTGCTACGGCTCTGGCTGTGGTGAATGAAGTGCTGGGGAAGGGGCTTGTGGAACGTGCCGCCCGCCTCGGTGAACAGATTAAGAATACGGTTGAAGGCTGGGGGCTCCCCTGTGTGGAGACCGTGCGCGGTCTTGGCTTGCTGCGCGGTGTGGGGCTGCGTCCCGGTTCTTTTGAAGTGCCTGCAGGTCAGACTCCTGCCGGGCATGTGAATAACCTGTGCCGTGAGGCCGGTCTTCTGGCTTGCCCTGCCGGGCCTGATACCTTGCGCCTGATTCCTGCTCTGAACGTGCCCGAGGAAACACTGGCTGAGGGCCTTGAAATCCTGCACAAGGTGCTGGTTTCTCTGTAAAAATGATAGAGAGTTGACTCCAATACCGTATAATCTTCATAATGAATTTACGTAGTATTCCGATTCTGGCGGGAGCCTTGGCGGCTGTGGGTGTGTTTGCTGCTGTGTCTCTGGCTCCGTATGCCCCGACACCTGCGCAGCTCGCGCCCGAGGAAACCGCGCTTCTTGCTGAATGGGCAAAGGTGGGCGACGCTCTGGCTGTGCAGCGTATGCTGGAGCAGGGTGCATGTGTGGAAGCCGCCGCTGCCGATGGCACCACAGCTCTCATGCTGGCATCTTCTGCCGGACATTTGGAGGTGGCCCGTCTGCTGCTGGCGCATAATGCTCAGGTGAACGCCGCCAACAACGAGGGTGAGACCGCTCTGCACACCGCTGTGCGTGAGAATAAGCCCGAGATTGTTACCTTGCTGCTCGAAAACGGCGCCAAAGTAGATGCGCTCACCACGGCATCGGTATCGCCGCTCATGGTGGCTGCCTGGTCTGGTTTTGATGTTCTGGTGGAGCAGCTGCTCAGCGCAGGTGCCGATGCCGAACTGCAGGATGACGATGGTTCATCTGCCGCTACCTATGCCCGCGAGCTTCACGATGATGAAACGCGTGAGAAGATTCTCAAGTTGCTGGGTTCCTGAAGAGAATAACCACTAAATATTTCAGCGCAGTAGGCAGATGTGCCTGCTGCGCTGCTTTTTCATTCCTGATTATACCGCCGCTTCCGGGGTGTCGGCTGCTTCGTTTTCGCAAACTTCACTGCGGTCGCGGACGAACAGATACATGCTGCCGAACAATCCGATTACGGGAATCTGGAGTAGGAAGTAGTACCATGGAGCGGGGCCGAGGTAATCGAGAATGCAGCCCGGCACAGGGCTCTTCATGGTGAATCCGTAGTTCGTACCCAGCAGCAGGTTGATGGGGTGGATGAGCACGAGATACACATCCATGAGGAAGAGGCTGATGAGTACATCGCGGAAGCGGGCGCGCATCTTGAGCAGCAGCGGCACGGCCAGGGCTGCGGGCATGAGGATGCCATGCAGGCAGAAGAAAAAGATGAAACGCAAGGTCGGGAAATCACTATCCAGCGCAGGGGTGATGAGCCCTTGCAGGCAGGCGGTCAGCGCACCGAAATACAGCACCCAGCAGGCAGTGCGGTTGCGGGTCCACAGGGCAATGACGGCCACCAGCAGCATCATGCTGCAATAGTGCAGAGGCAGGTTCTGCTCCCAGCTACCATGGTGCTGAGAAATGATGATATATGCACTATCGCCCATGTAGATGAGCCCGACTATCACAGCCAGAATACGGCAGATGTGATTTTTCTTCTCCTGCTGCTGTGCTCTCATGCCGGCCCACAGTGTGAAAATCGTGACAATCGCGGTGACAATAACCGCGCCCCAATGTGAGGCTGACCAACGTACAAATGCTTCTGCTTCTTCCATGGTGTGAAAAAATGTTGAGTTGAAATTAGTATCCGCCTGTATCGGCGCCTTTCTGCAGCCAGTGGCGAGCCAGGTGGGCGCATGCCATGAGCTGCACCTGGTGGAACACCATGAGCGGGAGCAGCAGGTTGTTATCCAGCGTGCCGAAGATGGCCATCATCATGGGTGCGCCGACAGCAAGACTCTTCTTTGACCCGCAGAAGACAATGGTGATGCTGTCTTCGCGGTTGAATCCGAGCAGGCGGCTGCTGTACCAGGTGGCAGTAAAATTAAGACCGAGAATGAGCAGGCATGCCAGCACCAGCCCGGCTAGCTGGAGCAGCTCGAGCTTCTCCCAGTAGCCCCCGCTGGTGGCGCTGGAAAAGGCAGTATACACCACGAGCCAGATGGTGCTGCGGTCATTCCAGCCGATGAGTGTCTTGTGGCCGAGCACCCATTTACGGAGCAGGGGCTGGCTGAGCTGTCCCAGCACAAAGGGCAGCAGAATCTGGTAGCAGATTTTCAGCACCGTGTCGAGCCCCACCTGTCCGCCGTCACCCGTGGTGGAGAAAAGGATGCTCACCAGAAACGGGGTGAGAAACACACCCAGCAGGCTCGAGACTGAGGCCGAACAGACAGCTGCAGGTACATTGCCCCCCGCCACGGAGGTGAAGGCAATGCTGCTCTGCACGGTGGAAGGCAGGCAGGCTACATACACCAGCCCCATGAAGAGAGCTGTCCCCACCATCGGCTCAAAGACCGGGCGAAGCAGCGGAATAACGATGGGGAAAAAGACAAAGGTGAAGAAGAATACCATGCCCTGCAGCTTCCAATTCAGCAGACCCTCTACCACCGACTTGCGGGAGAGCTTCACGCCGTACAGGAAGAACAGCAGCACGATGGCTGCATTCGTCAGCCAGTCAAACACCACAGCACCCTGTCCGTAGCAGGGCACAATAAGGCCGAGTACCAGGCTGATGAGAATCCCCGTGGTGAAGATATCGAACTGAGCGAGGATTTTCCTGATAAAGCCCATGAGGTTGGTTAGCCCTGATTACTTGCGTGGCGGGAACTCGTAGGACACACGGCCTGTGGAGGCGTTGAACACGAGGAAGGCATCGAACTTCTTGCCGCTCTTGTGGCTGGTGAAATCCTTGATGAGGTCGGTCTTGCCCTTCGTGAGCAGCTTGGTGATGGTCTCTGCGTTGAGCTCTACGTCGCACATTGTGCGGGGGATGACCAGCGGCTTGCGGGACTTGCCATAGCTCAGCCCTTCCACATGCCAGGCTGTTTCTGTCTCGAGTAGCTCATATTCACCCTTGGACTTCACCTTGATGCTGCCGTGGCGGCGCGCTTTGCTCAGGTCCTCTGCGGTGGCAGATGCTGCGGTGAATTTCTTGTCGGCTTTCTCCGTGCTGCCTTTGCGGCGAGCTTCGCGGGGCGGGAACTCAAAGCCCACGTTGCCCTTCTTCTCATCGAGTACGAGGAAGGCATCGAAAGCGCGGTTGGTGCGTTGGGATACAAAGCCGGTCAGCAGCTCGCTCTTGCCTGTGGCCAGCACCTGGCGCAGCACGTCTTCGCCGATTTCCTTGCCCAGAATGTTGCGGGACATGGTGAACCCCTTGCGTCCGTTCGGCAGGGCGAACTCAGGTACGCTCCACTGCTTGTCATTGGCCTGCAGCTCCAGTTCGCCCTGGTCCTTCACCTGCACGGTGCCGGCGGTCTGGGCAGGGGATTCCTCGGTCTTGGTTGTGGTGCGGTCGGAGTCGAAATAGAACTCAGCTTTCCAGGTGCTGCGGGCAGTCTGGGGAGCCACCATGCGCAGGCCTGCCTTGAAGGGCTTGCCGAACTTCGAGCGGAAGCCGTCCATGACGGGCAGGGAACCACTGCCGATAAGTTCGGCGAGCTGCTCGTCGCTCAGGGTGAGACCTGCATGCACGCGGCGGAGGCGGAACTTGCAGTTGTTGCAGGAGATGGCGTCCACACGGCTGCTGAGCCCCTTTGTACCACAGGCGGGGCAGGTGAGCTCGAGGTCAGGGTTCTTGCCGTTCTGCATGTAGTCGCGTACCGATTCCACGATGTCGGTCGTGTAGGTGCGGATGTCCTTCATGAAGGTGTCGCGGTTCAGGCGTCCGCACTCCATCTGCTTGAGCCGGTATTCCCACTCACCCGTAAGCTCAGGGCTGGAAAGCGTGCTCAGACCGATTTTGCCGAGCAGATCAATGAGGTCCATGCCTCGGCGGGTGGCGATGAGCTCCTTGCCTTCGCGGGCAATGTATTCCTGGGTGATAAGTCCTTCGATGATGGCCGCACGGGTGGCGGGGGTGCCCAGACCACGCTCTTTCATGGCATCGGCCAGGTCTTCGTCTTCCACCAGCTTGCCGGCGGTTTCCATGGCGGTGAGCAGGGTGGCTTCCGTGTAGGCGGCTGGCGCCTTGGTCTTTTCCTGCTGGGCTTCCACCTTGTCGGCTTTCACCTTTTCCTTGGCTGCCACGGGGCAGAGCTCGTCCTTCTTACGCTTGTCAGGGCCATAGAGAGCACGCCAGCCAGGGGTAAGCATCACGCGGCCATGAGTGTAGAAGTGGTCATCGGAGGCCGTCACCACGGTGGTGCGTTCGGTGTCCTCGTATTCGGCATTGGGCATGAACACGCCCAGGAATCGCTGCACTACCAGGGTGAAGATGCGGGCGGCATCGCCTGTAAGGTTGGTGAACTTGCCTGTGGGGATGATGGCGAAGTGATCGCTCACCTTTGAGCTGTCGAACACGCGTTTGTTCGGGCGTACGCTGTTCTTTGCAAGAATATCGCCTGCAAATCCGGCGAACTCGGGCATATTCTCGGCAATGGCGCTTACCGTGCGGGCGGCCACCTTCAGGTAATCGTTCGGCAGGAACTTGGAATCCGTACGAGGATAAGTCAGCACCTTGTGCTTTTCGTAGCATTCCTGGGCAATCTGCAGCGTGCGTCGAGCGGAGAATCCGAAGCGGTTGCTGGCTTCCTTCTGCAGTGAAGTGAGGTCGAACAAAAGCGGTGCGGGCATCGAGACGGGCTTACGCGTCTCTTTCACTGTGGCGGGCTGCCCCTTGCAACGGCTGGCTATGGTCTCGGCCAGTGCGGCATCCCAGATGCGGTCGCGTGTCTCCTGCGGGCGCTTTTCATTCTTCTTCCAGGCGGGGTTGAACCAGCGGCCTTCATAGCTGCCGCCCTTGGCTGAGAAGCTGGCGTGTACCTCATAGTAGGTTTCGGGCTCAAAGGCAAGGATTTCCTTCTGGCGTGCTGCCAGCAGGGCCAGAGTGGGCGTCTGCACACGGCCTGTGGGGGTCACGTTGAATCCGCCCACGCCGCTCTGCAGGGCGGTGAGGGCACGGGTGCTGTTCAGCCCCACCAGCCAGTCAGACTCGCTGCGGCAGGTGGCAGCGTCGGCCAGGTTCAGCATTTCCTCGTCGGTCTTGAGTGCACTCCAGGCCTCGAGGATGGAGTCATCCGTCATGCTCTGCATCCACAGGCGGCGGATGGGCTTCTTGATTTTGCCGTAGCGGATGATGTTGCGGAAAATCAGCTCACCTTCGCGGCCGGCATCGCATGCATTCACCACGGTGGTCACTTCCTTGCTGCGGGCCAGCTTGAGCACCTTGCGCAGGCGGTCAGCAGATTTCTCGATGGGCTCGAGCTCCATGTTGCGGGGCATCACGGGCAGGTATTCCATCTTCCAGGGCAGGCTCTTGCCGTCCTCTGTCTGGGGTTTTTTCTGCTCCACCAGGTGACCTACTGCCGAGGTGATGATAATCGTATCGTTCGAAAAACTCTGGCTTGAATCATCTTTCTTGAATTTACCCAGTTGCTTGCCCAGCACTCGGGCCAGATCTGCGGCCACGCTGGGTTTCTCGGCGATGATAAGAGTCTTGGACATGTCGGGGGAAAATTGTTGTGCGCCGTGGGCGCTTCGCTGTTTCTATTAGTGGCAGAAAAATGGGTTTCTTGTCAAGTAAAATCCGCGTCACTGTGCGGAAAACAGGGCGTTTCCAGAAAAACAGAAGACCCGGCTGATGAGCCGGGTCTCTGTGGAAAAATAAGCTGCAGGAGAGCTTTAGTTGTAGGCGGATTCCACGCGGGTGGCCACGTCCTTGTAGCCGTAGTCCACTTCGTAGATGGCCTTGAGCGTTTCGATGCTCTTCTCCTTGTTGCCGGCCTCTTCGTAGAGCACGCCAATCATGTACAGCACTTCCTTCTTGGTGTCGTCCATGGTGAGCAGCTCCTTGTCGGCGTCTTCCAGCTGGCGGATAGCCATGTCCACCATCTTCTTGGCGTGGTAGCACTTGCCGAGCATGAGCATGGACTTGATGCGGATGTTCGGGTTGGTGCGGGCGCGCTGCAGAGCGGGAATGGCTTCGGTGAACTCGCCGGCATCGAACAGAGCCTGGCCGAGCTTGAACTGCAGCTGGGCGTCGGTCGGGTTGGCTTCCACGCGGGCACGGGCATCGGCCACCACAGCGGCGGCGATTTCGGCCTTGCGCTGGGCGAGGTAGGCGGCGGCTTCCTCGTTGGAGGGGTCGGCGGCGATTACCTGCTCGTAGTATTCGATTTCGGCACGCATGGCCTTCTCGTGCATGGCCATGGCCTTGTCGTTCAGGGCTACGTCGGCAGAGCCGCTGAGCTGGTAGGCATAGGCGTAGAAGGAGTAGGCGTTGGCATAGTCTTCCATCTGCTCGTATACGGAAGCAATGTCCTTCACCACGGGCAGGTTGGCGGAATCCACTGCGTACTGCTCGGAAAGCTGGGCGAGGCGGGCCTCGAGTTCGGCGCGGGTCAGACCCATCTTATCAGCGCTTTCGAGGTCGGCGGTGGCATTGGCGTTCTTCATCTTGGTGCGGAAGTCGCCCTTGCCTTCCCAGTTGCCCTGCTTCATGGTGGCACGGGCAGAGCAGTCCTTCTCGCCACGCATGGCGATGGGGTCGGTCGGGTCCACCTTGAGCACGCGGCGGTAGGCATCGGCTGCTTCGGCGAACTGCTCGTTCTTGATGTAGTGGTTGGCCAGCAGGTGCATGTGCTTCTTGTCGTTCGGGTAGCCCTGGCAGATGGTCTCCAGTGCAAAGGCTGCAATCTCATGCAGACCCAGGTCATTGGCGGCGGCGCACAGAGCTTCGTTGGCGGCAATGGAGTAGGGGTCGCGCTCAAGCTCGTCCTCGATATTTACCAGCACTGCCTCGGGATCCTTGCGGGTGGTGGTCATGCGCAGACCTCCGAAGAGGGAAGCCTTGCGGCCGGCCTCGGGTGCGCTCTTCACCTCACAGGCGCGCAGCACCTTGCGGCCCTCGAGGAAGCCGGGGGAACGCTTCACCAGAGTCTTGAGAATCGTGACGGCGTACTTGTAGTTCTTTGTCTGCACAGCCTGCAGGGCCTTTTTCCAGAGCCCCTGCTGGTCTGCAGCCAGCTGACGTTCGGTAATGATGGTAATTGCCATATGAGAGGGTTGATAGAGATGTAGTAAAGTGAGGACACGCCAGAACATAACATTGGCGGCCAATGCTCCTGAATTATTTCTACCACAATCACCAGATGATTTCAACCTTGTTTTTTCAAAAAAATGTGGCACAATGCCTGCGGCATGAGAACTGACGCACTTTTGAGCCGTTTCGGGTATTGCAGCAGGCGCGAGGTGGCGCAATGGCTGAAGCGGGGGCGTGTGACCCGCAACGGCACTCCCGTGAAATCTCCGAATGAGAAGGTGGAACCCCACGAGGTGCTGGTGGATGGCGAGCCGGTCGAGTTCCCCGATGGTATCTACATTGCGCTGAATAAGCCGCTCGGCTGCACCTGCAGCCACAAAGAGGAAGGTGAGCTGGTGTATGACCTGCTGCCCGAGCAGTGGCTGCGCCGCAACCCCGTGGTGAATACTGTGGGGCGTCTGGACAAGGAAACAAGCGGACTACTGCTGCTTACAGATGACGGGGCTTTTGAACACGCGCAGACCAGCCCGAAACGCCATGTGCCCAAGGTTTATGCTTTTACCACATCTGCTCCTGTGCCGGCCGATGCTGTGGCGCAGTTTGCCAGCGGAGAGTTCATGCTGCAGGGGGAGCGTACACCCTGTCTGCCGGCTGAGCTGGTCATTACCGGTGAATGTTCGGGGCGCCTCACGCTGCACGAAGGCCGTTACCACCAGGTGCGCCGCATGCTTGCCGCGGTGGGGGCGCCTGTCGAAACGCTGGAGCGTATCGAAATCGGCCCTCTGAAGCTGGCGGATCTGAACCTCGAGCCCGGCGAGTGGGTGGCTATTGACCCGTCCATATTCAGCTGATGAGTTACGACATGCCCATCGCTGTGGTACCTGAGTTCCGCGTCCTGTATGAGGACGACGGCGTACTGGTGGTGGACAAGGCAGCCCCGCTGCTCACGCACCCCACGGGGGAGAAGAACGAGCCTACGCTCTGGCATGGCCTGCACGAATTACTTTCCTTCGAGGTGGCTACGGGCGGGCAGGTGTCGCTCATCAACCGCCTCGACCGCGAGACAAGCGGGATCACCCTTGTGGCCAAGACGCAGGAAGCCGCGCGTGAGCTGGGAAAGGCCATGCAGGCCCGCCTGCTGCACAAGGAATACTACGCCGTAGTGCAGGGGGCTCCGCTGTGGGAAACGGCCTGCTGTGCCGAACCCATCCTGCGCATGGAGGATGTGGCAGAGACGCGTATTCATGTGCGCCAGTGCTGCCACCCAGCGGGCAAGGATTGCCGCACCGAGTTCGAGGTACTCCGTCGCTGCGGGCAGATGTCGCTGCTGCGCTGCCGCCCTCATACGGGGCGCATGCATCAGATTCGCGTGCACGCCTCCTATCTGGGCTACCCGCTGGTCGGCGATAAGATATACGGCGGCGATGAAAGCTGCTACCTCGATTTCATCGCAACAGGCTGGACTCCCGACCTGCAGCGCCGGCTCATCCTCCCTCGCCACGCTCTCCACGCTTGCCGTCTCACATTTCCTTGGCAAGGCCGTGAGATTACCGTGGAAAGCCCCCTGCCGGCAGATATGGCAGAGTTGATGGGGAAATAGGGTGGGATGACTCTGGAACTGTTTTCTCTTTCTTCTTGAAAAGGGGTGGGGGGCGTGGTAGTATGCGGGAATAACACCATGAGGCCCGTCATTTACCAGCTCTTTGTCCGCCATTTCTCCAATTTCAACACGCGAGGAGAGCCCTGGGGCTCGCGTGAGACAAATGGTTGCGGCACTTTCAATGCTATTACCGATGCTGCGCTGGAGCAGATTGCCCGCATGGGCGTGACGCACCTCTGGCTCACGGGGGTGCTGCGGCATGCCACACAGACCCCGCACCCCGGTCTGCCTGCTGACCCTGCCTGCATCGTCAAGGGCATTGCGGGCAGTCCTTATGCGGTAAAGGATTATTTCGACGTAGACCCCGACCTGGCTGAAAACACCGAGTGTCGACTCGAGGAATTTTCCGCGCTGCTGCAGCGCTGCCGCCGCTGGGGTATGGTGCCCATCATTGACTTTGTGCCGAACCATGTATCGCGCAGTTATGCCTCCACCATCCGCCCCGCAAGCAGTTTCGGGGCTGGGGATGATACGCTGCGCTTCTTCGCCCGAGATAATTCCTTCTATTACCTCGAGCCTCACCATCAGGGGAATGTGCTGCATCTGCCGGGTGGTGAGTTTGAACCTGAGCGTGGCTGTGGCCGCGTGACGGGAAACAATGTGGCCAGCTGGACGCCCGGTGAGTATGATTGGTACGAAACCGTGAAACTCAACTACGGCACGGATTATCGCCACGGCTCACCCGCGGCCGATGCCTTGCCCGGTCTGCTCGCGCCCGAGTACGCCATTCCCCGCACCTGGCGTCTCATGAACGAGGTGCTGGCCTATTGGCAGGATATGGGCGTGGGTGGTTTCCGCTGCGATATGGCGCACATGATTCCGCTGCCGTTCTGGCGGTGGATAATTGCCCATGCCCGCCTGCGCGAGTCCTCTACCTTCTTCATGGCTGAGGGCTACGATGACCACCTGAAGCTGATTGACGGCCCTGTGCATGCGGCTCTGCTTTCTGCCGGGTTCAATGGAGTGTACGATGGAGTTTCCTACGAATCGCTTCGCCAGATTTACGAGGGCGGCTCCTGGGCCAATGATCTGGACCGCCTCCACCTGTCGGAATCCCCCATGGCCCGTGGCGGCGTGCGGTACATAGAGAACCATGATGAGCCCCGAATGGCGGCGCCTCAATACTGGGGCGGTGTCGGCTCTGCTGTGGCACAGGCTGCCATGGTGGCGCAGTATTGCACCACCTGCGGCCCTGTGCTCGTGTACAATGGTCAGGAGGTAGGTGAACGAGCCGAAGGCCCCGGCGGCTATGGCGGGGACAATGGCCGCACCAGCATTTTTGACTACACAGTGCTGCCGCGCCTGCAGCATTGGACCAATTCCGGTCGCTACGATGGTGCGCTCCTCACGTCAGAGGAGCACGAATTGCGTTCGTTCACCGCGCGGCTGCTCACGATGCTGCAGCATCCTGCGCTTTCGCAGGGCTCCTTCTACGGGCTGAACTGGGCAAATCGCGCCACGCCCGCCTTCGGCAGCCGCTCAGGTGAGCCGGTCGCGGGGCACTGGCTCTATGCCTTCCTCCGCCATCATCGCAAGTCGAAATCCACCGTCCTCGTCGTCTGCAATTTCAGCCCGACCGAAGCTTTCGAAACCAGTGTTCACATTCCCGCCAATGCCTGCGAATGGGCAGGCAAGAAGCCCGGCGAATATTGCTTCGTTCCCCTGTTGGATACCACAGGGCCTATCCTCAAAGCCAATCAGGAACAACTTCTCAGCTTCGGCCTTTCCATTACCATTCTCCCCGGCAAAGCTCTCATGTTCGAATGGTGCTGAGTCATTGATTCGTGATTCCAGGGACTTAAAGTCCCTGGCTCCGAATGTTAACGTAACAAGCCGCTTACCGCGTAAACTCCACCACGGTGCAGAGGGTGGTGCCCATGTGCAGGAGAACGTAGGCGGCGGTGGGCTCAAGGATGAGCGAGGGCGTGAGTGTTGCGCCCGGAGGAACGGGGCGTTTGTATTCCACTCGAAGGGAGGTGGGCTCGAACTCTTCGGGGATGCACTCCAGCGCCATGCGGATGTAGTGTGCGTTGTTGACGTGGCGGTTGTAGTCGATGTCATTGCGCTGCACCTTGATTTCGGGCAGGGGAATGGGAGCTGCTTCAGGCAGGGCGATTTTGCGGCTGCCATACTGCATGGGAAGCTGCGGATCAATCGTCATGTTATCGACCAATTCCTGGGGCATGCGCACGGGACGGCCGGTCTTGGCGCTCACGATGGCGCCGATACTCCACGAAAGGTAACAGGGCTTGCCCGCTGCATCGTAGATGGCGGTGTTGCGGTAGCCGAAGGCGCCCTGCGTGTCATAGACGCTTGTCCTGCAGGTGAGCATCTCATTCAGCGAGGGCACACGCACGATATCCAGACGGCGGAAATTAAGCAGCTGCGCGGCTTGTTCTTCCAATAGAAAGTTGAGGAATGCAGGTTCTGAATACTTCCACATCTCAGAGCAATCCTGCATTAACTGGACGGCAGAAAACAGCTTCATGTTGCCGTTTCCGTCGGTCTTACTGGGGGTGACAATCTGTTGTATAGAGAACATGCCGACATTCTAGGAAGCCCCGTGGAAAGTGTCAATTCCTATTTCATTGCAATGTTATTTCTGTTAGAAGGGAATTTTGCTGCTAAATATTCAATAAACATGCTTTATGTAAATAACATCACACGGGGGCTGACGCATAATGTTACGCAAAAACGGGATGTTTTGGAAGTTGAGAGGTGCAAGGCTGTCGGGGCACGGAAAACATGAACGCGTCAAATGTCCCGTGCGTCGAATAGAACCAGGTCTCAACTACTCGTGGTACAGGGCGTAGCCGGCGAACAACAGCAGCAAATGCACCGCGATAATCAATGCTACAATCGTCCATTCACGTTTGAATGCCATGATGATAAGCACAACAAGCGCGATTATCGGATAGGCGAGAACGAGGAGGAACCCGGGATACATAAATACGGCGTGAGTTTATCAGTCATCCGCCAGCAGGTCGCGCATGGAGGAGAAGAAATCGGCGCATTCGTCTTCCGATGCGGGTGATTTCATGAGCTTGTCGTAGTCCACGAACTCGTACATGTGCTTGGGAATTTCGTGGATGAAGCTGGAGGGCTGGCATCGCTCTTCCTGGCCGTAGCGGCTGCGTTTGGCGCAGTAGGTCATGGTCAGGCGTTCGCGGGCGCGGGTGATGCCCACATAGAACAGGCGGCGCTCTTCATCCAGGCTGCCTTCGTCCACCGAGCGGGTGTGGGGCAGCAGGCCTTCCTCCACGCCTACGATATAGACCTGCGGGAATTCCAGTCCCTTGGCCGCATGCATGGTGATAAGGCACACGCCGCTCTTGCTTTCGATATCGTCTTCCTCGCGGCTGTCATCCAGACAGATGCCGGCGAGGAAATCGGTGAGCTTGTGGCCGGGAAGCCAGAACTGGCGGAGGGCTACCTTGATGTCATCGATGGCAGCCTGGCGGCGCATCTTTTCCTCCTCAGTCTTGCAGTTCTTGGCGATATATTCCTCATAGCCCGTTTCGTTCAGGAAATCCTGGAGAATATCGACAAAGGGACGCTCGCTGGCGGTGAACTCGGTGCCGTAGCGGGTGACCAGCTCGGTAAAGGCCTCGATGCTGTTCTGCGAGCGGGTGGAGCATTCCGAGAGGAAGGAAATATCCACCAGCGTGGCCCAGATACTCTTCTTGTGTTCGCGGCTCCAGTCGATGGCGAAGGAGGCGGTGGTGGCGGAGATGCCACGGGGCGGGGTGTTCAGCACGCGCAGCAGGTGCAGGTCGGCATCCGGGTTATCCATCATCTGCAGGTAGCTGATGAGGTCCTTCACCTCGCGGCGGTCGAAGAAACTCTTGGTGCCCACCATGCGGTAGGGAATGTGGCGCTCTCGCAAGGCCATTTCCAGCGCACGGCTCTGGGCATTGGCGCGGAAAAGGATGGCAAAGGCCTCCCACTGCAGGTTCTGGCGCGCACGCAGCTGGTCAATCTCATCGGCGATGAACTCGGCTTCCTCCTGTGATCCGGGCATAGCCATGAGTCGCACGGGATATTCACCCACCTTGTTGGTGCGCAGCGTCTTTTCGCGGCGGCCTGCGTTGTTGCGGATGAGAATGTTGGCACAATCAAGAACCTGCTTAGTGCAGCGGTAGTTCTCCTCGAGCTTGATGACCGTGGGATTCGGGAAGAAACTCTCGAAGTCCAGAATGTTGGAAATCTGGGCACCGCGCCAGCCGTAGATGGACTGGTCATCATCGCCCACCACGCACACGTTGTGCTCCGGGCCTACCAGCTGTCGCAGCAGGCTCATCTGCAGTGAGTTGGTGTCCTGGAACTCATCTACCGTGATATAGGAGAATCGCTTGTTCCACTTCTCGTGGATAGTGGGGTAGCAGCGCAGCAGTCGCTCAGTGAGGATGAGCAGGTCATCGAAGTCCACCGCGTTCTGAGCCTTCAGTTCGCGCATGTAGGCCTTGGCCACAGCGGCGATGAGGGTATCCTCGATATGCTCAATCTCCAGCCCGTTGTTGCGCACGCGGGACATTTCGGCCAGCACCTGGGCGGGCTCGAGCTTCTCGCGGCGGGCGCCGTATTCCATAATCAGGCGCTTGAGCAGGCCACTCTGGTCGCTGCCGGTGTAGATGGAGAAGTTCTCCTTGTAGCCCAGTTTGCCGATATCCTGGCGGAGAATGCGCACACAGAGTGAGTGGAAGGTGCACACCGTCATGGCGCGTGCCGATTTGCGGTCCACCAGCCCGGCCACGCGGTCGGCCATTTCATTGGCTGCCTTGTTGGTGAAGGTAAGCGCAAGAATGCCGCGGGGATTCACCCCTTTCTCAATCATATTCGCAATGCGGCAGGTTACCGTACGCGTCTTGCCGGTACCGGCACCCGCAAGGATGAGCACAGGGCCATTAAGGGTCTGCACCGCCTGTTTCTGGGCGGCATTCAGGCTGTTGATGTCAAATTTTTCGGCCATGGTGATAGGGCTGCACGAGCCTACCAGATTCGCCCCGTCCGTGCAAGAAATTTAGTCGGCAATGGCAGAATAGATTTCGAATGGAAGTTCCACCACTGTGGCTATAACGCTGCCCGGAATATCCACCACCACCGCCGCAAGCCACGACAGCGGAACGGTATACACACGGTGCGGATTCGGACGCTCCTGCATCCACAGTGGTTCGTAGATATGCGTGTTTTTACTGAATGTTGCGGGGTAGACGGTATAGAAAGGATAAGTCGATGATGAGTCTGCTGCAACGGTGGTATCCACCGCGCCAGCGGGTTTTTCTGTGCGGATGCTCTTATCGCAATAATAGCAGACTTCGCCGGGTAAGGTGATGCGCTCGAACTCCTTGTGTGGCAGCTGACTGAAAGCTCCGTCTTTGAACCATGGTTCGCTCTCACGGATGCGCGTCATTCTGGCTTCGATGTATACTTTGCCGTCAGCTTCGCACGCTTTCCATACCGGTTTGTCTTCCTCCTTGCATTGAAGCAGGCGTTCCGGAGATGTCTTTTTCACTAGTGCGGCATCATACTCCTTGCCGATGTTGCGTATCACCCCCGCAGAGTTCATCTGCACACAGCTCGTGGTGGTGCATGCTATTGCCAGTAACGCGATGTATTTCATAACTTATCAGCTTCTTTGGCTCGTTTTCTGAAACGCAGTAGAGCAGGGTGCTTTTCAAATCGTTCGAATGCAGCATCCGGCAGCAGGGCCACACGGCCGCTTCTTTCCACATGTTCGGCCTGGTATTGTGCGGAGTTGGAGACCTTATCTAATCCATCATCTATATCCAGCGCAAACAGCTTGTCGCCGGCTGCATTCATCAGCTTGATGTAATCAATCGGCCCGGAGTATTTGCAGACAATAGGCTGATTATACCTGGAGTCCAGCTCCCACGCGCCATCATCCGTGCGATAGGCATAGAGCGTACAGCTCGGTGTAAAGTGCTCTCGGAGTACTACCGGTACTGGCTCTGCCTGCGTGAGAATCGCCATCATTTCACGGAACTCCTCTCGCGAGAGCGGTACGTCATTCACCGGTGCCAGTTCCGCCCCTGTGCAGCAGCAATCCCCACGCTCCCGGACAACCGCCGCTTTTGTGGCTTGTGCCAACTTCTCCCTGAACACCGCAAACTCTTCATCCCTCAACCTGACAATCCGAGCATATTCACGTTCCTCAATCTGCTGATTCAATGCAGCCACCTCTTTTTCCACCTTCTCCTGTTCCTGCTGTACTGTGACACATGAGGTGAGGAGAAGGAAGAGAAAAACAGCAAGGACAATCGCTCTTTTCATTGTGGACTAAATTATTGAAAGTTACGAAGAGAGAATCGCTCAAATGCAAATATATGCTTGCTTCCTTATAGCATATCGTATCGAGTCGGGTCGGGCACGCCCGCGGAGGCGAAGGATTCTCGGCGCTCGCGGCAGGTGGAGCACTGGCCGCAGTGCAGCTCGCCGCCGCAGTAGCAGGAGTAGGTGTGGGAGAAGTCCACGCCGAGCTCGGCGCCGGCAGCGGTGATATCTGCCTTGGTGCTGGCGATGAAGGGGCGCAGAATCTGCAGATTCGCGTAGGTGCCGTGCGAAATGGCGGCAGACATGGCTTCCATGAACTCCTCGCGGCAGTCGGGGTAGATGGCGTGGTCGCCACCGTGGGCTGCAATGACCAGCCCCTCGGCGCCCTTGCTTTCGGCAATGCCGGCGGCAATGGCCAGGAAAATGCCGTTGCGGAAAGGAACAACGGTCTGCTTCATGTTCTCCTCGGCATAGTCGCCGGTGGGAATGGCATCCGCTCCGCTCAGCAGGGCACTTTCCAGATGCACCGAGATGGGGCGGAGGTCGATTTCGTGGTAGGGCACGCCGCAGTGCTCAGCCTGCCAGCGGGCGCAGGCCAGCTCGCGGGCGGCGTGGTTGCTGCCGTAGTCGAAGGAAAGGGCGCAGACCACCTCGTGGTGGCGCAGCGCCCAGTGCAAGGCGGTGGTGGAATCCAGCCCGCCGGAGAGGAGAACAGCTACTTTCATGCAGGGCGGTTCTCGGGATTATGCTCGGCTTCGCAGGTGAGCTGAATGCCGCCGCGGGCGCCGAAGCGGCCCGTCACTTTCATCCAGGAGGGAGCCACGGCAGCCACGAGATCATCCAGAATACGGTTCACCACCTGCTCGTTGAATGCGGCATAGTTGCGGAAGGAAACGAGGTAGTACTTGAGACTCTTCGTCTCCACCACCTTCTCTGCGGGGCAGTAGGTGATGGTGAGGTGGCAGCTGTCGGGCTGGCCGGTCACGGGGCACAGCGAGGAGAACTCGTGCGTGTCGAGCGTGACCACATAGCGGCGCTGCGGGCTGCGGTTCGGGAAGGCTTCGAGCTTGGCTTCCTCCGGGCTGCGGAAGAAGTCGGTGTGCTTACCGAGCAGGGAAAGGTCTTTGTTGTCCATGGTTTTATGAATCAGGCTTTGGTGAGTTTGTATCCGTCCTTGCCGTCCTTCATGGCCCAGCCGAGCTCAGCGAGCTTGCCGCGCAGGGCATCGGCGGCGGTCCAGTCCTTGGCCAGGCGGGCAGCCCAGCGTTCATCGGCAATGGCCTTGATTTCCTCCGGCACTTCGATGTCGGCATCGGGGTCGGGCAGCTGCAGACCGAGAGCTTCCATGATGAATCGGAAGGCCTTCCAGGTCTTCTCTGCCTCGGCGGCATCCATTTCAGCAGGCTTGATGCCCTTGATGGCGCTGAACACGTGGCCGAGAGCCTCTGGGCCGTTCAGGTCATCTTCGAGGCTGTCCCAGGCGGGCTGGAATGCGCCCAGAGCAGGGGCTTTCTTCACGAGGTCGCGGTAGGTGGGTTCCTTGGCTCCGCTGGCCTTGGCAAGTTCCTTATCGAAACGGCCCAGCTTGTTGAGGGCGCTGGTGGCGTCCTTCATGCCGGTGAGGGTGAAATTGAGCGGGCGGCGGTAGTAGGCTCCGGCCAGCACATAGCGCAGGGCAGCAGGGGTGTAGCCCATTTCCTGCAGCTGGTCGAGGGTGTACATATTGCCGAGGCTCTTGCTCATCTTGGCGCCATCCACCAGCAGGTGGGTCACGTGGAACCAGTGGCGGGCAAAGTGGCCACCGCAGGCGCAGCGGCTCTGGGCAATCTCGTTCTCATGGTGCGGGAACACGAGGTCCACACCGCCGGAGTGCAGGTCGAAGGTGTCGCCGAGGTACTTGTGGCTCATGGCCGAGCACTCGAGGTGCCAGCCGGGGCGGCCTTCACCCCAGGGGGAGGGCCAGAAGTTCGGGCCATCCTCGGGGCGGCGGGCTTTCCAGAGCACGAAGTCGGCCACGCTGTCCTTCTCGTACTCGTCCGTATCAGCGCGGGTCTGAGCCGTCTTGCCGAGGTCGAGGTCCTGGCGGTCGAGGTGGGCGAGCCTGCCGTATTCGGCGTAGGAAGAAATGCGGAAATACACGGAGCCGTCCTCGCTCTGGTAGGCGTGTCCCTTGTCCATGAGGTCCTGGACGATATCGAGCTGCTCCTTGATGTGGCCCACAGCGCTGGGCTCCACATGCGGGGAAAGGCAGTTGAGCGCCTTGCAGTCATCGTGGAACTTGGCGGTCCACTTGGCGGTGTATTCGCCCAGCGGCATGCCCTGAGCCTGAGAATTGCGGATGGTCTTGTCATCCACGTCGGTCAGGTTGCGGACGTGCTTGGTGCGCAGGCCACCGAGCTCCACCACGCGGCGGAAGACGTCCTGCACCACGAAGGTGCGGAAATTACCGATGTGGGCAGCAGCATACACAGTGGGGCCGCAACAGTAGAAGCGCAGCTGCTTGCCGTCTTCTGCCTGCACGGGCTTCATAGCCCCCGTCTGTGTATCGTGTAGATGTAACATAACACCGCCAGTATGCCCGCTCTTCGCGCGCGTGTCAAGCCTGCGGGCTGTCAGCCAGTGGCTTGATAATGTACCCGAGCGCAGCTCGGGTATTTCGTGCAGGCGCAACGCGCCTGCATTTCATCCCGGCATATGCCGGGATTTCATACACGCAAAGCGTGTAATTCATTGAGGCCTGAAGGCCGACTCATTACCGCTGCATTAGCAGCGGTACTTCCGATGTTGAGACACATGACAATAAGCTATCATTGGGAAAAAGAGAGCTTATATTGTTAATCTTTTACCTGTCCTATGAATGGAGAAATATCTGAACTGTATGAAGGTTGTACCGCTGCTTTTGCAGCGGTAACCAGTCGCCCCCTGGGGGCTCAATGAAATACACGGACAAGTCCGTGTATGAAATTCCGCTCTGCGGGCGTATGAAAGCGCCGCTGTCGCTGCTATGAAATACCGCTTAAGACGGTATGAAAGCGGTGCTATGCACCGCATGTTCTGGCATTAATCATTCACCTTCGTTTCCGTCACGGGCGGATCGTAGGCCTGCACCTTGTAGCAGCGGCGCAGGAGCATGTGGCGCTTGCGGCGCACATCGCTGGGCTTGAACCACACCTCGAAGGCCACGCCGAAATACTGGTGCTGCTGGCCGGTGCGGATAACAAAGAGCGGGGTGGAGGGGGGGAAGATGCCTGCCAGGTTATCGCCTGAGCTGTGGTGCACCCACTGGGGAACTGAGCCCGGCAGGTCATGGCGGAAGAGTTCATAGTCGTTCTGCGAGTAGCGGGCAGGGCAGCTGAGCAGGCGCAGTGTGCGGTTGGAGGGAAGCTCTTTGATGTAGACGAGGATGACACCCGGTTCTCCGGGGTTGGCGTAGATTTCGCCCTGGTACGCGCCTTCCTGGGCCAGCGGTTCACTGAGCCTCAGCTCGGGGGTGCTGCCGGGGTGGGAATTCTGGCCGTTGAGCATGCTCTGCACCGTTTCCGGCGTGGGCGATTCACGGAGCGGCTGCATGAGCGCATCGGTGGTGGCAATGGCGGCATTCAGCGCCTTGCAGGCGGTTTCGCGGTGCGAGCTGCCTCGCCAGGCCAGCAGCAGGAAGTGGTTGCGGCCGAGGTCAAGAGCGAGGTCGGGCATCTGGGTGCTGCCGGCAGGCATTTCCGGCATGGGACCGCCGGGTTTCACGATTTCGTAGCCCTGCGGCAGCGGGTCGCCCTCCACCAGACGGCAGAAGCACACATGCACCAGCCCCGGGGCGCCCGATGTGGTGGGCGGCACCATCACGAGGTGACCGGGCTTGGAGTAGAAGGTGTAGTCGCCGTCTTCGTTAGTCCAGCGGGGGGATTTATCAAGGTAGCTCTTGAAAAGCTCCTCGTGCTGCTCCTCCAGTGCCGTGAGATTCGGCGTGTCCACCACCGTATCGACCGGCTGTCCCTCGGGGGTGATGTCGATGACCAGCGAGGCCGGGCCGCTCAGCTGGTCGCGGGCGGGGTGCTGGGTGTCATTTGTCTGGATGGGCAGAGTGTTGTCGATATCCTCCGGCGCGGGAACATCGGCCGCAATGGCCAGCAGAACATAGCAGCCCGCTGCGGCAATCCACACCGCCAGAAACTTGAACAACTGGGTGAAGGCGCGTGTGTTGCTCAGGCGGAACATGTGCACAACCACTGCCAGCACAACAAAGGCGGTGGAAATGCTCTGCGCCATGAGCAGACCGGCACCGGCATAGGAAATGACTTCCTCCGTCTTTCCTTCGGGGCTGATTTCGGGGAAAAGGATGGGGAAACAGCAGCAGAACGCCAGTGCAGCACAGGCCATGTGCACGCGAGTGGGGTAGAGAATAAGGCGCCAGAAGGCGTGGAAACCCCGCCTCATGGCTGCACCTCCCCCGTGGGTTGCGGGCGCAGGAGTTCCTCGTGCTGCATGAGATAGCGCAGCAGGGCAACGTGCGGGGCATCCTCGCGGATTTCCTCGTAGCGGGTGCGGTAGGCAGGGCGGAGCTCAGGGCGCAGGACGATGCGGTCACCCTCCACGATGCCTTCCATCATTTCCGCATGCTTCGGCATGCCATGCTGGCGCAGCAGGGCGGCTGCGGCGAGAGCATCTGCCGCCCGGAGCCTGTCCATGTGTCCACGGCGGATGCAGGAATCTGCCTGCAGTGCCTGGCGGATAGCCACAAGCTCGGGGTTGGAAAGATTGTAGAACGCGGGTTCCCACGGCAGGGGAAGCCCCTTGAGCTGCATCTGCAGGGCCAGGGCGGTGTGCACGATGCCGGGGTCGTGCGCGGCGGCATAGTGCTGCAGCTCGGGCAGGGCGCCGTTGCCCTCCATGCGGGTAAGCATGCAGAGGATATCCGACATGGGGAGCGAGGCATCACATTCAATCATGTCGTCCTTGCTCACGGGGAGCAGGGTGCCGAGCTTGTGCAGAGCCATGCGCAGCAGCTTGCCATCCACCTTCCAGCCCATGCTGTGCAGGGTCTTGAGCAGGTGGGCGGGTATTTCCTCCAGGAAGTGCTCGCCGTGTTCCCAGACGGGCAGAGAGTTCACGAATGCCTCGGCCTTGGCGGGATTGGCCAGGTGCATGAAGGTCAGTATATCGCCCATGGCCGTGGGCGGCACCTGTGAAATGGAGTGAGCCCCCAGGTAATTGCGCATGAGTCGCTCGGCTCGGTCAAAGGCGGGGGCGCAGTAGCGGCGGGTAAGGTAGTCTCGGCTGCCTACGGCGCGGGACAGCAGCGCTTGGTCATTGCGCAGGCGCATGTAGCGGAGCAGGGCCGCTTCATCGTGCGGAATGCGGAGCGCCAGCTCGCGGGGCAGCAGGTTCTCTGCCGTGAGCCGCTGGTAGAAATCCGGCATGCCGGCCAGATAAAACACGGCATTGCAGCCCGAGTTATTCTCAATCAGCGGGTCATAGCCATGCTGCAGCATGGCGACTATGAGCGGCTCCAGGAGTCGCTGGCGGGCATCGGTGGGCATTTCGCAGGCTGCGCGCGCCGCCATGAGGAGCAGGGTGTCGCCCTGGGCGTTTTCCTGCACCGGCTCCAGCTGGTCGAGAAGCGCAGGCAGATTGACCATCTGCGGCTGGGGTGCGGCATCCTGAGCTGCGGAAACGCCCGCAGCCAGCAGAAAACAGAGTGCTTTTGTACCCGATTGCATCACCGACTTTCAATCTAATGGAAAACGCCGCCCGTGTCAATCCGCAATTTCAGCGTCGGCGGGCAGAAATGCTGCAGAATGCCGGAGAATATACTCGGCGGTGGCGATTTCCAGCTCGAACTTCCAGGAATCGCTGTTTTCGGTGAGCTTGTCGAGGGCTTCGGGGTCATCCATCGCAGCCGCGATGGCGCGGTAGTGGCTGGCGGCCTCGGTGGCGCCGATTTCCTCCATGGCGGCAAGCATCTGCTCCTGCTCGGCGGGCAGCATGTCACCATACCACAGGCGGGAAAGCGAGGTGAGCAGTACCGCCTTGGCCAGCTCCGGCTTGTCGGCCTCGCGCTTGTGGTTATCGAGCCAGAGCTGCACATCGCCATCTCGCGGAGTGGGCAAGCCGGCCTTGAGCAGGCGGGCGGCCAGTGCCCCCGCCTTGAGCGGGCGCGATTCGTGGGCACAGAACCGGTCGATTTCTGCCTGTGCATCGGGGCAGCGGGCGAGCAGCTCAATCATGTAGGCCGCATTGTCGGCCTGGCCTTCCTTATCGAGTCTGCTGGCGGTGGCGCAGATGATTTCGCGGGGCAGCACGATGCCGCTGCAATTGGTCAGCGCAGGCAGCAGTGCTTCGCCATGACCCTGCTCCCAGGCTTCCTTGCTGGTCCATATGGGCATGGCGGTGATGGCCTGCGAGGCGCGGGCGGGGTCGAGACCATGCAGCAGCTCCGCGGCCATGGGCAGCACCTCGTGGTAGCGCGGGTTCTTCCGCATCTCGTCATCCGGGGTGAGCACGGTGGCGATGGCATCGAAATCCGCCGCCGCCGGCTGGCGCTCCAGCACTGTGGCCTTGCCGATGGCTTCCAGCAGCTCGATGCCGCTGGTGAACTTGATTTCCTGTGACTGAATCTGAATGCCTCTGGCCTGCAGGGCAGCCACGATGTCGGCATCGCGTCCCAGAATATCGGCCGCGCAGAAGGCGGGGGAACCATCCTGGCGGATTTCGGTGAGGAAGGGGTCGGCACCGTGCTGAATCAGGCGGGCGCAGACATCGATGATGGCCTCGCGGCGGGCGTTTTCTTCCTCCTCTGCGGGGGAAAGCAGGTGGCCGGCAGCTTCTACCAGCGGGGTGGTGCCGCTGAGCTGGTGGGCGTTCACATCTGCCCCGGCTTCGATGAGCAGCTGCACGGTGTCGGCGTGCAGGTTGGCTGCAGCCATGAGCAGCATGGCCTCCATGGAGGCGGGGTTCTTGCCGGCGCCCAGGTCAAGCATGCGCTTCAGCGCTGTGTTCCAGCCCATCATGGCGGGGGCCTGGCTGGTGGTTTCATCGTGCGGGCAGCCTATGTCGAGCAGGTGCAGGAATACCTTTTCGCTGTAGCAGTTGAGGCCTGCGTAGTTGAGCAGGGGCATGTCATCTGCTGTGTGCCGGTTGATATCCGCTCCGCCTGCCACCAGAATATCAATGAGCTTGATGATGCTCTCGTCGGTCACCTGGTCATCCTCCGTGCCGCGCAGGGAAACCGTCAGCCCCAGCGGAGTATCGCCTGCCACGGTGGCGGCATTCGGGTCGGCGTGGTCAATGAGCAGACAGCGCGCCAGCTCGGGCTTTTTGAACAGGCAGGCCAGATGCAGCATGCTCACCCCAGACGGACGCGAGGCCTGGCGCGGGTCGGCAGAGGTGGCGAAATCGCTCATCAGCGTGTAGATTTCCTCGCTTCCGGGAATCTCCAGCACCTCATCAATGCCGATTTCCGGCAGATAGGAAGAGATAAGTGCCAGCTCGGCAGCTGCTTCGGGGGTGGCGTGTCCCTTTTCCTGAGGCGAGCAGGAAAACATGAGGGCGGCGCAGCTCAGACTTACCAGCAGATGTCGGCAGGGGCTATTCATGGCTATATTCTAGCATATCGCCAACTTCACGCAAGCTGTAAGTGTGAAATGTGCAATCGCGGGGGCTCAATCAGTGGAAGCCGTGTCATTCTGCGCGGTTAATCGGGACTGAAGTCCCGTGCCCCGACTGAGTCTGGTGGTTACCTGGTGTGGGATTCGACTGCTTTCATCACTTTGGCAGGCTCGAAAATCCAGCTGTGGTATGGGGGTGAGTAGTTGTCTGCCGGCAGCAGGGGATTATCCCAGGCAGCGCGGGCAGAAGTGGTGCCGAAGATGCCGTGCCGGGTGAATAAGGTGCCATCCCCCAGACTGTGCAGAAACCAGAAGCCATTGATGACAACCAGCCCGCCGCAGATGGCATGCAGAGCGGTGCTGCTCCGGAATGGATTGCGCATGCCGCGGAGAGAAAGCAGCAGCAGGGGGTACAGAGTAGCTCCGAAAATCAGCAGGGTGGTGTAGGGGCAGCTTACCACCCAGAGCCCGGTGATGCTCCAGAGCAATTCGCAGCATACCAGGGTGCAGAGCAGCAGGATACAGGGCCAGATAAGCAGCTTCGGGAGTCGGCGGCCCTCCGCCTTATCCCCCAGGTAGCAGAGCAGCCAGCAGATGCCGAGTGCTGGCAGGTCATTGATGATGATACCGGCTGTTACCTGAAACAGGTGGGGAATCTGCCACACAATCTGGTCATGCCACTTCGGTTCATGCCCGGGTATGAGGCTGGAGCTGATGCTCAGGCTCAGCCCTGCAAGTAAAGGAACAAGCACCAGCAGCCAACCCATGCAGCGCTGGCCGATGCTCAGGGGGCGTGGCTGCGGGCGGGGTGGTGTCACATTAGGCGAGAAGGGCGCCTTGGCTGGTCTGGGGCGGGCAGGCATTTCTGTTTGCGGTAAAAGGTGATGCTTTATTCACCTAAATCTTCTTTGGAATCAATTTCCGAGAACATCCTGCAGGTTTTCTGGGGCTTGTCGAAGCGGAAGCATTTGCTGACGTGCAGCTGCCCTGAAATGCTGTGGTAGTAGACGGTTAATCCCTGCTCGGTGAGCTGTGTTTTCTCCGGGGAAAAGCGCAGATATCGCGTCACGAAATTGTATTCGCCGACGCGCTCGTATTCATTCCTTGCGTTAAGCCGGAACACCGTGAACACCCGGTTCGACGCACCACAACCGGGCTCGGCAATGAAGGCGATGAGTGTTCCGTCCTCGTTCGTCATCCATTCGTCCTCCGTGGTGAAGCCCGCGATGAGACTCAGCTGCAGCAGATCTGCCACGCGCGCGGCGGGCAGGGGCTTTTCGCCTGTCCAGTAGAGCAGGTTCTCGGGATTGTCGCCAATGGCATAGCGCCGCACGGCCTCGGGGGTATCACCCTTGTCGATAAGAGCTGCTTCGGTCGCCAGAATCCGGCTGACGGCGTTATCGTAGCGGGGATATTCTTCTGCCAGGGCAGAGCCGAGCAGGGCTGTCGAAACCAGGATGGATAGGAGTGATTTCATAAGAGCAGGGGGTGGTCATCGTCCGAGCCCGCCGATGAGCAGGGCAAGGAATTGTTCAAAATGGGTCTGGAGAATCAGTCGCTGGTCGGCCATGGTGGCGGGCGTGTCGTTCCCTTGCAGCGCCGGCACCGGGCAGTGCATGCGCGCGGCACAGTCTGCATACTTCAGCCAGGCGGCGTATGCCGTCAGGAATCGGGCCTTGCAGGTGTCGGTGTAGTTCATTGGGGCGTTTTCCAGCGGTATGTTGGTGATGAACTCGCAGGGCGGTCTGTCGCCTGCCAGCAGATTAAGCACGAACTCCACCTGCCTGCGGTGGCCGTCCTCCCTGAACTGCTGGTACTCCGCCTTCACGCTGCGGAAGGTGTCCCTATTGTGGTTGATTCGCTTCTGCACGGCCTCGCCCAGAGCATCCTGTACCGGCCTGATGCCGGCGGAGCGCTCCGACGGGGTAAGCACCGAATGAAGCCTCAGCTGCTGCATATCATTCAGGAAGAGAATATCTAGCGCCTGGCGGTACTGCATCAGCGCACGGCGATAAAGCTCCGGCTGCGATGCCCGCAGCGGAGTCATCGAACAAACCGCAAAATTGACCAGCGCAGCCTGAGCTTCAGATGCCGCCTGCACATAATCATTCAGCGCCGCATAAGCTGCCTGCACCTCACTTTCCTCCAAGGTGCACAGCATATCGTTCTGCCGCGATGCCTCGATATCCTGCTTCCAGCACAACTGCATCGCCACAATGCAGTTCACCGTGTTCCTGTGCGCAGAAATATCCTCACCCAGGAACACCAGCGGCTCGGCCATCACCGGCTGCATCAGCATCGCCACACCACAACACACGGAAAGAAAAGGAAATAAACGCATCATCGGGAAAGTCCTTACACCCCTGTTCAATCAGAAATTCCCCACCCACGCAAGCCGAAAACTTTTTACCAGGGCAGGGTGATGTAGCCGAGCAGGCGCAGCAGCCACAAATCGAGCGCTGCCAGTACCAGCACATGCCAGGCGATGACGCCGCCCACACTCACCAGCTGGCGGGGCTTGTTTTCCACGCTGCCGCGCCCCAGCACAACCTTCTGGTTCTGCTGGGCGAAGATGATATCCTCATTCGGTGCAAGTTCTTCTCGCATGTCGGCAGCAGGAATGTAGCATAAAACAGCGCCCGGTGCAATCCTATTCTCGAGCAAACATAGTTGATTCATCGTACTATGTCTAAAAATCTCACAGCGTTATGATGCAGGATATTCTGCGAAGAAAACTTCAGGCTTTCTCTCCGTATGTAAGCAGAGAGACTGATTTTTGAATGTCGTTGAGGTGCGGGGATATCACTGCCGAACATGATGCGCCGTTCATCTGCTCCCGCATCAAGCCATGATATTACCGTTTCCCGGGGGACAAAGGCTGTATCAATATATATGTTGGGAAACTCCGCCAGTACAGCAGGCACATCTTCATGAGGTTTGCCATGTGCTAGGTCTATCGATAATTCCGGAAATCGACGACAATATGGCAGATATTCACCAATGGTGTTGATGACACCATTGTCATTCAGTCCTGTATGGATTTGCACCGGGTAAGTTCGCTCCTGCGCTATGCTTAGAACTCGATTCAGCAGTTCAGGCTTGTGTAACCATGCCGATTCTCCACCATGAAGTTTGAAACCCTCATATAAACCATCCGGCAATCGAACCAAATCCGGGTCATGCTCCAGATAACGCATGCTTACCCAGAAAAATACATGTGCACGCATCCCTGCGAGGCGTTTCATTTCCCGCGCTTCGGCATGCATAGCCGTTCCTTCGACATCCCAGATGGCATTGGTTGAGGACACGATGAATTCATCCACTCCGGCGCGTGTCAACGCGCCGAATATCCGCCTGGGGGAGTAGTAGTAGGGCTCATCTTTGCCCTGGCGCGGGAAATACCCCATGTGGACGTGAGCATCAAACATGATGGCTCAGAGCTGCTTGTTCATCATCATGTCGTGTTTCATATCCACCACGATATGGTTCTGCTCTGCCACCTTGCAGAAATGCTCTGCCACCGTAAACATATCTCCGGTTTCGTTGTAGTTGCGGCACAGGCAGATGGAGCAGTAATCGCGGTCCTTACATACGGCACATTTCGGGAATTTGGCCTTGGTCACGTTGCGCACAAAATTCAACTTCTCTGAATTCAGCCACACTTCTTTCAGTGATTGTTTATGTACATTGCCGACCACATAGTCGCCAAACGCCGGACAGGGGTAGAAGTCACCATTGGCGGCAAGACACAACGAATCAACGCCGGCACCGCAGGCTTTCTGTCTCATCCATGCTTCCGGAGATGGTATCTCGGCCTTTTTCCCAATGGCAAAATACTCGCTTTCCGTCGGCACTGCTCGCAGAATCACATCTTCGAGAATCTCGCGCGTTTGCGGAATCGTGAGGCGGTTGCACAGGTTGGAGCAATCGCCATCGCATTTCGCCATGATGATGAAATCCGTCTGGGCAGACATCTTAAGACTTTCGGCAAACTTGATAACATCCGGATATCCCTGGTAGTTAATCTGCAGACAGGGGCAGGAAATGCGTACCGGTACATCTGCCGCGCGCAGGCGGATAATGGCATCTACGGTGCGCTTCCATGAACCTTTCAGGCAGGTTACGGCATCGTGAATTTCCGGAGTCATGCTGTAGAGCGACACCTGCACCGTGGCGTCTGCTTCGCGCAGCACTCTGATTTTTTCATCCGTGCAGACCGTCAGATTCGAAAGTACACCCACCGTGCAATCCCTATCACGAATCGCCTGCACGATACGAGTGAAATCTGCGTGCATCATGCATTCGCCACCGGACAGCGAAACGCTCAATCCGCCCATGGCACGGAAATCATCCAGCACCGAGCATATCTTCTCATAGGAAAGATACAGCGGATTGTACGCCGGTATATAGCAATGACGGCAGCGTTCCGTGCAGTTCTGTGTAATGTCGATGTGCAGAGAGAACAGAGTCGGATGCTCGCGGAAATAGTCACCAAGTACATTCTGAGATATTTTGGAAAAGCCTCCATCGGCTGTATGGGGCTGCTCATGCTGTGCTATCGTCTTTGGTTTCTCCACATTGTAAGAGAAACGCTGCTCCTGTGCATCAATCGCTTCGGGAGTCACACCGGTCAGCAAGTATCCGTCATTTACAAGTAAGTTCACAAAGTCATCGAAATCACGGCTGATTTCCTCTGCGTCTCCATCCGTATAAATGGAGAGGATATAATCCAGTATTTCAGATTTTTCCGTAGGAATGCGGGTCAGCTTTTCACAGAACACCGCAGCATCCCGAAACACACGGTCACTGGCATTGAGACGGTGGAAAAAGTAAGTAAAGTCGCCGAACTGGCGCTTAAATGTCTGGTTGGAAAGGCGAAGAAGCATATAAGAATGAATTAATGATTGTTGAAGATTTTACGTTTTAACTGGGCTGCTTGGCAGCGAATCGGCGTATGCGTGAACATATCTGCTGTCTCATTGAAATTACGGGTGGGACACACCTTGCACCAAGGGCGGTTTTCGCAATGCGTGCACTCACCGAAATCCTTATTTCTCAGCTCGCGCAATGCCTGAAGTTTCTCACCCTGCCACACTTTTGAAAAACTTTCCTCATAGGCATTACCCAGCACAATGCCGTGGCAACCATCGCAGGGGTAGAAAATCCCCTCAGCATTGAGGTTCATACTGCTCTTGCCGATGTCGCACACCTTAGCTTCCGGTACACAGCGTTCGGGGACTGTCGGGGCTTTGTAAAATAAATCAGGGTGTTCGCACCATACGCGTTCTGTTTCAGCCATCGAAAGCGCACAGGCCTGATTCGAGCAATCATGATCCACCTGCCCGAAAATATCGCAGTCAGGTATCAAATGCATGTGGTGCTTCTTGGCAAACTCACGTAACCCGGGCAACGCGTGGCGATTGGCTTGCATGATGGGAACCGCCAGCCGCACCGGAACCCCGGCTTTTTCTAACGCCAAGATAGCATCCATGGTTTTTCTCCAGGAACCGGGTATGGTGGTGATGGCATCGTGCTCAGCCGCAGTCATGCTGTAGAGCGATACATTGACAAACTGCGGCTGTACTTCTGCCAGAAATGCTACCATATCCGCATCGCAGCGTGTCAGGTTCGACATCACGATAAAGTTCAGATTCAGTTCTTTCGCAAAGCGGATAAAATCCCGGAACTGAGGGTGCAGCATGCACTCACCGCCGGAAAACATGACCGTCAGCCCACCCGCTTCGCGAAACTCTCGTAGCACACGCTGTCCCAGCTCCAAGGGAAGGAAACGCGGCTTATAATCAGCTATGTAGCAATGAATACAACGCTCAGTACAGGCATTTGTCAAATCAATATGCAGAGAGTTCGGCAGGGCGTGTTGCTCATAAAAGGTGCCAACGGGGAATGGATGCTCATTTTCATCCGGATTCTCAGCATTGGAAATCGGCGTGTTTTTCTGTTCTGGTATGACCGGAGTTGCCTCGCTCTTCTTGTAGTTGCAAATCAGAAAAGTTGCCATCGCTAGCTCTGTATAAAAAGCCAGCACGTCATCGGCGAGCTCCTGTGGAGGAAGATTATATATCTGTGCCACCTCTGCAATAATCTCCTCTATCTCCTTTGATTCCCCTTGTTCAATGGGTTTCAGAAACCCCTGAGCATCTTTCAGGATGCGACTAGCATAGGTCCGTTTATTCCAAAGAAGCGTTTCAGATTCCGCATGGCGAAGATAGGTGTTTTCATGTAATGAGAATTTCATAAAGTAAGGGTTCTTTTACTGCCAAATAATAAAAATGAGATTTATTGACAATATACAAACTTTTTGATATTAATGAGCTATGTTACTGCTTTATTTAGACTGTATGCTGTCATAATCTCGCTGTACTTTAGCGTGATTACTTTGTCGCATATGCTCAAGTAGTTTAGCTGTTGTATAACTAGTGTGAAATTGTCTCATTAGTTGTATGATACATACGTATCAGCCGTGTAGATGAGCGGGTAGCGTATAAAATCAGGCGGGGAAATTTCCCCGCCTGTAAAATACGGTGTGTGCTTTTATCTTAATGCTCCGCACATGCATCTTTCATTGCTGATGGGATTGCATCCGCTTTGGGCTCTTTCTACTGGGCATCCTGCAACATAGGACTGAGTAGCTCCGCTGGAAGCAACGATTACGGGTTTCTTGTAGCTCATGGTGTTGTTTCTATTTGTGTTATTAGTAGTGTTCTGGCAACGCCAGCTTCACACATTTTGTGGGAAGATTTTCTTGCTGTATAATTGAAATACAAAGGATTCCTCGGAAATGGATTTGTATACCCTTCCGGATTTATAACGGATATAAAGCTCATATTTCACACCATTTGAATTAATGGAAACTAATCCTTTCCGGCAAAAGTCTTGCAGTTCCCTGGCAGATATTCCATAAACGATGGTATTTCTGTCTTCCGGATAGACAAACAGAAAATAGCTTCCTTTGTCTGCTGCTTTTTGCAACCGCTTAACACCCACATCGGCCCTCCACACATCTGGGTGGTCTGGTCTCGGTTTACTTCCGGCTATTACCTCCAGAGAAATATCTTCAAGGCCGCACAGCTTGATATTGTTTGCCATGTTAGTTTTTTGTCAACGGGGTGGTGCAGAACTCTGCCGTTGCAGAGTTCTGCAAGGTTGAAAGGCGCTTACTGAACTTGAATTATTTCGAGGGCCTTGAGAATATAGCCTACAATAGCCAGTGTCGGCAGAGCACAGATGAAGGCCATGAACAGGCTGCCGCCCCCTGGCAAATCATTTGCCACATCCTTGCCGCCTCTTCGTACATAATCGTTATTTGCTTTACAGAAGCGTCCAAACCATTTGAGCGAGTAGACTAAAAACAGAAGTTTCAAGATAAAAGTAATGACTTTCATGATGATTGAAATGATGGTGTTAGTTTATGAGAGGAGTGCGGTTAAACAGACATCAGATAGTTTGCTGAGTCGATATCGTAGATATCCGTGCGTCCATTGGTGCCTTGAATGACGATACGATTACCCTGAATCATAGCGGTGCTGATGGGACACGCAGTGCATGGGTGTATGCTTGTCTCATAATTGCCGCTTGATGAGTAGCAATCAACGTGAATTCCATCGGCTCGTACTTTTACGAATGTTATGTCCATAATTAATGCAGTTGTATGTTTGTGTTTTTACTAAGGTCGGGTAGCTTGAGTATTAGAGTGGAGAGAATTTAATTGATGCAGGAAAGCACAACGATTCCACCTATAAGGAGAGCACTGAAAAAGAGCTTCCGGAACAGGTGCGAGACTCTGTACGCGAAAAGGTTTTTGCAAATGAGACGGTGGAAGTTGTTTGTAGCATATACCGGCGGATCCAGCAGAACGTAAATTATTCCGCAGGAGACAACAGCTGCAAGCATGGCGTGGCCGGCGCTGGTGTGCTCCAGATATGAGTTGAGCGCAAACATCCAGGCAATGAGACAGGCGGTATGGATAATGTCAACCAGAATGTATGCTACGATGAATGGGTAGGAGGTGCTGGGGTGGAATTCCAGTTTGCCGCTGCGGTGATTCAGTAGCAGCTTGTTTTGGCCTATGTTGACTCCCAGACCGAAAAATTCTTTGCTGTGATAAATATCCTCATAGTTCCTGAAGCTGTCACTGTAGGAATTTCCTAATGCCGCAGAGAAATGACGTCGAAAGCTAAATTTGCCTTTGAACCAGGATTTGATCCATTCGAAAAGCCCCTGAGGACCAAAATAATAATATCGGCGGCTGAGACCAGCCATGCAATCCAGAATGAGTAGGATATGAGCGAAAGCAACAATGCTTATGGAGCAGCCAATAATGGTTGAAGCATTACTGACCGCAGTCTGCCCCAAAACACCGGCTGCACCCAGAAATAATATCGGAGCACCCAGAAGAGCAAGTAGTACTTTGCCTTCGCGAATGTAGAGCGAGAAATAATTATTCCCCTTTAGTTCAATGACCTTTATCAGGTTATTTGCAGCCCAT
Organism: Akkermansia sp.; assembly: GCA_045125705.1. Taxonomy (GTDB): domain Bacteria; phylum Verrucomicrobiota; class Verrucomicrobiia; order Verrucomicrobiales; family Akkermansiaceae; genus Akkermansia. The sequence continues at coordinate 15,558 of JBGVNQ010000004.1, read as the reverse complement.
ACAAAAAGGAGGAATGTGATAGCTGCTATGACACCAGTCTGAATCATTTCTTCCTGATTCCATGCGGGAGATGCTCCATTCATCCACGGCTTGATGCAAAACAGAACCGCAAAAGCGAGTAGGCAAAGATGGGAGAGCAATGCCCATGCCAGATGCCATTTCATGGGAGGAAGGCATTTCTTTATGGCTGAAGATTTGCTGTAGGCATAAGCGTCATCGTAAATCTGTTTGTATACATTGTCCCGATCTTCACGGCATTTGTAAGCATTGATGCTTACTTTGGCGTCTTTCCTGCGTGTCCTCTTCAAGTCCTCAAAAAGCGCGGCCGCTTTTTCTGCCCCGACTTGCCTGACAAATTCGCTGTAATTGAATTTGCCGAGAAGATAAAGCCTATGCCGTTCACCTGCGATTTTGATGATTTCCCGTTTTTCTTTCAAAGATAGTCCCATTTTTGTACCTCCTGTTGCTTTTAACTATATCTCAAAAAGAGAATGTGTCAACAATAAAATATCAAAAAGATAATTTACATGGTGAGAAAATAGTGCTATAGTAAGCGCGGATGAAAAGCATATTGTGATAGAAAGTTATAGAACAGAGATGGATATGTGTAAAAAAGAGGAAAGTGACAGTATGTCTCAGAGAATATCTCAAAACGAGAATTGCGAGTTGAGGGTGGAATTGCCTTTGGAGCTGGTTTCCCGCCTGGCTCAACAGGCTGCCGCCTCAGGGATGACGCTGGAGCAGCTGGTGGCGCAGGAGGTGCGAAAGCTGGCGGAATAAGTCCGGTTGATGCCTTGACAATGAGCTCCTGTGTGGTAAGATGCTTTCGGTATATGCAGGGAAACGAGCAGACGGAATTCAAGAGCACGGTGAAGCAGTGGCTGAAAAGCCACGGGCTTGACTATCGCTGGGTTGCCGAGCAATGCGGTGTATCGGAGATTACTGTGCGCAACTGGATGAGTCAGAAGAATATTCCGCCGCTGAAACGCCAGTTGCTGGAGCGGGTGATGGTGCAGTTGCCTGCTGTGGTTTCCGATAATAAGCCAGCAGAGTTGTGTGGTGTGAGTGTGAATGCCACGCTGTCGCTGACGATTCAGCTGGCTCCGGAGTTGTATAACCGCTTGGCAGAACGGGCCATGTCTGCCGGGATGTCGATGGAACAGCTGGTGGCTCAGGCTGTTACTCGTATATTGGATGCACCGCCTGCGCTCAAGACGCAAAAGGTGATTCTTCCCAATATCTGACGGAAGTTCCAGGGTTTGTAAGACATGTCGGAGCCTGCTCAGTCAGGGGTGGCCTTGCCGCCGGGAACGCTACTGGGGCATTGCGAGGTTCGCGAGGTGCTGGGGCGCGGCGGTGGCGGTATCAGTTACCGTGCGTATGATGCGCATCTGGAGCGAGAGGTAGTCATCAAGGAACATTTTCCGCCTACGCTGTGCTTCAGGGTTCCGGGAGAGGCGATGGTGCAGCATGTGACATCGGACGGGTATGAACGTTCCATTGCGGCGTTTTGTCGCGAAGCTCGTATTCTGGCTGGGGTGAATCATCCCGGCGTGGTGAAGGTGCATGATATTTTCCAGGCCTGTCGAACGGCCTATATGGTGATGGAATATGTGGAGGGAGCGCGGCTGACAGAGTGGCTGCCCGAATATGCAGATGATTCCGGTAGTGTCATGTCTGTGCTGAATCAGTTGCTGGAGGCATTGGGGTATCTTCATTCGCACGATGTGCTTCACCGTGATATCAAGCCCTCCAATATCATTATCCGCGAGGGAAAACAAGCTGTGCTCATCGATTTCGGCGCAGCCATGCTGGGGACGCCTCCTACAACAATCACTTTGGTCGGCACTCCCGGCTATGCTGCGCCGGAACAATTTCAGCAGCACGGTAAAGTAGGCCCCTGGTCGGATTTGTATGCGTTGGCGCATTCCTTCTCCAAACTCATACCCCGCCGGAATTTGCGGAAATACCCACGGTGCTTTGTATCAAGTCTGATGAAAGCTTCGAGACCGGATTGGGAACAGAGGCTGTCGAGCGCAACGGAGTGGGCTACGTTGTTACAGAAGCGGCCTTCCCGCTGGTTCTCCATTCTTGGCTGGTTGATTGCCTGCGCGCTGCTTGTGGTTTTTTGCTATGTCTGGCTTCGAGCTGATGAATTGCCGGCTTTTTCGGATAACGGTGGTGACAATGTACAAAGTGCTACCGCCATGAATGCAGACGCTGCGGTGTTGTCTCCGGACGTGATAAGTCGTTTGCAGAACTCGGGCTCTGTGGAAGTTAAGGGGCAATTGCAGGAATTGAAGGATGAACAGCACAAGAAGCTGCTGAAATTTGCGGAGCAGATGAACTCCATGCTGCCTGACGGAAAAGGAAAAAATGGGTGGGTTGTTTTACCTGGGCAGGGGGAGACCTCCAGATAGCTGTGCAGCGCGTTTCCAAAGCATGGGATTATAAGGGAAAAGTAATATAGAGAATTGCTAATTCTTTTTGTTGTAATCGTATACCACATTATATGACAGAGAGGCAGTTGGAATTGATGGATGCGGTAAGGCGCGGCAATCTTGCACAAGTGCGCGAACTGTTGGATGCCTGGGTGGATCCGAACTGCCGGTATAATGTGACTCCTCTGCAGGTGGCAGTAAAACTGGGGAATGTTGACATGGTGGAGATGCTTCTTGATGCTTGTGCACGACCGAACGCGCGCTCGCTCATGGGGCATACGCCTCTTGAACTGGCGATGATTTCAGATTTGCCTGAAGAAGTGATGCTGCAGATTGTCCGCCTGTTGCTTGAGGACGGTGCAGATCCGTTGCGTCCTGCATCGGGTGGGGACTCTCATTACTCATTGGCTCGCAAGCGCAATTCGCCAGCCTTGCTGGAGCTGATGAAGGATTATGAAGACTCGGGTTGGCATAATTAGAGAAGACTCTACGCGTTGGCATAATTAAGAAAGCAGCGCGAAGTCGAGACTCAAAATGTAGGATTGCCAATTTTGGATGTAGAATGTATAGAATTTCCTGCGCCTTTTGCGCAGCTGTAAAACAACCGCGCCAAAGGCACGGGGCCTGCCTCGGCGTAGCAAGCACGGCGCCAGCCGTGACGCGAAGGCGGGAACTTGCACATTCAACATTCTGCGTTCTGGTGTTTATGTGGTTGAAAATAACATCTTTTGCTCTGAGCAAAAGCCGCTTGCTGGTCTTCAATCTTAATGTGGCATAAACAGCTTCGAGCCACGTTCCCTTTCTGTGGGTGATTTTTTTTCTGCTTTGTCAGAGGAGGGGAGTGTGGAATGCTGTAAAAATTGACTTCACAATGTCGAAAATTCTGCAAAATTCGTGTTGCAAGTTTGCGTTGGATGTGGTATTTTACAGGCACCATGATTACAGGTACTACTCACAAGAAGGCTGCTGAGTGGGTCGAACAGATTCGCCAGCTCTGCAAACCCGATTCCGTCTACTGGTGCGACGGTTCCGAGGAAGAGAACACCAAGCTTTGCGACATGCTCGTGGAGAAGGGCACCTACATCCGCCTGAATCCCGAGAAGCGCCCCGGCTGCTTCCTGGCTCGTTCTACTCCTTCTGACGTGGCTCGCGTAGAGGAACGCACATTCATCTGCTCCGAGAAGGAAGAGGACGCCGGTCCTACCAACAACTGGAAGTCCCCGGCTGAGATGCGCGCCATCCTCAACCCCTATCTCGATGGTTCCATGAAGGGCCGTACCATGTACGTGATTCCTTTCTGCATGGGCCCGCTTGATTCTCCCCTTGCCAAGATCGGTATCGAAATCACTGACTCCGCTTACGTGGTCACCAACATGCGCATCATGACCATCATGGGCGAGAAGGTGCTCAAGCGTCTTGAGGACGAGGTGAACGGCGGTGGCAACCCCAAGCGTGACGGCTACGGCGACTTCGTGCCCTGCCTGCACACCGTGGGTGCTCCCCTTGAGCCCGGTCAGGAAGACGTGACCTGGCCCTGCAACAACGAAGAGAAGTACATCTGCCACTTCCCCGAGACCGGCGAGATCATCTCCTACGGTTCCGGTTACGGTGGTAACGCTCTGCTCGGCAAGAAGTGCCTTGCTCTTCGTATCGCTACCGGCATCGCCCGCAAGAACGGCTGGATGGCTGAGCACATGCTCATCCTCGGCATCACCGACCCCCAGGGCCGCAAGTCCTATGTGACCGGCGCATTCCCCTCCGCCTGCGGTAAGACCAACCTGGCCATGGTTGTGCCCCCGCCCGCACTGGCTGCCAAGGGCTGGAAGACCAGCATCATCGGCGACGACATCGCCTGGATCTGGCCCCACGAGGACGGCACCTTCCACGCCATCAACCCCGAGAACGGTTACTTCGGTGTGGCTCCCGGTACTTCCTACAAGTCCAACCCCATCGCCATGGACACCATCAAGGAGAACATCATCTTCACCAACGTGGGTCTGACCGACGACGGTGACGTATGGTGGGAAGGCATGGACGGCGAGGCTCCCGCTCACGCCATCGACTGGCAGGGTAACGACTGGACGCCCGACTGCGGCCGCAAGTGCGCTCACCCCAACAGCCGCTTCACCGCTCCCGCTTCTCAGTGCCCCACGCTCGACCCCGAGTACTACAACCCCGAGGGTGTGTCCATCAGCGCATTCCTCTTCGGTGGCCGCCGCGCTACCACCATGCCGCTCGTATTCCAGTCCAAGGATTGGAACCACGGCGTGTACGTGGGTGCTACCATGGGCTCAGAGATGACCGCCGCTGCCTTCGGTCAGATTGGCCAGGTGCGTCGCGACCCGATGGCCATGAAGCCCTTCATCGGCTACAACGTTGGTGACTACTGGCAGCACTGGCTGGACATGGGCACCAAGACCTGCGCTTGCAAGCTGCCCAAGATCTTCAACGTGAACTGGTTCCGCAAGGATGCCGAGGGCAACTTCGTATGGCCGGGCTTCGGCGACAACATGCGCGTGCTCGACTGGGTGCTCCGTCGCTGCCGCGGCGAGGTTGACGGTGTGGAGACCGTTCTGGGTATCTCCCCCGCCTACTCCGAGCTCGACACCGAAGGTCTCAAGGACTACGACGAGGCTGCTTTCAACACCAACATGACCATCTCCGCTTCCGAGTGGAAGGCTGAGCTCGAGTCTCAGACCGAGCTGTTCGCCATGGTTGGTGACAAGCTGCCCGCCGAGCTCGAGGCCCAGCGCCAGGCTATGCTCGCTAAGTTCAACTAAAGCGACTAGCTGCTGAAAAAAAACTCATTATTTTCCGCCGCTTCTCTTTCCGGGAAGCGGCGGAGTTTTTGTACGACCGACGCGATATGCTCACTGAGGTGAAAGTCCGCGAGGAGCCGCGATGATGCGGAATCCCAGACCTGAAGAACAACTGCGGGGAGGTAACGAACCGTGGAAAAGGAAGTTCGAGGGTAAATCCCGACTGTACGAACAGGAACTGCATATAAGGCCGGATGGACGGACGAGGTTGCAAAAAGTGCTAAAATCCGATACATCATCAAGAGTCCATAAGGTAGATGCAGACGGCGCGGGAGGAAAGTAGCATAATCATATTCGGTGAGAACCTGCTAAGGCCTGAAAGGGTGACGGGGAAGAAACGCCCGGAAGCAGGTAGTCAGCAGAGGCATAGTACCCATCCCTTGGTGGGGAAGGCCGAAATCCAATACAGCACAGTACAGCCTGAAACTCACGAACGTGGAGAGGCAGAACCAAGACACCTTATACCAGATGGTACTCGACTTCGATACCCCATCGGGGGAGGTGTGCCTTAACGGAAGCGATAGGGGTGGAACTCCCCGAAGGGAGCCGTTGAAGGAGCAGTAAGCGTTTGCGGCGTGGAGGGAGGAACTGAACTGGGAGGAGCGCATACTTGAGAATATAGCGCACCGCTACAATCTTGAGCATGCATGCCAGAGAGTGAAAAGCAACAAGGGAGCCCCGGGAATAGATGGCATGACCGTGGAAGAACTGGAGCGATGGCTGAACACCCACACGGCAGAACTGAGAGAGCAACTGCTCAACGGCAGCTACCGCCCACAGGAGGTAAAGGGAGTGAGCATCCCCAAACCAAACGGAGGACGGCGGCAACTGGGTATACCAACGGCGGTATACCGAATAGTGCAACAGGCCTTTGTGCAAGTACTCACCCCCATACTCGACCCGCAGATGAGCGAATCGAAGCGCCCACCAAGCCCTCAAGGCGGGCTCTGCGTACGCGGAGCAAGGCTACACAGTAGCCGTAGACCTGGACTTGGAAAAGTTTTTCGATAAGGTCAACCACGACATCCTGATGTCGAGACTGGCACGGCGCATCAAAGACAAGCGCGGCTCTACTACATCCGTCAGATGCTCAAGGCGGGAATGATGGACAACGAAGGCATCAAGCAGAAACGGGAACAGGGAACGCCGCAAGGCGGACCTTTATCACCACTATTGCCAACGTGCTGCTGGACGAATTGGACAGGGAATTGGAGAGACGCGGCTTGCGATTTTGCCGCTACGCAGACGACTGCATCATCTTCGTGAGAACGACAGAAGCGGGAGAACGCGTGCTGGTAAGCATAAGCCACTACATCGAAAAGGCACTGAAACTGAAAGCCAACCGGCAGAAAAGCAAGGTAGACAAAGTATGGAACTGCGTCTACCTCGGCTACATCATAGGAACAGGAGGGCTGCTGCGGATAGCACCGGCAAATGTGAAGAAGTTGAAATCGAAAGTGCGATTGATAACACGTCGAAACCGCCCGACTCCTCTGCGAGAAGTAATAGCGGAACTTATCCCCGTGATAAGGGGGTGGACGAATTACTTCAAGCTGGCAGCAATCAATAAGCTATGTCAGGAACTCGATGAATGGACGCGCCGAAAGCTACGGTGCCTGCGCCTCAAACAATGCAAACACCCGAAAGGCATCCGCCGTTTCCTCGAAAGTATAGGAGTGAAGCGGAAAATGCGCGAGAGCATCGGGTCAATAGGGCGCCGATGGTGGTGGATATCATGCTCACAACTTGCTCATATCTGCATGGATAACGCATGGCTGAGAGCAGAGGGATATATCTCGTTTTATCAACTCCTCAAACGCTGATTGGAAACCGCCGTATGCCATAAATGGCACGTGCGGTGGTGTGAGAGGGGGCGAAAGCCCCCTACTCGATTTTCTGCTTTTGTCTAAGCTTATATGTTCTGAGTAATAGGCTTGATATTGGCTTGATATTGACTTTTTTGCAGGTTCGTATATGGTGGAGAAGTCTTTTAATCTGACCGCTTTGGCAGACAAAAAATACAATATAGCTTTATGTAAATGTAAATAAGTTTCTACCCCCCCCCATTCTGCAAAGCAAACAAACACAACGAGTTACGAATATTTGCGAATAGGTAGCAAATATAACATAAAGAAAGACTTGAAATATATAATTGTTATGGTATGATGTGGGCTCTTGATGCAAAGCCTGACGGAATGAAGAAACACCCCGACAATCGCCCCGGATTACACCAGTTGCCACCTGCAATTGATTGCAGTCGTGGTTACAGTTGGCTGCCGTTTTTTCTGATGGCGCTTGGCGTGGTTGGGTTACCGGCGCAGGCCCAGGAGCAGGTGCTGGGAAATTATTACTGGATTCGCCCTCAGGAGGAGCTGGTTCAAGCAACTCGCGGTATCAAGGTCTGTGGAGAGAACGCGGAGAAGTTTGAAGAGACCTTCTCAGATGCTTTTCCGATTCAGAATCACCTTATCATACAACAGGCTCGCAAGGCTCGTCTGCGCGCTATGCGCCAGGAAGCCAGGGAACTGGCTCGCAAATTACAGGAAGCAGGTAAGACTCCAGAAGTTGCCTATGAGGAGGCATGGAATCAGGTGTATACCCGGAACCTGCTGAGCGCGAATGGCGGCGAAGGCGATAAACGCCTGAACTCCTTGCTGCGCCAGCTGGTCGAGGGAAATCAAAACCCGGAGTTGTCAGACGAAGATGCTCAGTGGCTGCTGGAAGCGCTGATGGAAGACGATTCCCGGCTGGATAGTGAGGAGGGTCGCCTGTTACTCCGAAAACTTTTAGATCATCTTCGTGCCTCCAGTTTAGTGCAGCCGCAGGAACAATTCACCACACAGGATGAGTTGATGCTTACCTTTGCCGATGCCCTTGCATCTGGTAAGGACAGTATGGAGGCCTACCGTGACGCCTTATTCAAGGTGAATCGAGGCTTTATCATGAAGCATCCGCTGGTGGGGTATTACGCTCCGTGGGGGCTGGGACTGGGCCGCAGTAAAGCTGTTTATCAGCAAGCGAAGAATCCCATCCCTTCGCAAACGATTTCATCTGCCAATACTCAGGCGCAAACGGAGTCTTCAGAGAACCTCCTTGTCCGGGTGGATGAGAAGCAGACATCTGCTAATGTTTCAGCCGGGCTGGATTCAGATGCCGGTAAGGTAGAGAATTTCCTTGCCTCATCTCCCGAGCTGAAGGATGATGAAGAGGAGAAAGACGAGCCGAAGGACAACGAACTCCTGACTGATGAGCAGGAGGCCATGGGGGCTGCTGCACCTGTGAATTACGCCCAGCCTATGCGACTTTTCGCCATGCGCTCTGCAGCCCCGGTAACTCTTGCCGCCGCCGATGCTCCGGTACTTACCTGGACCGGTTCTTCCACCCAGATCTGGCAGGTCAATAATACCGCAGCCGCTTCCCCCTGGGTGAATTCTGCCATCTTCACCAATGGTTCCAATGTCACCTTTAATGATACGAGTTCATCCCGCAATGTGAACATCAGCGGCACCGTTGCGCCCGGGGAGATAACCGTAGAGTCAAACACGGCTTCAGGAACAAGTCATTCTCTGAAATATGGTTACGCTTTCGATTCTACCTTGGATGGGCGTATAGTTGACCTTGTTGATTCGAATGGTAATGTTGTTCAACAGACATCTCTGCATAACAAGGGAACTGCATTGCTTGTGCTGAACTCGGACAACCGTTTCAGTGGAGGTCTTATATTGGATGCCGGTTCATCTGTTTACTTGGGCTGTGCTAATGCTGCTGGTTCCGGTAAAATTACCATGGCTGATGGCTCCAGGCTTATTGTCAACTATTCTTCTGCTGATCCCAACTACCGCTCACCTTCGCTTGATAATGCCATCTCTGTGTCCGGCTCTGTCGATGTGTCGTACGGTACGGAATCGTATGATGATCGCGGTAAAATACCATCTGAATGGCGCAACCTTACTCTCAGTGGCGGTATTTCGGGTTCCGGTACATTGAATCTGTGGGGCTATAGTTACGCTTCTTATCCCAGCTCGTGGTTTTGGGAAACCGAAGTCGAATATAACTATGTTGCAGCGTTCTCAATTAATGAAAGTCAGAAATCGTCTTCTTCAAATCGTTTTTCTGGCACGGTTTATCTGAAAAACGAATTTAACCATAGGACTGAAGAAAACTATAAGGAATTGACAGCCCAACCGGAGAAGTTGCTTGGCGGGGCTGTGCAACTTACACTGACAGATAACGTTTTTGCTGAAGCCTGCATTAATTTGACTCGTGATACGGGAGATCGCAATGTGGGTGAAGAACGAACATTTCTCTGGGATTTAAGTGATGCAGGAAAAGCCCAGACGTCTGATAATATTCTGGTGCTTAGTGACAGTGGTCGAATTGCCATTAGAGCTCTCGAGGCAGATTTTTTAGGGTGGGCATGGAAATATCAGAATAATAATTTTATTGTAGCCTCTGATATAGGAACAGACCTCCTCAGTTCCTTATCCCAGGCGGATGAGCGATGGCGTTCACGTGTTGTAACAGATGGCTCGACCACACTCGTTCTGAACGATAATACCGGTACGACTCATGTTTTTTCCGGTTCCATGGGCTTTGCTCATTCCTATACGAACGCCTCACAGGCTTCAATAAAACTTAACAACTGGCAAGATTCCACTGAGTGTTCGCAGGGTAAGGAAACGTTGAGTCTAGAAAAGAGTGGCTCCTCCGCGCAGTACATTCATTCGGCAAAGCTGAACACCTTGTCTCTTCAAGGGGGGACACTGGGCTTCAATAATCTGGAACTGAGTGGTTACCTGAATATCACGACCGGTACCAGGCTCGAACTGGGGGTGACGGGAACAAAAGGTGGTACAGGCTGGGATAAGATTTCGGCGACAAATTCAACGGTTACAATTCAGTCTGGTAAGGAACTGCTGGTAATGGCTGCGGATGATGGGGGGAAAACGGCGATTATCGACGGCTCCGTCACCATGGCGAGTGGTAGCGATATCATGTTTTCTGTGATTCGCCCGGAACTTGGCACCTCTGAGAGCAGTGCTCTGCTGAATATCAGCGGCAGTCTGACTCTGCTTTCCGGCACAGACATTAATGTACATTTCTCCAGTGTGGATTTTGCCAAAAATGCTGCCAGCAAAACTTATTACCTGGCATCTGCCGCATCCGGCATCACGGTGGATGGTAAGTCTGCGAGTAACTTCGCGAAGCGTTTAATCCCGCTGGGACATGGTTATTATGGCATTCTGAGTACGACAGACACTCCAAAAACGGATTATCTTGTCATGAAGGTGAGTGGTGACCCTCGCCGTACATGGTCTGGTCATGCTGATAGTACTGGCAAATGGCAGGCAGCTGATCCCAATAGTACGGTCATTGATTACACATGGAAGGAGAAATCTCCTTTCATGAATGGTCAAGTGGTTCTTTTTGGCAATTTGTATCAACCAGACGGATGGGATAATCCCAATTGGGAGCCCTCCAGTACGGGTACCACAGTTGTTGATACATCGAAGCTTAATACAGGGGGCTCCACATCTTTGACGATAGATGGCCTTACTCTTGATTTCCAGAGTGTGGAAATTGAGGGCAAGGTTGCTCCTGCCGCCATTGCCATTAATGCAGATTACAGTGATAAAAATTCAACTAATTTTAGGGATAATACTAATTATTATTTCCACGGAGATGGTTGCATTCGCGATGTAGATGTGAAGAATGGTGAGACGGTGCTAGGGATGGATGACTATTCTGGTGGTGAATGGCACACGTATCTGCGCAAGGAGGGCACAGGAACGACCGTCATCAATACGGCTAATACCTTCAGTGGCGGCTCGACGATTGAAGGTGGCCGTATGGTGATGCAGAACAAGGCGGCCCTTGGTACTGGGAAGATTACTATTCAGAATAGTGCCATCTTGCAGGGTGATTTTGCCGATGACCGCAGCTCGGGCAACTGGAGCTCTGCCTACAAAGGGGAAGGAATGGACACCACGACTATCACGAACCCGGTGTATGTGGCCATTTATGTAACTGAAGATGGTACTATTTCTTCTACGGAGGTGGATGCCCGATTGGTGGGGGCTCATGATAAGAAGCTGGTGCTTGAATCGCTGAGTGGTGGTGCTGAAACGGTGTTGACGCTCTCCGGTAATTCTCTTTCGACTACAGAGGAGGATGGAGAGTATACCTATTCGGTGGACGGGAAATATACCTATTCTGTTTTCAAGGTGCTTGATCCAGGAGCTTTCTATGGCACGGTGAAGATGGATGGTAATCTCAGGGCGACCTCGGAGGGGACTGATGGTGGTAAGGTGCAGATGGAGATTATGACCACCGCAAAGGCTTCCGATGGTGGTAACTGGACGAATGCGAAGGTTGACCTCAGTGTGGAGAATGGCACCGAGCGTACCGTGCTGGCTCTGGATGCCATGGGAACAGCCGATGCGGCTAGTTCGCAGACTGCGCTGATTGCCGCTTTGAATGGAATTGGCGCAGGTGGTTCCCGCATCAATTCTTCGGTTGTGAACATGAGCCCGGATAGGGAGATTACACTACAAATACAAGGTATAGTTCGTGGTGATTATGATGGGGCTCTCGGATATGGGGAATTTCAGAAAACCGTGGATTATAAAGACTCTTCAGCTGATGATATTGGCTGCACAATCGTCCACCATGGCCGCTACAATGAGCAGCTTGAGTTTGGCGTGTTGAGTGTGTCAAAATCAGGTAGTGCCACGCAGTGGGTTAACAGTGCAGTTCTGAATACTCTGAATGTGCAAGGCGGTTCTATGGTGGTGGATGAATCTTTGTTGGTACGTACGCTGACAACTGCCGGAGCTACGCATCTGGTGGTGGGAGACGTCAGCACAACCTATGCTCATTCTCTGGTTGTAGGTGCCGGTGGTGTTCTTGCTATAGATGGGATGAGTGGCACGGATGCCTTTTCTGGGATAGGTGCGGGTGTGCCAAAGTACACGATTGTTGTTTCAGATGGAGATGATAACAATGCTACAGAGATAGCTTCCTCTGCCTTTGTTCTTTTTGATTCTGGTGCTACTATTTCCGCAGGCTCCGATTGGAAAACTAATTTAAAAAGAACGGAATCGGTTAATGGCGAAGATGTAGAAATTGATGTAAGTGTAGATATCGTTACTGGTGCCACGGTGACGGTGAACACGCATAACTTTACGCCGGATGAGTCGATAGATGGTAATAACGATGTATTCGGCGATTATCACTCCAGCCATGCCATCCAACTGTTGGGTGCGATGACAGGCTCCAATGTGAACCTTATCTTCAACAACGAGCTCATCAGTGCTGCAGCGCTGGCGGACGGCTCTGCCACCAAGCGAGCCGATGGCCTGGGCTACGATGGCGAGACCGGCACGCAGATGGGTTATGTGGCTATCCGCGATATTCACCAGTTCACCGGTGATATCACGGTGGAGGGCATGACGGTGCTGCAGGTTCAGAAAGCCAATACCTCCGCCTCCGCTTCCTCTGCAGATATCAATGTGACGGTGCAGGGGCAGAATGCAGGCATTCAGTTCACCAATGAGGCAACGACTCAGTATATGAATAAGGTCAGCCTGGCAGATGGAGGCCATGTGTTGATTGGAGGCGAGCTGAAAGAGACCACTGGTGGCATTGCCGCTATGGACATGGCCGGTGTGGATGCCTCTATCACCAATCGCGGTGCTGCTATTGCAACCATTGCTGAATTGAATCTCGAACACAGCGGAACTAATGTGCGACTGGGTGGTTCTGCCGCTTCAGAGGCATACAACGCAGTGTTTGCTTCTACAGGTAGCACTGAGTCCATGGAGCTGCATCATATGGTGCTCCGGAACAGTCTGGTGAATTTACAGAAAGCCTGTTCGCTAACGGTGAAAGATGTTGTGACTATTGACCGCAACTCGGCCATTGTGGGGTCGGGTGCAGGGGCAAATCTGGTTGCTGCGGCACAGGGGGGTGGCTCAGCTGACACAAGACCCAGCCGCGGCAACTGAAACAGTCACCGTGGGGGCGACGACCACAGTGGAGCTGACCACTTCACCGGTGCGCACGGTATATACCTGCGACAATGGTGAAAAGATACTGCACGTCTATGCCAACCAGTTCCAGAATGTAAACGTGACTGGCGAAGGCCTCACCTACGGCCTCACCTTGAAATTGACCGAAGATCTGCAGAGCATAGCGTATTTACATGGCGCTGATTACATCGCCATTCAGGTGGGCGGCGAGACGGGGCAGTTCGATTTTGAGAATGCAGTTACCTTTGATGTGATGGGCGCGGATGAGAATTTTAAACTGCTCAATGCAAATGGTGATGATATCAGTGAATGCTGGGTTTCCTCTCGCTACATGGTGAGCAATGTGGGCTTGAAGTATGCCTCCGGCAATCTGCTCTGGGTGGCTGTGCCCGAGCCTGCTACGGCGACTCTCAGCCTGCTGGCTCTTGCAGCCCTTTGCGCCCGTCGCAGAAGGATATGAGACTGATGAAAAATCTTTTCTGTGAAGGGGAACGATTAAATCGATAACTTGAGATTTGTAGAAATGCAGAAGTCAGAATGCAGAATAATGATTTTACGTTCGGCTTTCGCCTCACCAGTAAACAAAACCACCTGAGAAAATCTCAGGTGGTTTTCCTTTTTTGCGCTGCCGGTAGGCGCGCACGAACTAGTCATTCTGCATTTTGCATTCTGACTTCTGCATTCACCAAATCCCAAATTACCGTGCAAAATTAATACCAACCCAAAAGTTTGACCTCGCGAATACAAATATCCACGAATAGACCTAACAGCTTGCTTCTACCGGTTATTTATGATAAAGTAACAACCGGGATATGAAAATGGAACGCATAAAAACGGGATTATTCTGTATGGTGGGGCTGCTGCTGTCTGCTTGCAGCAGTGTTCCGTTGGATGAACCTGCGCCGCTTCAGCCCGCACCCGCAGAGCTGCAGCAGGAGCTTATCCGGCAGCACCAGTCGACAATAATGAGTACGCAGACTGATTTTCCTAAGGCTCTGAAGGGTGGCCCCGGCTTCACGCAGGAAACGGCCTGGAAGATTCTCATCAAGGACCGTGATGCGGTTTCCTTTGAGTATCTGGTACTGGGCCGCCTTGGTCTTGGCGAGCGGCAACTGCAGTCGCTTGTTGAGGACAAGGGGCGCTATTATGATATGCATATCATTGATGTGGAGCGTGATGGCAAGCACTATTCCGTGGAACAGTGGTTTGATATCACTCCTTACTTCAAGGCAATGTAATTCGTTTCATGCGTTGCTGTGCCATAGCCTTGTTCCTGCTTGCGGGTGTTGCCTGCGCTGCTCCGGTGTTCATTGCTGTACCGATGGTGCAGGAATCCGCCGATGAGCAGGCGGCGAATCTGGAGAGGAATCGCACAATGCTGCATCGCCTGCAGAATGCTGCTGAGCATTGCTGCCGCATGCGCCTTGTGCTGGCGGAGTCGGAGCATGCACGTATGCGCCGCCCTGTGCCTCTGGCTGAGCTGACTGCGGCAGAAGTGACGCAGATGAAGCGTGTGCTTTCTCTGCTGCAGCCTGTTAAGAGTGCTCCTGCCGGCGATTTTGCTGCTCCGCATGTGGTGACACTGGAGCTCCTGGGGCAGGGGGATACTGTGCTGGCAACTGTCGACTACATGGATGTGGCGCCGGAAGGCATGGTGAACCCACAGGGATATGCTCCGGGCGCCCGATACATGCTGGGTGGACAGGCAACAGTTGCCTGGCATTTGCTGATGCGTGCTGATTACGCCCGCAAGATTGCCATGAATCCAGCGCCAACGCGTTTACGCAGTCAGCCTACAAAACTTTATAAAGTTCCGGAACCTCCCCGGGAAATAGAGAAACCTGCTTTAGAAGAGAAACGATATTACCATACAGATTGCAAGGATGACCACAAGGGGCACAAGCACAAGCGCAAGGACCACTACTGTGACCATCCGCAAAGGAAATAACTTGATGTGTGGCCATAATAGGGCTATGTAAATCAGCCCGGCAAATTCGAGTTTGGCGAGCCAAAGACGAGTGGAATTTTTCGCCCACAAAGTGGGCGAAAGATAGTAGGCCGGGGTAAGAGCGCGTCAGCGCTCGCTGCCCCGGCTGGCACATAAAAAATAATCAGAGCCCACGGAGTGGGTGACAGAGCGGTGGGCTAACGCATTGCCTTTGTTCTGTCACCCGTTTCACGGGCTCCGTTCAACTTTTTGTTATTGCAGGGGCTGCGCCCGCTGTCGCGGGCTTACCCCTGCCTACTATCTTTCACCCACTCCGTGGG
>JBGVNQ010000003.1:0-93055 GCA_045125705.1 Akkermansia sp. | reverse complement strand
CAAAGGGGGCCCCGCCGCTTGCTATAAAAATTGAAAAAGGACTCACTTTTAGAGTGACTTTTCGCCAGGGATTTGCTAGTATGGTTGCACTTGCTATGAACGGCTTCACATCTCGCACTGTACTCTTCTCTCTGGTGACTTCAGTTGCATTGTCATTTGCTCCGCAGGTGGCTGCCCAGGAAACTGGTGCGCCTTCCGTAACGGCGCAGGAAACAGCTCGCCGCCAACAGGCCATGCGCGATGCTATGCAGCAGGTGCAGGAAGCTCGCCTGGCGTATACCGCAGGGCGTTACAGTGAAGCTGTTGAGCATTATAAGAATGCCCTTGCCGTGGTGCCGAAAGCTCCTGCCACAGAGAAGCAGGTCAAGTTCATCAAGGCCAGTCTGGCTGATGCGCTGGTGGCCAAGGGTATGGATTACCGCAAGGTGGGACGCCGCGATGAGGCCATCGAGTTCATGAAGGAAGCCATGCAGGTGTCTCCCGGTCACAAGTTTGCAGCTCACGAACTTGAGAAGACTCAGGATCCGGTGCGCACGAATCCCGCACTCAGTCCCCAGCATGTGGGTGATGTGGCAGAGGTGAACCGCCTGCTTTCGCTGGCCTATGGCTATTATGATCTGGGCCTTTATGATAAGGCAACGGAGACTTTTGATGCAGTCCTCCGTGTGGATTCATACAATACTGCTGCTCAGCGTGGCAAGGAGCTTCTTTCTAAGGCTCGCACTCGTTATACTCAGTCTGCCCGTGATGCTGCGCGAGTCAAGGCATTGAGTGAAGTGGATGGTGCATGGGAAGAACCCGTGCCTGCAGACGAAGATGTAACGATGCAACTGGCTGCTACCGAAAGCGGCGCGGTGCTTCAGCAGGATGCCGAGACCGAAAATCGCATTGCTGCAGCTCTTAAGGAAATGAAGCTTCCGCAGATTGTTTTCGAGGAAGCTTCTGTGAAAGAGGTGCTGGAGGCGCTGCAGGGGCAGATTCGCCGCTTTGAAGGACAGGGAATCGGCGGTGGCCGCAAGATTAACCTGATTGCCAATTTTGGCGCCGTGGAATCCGAGGGGTACAAGACGGTGATGAGCCGCCGCGTGAACCTGAACCTCAATGATATTTCGCTGCATGACCTGCTGAATGTTTTGGATAGTCAGCTGGGTATCACCCACTATATCACCCCGCTGGGTGTGGAGCTTTCCTATTCCGGCCGTGATTTCGGTCCCTTGGTGGAGCGTGTCTACACCGTGCCGCCTCATTTCTTTGATGCTCAGCGAGAAGAGGGAGGGGATGAAGACGAAGATGATTTCTCCTCTTCTTCCTCTCGCGTGGTGGTGCGCCGCGTGAATCCCGTGGTCGCACTCAAGGAAATGGGTGTTTCCTTCCCGGAAGGTGCTAATGCCCGTTACGATGCTTCTTCCCGTCTGCTGACGGTGCGCAACACTGCCTATAACCAGGAGGAGATTGAAGAGCTCATTTCCATGCCCTTGGAGACGGATCGTGCCGTGGTGCTCAACGTCATCGCCATGGAGGTGGACGAGCGCGATTTGAATGAATTGGGTTTTGAATGGATGTTTAACTTTAGTTTGACTCCCAATTCGACTTTCCTTTCCGGTGTGAAGGAAACAGTTATGGATGCGGTGACAGCAAACCCGGGCGCTGCGAATGTTAATCCTCTGCCCAATACGAGTTTCTCTGCAACGGAGGGGCTTCGCTCCGGACGTTCTGTGCTGACCACTGATAATGTGGAAAACCTGATTAGTAGCGGCCGCGCCGGCATGTATGATTCGTATAATGCGGCAGCCGGCAAGGCTCCTGGTATTTTATCCTTCCGCGGTGTGTGGAACTCCGGCGATGTGACCATGATTATGCGTGGTGCTGCACAGAAGAAGGGTGCAGACGTGCTGACCAACCCCCGCATCGTGTTCACGCCCGGTCGCGATGAACAGGTGATGTTCGCTAACATCAGGGAGATG
Organism: Akkermansia sp.; assembly: GCA_045125705.1. Lineage (GTDB taxonomy): Bacteria > Verrucomicrobiota > Verrucomicrobiia > Verrucomicrobiales > Akkermansiaceae > Akkermansia. The sequence goes on along the minus strand of JBGVNQ010000003.1, from coordinate 91,091 downwards.
TTCTATCCGGAAACTTACGCTGAACCGCAGATTTCCACTACTTCTTTCAACCTGGGCACGGAGACAACCATCGGCTTTGATGGCGAGGAAAATGACCGCAATGTGAATGGCCGCGCCACTATTGCAACGCCTGCGCACCCTGAGTCATTTATCCGCTTCGGTACAAACGAGGACGCCGTGGGAGGCGTGGGGTCCGTGATTCAGATTCACGACGCCAGCGTGGCTCCTGATGGCCGCCATGTGACGATGGCTCTGACAGTGACCTTGAATGAGTTTGAAGGCTTTGTGAACTGGGGTACACCCATTTACTCGTACATGATGACGGATGATTCTACCGAGGCTGTGCGTATGACGCTGACGGAGAACCAGATTCTCAAGCCTGTATTCAAGCGCCGTATGGAGAATACCAAGTTGACTGTCGGCTCCGGAGCTGTGGTTGTCATCGGTGGTTTGAAGGAATCCCGCTCGGTGCGCTACGAAGATAAGCTGCCCGTGCTGGGCGACCTGCCCATGGTGGGACGCCTGTTCCGCTCTGAGGGTGAAGAAACAATCCGAAAGGCTTTCCTGATGTTCGTCAAGGTCGATGTGGTGGATCCCACAGGCCGTGTGATAGGCACTGGTGAGCGCCCGTCGGATGTGACGGATTAAGCGATAAATATAATCATGGTCGATAACGACGATAAATACGCCGGAGATGAGGAGAGCCTGACGCAGGTTCGCAGTATCATCAAACAATTGAATGAAGATAAGCCCGCGACAGAGAAGAATCGCGAGGTCGTAGTGCGCGCCGATGGTACCAAGGTGGTGCGAGTAACAAAGAAGCGCCGTGTCATGATGACCGCCGCCGACCACCGTCGCCGGAATCGCAGACAGGTGATTCTGGTCATCCTTGGTCTTATTGCCGTGGTTGCTCTTGCGGTGGGTGTGCTGTTTTTCCGCATGGTCGGTATGACCGGCAGCGGATTTGTCGCTTCCAGTCAGGCGGAGCTGCAGCAGCGTTGGGGCGCCAGCTTGCTGCAGATGGAAGGTGCTGGTGTGGAAGGAACTTCCCTGCGTCTGACGAGCCTCGTGGCGGTGTTCCCGGAAGAGAGTATGCTGCAGCGCGTGGAGCTGAACGGAGTGGAGGCCAAGCTCAGCATGATGAGTTTCTTTACGCAGGTTCTTGAGGGTGAAGAACTCAAGGTGGAACGAGTGGTGATTCAGCTGCGCCCGGGTGCCACCATGAAGATGCCCGTGCAGAATGGTGCGGATTTGTGGCGCTTCATGCGAGTAGATTGCAAGGATTTCTCTGTGAAATTCGGCAATGCTGGGCAGGAGGGACCGGTGGAACTGCGCAATGCGCAGGCGTATATGTATTACCCCCAGAAGTCTCATGCCTCCAGCGTGGTCATGCTGCGCGGTGGTAGTCTGGCTGTCAAGAATTGGAAAACGGTGCGCATAGCCGAGGGTAAGGCACGTGTGTCTGCGTCGGGAATTACTGATTTTACAATTTCCGGCAGCACCGATGTGGCCACAGATACCGTTGAACAGCGCCGCACGTCCATAGTGTTTGCCGGTAAGATTGAGGAATCATCCGACTTTGCGGGGCCGTATTCCGTTGAAAGCGATAATATGAGCCTGTCTGATTTTACAGGCGGCCGTTTTTCTGAGTTCCTGACGGCGCGTACCGTTGCTGTTTCCCATGGTAAGATTAGTGATAAAGCCACTATCGAACTGGCTGGTAGTGAAAATGACTCACCGGCTTTCCGTGGCGAATGGCATTTGAAAGATATATGCCTGAGCTCTTTCCCTGCGCTCATGGCGATTACAGAGCATATCGAGCCGGGTAAGAGGCGTTTGTATAACCCGCTGTCCCTGCATAGGGGGTATGTGGTGCTTGGCGCTCAGGATGGTGGCGTGAGCGTGGCCATGCCCGAGGGGGCAGTCCTCGAACGAGACCTCGTGAACCTTCAGGGTAAGATAGAGCTCAGCAGCTGCAATGAACTGACCGGCTCTCTGGATTATGGCGTGCCGGCGGTGCTTACACGTGTGGAGTACCCGGATGGCCAGCCGGATCCGATTTTCCAGCAGGGGGGAGAATGGAGCTGGTTGCGTACTCAGGTAAAGGGACTGGGTAATATGCCCGGCGATGATATGGCAGAGATTGAAGCCCGCGCTCAAAGCGCCCGCGCTAATCGTCCCGCGCGTATTCCGTTTGACCAGGTTGACATTAACCGTCTCAGCGAGCAGATGAATGCCGCTCCTTCGCAGGCAGTGCCTGCTTATACACCGGCTCAGGCTCCTGAGACAGATGCTTCCTCTTCAGACTCGTCTTGCAATCCGTTTGCAGAGAAAAAGGAAGATCCGTTTTCAACATCTGCTCCATTCTGATAATTTATAAGGAAATATGAGTTCCAAAGGTTTAGAAAAGCGTTCAAAGTGGTGGACTCGTTCCGCAGGGCATCTGCTGTGGTTCTTTATCACGTCGGTATGTGCTACGCTGCGCAAGCGGGTAGTGGTGAGAGGTGAGGCTGCTGAGGTGTTGGGTAAAAAACAGGCCATCATAGCGCTCTGGCACAATCGTACATTTACTCCCTGCTATGTATATCGCTACTGTATAGGCAGCAAGATTCCCATGAGCATGCTGACCAGCGCCAGCAAGGATGGAGCTCTGCTTGCTACGGTGGCCGAGGATTACGGTATGCGAGCCGTGCGAGGTTCCAGTCATCGCCGTGGTGTAGCCGGTTTCCGCGATATGCTGCGCGAACTTGAGGATGGCTGCTGCATGTGCATCACCCCCGATGGCCCCAAGGGCCCCCGCTATAAGTGCCACCCCGGCGTGGTGCGTCTGGCGTCGGTTTCCGGGCTTCCCATTCTGCCGCTCTGCTTTGATTTTTCGAACTGCTGGCGAATCAGCAAGGCCTGGGATGGCTTTGTTATCCCCAAGCCATTCTCCAAGGTAACGGTGGTAGTGCAGGAGCCTCTCTATGTGCCGAAGGATATAGATGATGCTACCCAGAAGGAATACATGGAGAAACTGGAGGGTATGCTGGCATTTGGTCGTCCTGATTTTGACGAAATTAAATTGGAGGATAAATAAGATGGAAACTGTTCTGATTGATGGCAAAAAGGTAGCTTCGCAGGTGCGCGAGGGGCTGCTGGCAGAAATTGAGGAACTGAAGGCTCAGGGGCATACTCCCGGGCTGGCAGTGGTGCTGGTGGGCAATGACCCTGCTTCTCAGGTATATGTGGGCTCCAAGGTAAAAGCCTGCGCAGAGCTTGGCCTGTATTCCCAGAAGTGGGAGCTTCCTGCAGATACTACTCAGGAGGAGCTGGTGAAGCTTATACACCAGCTCAATGCGGATGACCGTATACACGGTATCCTGGTTCAGAGCCCGCCTCCGCCTCACATCGATGAGGAAGCCGTTATTCTTAATATAGATCCCCGCAAGGATGTGGATGGCTTCCATCCCGCCAATGTGGCCAAGCTTGTGCTCGAGGATGAGGAAGGGTTTGTTCCCTGCACGCCTCTGGGCTGCATGGAGCTGCTCAAGGCATACGGCATCGAGACCGCCGGTAAGCATGCTGTGGTGATTGGCCGCAGCATGATTGTCGGCAAGCCCATGGCCAACCTGCTGGTAGCGAAGAAGGCCAATGCCACCGTTACTATCGCTCATTCCCGTACAAAGGATCTGCCCGGCCTTTGCCGCACGGCAGATATCATCGTGGCTGCTGTCGGCCGTGCAGAAATGGTGACGGCTGACTATGTGAAGGAGGGCGCCGTGGTGCTTGATGTGGGTATCAACCGCATTGCCGATGAAACGCGCCCCCGTGGCTATCGTATTGTGGGCGACGTGGATTTTGAGGACGTGAAGGATAAGTGCTCCTACATTACCCCGGTGCCGGGTGGGGTGGGTCCCATGACCATTGCCATGCTCATGGCCAATACGGTGAAAGCCTGCCGTCAGTTGACGCGCTGATACAGTTCATTTCAGATTATTATAAAGAGGGATTCTCCAGTTCGGGGAATCTCTCTTTTATTGAGCCCACTGGCTGAGCTGGGCGGGAAAGGCGCAGTCCTGGCATATATTGCGTGTGCAGAAATCACAATCAATCTGCAACAGAGCCTGCTGGGCGTATGCTTTGTGCAGCGTTTTCTGCAAGTCGGGGCGCATTCCGAAGAGCAGGTCGGCTGTGCGTTGTATACTTCCCAGAGGTGCTCCTGCCCCCAGTGCCAGGTAGCTTTGCCATGCGTGAGCTCCATCATCGAGGGGATATACAAAGTTAATGAGGAAGTCTTCTATCCGTTGCTTGCCGATAAGCGCTGCACGCCGGTTCATGGGGGCAGAGGTGAGCGTGTAGTGCGTGTCCCAGAACGGGTGGGAGATGGCAGTGAGCAGGGTGGCCAGCTCCCGTGCACCTGCAGCATTGAGCAGGGGGGCTATACGATGCCAGAGTTGCACACTGCGTGCCAGTGCTGCCACGCGACGCTGTGGGTGGTTGATGGGGCGTGTGGGAGCCTGGTTCCAGGGCAGGTGCCGTTGCGGGGCTAGTTCGTACTTCTCTCGCAGCATCCACCAGGCATCCCATACATGCCGGTGGTATTGACGGGCGTCATCGCCTGCCTTGTCAGGCAGTACGGGTACCAGGAATCCTGCAGTGCCCAGCAGAATGGCCTCAGCATCGTTCCCCAGCTCTTTGATGGGGGCTCGCATGGCCAGCATCTGCATGGCATCTTTATTGGCGCTGTAGCCCAAGGTGGTGGCCCAGGCTTCATACCAGGCCTGCTTATCGCCTACACTGTCGGCTCTGCGGTGGAACTGGGTGCGCTTGAGTTCCATGCGGTAGGCCGCTGCAGCCCGTAGCAGATGATCAATTTTTTCAGCATTCAATTCTGCCAGAGGTTTACGGCAGAGGGGAAGGCTTTCCTTCCGCTCGGAATACCGGTGGGTTGCACTTTGCCAGGTATCCGGAGGCAGATAGAGTACAGGAATCTCCTGGTGCAGGCTGTTGCGCGTGTACCATCCGGCAGGTGGTGGGGTGAGCACCACGTGGAGTATCACATTGTTGAATGCAGGGTTGCTGCCGTGGCCATGGCGCTCCCAGTCCTGGGCGCAGGGGTCAATTTCAATGTCGCCCCGTAACCTCCTGCCTTCCAGCTCGATTTCAGTGTGAGTGAAATCCGGTCCTGCACACCGGTTCCAGCGCCCGTGCTCCAGAATAACTACTTTGCCGTGGTGAGCAGTTGCGCCCTCATGGGGTAACAAACCACCTGCCCACCAGCTTTGCAGCAGTAGTTCGGGTGGCAGCTGGGTAAGGGGAGGATTATCGGAGCATCCCCCGTATATATCTTCCAGCAGGTCTCTGTATTGCCGGATAAGCTGCTGGCGCGGGGTGTTCATCAATTGATATCCTGAAGCTCAGCTTCGTGGCGAAGCAGGTCTTCTTCCAGCGTTTCGCACACATAGCCGAAGGTCTCGTTGTTCTTGTGGTTCATCGAGCGCAGGGTGTTGTGTGCTTCGAGTACGTGTCGTGTGCGATCCAGCTCATTCATGTTGCCGGCAGTGGCTTCCTTGCCGTTGCCTTGAGTCAGCTCTGCGCGGCGGTCGTCAATATTGGCCTGCCAGTCGGCGTCTGCCGGGTCGATATCCAGCAGCATATCCAGCCCCAGACTCTCCATTGCCGAACGGGTACGCTTGGTGGGCGTGGCAATTTGCAGGAATCCACCCTGAGCCGTCATCTGACGAGCCAGGCCGGCCAGTGTACCCATGAACGTGGAATCCACCCCAGGGCAGATTTCCATGTCCACCACAATGAGCTTGCCGCCCCGCGCCAGATATTTCTCGGAAATGGTTTTCAGGGCGGGGCTGTTCACGAAACTGCCGCGGTTAGTGCAGCGAATCCAGAGGCAGTCGTCAAACTCGTGGTATGTGAGGGATGTATCAGTCATGGCCGGTCATTTGCATTCTATATCGCGGCTTTATTGAAAGCAAGAAAAAAGCAGCCATCAAGGCTGCTTTTTTTCATCTGTCAGGAATCCCCATTCAGCCACGCTGGGGAACTCGAAGGAACTGAATCGGGCCCGGAGCAGGAACCAGAGCTTTCGGAAGTTATTGACGCTGTATCGGCGCTCGAATACCCGGTATTCATCGTCCTGCATTTTCTCCAGCACGGTGTGGTAAATGAGGCTCATGGCCTGCGCGGGAATAAGGCAGGTGCGGTCTTCTGCCGAAAGCGCCTGGTAAAGTTCCTCTGCCTCGCAGAAGTATTTTTCAGCGAGGGCTGCTTCATAGGCCAGCAACTGGCGCATTCGGTAGTTGTAGCGCTGGTTGCGAATGTCGTCGGTGGTGACACCGAAGAGCTCCATGTCATCTGCAGGCAGGTAGATGCGACCGTGCTTGCTGCAGTCTTCGCCCACATCGCGCAGGATATTGACCAACTGAAGCGCATAGCCCAGAGCGATAGCGTACCCATGAGCCGCGGGAGATGCGCCCATGACAGCAGCACTGGAGATGCCTACACAGGCTGCCACCTGATACGCATAGTGCAGCAGCTCCTTTCGCGTAGCAGGCTGAACCGGCGAAATGTCGGCCCGGCATCCGGCTATGAGCTCGAGCAGGGGGGTGGTATCAAGTTGCTGCTCGACCACAAGTTTCTGCACTTCGGATTCAATGCCGGGCAGAGGTTCAGCCTTGCAGGTGATGATGGCTTCCCAGCGGTCGAGAGCCGTGTGGCGCTCGTCGCTGCTCATGCCGGGTTCATCAACTATATCATCTACGATGCGGCAGAATGCGTAGAGACGCGCCATGTTCTGGCGGCGTTCCTCCGGCAAATCCACTAGAGTGAATGCCAGATTGGATTTTGCATTTTTGGTGATGGTATCAGCATCAGACATGGTAGGGAGAGAGTGTGAGACGAGGTAAGTTATTCGATGTTGCCCCAGTGCCCCGTGAAGGGCCAGAGGGCAAAGCTTGCAGGGCCTATGATGTTGAACTGCTTGACAGGCCCCCAATAACGGGAATCGAGAGAATTGGTGGTGTTGTCGCCCAGTGCTGCGTATTCACGCATGGCGGGGTTGCTGGTTTTCTGCAGGTGAACCGGACCCAGATTGGTCATGTAGGCAAGCGGTTGGCTGCGGTAGTCCAGCGTGACATAGCCCTCACTGTTATACGGGGCTTTGCCTTCGGCTACTCGGCTTATGGTGGGTTCGGTGGCGGGTGCGCCGTTAATCAGCAGATTGGGGCTTTTTACCTGCAGCGTGTCGCCGGGCAGGCCGCACAGACGCTTGATGTAGTGGGTGCCATCCTGCTGGTCGCTCAGGCGCAGGGCGGAGGGAGACTGCATGGATACATTGATGCCGCGGGTGTCGAACACAAAAGTCTCGCCGCGCTCAGGTTTGCGGAAGTGGTATGCCACGCGGTTCACGAGAATCATATCGCCTGCATCGACTCTGGCGCGGATGATGGTTTCGCCCGCTCGGTAGCTGCCAAGGCGGATGCCATTCGGAGTTTCAATCAGCTTGCCTTGGCTTTTCAGGTATTCCATCACGGCTCCTTTGGCAGAAGGAATGTTGACCTTGCTGCCATCGTTGAAAACAAGTGTCGTTTCGGTGAAGAGCAGCCATTTGGCGTGCTGGTCGATATCGACGATGCTCTTGCTATTCTCTGCGGTGGCTTCTACATAGCTGCTGCCCAGGGTAATCATGTCCCAGGCCTGTTTGATAGCGCCGGGAACCTCGTCCACAGGGTGCACGATGATGCCATTCAGGCTCGGCTGCATGGAACCTGTCGGAATACGGAACGGTTGCACATAGTATGTGCGCAGTCCCAGGAAGATGACCATGATGACGAAGAAGCTCTCCACTATTTCCACCACGGCGTTGCGCTTGAATCCGGGGAGTTCGCCGCATTGCAGTTCCACCAGACTGGTCAGGCGCGTGCACTCCTCCTTATTCCAGTTGAGGAGGGCTGCGTAGATATCGGCTCTGTGGGTGCTGAGTCTGGCAAGAGTCTCGTCATTCAGAGTGTGGCGGTTGTAGTTGGCGTAGCGCTGCAGGGCGGCCATGGCCTCGCGCCCGTTGCGACGCCATGCCGGCGTTACCCACGCCAGGGCGTTGTCCAGAATCCAGCAGAGTAGGGGCTTTACGTATTTCATGCCTGTGTGCTAAAGCTATATTCTACACGATTGCTCCCGGATGGAAAGCAGAAAGTGCAGATAAGCTCGTCATTACACTTCCAGGCCGTTGAGGATGAGTAGCAGCATGACAATGGCTGCGGCAATGCGATACCAGCCGAAGATGGAGAGACCGTGCTTTTTCAGATAATTCACCATCCACTTCACGGCAATGATGGCGCTCAGCCAGGAGACCAGCGTACCCACCAGCATGGGACCCCAGCCGATTTCCTGTACCATGTCAGCCCCGAACTTGGTGAAATCGTAGACGGTGGCGGCTCCCAGCGTGACCAGCCCCAGCAGGAAGCTGAACTCGACTGCTGCGGCCATGCTCAGGCCAGCAATAAGACCACCAAGCATGGTCATGAGGCTGCGGCTGGTGCCGGGGCACATGGCAATGCACTGCATGAACCCGACGGTGAGGGCGGCTTTGCAGCTCATGTCTTCCAGCTCTGTGCCTGAGTGCCCATCGCCTTTGCCGCTGCGGCGCTGGTGGCGGACGAAAAGGAGGATGGCAATACCGCCCAGAGCCCAGGTCACAACCACGGTTTCGGCGTTGAAAAGAAAAGCCTTAATGGGTTTTGCCAGAATAAGTCCGATAATCATGGCAGGAAGGAATCCCAGCAGCAGATTACGAATCAGACGGAGCCCTGCCGGGTTTTTGCCGCAGATGCCCTGCCACATCTGCCCTACGCGGAAGAAATACAGATTCAGCACAGCCAGGATAGCGCCCACCTGGATGCAGACCGAGTAAGCATCCAAAGCCTCGGACTTTTCCAACCCCAGCAGATACTGGGTGATGATAAGGTGACCGGTGGAGCTGACGGGCAGATACTCGGTGAGGCCCTCAACAAGGCCAAGGATAATGGATTGCAGGATGGTCATTGCGCGTGCTCATGTACATTATTTTCAGAAAAAGGTCAATCATAAAACGAAAAAGCCGACATAAAACCCCGACATCGCAAAAAAAGATTGAAGAAGCAACGAAAAACTGCTATTTATAGTGGCAGAATTTCGCGCGCTGCGATTGCTATGGATATGAAAAAGATTTGCCGTAAACTTAAGAAGGGGTTCACGCTGGTGGAACTCCTCGTGGTGATTGCCATTCTTGGCCTCGTGATGACGATGGCTGCAGGTGTGCTGCGCGATGCCGGTAAAGGGCGCGGCATTGAGTCCGGTGTGGAGCTGCTGGAATCTCTGATTATGGAGGCTCGCGCCACGGCTCAGGGTAATGATACATACACCCGCCTCATCATTGTGTCCGAACCCAAGGATGACTCCGCTGACACGGTGCATCTCCGCTACATGGCCGTGCAGCTTTTCCGCAAAGGCAGTGCCAAGGGCGACCAGTTCGACGGCACCAATGTGGCCGAGGATGGTAAGTGGATTTCCACTTCTTCCGGTGTGCTTCTGCCTCCGGGTGTTTATTTCTCTCCCACTTACAGCAAGCCGCTTCCCCGTGAAGATGGTGCTGTCGGTTCCATGATTGGTGAAGGTACTGCCCGTCTGGCCGGTCGTGGTCAGACACGCATTTACTATGTGGAGTTTGATGAGAAGGGCCGTTTTGTGGCACCTCAGGCAGACCCGCTGAATCTGACCTGCCCGCAGCGTCTGGTGCTTATCAATGGCAAACCCGGCAAGGGCCGCAACTCTGCCGATGGCATTGTGCCCCGCGATACGGTGAAGGATGGTCGTGAGCGCCGCCCCGCCGGCGCCAAGGGTATCTGCCTGTGGCCCAATGGCGATATGACCCTGCTGCGCACGGATGACCAGGTGTTCCGTGATGTGCGTTAAATAGAAAGTTTGAAAGATAAGATAACATGAAGAATATGAATATTCTCCGCCGTTTGCGCGGCTTTACGCTCATGGAAACCCTGCTGGCCATTGCGCTGGTGGGTGTGTTGCTTTCCATTTTCCTTACTGTGTTTGTGCCCGCCCGTGGCCTGGTGCGCCAGGCTCTTACCCGCCAGGAGGCCGAGCGCATCACGGGTATTCTGCGTGCAGAACTCAGCTGCCTGCGCGATGATGAGCTGGCCGACAAGGGAGCCAAGTCTTCCAGCGAGAATAAGTACCTGAGCACTTTCGATAAGGGGTTCCATTGGCTGCGCAAGACTGCCCGTCCCAGTGGAGCCATTGTGATTTTCTCCTACCGTGCAGACCTTTCCAAGCCTGTGCGTAAGGATGGCACGTTCCCTGCAGTGCCTGCTGGCAAGAGTGTGCCCGGCAAGAACATGCAGCTGGTCACTATCGCATGCCCCATGGATGACCCTGTGCACCGCGATGATATCCGCGACGCCGTGGGCCCTGTATTCCTGGTGAAGATGACACAGCTCGAGCATAAGAACAACGGCGAGTACCGCATGGTGAGTTCTCCCGGTGTGGTTTCTGCGGCTTCCTCTCCGGAGAACTATGTGTCGCAGGCCGGCAAGCGTGAGGCCTGGGGTGGTTCGCTTTTCTGCCGTGCCGAGTTCTACCACATGTCTCCTCCCAACCCTGCCCGCTACAAGGGCAAGACCTGGAATAAGCTGGGCCGCCCGCTCTTTGCAGCCAACCTTTCCTTCCACCGTTGATTATTTCTCCCTTTTTCCCTAATTAGTCATGAAGTTTGGAAAATCCATTTACCGTCGCGGTTTCACGCTGATTGAGTTGATGACCGCCATGGCCATTACCGGCATGCTGGTGGTCGTCATCATGCAGCTGACCAATCAGAGTATCGATTTGTGGAAGGCTGTCAGCGAGGACGTGAGCACTTCCTCCCGCTCCCGCGCTGCGTTGCAGACCATCAGCCGTGACTTCGAGTCGTTCCAGATGCGCGGGTACGACAACAAGTACCAGTGGCTTTTTGCCAAGGCTGATGAGCGCATGGACAATGTGCCCAAGGGCCTTGATATCCCCCGTTCCGTGCAGTGCGTCTTCTTTGCCTGCGCTCCCGACCGCAACCCGTCTGTGAGCTCCAGCGTTTCCCTGCGTAAGAACTACCGCGATGCCCGCGCTCACAACCGTGAGACCCAGGGCGATGTGAATGCCATCGGCTACCGCCTCATGTATCGTGACCAGATTCTGAATCTGCCCGCCACGGATGGCAATGAGCCGGGGGTGTACCCGCTTTTCTCTCTGTATCGTCACGTGGTACCGCCTCGTTCCACTTTCGAGGATCTCCTCGGTAAGGAGAATCTGGAATCTGCCTATGTGCGTTTCGAGAATGACGATGAGAAGAATGAGAACTTCCTTTGCGAGAATATTCTTGAGATGAATGTCAGCTTCAATATCCGCTATGCCAAGTCTGAGGCCGATGCCGAGGAAGGCCGTGTGGAGTATGAGGTGGTGACCGTGCCTATCGTGGCTACCAACCGCCGCACCAATAAGGTACAGGTCTATGGTGACCGCATCGTGGCAGGTGGCACCACCTACGAGAACGCCCGCATCGACTCTGCCATGCTTTCCATCACCGTGCTTACCGAAGAAGGCGTGGCCATGGTGGAGCAGATTCGCCAGGGACGCCGCCGCGCTCCCAAGAAGATTGCTGATTTCTTTGCTAAGTATACCCGCAGCTACGCCCGCATGGTGGCGCTCCCCCAGCCTATCTGATTTTCTTCAATAACCCTGATACCAAGTCATGCAGATGCAGACTCAGCAGCGTGATGTGCTCCCCGGAGCCATCACGCTTTGGATTGACCCGGTTCCGCGTAGCGGCTACCGGAATATGGCCTCCGATGAACTTCTTTCCCGCCGTGGCGAAGCCTGGCTTCGTATTTACACCTGGGACCGTCCGGCCGTGAGTTTCGGCTATTTTGATACCGCCAGGGAGGCGGAGGGAATTTTTCCCGGAGCTGTGGAATACATCCGCCGCTGGACCGGCGGCGGCATTGTGGACCACCGCATCGGCTACACCTACACCGTGACTCTGCCCGCTCAGGAGGGGGTGATGTATCCCGCCGCAGACCAGCTTTATATCTGGATTCATGGAGCCTTGGCTACTGCTTTGCAGCAGAGCGGGGTGCAGTGCACCCTGCTTACCGAGGATGCCCCCGATGGTGGCCGCGCCTGCTGGGCCAGCCCTGTGAAGAGCGATATCGTCGATGCTGCCGGGCAGAAACTCGCAGGTGCCGGTCAGCGCCGCTACAAGGGCGCTGTGCTGCACCAGGGGCTCATTCAGCAGTGTGAGCCCACAGATGGCTGGCCGGAGCGCCTGGCGCAGGCTCTGGCGTCTCTGGTGCACGTTGTGGAAGGGGATGAACCCTATCCCGGGTTCAACGAGGAACTCGATGAGCTCTGCCGCACCAAATATGAGAGCGCCGAGTGGAACGACGAGAGCCACGGCCGCCGCAAGCCTACGAAGTAAAATATAATCCATGAAAAAGCTCCCGGTTCCTGAAAGAACCGGGAGCTTTTTGAATAGACTGTTTTTGGTGTTACGGCAGCTTGTCGCCGTGCACCTTGGCAACCGTCCAGTTGCGCATGCGGGCAAACACGGAGTAGAGACCCGGCACCATGAAGATGCCGAATACTGTGGCGAGCAGCATGCCGCAGAAGGTAGTGACACCGATTTCCATACGGCTGGCAGCGCCGGAGCCGGTGGCCACAACAAGCGGGAACACACCGAAGAGGAAGGACACTGCCGTCATGAGCACAGCGCGGTAGCGCATGCGGGCGCCGTTGATGGCAGCCTGCTTCACGGGTGTGCCGGCGGCGTGGTCCTCCTTGCTGAACTCTACCATGAGAATGGCATTCTTGGCGGCCAGACCAATGAGCATGAGCAGACCCAGCTGCACGTAGATGGACATGCTCAGCCCGAAGAGCTGGGCACCCATGAGTGCGCCCATGGTAGCCACGCTCACGGAGAGCATCACGGGCACGGGTGTGGTCCAGCTCTCATACTGAGCCACCAGGAAGAGGTAGGCGAAAATCATGGCCATGGCAATCAGCGGGCCGATCTTGCCATCGTTCTGGCGCTCCTGGTAGGAGAGGTCCTTCCAGCTCACTTCCCAGAGCAGGTTGCGGCCGTTTGCCTTTTCCTCCTGGTTCATGTCGGCAATGGTCTGCTCGATGAGCTGCATAATCTGGCCGGAGCCCACACCCATGGCGGGAGTCACGGAGATATCGGCGCTCATGTACTGGTTGAAGCGGTTGTAGCGTCCCGGACCCATGCGGTAGGACAGGGAACATACGGCGGAGAGGGGAACCATCTCGCCCTTTTCGTTACGCACCATCTGGTTCAGGATGTCATCTGCCGTGCGACGGTCATTCGTGCCGCCCTGAATCTGTACCTTGAAGTTGAAGCCATTCAGGGTGAAGTCATTCACATAGGACGAGGCCATCACGCTCTGCAGCGTGCGGAAGATGGTATCCACCGGGATGTTGAGCGACTGGGCCTTCTCGCGGTTGATTTCGAGGTGAATCTGCGGGGTTTCAGCATCGTATTCACTGCGGGTGCGGGAAACGAGGTCCTGGCGGGCCATGAGGCGCTCCTGCACTTCCTTGACCGCCAGACCAAGGTCTTGCGGCGTGGCATCGCCGGACACCTGCAGCACGGCAGATACACCACCTGCGATACCCAGGCCGCGGATGGCGGGCGGGGTCACAGCCATGATGCTGGCCTGGGGAATATCGGCACAGGCTGCGTTGATGCGTTCGGCAATGCGGCTGGCGTGCATATCCGGGCTCTGGCGTTCGTTCCAGTGAGTGAGCAGCACAATCATCATGCCGCTGTGCTCGCCGGAGCCGCTCACGAAACTGTAACCACTCTGGGCGGTCACCATTTCCACGCCGGGCATGCCGATGACCCGCTTCTCAATCTGGCGCATTACGTTGTCTGTGCGCTGTTTGGCGGTGGCGGTACCTTCCATGGTCACCATCACAAAGAGGCTGCCCTTATCTTCGGTGGGGATGAAGGAGTTGTTCAGTGCGCTCGGGGAAACGAGGGACATGGGAGAAATCTCACCTGTGGCTGCGGGCTTGGTTCCCGAGCCGGTGAGCTTCTGCCAGGCCTCAGGCGCACCGGCGAAGTACACATAGTTACCTGCCAGTATCAGAAGCATGCAGAGAACGGTGAGCCAGGCCTTGCGCACCAGGATACCGGCTCCCCACAGGTAAATGCGGCGGCTGGTCTCCAGCACCCAGTTGAAGGGCCAGAAGATATAAGCAGCCAGCTTGTTCGGCTTGGCCCCTGCGGGCTTCAGGATGAGGGCGCACAGGGCGGGGGAGAGGGTGAGTGCGTTGATGGTGGAAATGCAGAGCGCCACGCACATGGTCACAGAGAACTGAGTGTAAATCACACCCACCATGCCGCCATAGAAAGCGATGGGCACGTACACGGCCAGTGTCACCAGGGTGGTGGCAATGATGGCGCCCGTAATCTGCTTCATGCTCTTGAGTGTGGCTTCTTTCGGGGTAAGCTTCTCTTCCTGGATGATGCGCATTACGTTTTCCACCACCACGATGGCGTCGTCCACCAGCGAGCCGATAACCAGAATGAGACCGAACATGGTCAGCACGTTGATGGAGTAGCCCAGCGGGTACATAATCATGAATGCACCCAGCAGGGAAACAGGAATGGCAATGGCCGGGATGAGTGTGGCGCGCCAGTCCTGCAGGAAAAGGTAGGTCACCAGCACCACCAGCAGCAGGGCAACAACCAGGGTTTCGATGATTTCGTCCATGGTGGCATCGATAGCCTGGGTGGGGTCATAGCCCATGCGCCACTCCATGCCGTCAGGGAAGTTCGGCTCAATCTGACGCATGGCTTCCTGCACCTTGGCCACGGTGGCCAGAGCGTTGGCTTCGTTATTCTGGTGAATAATCATGCCCACGTTGTCCTTGCCGTTCAGGCGGCTGTAGCCCGTGTTGCGCTCGGCGCCCAGCTCGATGGTGGCGATGTCCTTGAGCTTGGTCACGTGGCCGTCCTGGCCACGTTTTACGATGATGTTGCCGAACTCCTCAGCTGTCTTGAGTCGGCCGGTGGCAGTCACCTTGAAGGTGGCGTAGGACTGCACGTCTTCCGAACCCACGGAACCGGCAGCGGCCTGGATATTCTGCGCCTTGATAGCCTCGCTCACGTCGGCGGGGGTGATGTTCATGGCGCTCATGCGGGTGGTGTTCATCCACACGCGCATGGAGTAGTTGCGGCTGGGAATGATGTCTGCGCTGGAAACGCCGTCCACCTGGCAGATTTTGTCCTTCACGTTCATGCGCAGCCAGTTGGAGAGCTCGAGGATGCTCATCTTGTTTTCATCGCACATGAAGTTGATGAAGCAGAGCATGTCGCCGCTGCGCTTGTTCACATTGTAGCCGGTCTGCTTGATTTCGCTGGGCAGCTTGGATTCCACGCGCTTGATGGCGTTGGACACGTTCACCATGGCCATGTCATCGTTCGTGCCGGAGCGGAAGATGAGGGTGAGGCTGAAGGAACCGTCGTTGCCGCAGGAGGAGTAGAAGTATTCCAGATCATCCATGCCGATGAGCTGTTCTTCCACAGGGGCGGCTACCACCTGGGCCACTTCCTCGGCACTGGCGCCGGCGTAGGTCATGCGCACGGAAATCGTGGGCGGTGACACCTCCGGGTATTCGGATACAGGCATCTTGCTCAGGCAGAGCAGGCCGCCCAGCATCATCAGAATCGAGATGACGAAGGCGAACTTGGGGCGGTGAATGAAGAATGCTGAAAACATAGTATCAGAAGATAGTTAAAGGGTTATTTGGCCTGCACGGGAATATCCTCTTCCATGTCTGCCAGGTGGGAGGTGATGACCTGGTCCCCCGGCAGCAAACCGGAGAATACGGAAATACGGCCATCCTCCGCAGCGCTGCCGCAGATAATCCGGCGCATTACGGCGCGGTTGTGCTTCACTACGTAGACATAGTTGCCTCGCGAATCTGTCAGCACGGCCTTGGCGGGCACTCCCAGCACGGGGAACTCGGGCTTGCGCTGCACTCGCACTGTTACCACACCACCGGGGGCAAGGCTGCGGTCGGCGTTTTCGAAGACTGCCCATACGTTCTGGGTGCCGGTGCCGGGCTGGATTTCATTGTCGCAGAAGGCCACGCGGCCCTTTCCTTCGATTTTCTTACCGGTGGCGGTAATCAGAGTGAGCTCAGCCTGTTCCTCCAGCTTGTTGGTGTTGCCGTAGATGGAGAGGATGTCCTTCTCGCTCATCGGGAAACGGGCATAAATGGGACTCAGCTGCACGAGACGCGCCAGCGGAGTCTTGATGTCGGTCACATAGTTGCCGCGGGAAACCAGCGTACGGCCGATGCGACCGCTGAGGGGAGCCTTGATGACGCAGCGGTTCAGGTCATCCTGAGCTACGGCCAGTTTGGCCTCTGCAGCTTCGAGCGCGGCTTCCAGTTCGTGCAGGTTGGCTTTGGCGTTTTCGAGGTCGTCCTTGCTGCTGGCGTTCATTTCCACCAGTTTCTGCTGGCGCTCGTACTTGGTGCGGGCGTCATTCATCTTGATGGTAAGCTGGTCAATGGCGGCTTTGCAGCCGTCCACGGTGGCCTTGTAGCGGGTGGGATCGATGCGGAAAAGCTCGTCACCTGCTTCCACACGGTCGCCCTCAGTGAAGTAGCGCTCCTGCAGGATACCCTGTACCAGCGGGCGTAACTCCACGGTGTTGATAGCTTCCAGTCGGGCTGTCTCAATGGTGAGCACGGTGGGGTCAGTCATCTCGCGAACCACCTCAGTATCCACCTCCAGCGGAGCGAGTTCGCCGCCCATGGCAGAGCCCGGCTCGTTCACCGTGGCATCTGCAAAGACGGGGCGTACTGTGGCGCCGGGGCGGGTTTTGTGCGAACCATCGCTGATGACCACTTCACCCGGCTGCACGCCTTCGTAGATGGCCTGCATGCGGCCCTGGATAGTGCCGGCCACTACCTCGCGGCGTACCACCTTGCTGTCGCCGTCGATAATGTAGACGAATGCGCCGTTAGTATCGTAGTGCACAGCGGTGAGGGGCACCATGCAGACCTCGCGGGTGGAAGTGAGGCTGATGTAGAGCGCTCCGATACCGCGGTGGGTGAGCTGTTCCTCCGGATTGGCAAACTCTGCCCACAGGGTGTAGGAGTCTGTGCTGCCCGTCAGCTGGTTGTCCACGATGGTGATGTTACCCTTCGTGGGGTAGCTGCGGCCGCTGGCGGGAATCAGCTGCACATCAGTCACATGGCCGATTTCCTTCGGTCCGTGGAAAATGCCGTTAACGTCGTTCTGACTCAGGGGGAAACGTACATAGATGGGGTCCATCTGGGTGATGGAGGTGATGGCTTCGCCCTTCGTGATGTAGTTGCCTTCACCCTTGGTAAGTCGGCCGATGCGGCCATCAATCTCGGCCAGAATGCGGCAATCCTCCAGGTCTTTGCGGGCGCGGGCAAGTTCTGCCTCAGCTCCGGCGCGGCGGGCCTTCAGTTCCTCCATGGAGGCCTTGGCGGTTTCCATGTCTTCGCGGGAGGCTGCCTGCTGGGCGGCCAGCGAGGCAAGGCGATTGTAACGACCGGTGGCGTAGACAATCTGGGCATCGAGCTGAGCCACGGAAGCCTCAGCCTGCTTCACGGCTGCGGTGTAGCGCAGCGGGTCGATTTCCAGCAGCAGGTCGCCTTTCTTCACTACGGCGCCTTCCTGGAAATGAACCTTGACCATGCGGCCTTCCACAGCAGAACGTATCGTCACATGGCGAACAGCTTCAGTGCGTCCGATGCTCTTGCGGACAATTTTGTCCTGCCCCGGAACGGCTTTTTCGGCCTGCACATAGGTGACCATCTTGCCCGGCATCTGGGCGGTTGCTGCTCCACACAGCAACAGGGGAATTGCAAGCAGGGAATGGTATTTCATCGTTGAAAAATTGAAGTATTATGACTGGTGATATGCTACCATGACAGGAAGCGCAGAGCAAGCTGTAAATTGTGTTGAAATCGCCACATTTCACACCGTGCAGCGCACGGAAACAGAGGAGGTGAAGGGTAGGATGAATTTGTGCAGCTCCACGGTGGCAGTGCAGGCGCCGAAGTCCTGCACGCAGGCAGTGGCCATGCGGTGGCAGAGTGTCTCGAGCAGCACAGTGGGCTCCGCCTGTGCCAGAGCCATCAGGTGGCGGGAGAGGGCATCGTAGTTGATAGTGCGCTCAAGATTCTCGCCCATGTCGGTAAAGGCATTGGGTGGAGTGAGGCTCACGTTGGCCACGAGCTTCTGGGGCACGGCGCGCTCCTCCTCCGGCACGCCGATGTGGCAGGTGAATTCCAGACCGTTGATGTGGATGGTGTCGCTGGTGGTGGGGCGGGTGCCGGCTCGCTCCATGATGCTCTGCAGGGCGCCCAGGTGGGGCACGGTGAGGTCAGGATTCGAGACGGAGAGCTGGGCTGCATTGTTGTAGCCTGTGAGCACACCGATGCCGATGATGCCGGCGCAGTGGGCTGCGTTGATATCGTGCTGCATATCGCCGATGAAGGCGGTATCGGCAGGGTTCAGCTTGTGCTGGCGGAGTACATTGTAGATGTATTCCTCCTTGTTGCGCACGCCGGAGTGGATGTGCTCGAAATAATCTTTGAAGCCCAGGTGGCGCACCTGCTCATCGAAGGCTCGCGGGTCCATGCTGGTGAGGATGAAGCAGCGGATGCCGCGGCGGCGGCAGAACTCGAGGAACTCGGCGGCGTGCGGAATCACCGTCACCTGTGTCACGGCATTGTCGAAGGCGTGGCGGTAGTATTTCTCCAGGTCAACAAGTTTTGCCTCCGGGGTTTTGCGGGCATAGTAATCCGGATAGGGTAGCTGGAACTCATCGCGGAACTGCTCGCGGGTGAGGGCAGGGCGGTCATACTGGGCCAGCACGTAGTTGGTGGCTTCCAGGGTGAGAGCCAGGTCATCGCAGAGCGTACCCGACCAGTCGAAAAGGAGGTTCTTGAACATGGCGGTGGAGTGAGATATCAGGGTTTTCGGCGGTCAGTGGTGATGATGTTGTGCCGCTTCTGGTATTTGAGAATGGCGCGTTTCAATTCAGGATTGATGAAGGGGTTGTCCTTGCCGAAGCGGGCCCAGGGGCCGCCCGGCACGCGGTGGAACTCTACAAAGCGCCAGTGCACGTTGGCAATGCCGCCTTTGATGCCCAGATAATCGCGCACAGCGGGGGAAATATCGATGCCTGCGCATTTGTTGGCCTTGTTTTTGGGGCGGGCGCCGAGGAAAACGTACTTCCAGTCATCGGTGCAGAAGGGGCCGCAGTCTTCCCACTGTGCAAAGCAATAGCGGCCGTTGTAGTATATCTGCACCCACATACCGCGGCATACGGATTCGTATTTGCTGCCTTTCACATGGCGGTACCATGGGATGACCTTGGCGGCCTCAGGCTTCGGGCCTCCCTTGTCGATGTCATTGTAGGGCAGGGCTACGTAGAAAGGGTTGAGCTGTGGGGTGAAACCCAGCGGAGCATAGGTGCGCGGGCAGCGGTTGGCCGGGTTCGGGTCATCGTAGCCGCCGTAGTTGTCGTCCCATGCGCTGTCCCAGCTGCTGGCAGTGTTGGGCACGGGGTTGTTCTTCGTGGCCAGCTCACCGATGTAGAAATAGGTGGCAGTGATGTCGAAATGCCAGGGATAGGCACCGGGGGAGGGGCGCTGCGGGCTCTTTTTCGGGTCGGGGAAATTGCGGCGGTGGCTCTGGTCATTCGTAGCCCGCATGGGGCCGGCCTTGATGGCCGCCTCGCGCAGCTTCTCGGTGGTCATTCTGCGTTTCGGCTTGGGCGTGACTCCTTTGTTCACTGCCCCGGAGCTCATGCTGGTGCGTACACTGCTCTGAGCCGCTGCCGGGGAAACAGGCAGCATGGCTGTGAGCAGTAGCAGGGCCAGATTCCGCAGCAGCATGTCAGCTTTTACCAGTTATGCAGAACGCTCGGGGTGGCTGTGGGCAGCTTGTCCGGTGCATCCAGGGTGTAGTGCAGACCGCGGGATTCCTGACGGCGGATGGCGCAGTCCACAATCAGGGAAGCGGTGAGCGCCAGATTGCGCAGGTCGATGATTTCCGGTGTGACGCGGTAGCCCCAGTAGTATTCGTTGATTTCGCGGTTGATGTTGCGCAGGCGGGTGGCGGCGCGCTGCAGGCGGTGGTTGGTGCGCACGATGCTCACATAGTCCATCATGGTGCGGCGTACTTCGTCCCAGCAATGGTAGAGGATAGCGAGGTCATCCTGCGGCACACGTTCGCCGTGCTTCCATTCGGGGATGGGGTATTCCTCCATTTTGTGGGCGAGGGGCAGGGAGCGCAGCATGCGCTGCAGGGCTCTCTTGGAGATGACCACGCACTCCAGCAGGGAGTTGCTGGCCAGTCGGTTGGCGCCGTGAAGGCCTGTGCATCCGGTCTCGCCGGCGCAGAAGAGACCACGCAGCGAGGTCTGGCCGTCTGTATCAGTCTGCACACCACCGCACTGGTAGTGGGCGCTGGGTACCACGGGAATCATATCCACCTCAGCATCCACGCCGTAGCTCTTGCAGGTTTCGTAGATGTAAGGGAAGCGCTCGGCCATGAAGCCCTTGGGCTTGTGGGTCATGTCCAGATACATGCAGGGGTGACCTGTGCGCAGAATTTCGCGGTTGATGGAGCGGGCCACGATATCGCGCGGCGCCAGGCTCTTGCGGGGGTCATACTTCTGCATGAACTCCTGGCCATCCGGCCCGCGGAGAACTCCGCCCTCGCCACGCACGGCTTCGGAGATGAGGAAGGTGAGGCCGTCGCGGTCGCTGCTCTTCGGGTTGTAGAAGGTGGTGGGGTGGAACTGCACGAACTCCAGGTTGGAGACATTGGCACCGGCGCGCCAGGCCATGGCCACGCCGTCACCTGTGGCGGTGGCGGGGTTGGTGGTGTACATGTACACGCGCCCGGTGCCGCCGGTGGCCAGCATGATGCGGTCGCTGCGGAAGATTTCCACCTCGCCCGTGGCGGGGTCAAGCACATAGGCACCCAGCACGCGGTCCTCGGTCACGCAGCCGAGTTTGGCGGTGGTGATGAGGTCGATGGCAATGCGGTGGTCGAGCAGGGTGATGTTCGGGTGCTTCTGCACGCAGCGCAGGAGCTTGGTGCTGATTTCAAGCCCCGTGGTGTCCTTTGTGTGCAGAATGCGGCGCTTGCCGTGGCCACCCTCGCGACCCAGTTCGAACTCGCCATTCTCCTCAGTATCAAAATCTACGCCCCAGTTGAGCAGTTCTTCAATGGCGGCGGGGGCTTCTTCCACGATGGTGCGCACGGCGGCCTCATCGCAGAGGCCTGCACCGGCATCCAGGGTGTCGGCCACGTGTTCTTCGAAGGTGTCATTCTTGTCAATCACCGCGGCAATGCCGCCTTGTGCCTTGGCAGAGCTCGATACCAGGGGATCACTCTTGCAGAGGATGGTCACCTTGCCATATTCGGCGGCGCGCAGGGCAAAACTCAGTCCCGCCACACCGCTGCCGATTACTAGAAAGTCTGTTGTAGTCATCGCTGTATGCTGGATGCGCGCGCTATTCTACCACACTTCTAACCATTCGTCACGCGGAATGTCAGAAAATGTGAAAAACTGAGAATGGCAAAATTAAATGCGACATGTCGAGAGCACAAAAAAGGTGCTCTCCAGAAGAAGTGATGGTATAGTTAATTCGCTAAAACCAAAAATACTAAACTGGCGCCCTGCAATCTGGCTTCGTTTCCGGAGTTCAGCTTCGCCGGTTCTGTTTCTATTGCATGCACGATGTAGTCGTGCATTCCCATGCTCATGTAGCCTTAAATGAGTCTGGCTGCATTTTCTCCGGATTTTATGCTGGTGAAGATTAAGGAAATGAAGAGTAATTGAAACAAGGAGATTTCATTATTCGAGTTCTTTAATCGCAGATGGCAACAGATTCGACAGTTTGGCAGCCAGAAGCTTGATGCGGAAAAGCTTGAATAGTTGTATTCTTAACCAGTCAATCATGCTGCATGAGATATACATCATCAAGGAAAAGGCGGGGATGAACCACCAAGGGTATGAGAGATGCTCTGCGCATGATTCCAGATAATGAGTGAGTGTTCCCCACATGATTGGATGACAATGAATAAGGTATACACTGAATGCCATTGGTGCGAGCCATTGCAGCGTTCTGGAAATCCATTTCTTATTCAGATTCAGTTTGAGCGCCAGAGCAAAGAATGAAACACTGGCCAGTGTTATGGAGAAAGAGGCATAGGTGCCCATTGTTCGCTGTCCCACGAATGGAGAAATGCGGGATGCTGTGAGGTTTATAAGAACCGCGGCAATGAAGATGACCAGTAAAAAAAACTTTTGAAATTTGTACATTATGCAGTTTAATATATGCCCCGAAAATGTACATAATCGTTAACCATAGAGCATTGTGGCCGTTTTGCGCAAGTTCGTTAACATTCCAGCAACCTAATAATGAAAAACCTATATACAGGAGAATTAAAAGCGTGGAAAAATGTCTCCGGGATATTTTTCTAAGCCCTATATTGAGGAAGGGAATCAAGATAAATAGTCCTGCGTATGCGGAAAAGTACCAGTATGAGCTGGTGAAGGGATTGCATAACAGGATGAACTTCTGGCTGACAAAGGGCTGTCCTCCCGGAAGGATGTCAGGGATATATAGCGTGTATGAATAGAAGAAAACTAAAATCCATAGCTCGATAAATCTGGCAATATTCCACTGTTTGTTGATACACAGGTATCCTGTTAATAAAGCGTAAAGATTTACTGCGATGATGGAAATTGCTCCCCAGCAGGTTGATATAAACTTGGCAGTGGCGGGAATGTCATTGCCGGGGGCCAGGTAACCACCCATACGAATGACATGTAGAACGCACACCATAAACATGGCCAGCACCCGTATGAAGTCTGCATTTGTATTGCGCTGAAAACTATCGGAACTTATAGAGATGGATGGTGACATGTCGGGTAAATTATAGGCATTTATAGTCTGATGTCAATAGAGATCAAAGCAAATACTCCCCGCTGAGAGTATGATATGACGGCCTAGACGGGCGGGAAAATGAGTTTATTTCATGATACGCGTCTCCCGGATGACGCCGAGTGGGAGTCTGGTACAGAGCAGAAGGAGTTTCAGCCGGTTGGGGGTGGTCAGTGCTGCTGCCAGTTCGGCAAAGGCCTGCGGGCAGTAGTCTGGGTGTTCTTGGCGCAGCCGGGCAAGCTGGCTGATTGCCTGGGGATATTCTTCCCGGTAGATGTGCTGGATAATCCGGTCAATCTTGCCGGCATCGGGCGCGGCGTCGATGTAGGCTTCCTTCTGGGTAAAAAGGGCTATAAACTGATTCTGCTCCTCTTCGGTGAGCTCTCCGGTCTTGGTTCGGTAGGCGAGGAGCTGCTGCATTAGCCCTTGCGGCAGGTCCCTGGTGCGGTAGCTTTTGGAGCCATAGACACTGTCTCCATCCCAGTGGATGTTGGCATCGCACCGGCGGCGCTGTTGCATGATTGCTTCCCAGTGGGTCAGCAGGGTATTCGTGAGCTCCTGCTCCCTCGAGACGGTGTACCCTTGTTGGCTCTCTGTTTCCTGTTCGGTGAGGAATTGCTCCATCATTCCCTGCTCAGCATTTTCCTGCCAGAGCTTATCCACTGCCCTCTGTATATCCGCGTCTTGTCCCTCGGCTGGGAGCAGAGGAATCCAGAGTAACAGAGCTTGTATCAGCAGATTTTTCATGTGTCTTGAAGGAGTGAAAAACGCCCCGCAGGTGGTTGCTGCGGGGCGTTGAGTTGAAAGGCGTTGGTGGGCTTACTTGCCCTGAGCCTGGCGCTGGCGCTCGAGGGCGGCCTGCTGCTCGAGCATGCGCTCCATGAAGGACTTCTTGCCACCCTTCTTCTTCTGCACCTTGACCAGCTCAGGCACCGGGAGACGGCGGATGATGAGGGTCTGGATGATGGAGATAAGGTTGCTGGTGGTCCAGTACAGACCCAGAGCGCTGGGGTAGGTGTAGCAGAACAGGAAGAACATGAGCGGCATCCAGCGCATGATCTTCACCTGCGTGGCATCGCCCGTGGCGGGGGTCATGTGCATCTGGATGATGGTGGACGTTGCCATGAGGATGGGCAGGATGTTCACCGGCACTTCATAGCCCATGAAGGGGAAGGAGAACACGGTGTCCATCTGGGAGAGGTCGGTTACCCAGCCGATGAAGCCCTCGCCGCGGAATTCGGCTGCTGTCTGCAGCACGTAGAAGAAGGAGAAGAAGATGGGCATCTGCAGCAGCATGGGCAGGCAGCCACCCATGGGGGAAATGCCGTACTCCTGGTAGAGGCGCATCATCTCGGTGTTCACCTTCTGCGGGTCGTTCGGGTACTTCTCCTTGAGCGCCTGCATCTGCGGCTGCAGCTGGCTCATGCGCTTCATGCTCACATAGCTCTTGCGGTAGAGCGGCCAGATGAGCAGACGGATGGTGATGGTCATGGCGATGATGGCCCAGCCCCAGTTACCCATCCAGCCGTGGTAGAGGTTCACAAGCCAGTTCATGGGGTAGGCGATGATGGTGAAGATGCCGTAGTCCATCACGCGGTCAATCATGCGGAAATCATCGGTCAGACCGTCGAGCATGAGATTGAGCTTCGGGCCGGTGTAAATATCGAAGGCAAAGCTCTTCTGGCCGCCCATCATGGTGTCGGTCTTGCCGGAGAGGGAGAAATCGGGCATGCCGAGGGCTACTTCCACGCACTCTGTCTTGTCGCCGCTCACCTGCAGGGGGAACATGGCGGGAGCGGAGTACAGAGAGTTGTTGCCGCTGGTCTTGTCGGGCTTCACGATGGAAGCGTAGTACTGGTTCATGACACCGGCCCATTCGAGGGTGTCGAGGCCCTTGTCATAGATTCGCTCCTTTTCCTTGCCGAGCCAGGGGCGGAAATCGCTGGCGCTGTTCTTCTCAAAGCTGCCGTCCTCCAGGCGCACATGGTAGGTGTAGTAGGAGGATTCGTCCTTGGAAATCTGGCCGATGCCGCCGGCGTAGAGCCCCCAGTCCTGGGCGTTGAGTGTCTGGCCGGAGGTGTTCTGCACGTCGACCTTGAGGTTGAGTACGTAGGCGTTGCCGTCCACGGTCTCCTCGCCCTGCTTCACGGGCTTCAGGGTGTATACCTTGCGCACGATGAGGTCACCCACGCGGCCCAGCAGGGTCACCTGGTTGTCGTTGCTGAGGTCGGCGCGGTATTCATACACAGCCTGGTCAAACTGGGGGGCGCGGTCGTTGGAAAGACCGAACACGAGGTTGCCGATACCGGCATCGGGGTTGGAGTTGATGCAGACGTCGGTGTTCTTGAGCTCCTCGCGGGTGCTGTTGATGACCTGGCCAAGCATCTCCACATTGCTGATGCTGCCGCCGATGTTGCTGAAGTTGTAGCGGGCCACAGGCTTGCCCTCGGCATCCTTGCTGGTGAGGGTGGCAATCACCTTCTTCTCTGCAGCCGGGGCGGGGGCAGCCGGAGTGGTGGCCACTGTGGTAGCGGCGGGGGCTGCTGCCGGGGCTGTTGCGGAGGCGGTGTTATCTGCCGGGGCGGTGGCCGCAGCAGGGGTGGCGGGAGCTGCAGGCTGCTGCTCGTCGGTGCTGTTGTAGTACATCTGCAGACCCAGCAGGCCTGCGCAGAGTGTCACTACAATCCATCCTGTTTTATCCATAGCTGATTTAGTGGGTTAGTTAGTTGTTTAAGAAAACGGTTATCCGGGGAAAATCATGAATCGCGCCGGGGTGGTACGGGGTCGTGCCCGCAACCTCCCCACGGGTTGCAGCGCAGGATGCGCCACAGACCAAGCCCCACCCCTTTGATGACACCGTGAGTTTCCACGGCCTGAATGAAGTAAGTGGAGCAGCTGGGAGTGAACCGGCACCCGCTATTGGGGCCGGAAATGACATGGAGCGGCACGCTGATGAAGCGCTTGTAGAACAGCACGGGCAGTATGACAAGGCGTTTCAGCATGCGTTCACTCAGTTGCTGGTGAAATGTTTGCGCTTGAGCAGGCGCAGGAAGTCCTTCTCAAGCTCGGCATAGGCGGCGGTGGCGGCGCTGTGGCGCGGAATGAGCACTACATAGTGCCCGTTGGCCAGGGGCTCACCATGCGCCCTCAGTATCTCGCGGATGCGCCGGCGCAGCAGGTTGCGCACTACTGCGTGGCCCAGTCGCCTGGTGGTGATGATTCCGAAGCGGGACCCCTTTACACCCGCACCCTCGCCCGGGTAGGGGAGGGTGGCGAGTACAAGAAAACGCCCTGCTGCGGATGAGCCTTGTGCACGTACCATGGCGAACTCACTTGCTCGCTTCATGGTTTGGTGCCGCTTGAGCTGCATCTTGAACAGGGCGTTGGTTTCTCCTGCAGGGCAGGGAGACCCGGGGTATTCTCTTACAGAAACCCTGCCGGGGCTTTAGCCGTGCTGGATGATGTGGCGCTTGTAGTGCACCTCGACGCCCTTGGGCAGAAGACGCTTGCGACCCTTGGCGCGACGACGGGCGAGGATGGCGCGACCGTTCTTGGTGGCCATGCGGGCGCGGAAACCGAACTGGCGCTTACGGCAGCGCTTGGAAGGCTGGTATGTTCTCTTGCTCATGATTCTTTATGTGGTTTTGAAGTGGTTTCTGTGAGGCCGCATGAAACGGCCGGGTGCGATATGATACCCGAAAATCGGCGTATGTCAAGCACTGTTCTTGAAAATTTTCGCTATCGCAGCGAAAAATCACGCATCGGAGAGCATGAACTTGAGCTCAGCCTCGCAGGTAATCTCGCCATTTACGAGGCAGCGACCAGTGGCCATGCCGATGGCACCGCGCATCTTGGTGAGTTCTGTCTCGATGATGAGCACATCGCCCGGAACCACGGGACGACGCCACTTCACCTTGTCGCAGCTCATGAAGTAGCCGATCTTGCCGGCGTTTTCAGGCATGCGGAGCATGAGAATGGATGCCACCTGGGCCATGGCCTCTACCTGCAGCACGCCGGGCATGACCGGGTGGCCGGGGAAGTGACCCTGGAAGAATTGCTCGTTCATGGTCACATTCTTCTGGCCTACGCACTTGCGGTCGCCTTCGAAATCGATGATGCGGTCGACCATGAGGAAGGGATAGCGGTGCGGCAGAAGCTTCATGACTTCCACGGTGTCGAGCACGGCTTCGCCGCTGGGGATGGTGATGGGGTGCGGACGCTTGGCTTCCATGCTCTCGTACTTCTGCTGGAGCTTGGCTGCCATCTGGGTGTTGATGCCGTGGCCGGGCATGATGGCAATCACGTGGCCCATGATGCGGTGGCCGCAGAGAATGAAGTCGCCGATGAGGTCCATGGCCTTGTGGCGGGCGCATTCGTTGTGGAAGCGCAGGCCGCCGGCGCAGAGGTATTCCTCGCCCTTGATGACGATGGCATTATCCAGCGTGCCACCCTGAATGAGTCCCTTCTCCAGCAGCGGCTGGATGTCTTCGTAGAAGCAGAAGGTGCGGGAGTTGGAAAGCTCCTTCTCGTAGGTTTCGGGGGTGATGACGCTGTCGAAATACTGAGTCACGCGACCGTTCGGACCCACGGCGGTGAGGGAAATGCGGAAGTCGCGGGACGGCATGATGACGATGGTGGAGCCGCCCTTGTTTTCCACCATGATGGGCTCGCGGATTTCCCAGACCTTGAGCGGGGCGTTCTGCTCCACGATGCCGGCCTGCTTGATCATTTCCACATAGGGCAGGGCGGACCCGTCGCCGATGGGGGGCTCGTTGGCGTCCATTTCGATGATGGCATTGTCCACACCCATGCCGGTGAGGGCAGAGAGAATGTGCTCCACGGTGTGCACCTTCACAGCTCCATCGGCAATGGTGGTGGCGCGCTCCACGCTCTGCACCTTGGCGGCAGAGGCATCGAGGAAGGGCTTGTCCGGCAGGTCAACGCGACGGAACTTGAAGCCCGTATTCGGCTCTGCGGGTTTGATAATGAGCTTCACCGTCTGACCGGTGTGCAGCGATGTGCCCTCGAGGGTTGAGGTGCACTTGGCAAGGGTCTTTTGCATGCGTGTAGCCATAACTCGTACCTGCATTGTACACATATTCATGCGCTTTGTGAAGTAAAATCTGCCTACAACGCCAAGTTATCTTGTAGGAATGATGTTTTTGCAGCATTTTCTCGCGTGCGCGTACGAAAAAGCTTGCCAAACGGGCGCCCAGGGTGTAATGTACCGCACCCGCCAATTTTTTATCCATGTCTTATCTCGTCTGTCTTGCTCTTTTTATTTTCCTGGTTACCTATGTGCTGATTATTTCCGAGAAGGTGCAGCGCACGGTGATTGCCCTGTTCGGGGCCATGCTCATGGTGCTGTCGGGGGTGATTACCCAGGAACAGGCGATTCACCACATCGATTTCAATACGCTGGCGCTGCTCATCGGCATGATGATTCAGGTGCTGGTGCTGAACAAGACGGGTCTGTTCCGCTATCTTTCGGTGTGGGCAGCGCAGAAGACAAATGGTAACCCGGTGGCGCTGCTGATTTCTCTTTCGGTGATGGTGGCGGTCTGTTCTGCTTTTCTGGATAATGTCACCACCGTGCTGCTGACGGTGCCGATTACCTTCACCCTGACGAAAGACCTGAAGATTTCGCCGCTGCCTTTTGTGCTGGCTCAGATTATTGCTTCGAACATCGGCGGCACCTGCACCATGATTGGCGACCCGCCCAACATCATGATTGCCAGTAAGGTGAAGGAATTGGATTTCAATGCTTTCCTTGTGAATCTCACGCTTCCCTGTGTCATTTCCTTTGTCCTTTCCATTGGTATACTTCTCTTCCTGTATCGCAAAGAGTTTGCCAAGGTCAGCAAGAATCATAACCGTGTGATGAATATCAAGCTGG
The DNA here is from genome assembly GCA_045125705.1 of Akkermansia sp. GTDB lineage: Bacteria > Verrucomicrobiota > Verrucomicrobiia > Verrucomicrobiales > Akkermansiaceae > Akkermansia. Next base: position 62,140 of record JBGVNQ010000003.1, on the reverse strand, counting down.
CCGGCCTTATCCGCAGTGAGGGCCTGCTCTGGCGCAGCCTGTTTACGCTGGCCTTCACCATCGCTTTGTTCTGCGCTCACGGGTTCATTCCGAACTGGGGGATTGAGAGTGGCACCATCGCCGTGGCGGGTGCTTCCATGCTTCTGCTGCTCACCATGCCCGACCGCGAAAAGGCGCTGGAGCACGTGCTGTCCAAGGTGGAGTGGACCACCATCTTCTTCTTCGTGGGCTTGTTTGTGCTGGTCGGCGGTCTTGAGGTGAACGGTATCATCAACTGGATGGCCGCCAAGACGATGCAGCTCACTGGCGGTGAGCCCGTCGCCACGACCATGAGTATTCTCTGGCTCAGTGCCATCATGAGCGCTTTTGTGGATAATATTCCCTTTGTGGCAACCATGATTCCCCTGGTGCAGGATATGGGCGCCATGGGCTATGCCGATCTCGAACCCTTGTGGTGGGCCTTGTCCCTGGGCGCCTGCCTTGGTGGCAATGGTACGGTGATTGGCGCCAGTGCCAATGTGGTGGCTCTCGGCCTTGCCCGCCAGCACAACCTGCGCGTGAGCTTCATGCAGTATTTTGTGGTGGGCTTCCCCCTTATGCTGCTCAGCATGGTGATTTCCTCCGCTTATCTCTGGATCCGATTCCTGTGATACTTTGTGACCTCTCAGCTACAAATAAAAGACTTGACAAATTTCTGAAATTTCAGAAAATAGGCGCATGCAGTTGAGTGAGACGCAGATGAAGTTTATCCGCCGGTGGGGCGATATGGGCACCCGCTGGGGGATTCCTCGCTCCACTGCCATGCTGCATGGGTTATTGTATGTGGCGCCGAATCCGCTGACTGCCGAGGAAATGTGCGAGTTGCTGCAGCTTGCCAGATCAAATGTGAGCACCAGCTTGAAGGAGCTGCAGGGGTATAACCTTGTTTACCGCGAGTCACGCCCCGGCGACCGCCGCAGCTTCTATCGCGCAGAGGCCGATGTGTGGGAAATGGCTCGCCGTATTCTGGAGGAACGCCGTCGCCGTGAGACTGCAGGCGCTGTGCAGGCTGTGGAGGAGTGCCTGGAATCAGCACGCGGCGAGGACGATGTTCATACGGTGGAGCGAATGGCAGCTATGCAGGAGCTTCTGCAAACAGCCGAGAATGTGGCCACTGCTGCCCAGCGCTACAATACGTCTGTGTTCCGCCGTGCGGCGCTCATGGGAAGCAAAGTACTGGCCCTTATTTCCAAACTATGAAAATTTTTTAGGAATAGATTTCACAAATTACAGAAATATGAAAACAATAGCCATAACGGGTGTTCTGGGGTATAGCGGGAGATATGTGGCGGCCGAAGCAAGGCGGCGTGGCTGGCATGTGGTGGGACTCACTGATTCAGCAGGGCGGTATCCGAACCCGGAGGGGCACGAGTTAAGGCCCATGCCCTGGAGCACGGATGAAGAGGTGCTTTCCGGGGTGGATGTTCTGGTGAACACATACTGGGTCCGCTTCAGCTACCAGGGAAAGGGGCATGCACCGTTCAGCCACGAGCAGGCCGTGCAGAACACCCGGAAGTTGTTTGCCGCAGCGGTCAGGAATGGGGTGAAGCGCGTGATTCATACCAGCATCACGCAGCCCGATGCAGCAAGTGGGTTGCCGTATTTCCGCGGAAAAGCCGAGCTGGAAGTTGCGTTGCAGGAAACGGGGCTGCCGCACAGTATTCTGCGCCCCGCCATCCTTTTCGGGGATTCGGCAGGTGAGAGCATCCTTCTGAATAATATGGCGTGGAGTCTGCGGCATCTGCCGGCATCGGCTACTTTCGGCTGGGGAAAGTACAGGCTGCAGCCAATCCATGTACAGGATTTCGCAGAGCTTGCCATGGATGAAGCGGAATCGGATGAGCTGCATTGTATCATTAATGCCGTGGGGAAGGAGACCTACAGTTTCCGTGATATGTGGCACATGCTGGCCCGAGCCATGGGGATATGGCGCCCTGTGTTGCCCGTGCCTGCAGAGCTGGGGTATCAGGCGACACGCCTGCTGGGAATGTTGCTCGGTGATGTGATGCTGACCCGCGAGGAAATAGCTGGCCTCAGTCAGGACAGGCTTGCCGTTCCCGGGGCATCAGTCGGGTCGCGGAGCCTGTGCAGCTGGGTGCAGCAGCACGCAGACGAGCTTGGGCGGCGTTATGCAAGTGAGCTGAGCCGCCGACGCTGAGTCAGGCATCAGCGTCGGCGGCCGAAGAGCCCCTTCTCGTGGGTACGGTGCAGGCAGAATACCAGTGCCAGAGCAAGCCACCAGGCGAGCAGGGGACCTGCAGCAAACCAGTGCCCGGTCTGTACCTGTTCACTTGCCGCCCAGATGATGGCGGCGGGCATGGCCAGGATGATGAGCCAGCGCAGCAGGCCGGGGACAAAGGGCATAATCCAGAGGAAAAGAGCCAGGCATACGCCGGCAAGCGTGTAGCTCTGCCAGCCCTGCAGGAGTGTGATTTCGTGCAGTACCTGCCCGCCGCGGGGGCGTTCGCTGGTGTGGGTGATGATTTTCTCTGTGCCGGCCAGCTGGGAGAGGGTGCGGGCCAGGCGCTCGAGGCGCAGCGGGGTGTTCTGACCGGTGGCGGGCTGCTCGAGCATCACGCAGGGGCGGCGCCCGAGTTTTTCTGTGAGGTCGGTACCGGCCACCACTTCAGCCAGGGGGATGTTGACCACCTTGGCATCTGTCAGGCGCGTGCGGCCGTTGTCGTCAATGGGTAGGGTGAAGCCTCCGTAGGTGATGTCCTTGCCCAGCCGCACGCGGACATCTTTGCCATCCAGCCCCAGACGAGCCAGTGCCAGACGGAAGGGAAGTGTGGGGATGGTTTCACCGTTCCACCGCATAATCAGGGGGAAGGAGATGCTGTCCACGGCAGAGGGATTCTGGGTGTGGGGCTCGCTTTCCAGCCAGTCCGGAGCCCAGACCACGGCCAGGGCATCAGGAGTTTCGGTGAGGCCGTTGGGCAGGGGACGGTTGGCGATGGGCAGGCCGTTCGGGTCGCCTTCAATGTTTTCCTGGGGAATGGAGGCATTGCGCAGCATGGCCGGGGTGAAATCCGGCTGGGCGGCGGTGCGGCCGCGCAGGCCTACGGCGGAGTGAGGGAAGCCGGCCAGCACGCGGCAGAGCATTTCGCGCACCATTTCTCCCTGTTCGCCCGGCCAGATGAGGGGAGAGGAGAGCCCCACGGTAGTGGCGCCTCCCTGCTTCAGGCGGTTCAGGAGCACGGCGGTATCCTGCGGGCCGAGAGGCAGGGCGGCAAAGGCTTCGGCACAGGCTTGGTCATTCAGCTCCACCATGCCTACCACGGGGCATTCGCGCAGGCGGGTCTGGCTTACGACGGGCTCCATCTCCGGTTGCTGGCCGGGGGCGAGCAGCTGGGGAATATCGCTGGGTGCCCAGGTGCACACGCGGTGGCCCAGCTGGGTGAATACCCACTGGTTCATCTGGTGCAGGCGTCCCTGGCAGGCGTACCAGGTGCCGGCGAGCACGGCCAGCCAGAAGACGACGGCCAGCAGGCTTACATGACGGGAAGTTTTAGGATGCATTCGGCAACGGGGCTTGCGGGTGAATGAGCCGGGGTATGGGCGGCGGCGTGGCGCAGCGCGGCCAGCCCGGCGGGGATGAGGTTGAGATACCAGTCGCGCTGCTGGTTATAGCCTATATTGGCAAAGGCGCCCAGTGCCTGCATGAGACGCTGCATGGCGCAGGCAGCAAATACATCGGCGGGCAGGGGGGCGGCATCGAGCGCCTGCCAGAGCTGCAGCAGTTCGTTGCGCTCGGCTTCGCTCAGCTGCATGTAGGGGTCGTAGAGCAGGGAGGCCAGGTCATATTCCTTGCGGCCATAGCGCATGCCCTGGAAATCGATGAGCCAGGCGGCGCCTTCGTGCAGCATGATGTTCTGGCTCTGGCAGTCGCGGTGCACGGGCACGCGCGGAAGCTCAGCCAGCCAGTCGGCCATAGCCTGCAGCTCAGGCTGAGCAAGAAAATCGGCGGGGTTCAGCCCCAGATGCCGACCGATGAGGTGCTCGGCAAAGTACTCCTGCTCCCAGCGGTAAAGGGCGGCATCAAATGCAGGCTGAAGCTGCCACTCCGGCTGCAGCCGGTAGAAGGGAATCAGGGTGCGGAAGGCCTGTTCGTAGGCGGCACGGCGCTCAGCCCAGGCCGCGTCCTTCAGGCTGAGGATATCAGTTGTGCCCAGATCCTGCACCAGGCATGCTCCACACTTTTCGGGCAGGGCCTGCTCGGCCAGTATCTGCGGCACGCGTATCCCGGCAGCGGTCAGACCATGGGCGGAGGGAAGGAAGGAGTTGTTGTCCGCGCGGGCATCTGTCCAGTATATGCCCAGCATGCCGTCAGCCCGCATGATGCTGCGGCCACTGGCTCCCGCGCTCACGCTCTGCAGGTCACCCGGCTGCACCGTGGTGCCTGAGTGACGCGTCATGAGTTGTGCCAGCACGAGGCGGGCCTGGTCGGGGGAGGACATGGCAGAAGTTTATCAGTCGACTTTGAAATAGTTCAGCCCCTGGGTGTCGGCCTGTTTTTTCGGGGCCTGCTTCATGACTCTGGTCTGGGGAACGGCGGCGGGCTGCTGGGTGCGTGCAGCTCCGGGGACGGGAGAGTTCGGATAGCGCTGCGGCTGAGGTGCAGGGGTTGCCAGATGTGCCAAATTGGGCTGAGAAGTGTTTGCCGGTTGCTCCGCAGGTTCCTCACTGCGCTTCTGCTTTTTGCTCTTCTCGGTCTTCTTGTTGCTTTCTTCTGTGGGGCAGGTGGCGGCCAGTCGCAGGCTTTCGAGCTGTTTGCAGACCTGGATGAGAAGAAGAATCACCACCGCAGCGATAATCGGCCAGGCGGTAGTTGTGATGCCGCTGAGCATGGTGGTGCGGTCAATACCCTGCTGGAGGTTCTGCACGTATTCCACGCAGTTCAACACGCCGCAGACCAGCAGGAAAACGGCTACAAAATACCCCAGAGGAATGACAAGAAGCATGGTGCGGCTATTGTAACAGAATCGCCCCCTCTGTCAAGTAAAAGGGTTGACTCCACGGGCGGTATGATGTACCTTGACTCCAGCCATGGATTTCCGGATTATTGCAGCAGCCAAGCCCTCCATCGCCTATGCCCGCGATGGTGTGAAGTTTTTCGAAGATCGCCTGCGTCCGCTCGGAAAAGTGGAGCTCCGCTATGTGAAAGCAGGGGATTCGGAGTCAGTCTCGGCCCGCCTGCTGGAGGCCAGCGAGGGCTGCCTGCGCATCGCCATGGATGAGCGCGGCGAGAACTGGACAACCCGCGAATTTGAAAGCAAGGTGCGCAAGTGGCAGTTGCAGTCGGTGAAGCATGTGGCCTTCCTTATCGGCGCGGCGGATGGGCATACCCCCGCGTTGCGTGCCGCCTGTGACCATGTGCTCTGCCTGGGTAAGCACACCATGCAGCACGAGCTGGCGCTTGTGGTGCTGCTGGAGCAGATATACCGCGTGCATACCCTGCTGGCCGGTAGCCCGTACCACCGGGACTGAGGTTGGCTTTTTAGAAAATTGGGATTTGGCGAGCTGTAAACAGCTCGCCTCTGCCGCGTGATAACGCGGCAATTTAGACCACTTGCAAAGTGGATTTAGATGCCTCGATAGAGGCAATTTACTCTGCCGCAGGCAGATTTCGATGCTGCTCAACAAGAGCAGCAATATAGGTGAAATAAGTTCCTGCGGGCAGAATGCCCGCACTAATTTAAATCACTTGCATTGCAGAGCTGGACGCTCTGCATCGAAATTTCGTGCGTACGCACGAAAGGAAATCCGCCACTGACGTGGCGGTCTAAATCCGGTTATCACCGGTCTAAATACCCTCGCTACGCTCAGGTACGTTGTGGGGCTCTGCGAGCCCCACTAATCCCAAATTGTCTCGCGAAATGGCATGTCAACTGAAAAGTTTCAGGGTATTCATCCAAAGAAAAAGCCGCGCGGAATCAATTCCTCGCGGCTTTCAAGTTGAAAGGAATTCTCAGCCTTTACTCAATCTGTCCCCACTTGCCGGAGCGGATGGCGCTCATGGTGGAGGAAACGCGGCTCACCCACTTCTGGTGGCTTGAGCAATAGGCGCGGCTTATCTGCACCAGAGTCACGCGACCCTTGGCACGGTATTTGGCCAGCAGCTGCGCCAGATCTTCTACGCAGGCTTCCTTGGATTCGTAACGTCGCTGTCCGTTGCGCCCCATGATGCCGGCAAGATTGTTCTTGCGGCGAGCGGCGCTGGAAGTGGCATTGGCTGATTCGTGACGGATGATTGCCTCCATCAGCACGGGGTCCACACCATTTTTGGCAGCGGCCTCCCTGATAGCGGGGCGCAGCGCAGTCACAATCTCAGAATGCGCTGTGAGCACCATCATCAGGCCGGTCAGTATGGTCATGGTTACTCTCATGTCGGAGACATGATAAAGATTTCTTAAGCATCTGTCAAGCCTGAAATGCGGCACCGGAAAATTTTCTGCGTGCGCGTGGGAATGAGAAAGCCGCTTTCCCGGTGGGGAAAGCGGCTTTCGTGAGGAAATAGCTCAATCGCTTTACAGCAGGGAGAAGGCGATGTTGAGACCGGCGGTCACGATGGACACCATGCTCATGAGCTTGATAAGGATGTTCAGGGACGGGCCGGAAGTATCCTTGAAGGGGTCACCCACGGTGTCACCCACCACAGAGGCGTCGTGCACAGCAGTGTGCTTGCCGCAGTAGGGAGCGTCGCCGGTTTCGATGTACTTCTTGGCGTTATCCCAGGCGCCACCGGAGTTGGCCATGAACACGGCGAGCACGAAGCCACCGGCAAGACCACCGGCCAGCAGACCGAACACACCGGGAACACCCATGATGAGGCCGGTAGCGATGGGAACGATCACGGCAATCATGGAGGGCACAACCATTTCACGCTGGGCACCCTGAGTGGAGATAGCCACGCAGCGGGCGTAGTCGGCCTTCTTGCGGCCTTCGAACACGTCCTTGTCGCTGAGCTGGCGGCGAACTTCCTCCACCATGCTCTTGGCGGCGCGACCCACGGCGTTCATGGTAAGGCCGCAGAACAGGAAGGAAAGCATGGAACCGATGAAGATACCAAGCAGCACCTTGGGGTTCATGAGGGTCACGTCGAAAGCGGCCATGAACTCAGCAATGTTCATCTTGGCAACCTCGGCGCTGTTCAGTACCTGCTCACCGAAGTAGCTGGTCTTGAAGCTTTCACCGTAGTGAAGGGCGGCAATCTTGAGCTCCTCGATGTAGGAGGCAAGAAGGGCGAGGGCGGTCAGAGCGGCGGAGCCGATAGCGAAGCCCTTACCGGTAGCGGCGGTGGTGTTGCCCAGGGCGTCCAGAGCGTCGGTGCGGCTGCGCACGTCATCACCCAGAGCGCTCATTTCGGCGTTACCGCCGGCGTTGTCGGAGATGGGGCCGTAGGCGTCCGTGGCCAGGGTGAGACCCAGGGTGGAAAGCATACCCACAGCGGCGATACCGATGCCGTAGAGACCCATGCTCATGTTCTGAGCGGAGAAGGTCCACTCACCTGCGGCGCAGAGGTAAGCGCCGATGGTGCCGAGCACGATGAAGAGCACGGGCCAGCAGGTGGAAATCATACCCACGCCGATACCGGAGATAATCACGGTGGCGGGACCGGTGGTGGCGTTCTCAGCGATGAACTTCACCGGCTTGAACTCGAAGGAGGTGTAGTACTCGGTCACCTTGCCGATGGCGATACCCACCACCAGACCGATGACGATGGAGCCCCAGAGGCCCAGCCAGTTCTCGATGCCGAGAGCGTAAAGGATACCGGCAGCAGCCAGGGCGATAAGCACGCCGGAAACATTGATACCGAAGTTCAGAGCAGCCATGAGCTGGGTCTGGTTAGCCTCGGGCTTGGTGCGTACCAGGAAAATACCGATGACGGAAAGCAGAGCGCCGATAGCGCCGATAATCATGGGAGCCATGACCAGCTGAAGGCCGGTCTCGTAGGCCCAGCCGGCGGTGGCAGCAGCGGCTGCACCCAGAGCGGCGGAAGCAAGAATGGAACCAGCGTAGGACTCGTAGAGGTCGGCGCCCATGCCGGCCACGTCACCCACGTTGTCGCCCACGTTGTCGGCGATGGTGGCGGGGTTGCGGGGATCGTCTTCGTTGAAGTGGTACTCGGTCTTACCCACGAGGTCAGCGCCCACGTCGGCAGCCTTGGTGTAGATACCACCACCCACACGGGCGAAGAGTGCCTGCAGAGAAGCGCCCATGCCGAAGGTCAGCATGATGGTGGTGATCTGCGTCAGGCGGCTGATGCCTTCGGCCTCCACGAGACCGGTGTTGTCGAGAATCAGGTACCAGGCAGAGATATCGAGCAGACCGAAGCCCACCACGGTCAGGCCCAGCACAGCGCCGGAACGGAAGGCGAGCTGAAGGCCCTTGTTGAGGCCGTCCTTTTCGTCACGGCAGGCCTGAGCCACACGGCCGGAGGCGTAAGTAGCCGTCTTCATGCCGATGAAACCAGCCAGACCGGAGAAAATACCACCGGTGAGGAAGGCGACGGGAACAATGTTGTTCTGCAGGCCGTAGTAGGCCATGATGCCGAACACCACTGCGATAATCACGAAGAAGATGGAAACAATCTTGTACTGCTGTTTCAGGTAGGCCATGGCGCCTTCGCGCACGTAGCCCGCAATCTCCTTCATACGGTCGTTGCCCTCGTCGGCCTTCTTCATGTCGAAGAAGAACTTAGCGGCAAATGCCAGCGCGACGACGGAAGCAAACGGCACTATCCAGAATAATATCTCGGGGTTCATGTTCGTTTGTTTATATTTGTTTTTGGTGACTTTTTTGCAGGCACAAAAAAGTGCCAGAGTCTACACTAAAAAAACAGGTTTGGCAACCCGAATTTCGTGCATGTGGGAAAAAAGACACGCTTTTTCGCGGTTTATCTACTGCCTCGGTAGAATTTACTTGACCCCTGAGAGAGGCGCGTGTATGCTAGGTGCTAACGAACATTTTTGTTTGATTTTACTATGAAAGCAGTACTTCTTTTCCCCGGTCAGGGTGCCCAGAAAGTGGGCATGGGCAAGGACCTTTATGATACATATCCCGCAGTGCGCGAGATGATGGAAGCAGCCGATGCTGCGCTGGGTTATTCTCTTACGGACATTATGTTCAATGGCCCGGATGAAGATCTGACCCGCACCTGCAACTGCCAGCCCGCTCTGTTCCTGCATGGCCTTGCGCTGTACAAGACTCTGTGCAGCATGGTGGACATCGAACCTGTGGCAGCTGCCGGTCTTTCCCTGGGTGAGTTTACGGCCCATGCCGCCGCCGGCACCTTCAGCATGGAGGACGGCCTCAAGCTGGTGCAGAAGCGCGGCGCCCTCATGGAGGAAGCCTGCCAAGCTGCTCCCAGCACCATGGCTGCCATGATTGGCGGCAGCGATGAGGCTGTGGCAAACCTGGCCGCCGAGTGCGATATCGACGTGGCCAACTACAACTGCCCCGGCCAGACAGTGGTTTCCGGCTCTGTGGAAGGTGTGGATAAGGCTGTGGCCGGTGCCAAGGCTGCCGGTATCAAGATTGCCAAGAAGCTCAACGTGGCCGGTGCCTACCACAGCCGCTTCATGAAGAGCGCCCAGACGGCTCTCCGCCCCGAGCTGGAGGCTACACCCATGACCACTCCCGCTGTGCCGGTGTACTGCAACTTCGAGGCTCGTCCTGTGACGGGGCCGGAGGACGTGCGCGCCATGCTGGGCGAGCAGGTGTGCGGCTCTGTGCGCTGGGCTGCCTGCATGCAGGACCTCATTGAGAAGGGCGAGCGTCTCTTCATCGAAATGGGCCCGGGCAACACGCTGGCCGGCATGATGAGCCGCATCTGCAAGGAAGCCAAGGTGATTTCCATTCAGGATGTCGCCTCGCTCGAAGCGGCCGTGGCCGAGCTCAAGGCCATGTAAAGCTTTTGCTGAACATTATTTCCTGATAGCAGAAACGCCCTGCATTCCGCAGGGCGTTTCTGCTATCAGGCTTCTGCGTGTGTGGGATTAAGCAGGGTGTCTCTGCAGATATTCGGTAACATAAAGGCCGCATAGAGTGGTAAATCAAACAGTATGGTGGTGACCCCGTTTTCCGCGGTAATAAGATTCTGCGCCTGATCGTTCATGGAAACCCTGACAGCCATACGCGGGGTATATTTCCGGCAGTATGTCAGCAGACTTTTGGCTTTTGTGTTACTTTCTGCTTTAACTTCTATGGGAATTACATTGCCGCAAGTCTGAACGATGAAGTCAATTTCAGCTTTGGTGCTATCTGATTGCCAGTAATGAGGCGTGAAATCTGATGAAGCCCTGATTTCCTGTTGCACGTATTGCTCGGAGAGCGCTCCTTTAAACTCCCGGAAGATAGCATTTTTTTCCAGAATCGTGGATATGTCCAGTTCGCATTTTGCTCCAAGAAGCCCTACATCCAGAAAATATAGCTTGAAAGCGCCATCCCGGTATGCTCCTATAGGAAGTGCAGGTTCGTTGATTCTCTCTACCTTGTAGATGAGCCCCGCACGCTGCAGCCAGTCCATGGCTGTTTCCAGTTCGCGAGCCCGCATGTTGCTCTGCACTTCCTTATAGATAAAACGCTTGTTTTCTTTCGCAAGCTGTTGAGGTACTGACTCCCAAAGAAGCGATAATTTGGAAGCCAAGGCGGTAGGAACATGTTTGCTGAAATCATTGGCGTAGTTTTCCAGAATTTCGTTTTGCACACGACGTACTTCTCCAAAATCCTGTGTGCGCAGGAAAGTGTTTACTGCTTCCGGCATTCCACCAATGTAGTAATATTGCTTTAACAAGAGGCTCAGACGGTCAGAGATGAGTCTGAGACTGTCCCATTTTCGCTTCTGAATGAAATCTACATCAAAGTCGTTGCCTAAGGCGGACATGAACTCTCTGAAACTCAAGGGATATAGGGTCATGGTGTTGACCTTGCCTACCGGAAAGCCTGTGCCATGGTGTTGCTTTACGCCAAGAAGTGAACCGGCTGCCATCACGTGATAATCTGGTAGATCTTCGCAGAAGTATTTTAATGATGTCAGGGCTGCCGGGCATTCCTGGATTTCGTCCAGAATAATCAGTGTTTCTCCAGCCTGTACTTTTGTCTTTGTTTCCGCTTGGATTAGAAGCAGAAGCTCTTGCATATCGAAATTGCTTGTTTCGAATATGCGCTTCATTCGTTCGTTTCGGTCGAATCGGATGTACACCACACTCTGGTAGTGCTTATGGCCGAAATGCTGCATCAGCCATGTTTTCCCTACCTGTCTGGCTCCAAGCAGGAGAAGCGGTTTCCTGACAGGGCTGAGCTGCCATCGTTTGAGCTCGGTTTCTAGTGTGCGTTCCATATGGCTTCTTTGTTTCTAGACGTAGTTTACTTAATTTTAATGATAAATCAAGAATAATACACGAAAATCGACCGAATGTTGGTGTAATTTTACACGAAAATCGACCGAATAATGGCGCTGAGTTGCACGAAAATCGACCGAATGCTGGAATGAAGAGTATGGGGATTGCCCAGATATTTGTCATGGTGGCAGTTGCTGTCGGGGAATCTGGGGTGCTGTGTCTTGACTTCATGGCCGGGCGGGTGTATGTTGCAGGCATGTACACCAGCTTTTTTGATGTGTTTTCTATCGGTATCGGTCCGTCGAGCTCACATACGATGGGGCCTATGCGTGCGGCAGCCCGTTTTGCCCGTGAACTGGCAGAGCAGGGGGTGCTGGAGCAGGTGGAGAAAGTGAAGGTGTATCTGTATGGTTCGCTGGCGCTCACGGGGGTGGGACACGGTACTCCCGGTGCGGTGGTGTATGGCCTGCTGGGATTGGATGCCGAGAAGATGGAAATGTCTGCCACGAATGCCATTGCCACGCTGGCAACGGAGGGTAAACTGCTGCTGAATGGCTCGCATCCCATCACCTTCAGCGCTATGCAGGATGTGGTGCTCGAGAAGGAAATCACTTTGCCGGAGCATGCGAACGGCATGCGCTGCTGTGCATACGACCGGGAGGGACAGGAGTTGTCCAACGAAGTGTACTTTTCCATCGGGGGCGGAGCCATCCGCCGCAGCGATGAAATGGAGGAGTTGCCTGAGCCTCCGCCCGTGGTGCCGTATCCCTTTGATTCCTGCGCAGAGCTGCTGCAGCACTGCAAGCGCGAGAATATGACCATAGCTGCCGTGGTGCGATGCAACGAGATGGCTCTGCCTACGGGTATGGAGCTTCGCACGCGCATCCGTAAGATATATGATACCATGGATAAGGCGATTGAGCGTGGCGTGAAGACCATGGGCGTGCTGCCCGGTGGACTCAAGCTGCCCCGCCGTGCCCCGCGTATCTACCGCCGGCTGGCGGAGATGTTCCGCGAGAATACGCAGGATGCCCTCACCATCATCGACTGGATTAACCTGTGGGCTTTCGCTGTATCCGAAGAAAATGCCGCAGGTGGTCGAGTGGTGACGGCTCCCACCATGGGAAGTGCCGGTGTGCTGCCTGCGGTGCTGCGCTACTTCGAGCGCTTCGGTCGCAAGGATGCCACGGTGGGGCGCGAGCATGGTATTGAGATTTTCCTGCTCACGGCATCGGCTGTCTGTTCCCTGTATCGTGCCAAGGCTTCTATTTCCGGTGCCGAGGTCGGCTGCCAGGGTGAGGTGGGTGTGGCCTGCTCTATGGCTGCTGCCGGTCTCACCGCAGCCATGGGGGGCACGAATGAGCAGGTGGCCAATGCTGCAGAAATTGCCATGGAACACAATCTCGGACTCACCTGTGACCCGGTGTGCGGCCTGGTGCAGGTGCCTTGCATCGAACGCAATGCCATCGGCGCTGTGAAGGCTGTGAATGCCGCCCGCCTGGCTTTACGTGGCGATGGTACTCACTTTGTGAGTCTGGACAGCGTGATTGCCACCATGAACGAAACCGGCCGCGCTCTGGCTGCCGGTTATCGTGAAACGGCCCTTGCAGGGCTTGCTACAAATGCATTGACCTGCTGATTTACATGCCGTCGCGCTCAACAACGCGTGCGTAGAGTTTGTCCAGCACCCGGATGTAGGTGGCGCGCTCTTCTTCCTCGAGGGTGCCGAGCAGGTCATCGATGGCTTGCTGCTGTGCTGATTCAATGGCGGCTGAGGCATCCTGCGAGGCTGTGGCAACGGTGACCAGCACCGCGCGGCGGTCTGTGGCGCTCTGCTTACGCTCCACCATGCCTGCGCTCATCAGGTTGTCAATCATGTGCGAAGCTGCGGAAGGTGACATGCCGGTGCGCTCGGCCAGAAGACTCATGGGGATGCCTTCCGGGTGAATCAGCGTGTAGCGGCGGATGTTTGCCATCACGGTGCATTGCCGCACGCTCAGCTTCATCACTTTCTTGCGCAGGGCCTCATTCATGGCAATGAACCCTGCGCGGTTGATATATTCAGTGATGCAGCGCATCTTATCAACCTTTTGTATGTCTTCGTACCGGTCTGGCATGCGTACACTTTAGCATGTTGGCTCTCCGCTTGTCAATGATACAGTTTTATTGAAATTGGCAAAGATTGAAAAATTCAAATAAAACTCTTGACTGCCTTTCCTTCTGCTGCTAGAATACCCGCACAGTCTGCTATGAGTACACACCGTTACATTACCCGCTACAATGGACAGAAAGGCACCCGCAATTCGTTTTGCGGATGGCGTCTCTGCATCACCCGTCAGAAGGAAACCTATGTCCGCTATTTTACCGACAGGGAGTATGGAGATGCTGACGCCTCACTGGCTGCAGCCATGGCTATACGCGAGTCAATACTCGCAGAAATGGAGCAGGGGATTTCCTTTGAACAGATTGCCGCGCGTTACCGCAAGGGAACGATTTGAGAGGGCGGTAGATTTGACTCTTCGAGAGAAAAACTACCCTAAAAAACTTGACTTGACGACAGGCTCTGGTATACTCGCCGGGCAAATAGGAAGCATGCTTCATAAATAAAAACGGCGATGGAATTACCGAAAGAGAAACACCCGATTTTCCTGATGAAAATGGTGACCGACCGGGCAGATGCCGCATTTCTGCAGCAGGTCGGGGACCTGGGGCTTACGGCGCCACAGTGCCGGTTGCTCATGTATCTGGAAACGCAGGAGGGGCGGCCGGTATCTCAGCGGGAGCTTGAGAAATACCTGGGAGTGAGCCACACCACAGTGAAAGGGTTGCTGAATCGGTTATCGGAAAAAGGCCATGTACGCACCGCGTTTGATAGTGCGGATGGCCGGGTGAAGCATGCTTATCTGACAGATTCTTTCCGGCAGATGCGAGCGGAAGCGGAGCAGAAACTGCGCATCTTTGAATCCCGGCTGGTGGCGGGATTCAGTACAGCCGAACTGGAGACCCTGCGCCAAATGCTGGAACGGATTTACCACAACACTTCAACCACAGAGCCATGAGCTTTGTCAATAAAACATCAATGAAAGCAACGAATATAATCATGATTGCCCTTGGAGGGCTGGTGGCATGTACCACTCTGGTGGCATGCAAGGATAATGGCGCAGCGCAGGCTGGCCAGCGGGGGATGGCACCCATCAACGTGACTGTGATGCCGCTGCAGAAGCGCACAGTGGAGCTGACCTCGACGTGGTTTGGTCATTTGCGTGGTGTGGAGCAGGCAGATATCCGCCCGGAGGTTTCGGGCAAGCTGCTGGAGCAGGTCTATTGGCATGGCTCCCTGTGCGAGAAGGGGGAGGTGCTGTTCCGCATCGATCCCGCCAGCTATCAGGCAGCCTATGACCAGGCAGCCGCCAGTGTAGCCGCCGCCAAGGCAGGGGTGCTGCAGGCAGAAGTGGCCGATGAACAGGCTCAGAAAGACCTCGTGCGATTCTCTTCTCTGGTGGAAAGTGGCTCAGTATCCGATAAACAGTTTACCGATGCGCAGCACGCGAAGCGCCGCTGCGAGGCCGCCCTTGCCATGGCCCGTGCTCAGGTGGCGCTGGCAGAGGCTGCGATGGAACAGGCTCAGCTGAACCTCGACCGCTGCACTATCCGCGCACCTTTCAAGGGACTTGCCACTCAGGCCGGTGTGAGCGTGGGTGATTTTGTGGCAGCGGGGCAGGTGGTCATGACCCGCATGTCCTCGGTGGATCCCATCCGCGTTGATTTCTCGGTACCCGCCCGCCAGGTGAGCGAACAGGCTCAGGTGGGGGCCTATTTCGATGCCCCGGACAAGATGAGCCCTGTGCGGGAGTTTGACCTTATTCTGGAGGATGGCACTGTGTTTGAACACAAGGGTCGCGTGCATGCCGTGGATAGCGAAATCAGCCAGGCAACGGGCACGGTGAAGTTTGTGGGCTATGTGCCCAATCCCCAGCTTAAGCTGCGCACCGGTGCCGCCGTGCGCGTGCAGGCCAGAACGGGCGAAATCAAGGATGCTCTGCTGGTGCCTTCCCGTGCGCTTATCTCTTCCATGAACCACCGTTATATTTACGTGGTGGCGCCGGATAATACGCCGCTGCCCATTGATGTGAAACTGGGCAAGGAACTGGTGCTGGATATGCCGAATGGCGATGGCACGACGGCACCCATGCTCATGCAGGTGGTGACCGGTACAGTGAAACCCATAGCCGATACCCTGCGGGAGAACGGTATTGATAATGTGGAAGATGCTCAGGTGATTGTGGGTGGTGGGCAGATGGCCGCGCAGTATGCCATGGCCAATGCCGCTATGCGCAAGGCCGGAGCACAGGGTGGTTTCGGTACGGTGGTGCCGCGCCCCTTCATTTATGAGAAGCCTGAGACCACAGTAAACTCCGTGACCGCCGGTAACGCAGAATAAATGCAGCCATGAGTCCGTTCTTTATCAAACATCCCGTTATTGCCACGGTGATTGCCGTGGTGACAACACTGCTGGGCATGGTGTGCCTGGTGAATCTGCCTATTTCGCAGTATCCGGAAATTACACCGCGCACCATTCAGCTCATGGCCATGTTCCCCGGTGCAGATGCCAAGGCTGTGGCTGATTCCGTGGGTACTCCGCTGGAGCGAGAGATTTCCGGTGTGCAGGGCATGGATTACATGACCTCCGTTTCCTCCAACAACGGCGTGTACTCACTGCAGGTGGTGTTCAATCCGGATACCGACCCTGACCTCGACCAGGTGTTCACCAATATGCGCTATGGACAGGCGCAGTCGCAGGTGCCCACCGAGGTGCTCAACGCCGGCGTGACGATTCGCCAGCAGCCCGGTCTGCCCCTCATTATCTACTCCTTGTATTCCCCGGATGGCAGCTATAACTCCGTGGACCTGGCCAACTATGCCCAGGTGAAGATGGTGGATGAGCTGAAGCGTGTGGAGGGCGTGGGCGAAGTGACGGTGTATGGTGCCGGCCGTTATGCCATCCGCATCTGGCTGGATACCAACCTCATGACCCACTACAACCTCTCCATTGGCGAGGTGCGGGCTGCCATTGCTGCCCAGAACGCTACCAACCCCGGTGGTAAAGTAGGCGCTGATCCCGTGCCGGATGGTCAGGAAAAGACCATTGCCATCCGCACTCAGGGACGCCTGTCGGATCCTTCGGAGTTCGAGAACATCATTGTGCGCCAGGTGGGGGATGAAATCATCTACCTCAAGGATATTGCCAAGGTGGAGCTGGGCTCTGAAAACTACTCTGCCACCGGTCGTCTGAATCGTCAGGTGTCTGCCGCTGTGGTGGTTTTCCAGACCCCGGGGTCGAATGCCATTGCCACAGTGGACCGCCTGCGCAAGACTTTCGAAAAGCAGGCCGCCATCATGCCTCAGGGTATCACCGGCGATGTCTCGCTGGATACGACCACGGCTGTGCGCTACTCCATCGATGAAATCAAGCGCACCTTCATCGAGGCCATTGTGCTGGTGGCGCTGGTGGTGTTCATGTTCCTGCAGAATTTCCGCGCCACGCTCATTCCGCTCATTGCTGTGCCGGTGTCGCTTATTTCCACCTTCTGCGTATTCCCCATGCTGGGCTTCTCGCTCAATACCATCTCGCTGCTGGGTATGGTGCTGGCCATCGGTCTGGTGGTGGACGATGCCATCGTGGTGGTAGAAGCTGTGCAGCATCACATCGACAAGGGGCTTAACCCTCGCATGGCCGCTTTTGCCGCCATGCAGGAAGTGAGTGGCCCCGTTATCGCCATTGCACTCGTGCTGGCCGCCGTGTTCCTTCCTTCTCTGCTGCTGGAGGGTATCACCGGTACGCTGTTCAAGCAGTTTGCCATTACCATTGCTGTGTCCATGCTCATATCGGCGTTCAATGCACTTACGCTTTCGCCGGCCTTGTGCGCACTCATGCTCAAGCCGACCAACCAGAGCCGCAGCATATTCAAGCCTTTCTACAAGCTGTTCAATAAGTGCTACGACTGCACGGCTAATGTGTATGTGAAAATCTGTGGAGGCCTGTGCCGCAAGCTGATTTTCTCCATGCCGCTGCTGCTTTTATTCTGGGCTGCCATTGCGCCTATGTCGAAGATGGTGCCCAAGGCATTCCTGCCGGATGAAGACCAGGGCTTCCTGCTGGCCGCGCTCGTCATGAAGCCGGATACCTCTCTGCAGGTGGCCTATTCCGAGAACAAGAAGTTTGAAGATGCTCTTTCTGATCCCGCGGTGAAGAATCTGACCACGGTGGTGGGTATCAATATCCTGAACAGTGTGCAGACTCCTGGTGCCTGTATTGCCTTCATTGAACTGAAGGACTGGAAGGATCGCCCTGAAACCGCAGCGGAGGTACAGAAGCGCATCGAGGGCCGCCTGCATGCTGCTGCGCTGGATGGCATGGCCATGGTGCTGATGCCGCCTGCTATTCCCGGTGTGGGTACGGCCAATGGTGTGACCATGGTGCTCAATGACCTGGAAGGTCAGGGTGTACCTTTCCTCCGCGAGCAGGTGCTGCGTTTTGAGGAAGCAGCCCGCCAGCGCCCGGAGGTTGCTGTGTGCATGGACATGATGATGGCCGATACGCCGCAGAAGTTCATGGAACTGGATAAGGAGAAGTGCAAGTTCCACCGCGTGGAGATTGCTGCAGCCAACAGTCTGCTGGCTACCTACAACGGCTCCTCCTTCGTGAACTTCTTCAATGCCTTCGGCCAGCAGTGGCAGGTCTATATGCAGGCTCAGGGTGCCGACCGTGTGAGCCTGGACAAGATGGATGGCTTCTTCGTGAACAATATGGATGGCGAACGCGTGCCGCTTTCTGCTCTGGTGAATATCAAGGATATCGCGGATACCGAGTTCGTGATGCACCACAACATCTATAATTCTGCCAAGCTGAATGTGATGCCGCGCCCCGGTTTCTCCACTCAGCAGCTCATGGAGGCCATGGAGCAGGTGTATGCCGAAACCATGGACCCCGCCAAGGTAGGTATGGATTATCAGGATATGTCATTCCAGGAAAACAAGGTTCGCAACAGTACGGGCCTGGCCACCATTTTCGCCATGTCCTCGGTGTTTGCCTTCCTTATTCTGGTGGCTCTCTATGAGAAGTGGACCCTGCCGATTTCCGTGTTCCTCACCGTGCCCATCGCTGTGCTGGGTGCCTATGCCGGTCTGTATTGGATGGGGCTGGAGCTTAATCTCTATGCTCAGGTGGGTCTGGTGATGCTCGTGGGTCTAGCAGCCAAGAATGCCATTCTCATCGTGGAATTCGCCAATCTGGAAATCGAACGCGGTAAGGATATCATGACTGCCACGCTTTCGGCCGCTCGTCTGCGCTTGCGACCCATCCTCATGACCTCTCTGGCCTTCATTCTGGGCTGCGTGCCGCTCATGATGGCCAGTGGTTCCGGTGCGCTTGCCCGTTGCTCCATCGGCACCGTGGTGGTGGTGGGCATGACCGTGGCCACTGTGGTGGGTGTGTTCCTCATTCCCTGTTCGTATATTTTCATCATGCGACTGTTCCGTATCCGCTTCAAACTGGCTACCCTGGGTGAAGACCCGGATGAGGCTGGAGCCCGTGAATATCTGGCTGCTCAGAAGACCGATGAATAACAAAAGAAAAACACTTGACAATATCAACCAAATCACTATCATAAGTTCAATATGAAACGCGCGCTTCTTCTTAGCCTCGCAGGTGTGGCCGGTCTTGCGGCATCCTGCACATTTGGCCCGATATGGTCCACTCCTGAGATGCCTGTTCCTGCCGAGTTCCGTGGGAACGGTCTTGCCGGCAGCACCATGGCAGACCTGCCTTGGCAGCAGGTGCTCAAGGATGAGAATCTGCAGAAGTTGCTGGATGATGTCTTCGCGAACAACCGCTCGCTGGAAGCCATGATGCACAACGTGGATTCCGCCCGTCGCTACATTACTGTGGCTCGCGCCTCCATGTTCCCCTCTGTGGGCTACCTGGCACAGGCCAGCAAGGGCGCCAGCAATCCTGCGACCATTTCTACCGCCAGTGAAACCAGGATTCCCGGTGCCGCCGGGCTGAGTGCCTCCTGGGAGCTTGATATCTGGGGCAAGACCCGCAAGGGTGTGGAGAGTGCAGAAGCCCAGGCTCTGGCCGCTGAGGAGGGGCTGAATAATCTCCGTATTTCCCTCATGAAGCAGGTGGCCAGCGGCTACCTCCGCCTCATCATGCTTGATGAGCAGCTCAAGATTGCCAACGATGCCGTGGCTTCTTACCGCGAATCCCTCAAGCTTTTCGAGAATCAGCTCGAAGGCGGCGTGGCCGACCGTCTGCAGACGGCCTCTGCTCAGGCCGCCCTTTCTGCTGCCGAAGCTCAGATTCCGAATCTGCAGATGCAGATTGCTGAGATGGAGAATACGCTTTCCGTGCTGGCCGGTCGTGCTCCCGGTGCCATTGCCCGCGGCGGTAACATGATGGCCTTTGCCAATGCCAGCGGTGTGGCTGCCGGTATTCCTGCGGATGTGATCGCCCGCCGCCCGGATATCCGCGCAGCTGAGCAGAAGCTCCGCTCTGCCAATGCCCAGATTGGTGTGGCTATTGCCAGCTACTTCCCGAGCATCAGCCTGACCGGTCTTGCCGGCATTGCCACGCCTGACCTGCGCCACGGCCTCAACGGCAGCGAGGATGGCTGGGGCATCGGTGCCAACCTGACCGGCCCTATTTTCAACGCCGGTTCTCTGCGTGCCAATGAGGAAATGAAGCGCGATGCTTTCCTGGCAGCCAAGGCTGACTACGAGCAGGCCGTGCTTTCCGCTCTTTCTGAGATTTCCACCACACTGGTGCAGCGCTCCAAACTGCGCGAAATCATGAAGAAGCAGGAGCAGGCTGTGGCCGCCTACCAGGAGAGCGTGAAGCTTTCCAAGGCTCGCTATGCTCAGGGCCTGGCCAGCTACTACGAGGTGCTGACGGCTCAGCAGGGCCTGTTCCCCGCCCAGACTCAGCTGGCGGCTTACCGCTACCAGTATGCAGCCTGCGTGCCCACCCTCTACACCCAGCTGGGTGGCGGATGGAAGACGAAGTAACGCCCGTTCATCATTTTATTTCCGGGGCCGGTGGATTTCCACCGGCCCTTTTTGCTGTGCCTTTGGGCTTGAGTAGCGGGGAATTGTGGGGTATACTGCGGTCATGTCGATTTCTGAGGAGCTTTTTGAGCGTGCATGCCGGGTGATTCCCGGTGGTGTGAATTCGCCGGTGCGTGCCTTCCGCCGGCTGGAGCGTGCGCCTTTCTTTGTGGCTAAGGCCGCGGGGGCGCATCTGACTGATGAGGACGGTAAACAGTATATCGACTATGTGGGCACCTGGGGACCTGCCATTCTGGGGCATGCTCCCGAGTGTGTGATTTCTGCAGTGCAGGCTGCTGTGCCGCAGGGCCTGGGCTATGGTATTCCCATCCGCATCGAGGTGGACATGGCCGAGACCGTGTGCCGCTGGATTCCGAGCATTGAGAAAGTGCGTATGACCAACAGCGGTACGGAGGCGACCATGAGCGCTGTGCGCCTGGCGCGCGGCTACACGGGGCGTAAGTATATCATCAAGTTTGCGGGCTGCTACCATGGCCATGTGGACAGCCTGCTGGTGGCTGCTGGCAGCGGTGCGCTGACGCATGGTGAGCCCGATAGCGCGGGTGTGCCCGCCGAGTTTGCGAATCTGACCATCGTGCTGCCGTACAACGACCGCGCGGCGGTGGAGCGAGCCTTTGCCCTGCATCCGGGAGAAATTGCCGGTATCATCGTGGAGCCTTTCCCGGGGAATGCCGGCTTCTATCTGCCCAAGCCGGGCTATCTGGAGTTCCTGCGTGAGATTTCGGAAAAGAATGGTGCGCTGCTTATTTTCGACGAAGTGATGACCGGTTTCCGCATTTCTGCCGCCGGCGTGCAGGGGAAGACGGGGATTACCCCGGATATCACGACGCTCGGCAAGATTATCGGCGGCGGCCTGCCTGTGGGTGCATTCGGCGGTCGTCGGGAAATCATGGATTGCGTTTCTCCTCTCGGCCCTGTATATCAGGCCGGCACGCTGAGCGGAAACCCTGTAGCCATGGCAGCTGGTCTGGCTCAGCTGAATTATCTGGAGCAGCACGATTCCTACACCCGCCTGGAGCAGTTGGGTGCCCGCCTGGAGGAAGGCGTACGCCGCATCCTCCGCGACGAGCAGCTGCCGCTCACCTTCATCCGCGATGGTTCCATGTTCTGCCTGCATTTCACTACGCAGGAGGTCTATGACCTTGATACTGCCATGAGCGGCAATTTCGATATGTTCCGCCGCTATTTCCACGCCATGCTGGAGCAGGGTGTGTATGTGGCCCCGTCTCCCTACGAGACCGGTTTCATTTCCACCGCCCACACCGAGGCAGATATTGATGCCACATTGGCTGCCATGCAGCACGCGCTTCGCGTGGCTAAAGACTGACTAGGTGTTTGTGTTTATATTAGGTCTCGCTGAAGTTTGAATTGTGGCACAGGAGATACAACTCTTCATTTCGTTATTTCGGTTGGTGGAAGTTTATATGCTTTATGAATTATAGGTTGTATGCCAATTATCCTCTGCGTATGTGTGAGAATTTGGTTTCTTTTTAGTGCCTTAGTTTATTTCTGATATCTTTTAACCATATAAATACTTTTAACGGTAGCAAACGCAATATTCCCATGTGATAGTGTAGGGGGCGAACTTTTCCTCTGTTGTCTATTAATCGCCGTAACCGTTGCCATATAGAACAAGACCACCAGTCGGCAAACATAGTATAAAAATTCAGAGATAGTTGGCAGCTTTCTATCATTTTTCTGATATCCTGCGGTGAACAATCAGTAAGATTAGGTGTTAATAATGCTCTGTTTAAGCTGTCTAACTTCGATATATATGCTCCTCCTCGAAATTTCATAAGCGTATCATTGTATTTTTCTTTCATTAGTGCAGCCTGTCTGCCTTCAAACACTCTATTCTCGCAATTTGCCGAATGCTGTCGATAAAATAGCATCGCGTGTTTTGTGGCGAGCACTGGACCTGACAAAAATGCTCTCATGAACCAAGTTACATCCTGAGTAAAGCGCGAAATGTTACTTTCATTATTTAACAAATCCCCCCATAAGTCATATATGCTACGATGCATAATCTGTTGAAATCCTATTATCTTGATAGGGGATGCGTTCAGCCAATTTTGAACACGGGCTTCAGCTTTTTCTAAGTATAACTCGTCTGGGGCTGACTCATACGAACAATAGAATGGAGGTTGGTAAGAATCTAACAGTTTCCCCGTAGATGTCATATGGCGGGCACCCACTGCCAGTATTTTCGCGCATGGGTATCTTGATAGTATTTCCATACTTGAACGACATCTATCAGGAAGTTGGATATCGTCGCTATCTGCATTCATGAACCATTCGTTTTTAGCGTGTTTCATGGCGTAATCCATGGCTTTTGCCTGGCCTACATTTTTACTCAAGGGGATAAATGTAA
Source organism: Akkermansia sp. (assembly GCA_045125705.1). GTDB lineage: Bacteria > Verrucomicrobiota > Verrucomicrobiia > Verrucomicrobiales > Akkermansiaceae > Akkermansia. Next base: position 39,262 of record JBGVNQ010000003.1, on the reverse strand, counting down.
AATCCATTGAATCACCATGAACATTGATGAAATTGCGGATTTTATCTGCAGTTTTATCAGTAGATGCATCGTCTACAATAATACACTCCATTTTTCCTTCATAGTCCTGCGCCAAAATAGACAATAATGCTTCTTCTATATATTCTTCGGAATTATAACAAATTACAAGAATACTAATGCTAGGAAGATGTTTATAAGATATGGCTTTGCTCTTCATTTAGACAGCGTATGGTAAACTCACTAGATTCATTTTATCAAATCGATGCATTCTTGGCAAGATTATACCTGTGATATCCTTCAATCAGCGGCCGTAGATTATGTATATGATTTAGCCGAGGCTTGACTTATGGTGTTCATGTTATAAAATATTGCAGCTATGAGGACTGATCAGGACAAAGCACGTCGCTTCGCAGTAATAGGAGGAGGAATAAGCGGCTTGTCTGTTGCACGCATGTTGAATGACAGGGGGGGTAGTGTAACTGTGTTCGAGGCTGAAACAACACCCGGAGGACTTGTCCGCTGTGAACGGGTGGAGGGCGTACTCTATCATTGCGTAGGAGGACATGTATTCAACTCAAAAAATCCTGAAATACTCGAATGGTTCTGGAGCTGCGTGGATAAAGAACATTTTACTCTTGCAACTCGAAATGCTGTTGTTTTGCTGGAAAATGGCGCGAAGGTAGATTATCCTATCGAAAATCATCTTTGTCAGTTACCTGAAAATATACGCAGTGCGGTGCTGGATGATATATTACACATTGCCAGAACTGGCTATCCTGAGGATGATAATTTTGAGGATTTTCTTAAACATCGTTTTGGCGAAACTCTGTATCGGGAATATTTTGCTCCGTATAATTATAAAATATGGCGTAGAAAACTTAGCGATATACCTCTTGCCTGGTTGACTGGAAAATTGCCCATGCCTTCTGTTAAGCAAATACTGGAGGCAAATATTAGCAAGATGAAAGAAATGCAAATGGTACACAGTACCTTTCATTATCCAAAAGAAATGGGTTCTCAATACATTGCAGATTCTTTAGCTAAGGGGATTGATATCCGATACAATTCTCCTGTAGAACGTATATGTCGTCTGGAAGATTGTTGGGAGGTGAGGGGAGAGATGTTTGATTTTGTCATATTCTGTGGCAATGCAAAACATATTCATGGGATGCTCGAGGGGGTACCTGTGGAGCTGAGCCGGTTGAGCCAATTAGAAGCGCACGGTACAACTTCTGTTCTTTGTGAGATAGATGCAAATCCATACAGCTGGGTATATATGCCTTCTACGAGTCACGAAAGCCATCGAGTTATTTGTACTGGAAATTTTGCTCGTTCCAACGCCCCTGAAGGCATGGCAACTGCAACGATTGAGTTCACTTTGAAACTGAGTAAGGCTGAAATACTGGAACAGTTGAAACGAATACCCTTTAATCCTCGATACATTACTCACAAGTACACTCCTTATACATATCCTATACAAACGGAGCATACATCTGATATTATCGCTGATGTGAAAACTCAGCTTTCCCCGTATCAGTTTTATTTGCTGGGGCGTTTTGCTGAATGGGAATATTACAATATGGATGCTGCTATGGAGGCTGCAATGAAACTGGTAAACAAAGTTTTTTAAGTATGATGCAAAAACGCAAGACTGGATTGGTTGTTCTTTTCAATCATAATTATGAAAAGAATATCCCCGTTATTAAAAAACTGTATAAAAACAGATTTAGCCAGATTAAAATCCTCATGCCGTTCTATTATGGTGATGATGAGGATGTTATACATGTTTATGGTAATTCGTTCGTTTTTCATACTTATATTGCCCAAGCCAAAGAAAAGCTGATGCAGATGGATTGTGATGATTTCCTTATCATTGGTGATGACCTGTTGTTGAATCCTGAGCTGTGCGAAAACAATATACATGAAAAGCTCGCAATGCCGAACGGAGCTTTTTACATAGATGCCGTAGAGGATGTTTCGAAATGCGATTACAATCGTCCGGTTCTGGAGGCCTCTCGCTTTTCTCCATACTTCCCTGGCTTGGATGGTAGTGCGAATCGCTGTGTACCCGGATTTGATGAAGCCTTGCAAATCCTGCAATCGAAAAATCTTATTTCTTTTACGAGATTATCGAGATGGAAGCCATTCTATCCATTGTTCAAAAAAGGATGGATAAAAAATTTCAGAGAGAATTATAAGATATTCAAAGCGCGAGTGTGGCATTTCTTGAAGGTTCTTCAATATAAGATACGAGCTGTCGATATGCCATATCCGTATGTATTTGGCTATTCTGATATCCTCATGATTCCTCGTGAGAAAATGCTTGCATGGTGTTCATACCTGGAGGTTTTTGCAACGTGGAACATGTTTGTTGAAATGGCGATTCCAACGGCGATGATGTTGCTCCCGGAAACGACAGTTTGTTTCGCAAATCAGACCAGATATAAGACTGGCAATGTGTGGTATCCTCAGAATCCCCGTCATTTCGATTATATATCGAGTATTATTAACAAGGTGGTTGAAGATTCTGCCACTCCTGATGAACTGGCGTCGAAATTCCCAATGGAATACCTTTATCTTCATCCTGTTAAATTGTCACGATACAACAAAAGCCTGATAACTGAACCTATTTCCGCTTGCCAATGAGCGGGTGAATGGGTAGAATGGGGGGCATGAACAGAATGATTCACCGATGGATGCTGACGATTGCCACGGCTGTGGTGGCGGTGCTGCCTGCTGTGCAGGCTCAGAGCGCTGAAGTCATGAATGAAACCGGTGATATGGTGCGTGTGATGCGCCACCCGGATGGTACCCGCGCTATCTACCAGCGCCAGAAGGGCTGGCGAGGCATGCGTTGCTCTTCGTACACGGCCAGCGGTCGCCTGGCAGCAGTAAATGACTACACCGAGGGCAAGTATGGCCAGCTGGTGGGCTGCATTATTTACGACCACACCAAGAAGAATATCATTTACAAGGTGGCCTATGGCTATGACAGCCGCGCCCGCCTGGTGGAAGAGCGTATGTATTCCCACCCGCAGGGTAAGCTGGTACAGCGCGTCATCTACAAGTACGATAAGCGCGGCAATCGCTCCAAGCCCCTTATCATTTCCCTGAATACCGCAGGCCCTGTGACAGAGATTGCCCCCACAATGCAGGATGATGTGAACGCCATCAACCGCGATATGAGGCAGCAGAGCCGCAGAGGTCGTTAATCTTAACCCCACAATCCGAACAGATGGAAACATACTCCTGGCAGGACCGCGATGCCGACGGTAACAAGGTCATTTACGAAGCCCAGCACTTCGGTGGCTGGTGGCAGCTGATGGTGGCGCCCAAACTGGGGCGCTCTCAGCGCGATGAGATGGTGTACACCCCTGCCGATTTTACTGAGGAACACTGGCAGACCCTGCGCGATTTGCTGTGGCGCAAATACCAGCGCCGCCGCGTGGCTTGGGATATGGTGCAGCATATCGATGATATTCTGGCGGGAAAGGCCACCAATGAGCGCCGCGACCGCCGCAACGGTAAGTCCAAATGACGGACGAGGAAATGATTCACTGCCAGGATCCCTCCCGGCAGGTGGAGCGCGCGGTGGCTATTATGCACCGCCTGCGCCAGCCTGGTGGTTGCCCCTGGGATGCTGAGCAGACCCACGATTCGATTATCAGCAGTCTCATTGAGGAGTGCTACGAGTGCATCGATGCTATCCGAGAGCGCGATTGGGCACACCTGCGTGAGGAACTCGGAGACGTGCTGCTGCAGGTGATTTTCCACGCCGAAATGGCGCAGGAGAACCCCGAGGCCGCTTTCGGTATCAACGAAGTGGCCCGCGAGCTGGCCGATAAGCTGGTGCGCCGGCATCCGCATGTGTTCGGTACCTCCTTTGTGGAGAATGCCGAGGGTGTTGTCTCCCAATGGGACGCCATCAAACGCAAAGAGCATTCCATAGAGGATAAGCCCTACCTGCAGGATTGCGGCAAGGGCTTGCCGGCACTGCTTCAGGCATACAAGATTACCAAGAAGGTGGCCAAAGTTGGTTTCGACTGGCCCGACCACGCCGGAGTAGTGGAAAAAATCCGCGAAGAGACGGCAGAGGTGGCGGAGACGCTCGACCTGCCCGATGATGACCCGCACGTGGCCGAGGAGCTGGGCGACCTGCTCTTTGTAGTGGTGAACCTGTGCCGCCGCCGCAAGGTGGACCCTGAACTGGCGCTTTTCAATGCCAATCGCAAGTTTGAACGCCGCTTCAACGCGGTGGAGGCTGCACTGAAAGAGCAGGGGGTGAGCCTGGCTTCTGCCGGTGTAGAGGAGATGGAGGCTGCCTGGCAGGCAGTGAAACGCACCGAGCGCGCATGAGCCGCTGGCGCATAGTGCTGGGATGCCTGGGAGTCAGTCTGCTGGCTTCGTGCAGCATGCTGCAGCCGCAGAAAAAGGAGCAGGAACCGGATGTCCCCCGCCCGGAGGATATGAACAAGCCCCGCATGGGATTTGAAGACCCGGTGATGCCCGGCATGAATCCCTTGCTCACAGGTGGTGCCACCGACCCGAATGCGCAGAGCTACAATGTGACCACCTCGGAGGAACTCGAGAAAATCGACAATGGCGCCGAGGGTGAGGTGTATTTCACTGACCCCGATAATCCCGATGCTGAAATCGAGGGTATCACCGCTGCCTTCGAAGCCCGCAGGAATGGCAACGGCTGGCTCGACAGCTACGCCACCGCTACCCGCTTTGCCCACCGCGAATGCCGCCCGCTTATTATCTGGTTCCACGACTCGGTTATTGCCCCCAAGAGCGCGTTGCTGGGTGAGGAGCTGCTGGATACTCCTGACTTCAATGAGTGGTGCCGCGACCGTGTGGTGCGCCTGAAACTGGACTCCGGCGCCTCGATTGATGACCGCACGCGCAGCAGTGCCAAATACAGCCGTCAGGCTATCGACCGCCTGGCCCGCCGCTATGGCCTCAAGCGCCGTCCCGCGCTGGCGGTCGTTTCACCCCGTGGACAGTTCATCATTGGTGTTGATGGCTACAACGATTTCATCCAGCAGATCAGCACTACTCTCAAGGAGGGTGTGGTGACGGCTGAGAAGGAAATGGAGGAGTACAAGGAAAAGCTGGCTGCCAAGGGCTACCGCACCTGGTGCTCTGCCACGGGTAACATGTCGCTCTTTGCACGCCTGCAGCGCTTTGATGAGGAAAACCAGATGGTCTACCTCAAGGAATATGGTGGCAAGATTTCGCGTACCAAGCTGCGCCGTTTCTGCAAGGAAGACCGCGACTATATCCGGAAACATCAGGAGGAAAAATCGGCTAAGAAGAAGAAAAAACGCCGTAGTTACCAGGCATGAGCAAGTCCGATGACACCAAGGCGCAGATTATGCGCGCTGCCGTGCAGCAATTCACCCGCCTCGGCTACGAGGGCGCGGCTGCGCGCGATATTGCCAACGCGGCAGGGGTGAATCTGGGGCTCATCCGCTACCATTTCGGCCATAAGGCCGATTTGTACCGCGATACCCTGGCCTATGTCTCCACTCAGTACAACGAGGTGTGCCTGGCGGCGCTGGAAGATGCCCGGGATACCAACGACCCTGAGCAGATTATCTGCTCCTGGCTGCTGGCACCCATCACCTCCTGGCAGGATGACAGCGTGGCCAGCGGTGAGGAAGTGCTCTGCTTCCTTAACAAAATGGGCTATGAAGACCCGGAACTGACCCGCGATGTGTACGAGTCTCACTACTCCTACGCGCTTCAGGAGTGGCAGGATGCTATCCGCGCTCATTTCCCTGCCATGGAGCGCGGGGACTGGCTCTGGTTCCTTACCTCCCTGCGCGGCATGTATTTCAATATCGTGGCGCACAATGATTTCACCCTCTGGGGGCTTCCCGCGGTTTCCAATCGCGAGGCCGCCATCCGTCGCCTCGCTGCCGATGCCGTAGCTCTGCTGAAGATTACCGCCGGTTGAACGCAGCAATTTCCAGTAGAAAACTACGGGGGAAAATTTGTTGTGGACTTTTCAATAAGTGTTGATTAGCCAATCAGTTAAATGTGATGAAAATCATATGGCAATTGGCATGCGCATGGGAATAATAGTTATTTCCTGTTTTTAGTGTAGGAAATGGCGGTATAATTCCTATTCAATGGAGGGATAAACGAAAACGTATGAACAAGAGTGCTTTCTGGTATTTCTGTAACGCCATGATTGTATCAGAAATAATCATTTTATACAAAAATGATGGCCCCGGAACACCTTTTTCACATGCCTGATGGTAATTTTTTTTGACATTGCGGAGGATGTGGCCCGTAAGTGTTAAATGTACGTAAACACAATGCTTAATGAGAAAAAGCCTGTTAAAAATATAGGAAATATAGTTTAGATTCGCTAAACAGTTAGGCGTGTGTCAGAAAAATATACTTTACAACGTCTATCATTTTTGTATGTTTAAGGCGTGAGCAAGCTGTGCCTAGTTTGTTTCACAATCATTTCTCAACAACAAACAACATATCGTCAGAACATGAAGACGCATCTTCCTGTAGCACTTCGCAAGGCTCTTCTTGCGGCCATTTTCGCTGTTTCGGCTTTTGCATATAATAAGGCCAGTGCAGAGACTGAGTCTCCCTCAGTAGGGGGAACAACTGCTCTGGAAGTAACCGTTACCGGCAATAACGAGACGTATAGTCACACCGGGGATATCAATGTAACCCCCATGGATTCGGCTGCCGGCTATGATGCATTGAAAATCACCGCCGGAGATAAGGAAAACGGTGTGAGTGGCAGCATTACAGTTGAATCTGCACCCACAACTCTGTACAACTCAAGTTTCAACGCGGAGGGCGATATTACCATAGGGGAAGAGGGAAATAAATATCAGAAGCTTGATATTCGCGGCAGCGAAAGCACAGTAATAGAAGCAGCGGGTGATATATACTTTAATCATCGTGTAGATGCAGCAGTAGGTCAAGGAAGTGCAACTGGTGATGGTCAGATAGGCAGCGGATCTTTGCGTATTCATGCTGATGGGAATATTGAATTTAACAGTCATACTTCCGCAGATGCAGAAAAACCGCACATCCGTTTGGCTGGTGGTTCCACGGATAAAGATTTAGCTGAGCTTTCAGCTGGGGGAAGTATCAAGGTGACGGATCATGGGTCATGCACCCTTGTATGGTCCAGACACTCCAATGTTACAGCTGGAAAGGATATTACCATAACACTGCCCTATAGTGATGGCTTATTCTCTGGAGCCGTGAATGCCGGCACGACCTTTTCCTTTGTCGGTGCCAACTTTTCCATATATGATGTGAAGGATACGGCTCCGACTCTCACCGCAGGAGAGGGAATCAGTGTTGCAACGACACGAAACAACTATGGTTACAATGCAAAAATGACCGCGACAAAGGGCGATATAACCCTGGTTTCCTCAAGTACCAGCTCTATCAGTAACAGATATTTTTCAGTCACTGCAATTGCAGAGAGCGGTAATATATCTGTTCAGAGTGAAAACGGGCGCGCCTATATGGAAGACTGCGTTGTAGAGAGCCAAACCGGTAAAATCAGTGTCACAGGTAATAAGGTGGAGATTGACGAGACTTCATACAAAGCGAAAGAACAACTGACTCTTTCGGGTACGTCGTTAACGGGGTTATCTGATGTGAAAGCAGAAGCCGATTCCATAAAGGTAGGTTCGCAGACGAGTGATACCAATATTACCAGTAAATCTGAATTAGAAAATGTTCATACCTCATTAACCGCAACAGAAAATATTGATGTTGAAGGGAGCAGAGTAAATATTTCAGATGCAACGACCATACAATCAAATGGTGGCTCTGTACGCATTGGCGCGTTTGGGGATTATATGGAGGACCCCACAACGCACAGACCGTTCGGCAGTGTCAATATCCGAGAGTCAGCGGTCGAAGCCAAGGGTGATATCGGTATAACAGGTTCTGTAGTCAGCTTGACTGATGCATCGGCAGTCTCCGGAGGTGAAAATACCATTCGTGGTAGTTTAGAGACTTCGATTGCGGGGACTGTTGTAAAAGGCGGAAGCCTGGCTATTGGTACTTCAACGGGGACTACGTCGCTTGGTTCGTCCACTGATGCAGGTGCTGTAACTGCTCATACCACGCTTGATGCTACGGGCAAGATTGCCGTTACGGGTAAAACGGTGAGCATAGTGGACGTATCCGTGGACTCCACCGGAACGGATGCAGATGGTGTGTCTGTTGCCATTACCGGCAAGGATGTTGAGGTCAGCGGCGAGAATGTGACGGGCACAGGCTCTGTCACAATCGCCGGCACGGCCAGTACTGAGGTGAACGGCGTGGATGTGGATGGAGCGAGCATTGCCGTGGGTTGCGAAACAAGCACTACGACCATTACCAATACCGTTGATAAGTCTACCACACTTGATGCAACAGGCAAGATAGCGGTTACAGGTACAACAGTGAGCCTGACTGATATTTCCGTGGATTCCACCGGAACGGATGCGGATGGCGTGTCTGTTGCCATTAATGGCAAGGATGTAGAAGTCAGCGGCAAGAATGTGACGGGCACAGGCTCTGTCACTATCGCCGGCACAACCAGCACCGCGGTGAATGGCGTGGATGTGGATGGTGCGAGCATTGCTGTAGGTAGCGAAACCGGTGCTACGACCATTACCAATACCAATGATAAGCCTACCACACTTGATGCAACGGGCAAGATAGCGGTCACAGGCACAACAGTGAGCCTGACTGATATTTCCGTGGACTCCACCGGAACGGATGCGGATGGCGTGTCTGTTGCCATTACCGGTAAGGATGTTGAGGTCAGTGGCGAGAATGTGACGGGTGTGGGTGCTGTCAATATCGTTGGTACTACTAGCTCCACGCTTGAAAATGTGGTAGTGAGCGGTCAGACCGCCAGCATCACTGGTGACGAGGTAAGCGTAACAGGTGAAAGTGTGACAGGCACTGATTCTGTGACCATCGCCGGCACGACTTCAACAACGATAGAAAACGTTGACGTTAAGGAATCCGCTACGGCAACAATCGGTTCGGATACAGCCACGGGTCAGACCAGCCTGAACAATTCCAGCGTAGTAGTCGAGGGCGAGGTTGCCATTGCAGGCGGAAGCGTGAACATCACGGGCAATGAGGGAATCTCCTCCGAAACGGGCAGTGTGAAGATTACCGCAACCGCCGGGACTGCTTCCATTGCCAGTGGCGCAGTAACTGCCGAGGTCGGCGCTGTGGCGGTTTCCGGCGCATCTCAGACCACACTTGATAATGTGGTAGTGGATGGCAATACTGTTTCTTTAGGCAATGTCGACAGTGTAACCACCATCACAGGGGGAACGATAGACGGCAAAGGTGATGTATCCGTGTATGGTACCGAGTTGACTGTAAAAGATGGTGTTTCCATTGATTCTCAGGATGGCAAGGTGACGGTGAGCGGTGCCACTACAGAGATTACTGCTGGCAATGTAACCAGCCAAACGGGAGATGTCGACATAATCGGCAGCACCACGAACACCCTCAGCGGAGTAAGTGTCGGCGGTAAGGAAGTGAGCGTGACCGGCGGCGGCGTTTCTGTGACAGACGGAACCGTGGCTGGTACTGAAGCTGTGGCCATTGCCGGTACGACCAGTACTGAGGTGAATGGCGTGGACGTGGATGGAGCGAGTATTTCCGTGGGTAACGAAACCGGTACAACGACCATTACCAATACCGATGATAAGGATACCACACTTGATGCAACAGGCAAGATAGCGGTTACAGGTACAACTGTGAGCCTGACTGATATTTCCGTGGATTCCACCGGAACGGATGCAAATGGCGTATCTGTAGCGATTACCGGTAGTGACGTGGAGGTCAGCGGCGAGAACGTGACGGGTACAGGCTCTGTCACTATCGCCGGCACGTCCAGCACGAAGGTGAATGGCGTGGATGTAGATGGTAAGACCGTGACCGTAGGCGATGCTGACAGTGCAACCACCATCACAGGGGGAACGATAGACGGCAAAGGTGATGTATCTGTGTATGGTACCGAGTTGACCGTAAAGGATGCTGCCTCCATTGATTCCCTTGATGGCAAGGTGACGGTGAGCGGAGACGCTACGGAGATTACTGGTGGCAACGCGACCAGCGCCGCGGGAGATGTCGACATAATCGGTAGCACCACGAACACACTCAGCGGAGTAAGTGTCGGCGGCAAGGAAGTGAGCGTGACCGGCGGTGCCGTTTCTGTGACTGGCGGAACCGTGGCAGGCTCTGAAGCTGTGACCATCGCCGGCTCGACCAGTACTGAGGTGAATGGCGTAGATGTGGACGGCAAAACCGTTGAGGTGGGTGCAGCCAATAGTGGAACCTCGATAGACGGCGGCACGATTGATGGCGCCGCTGGCGTGGAGGTGAATGGCGCGACAGTGTCCGTCAACAATAATGCAGCAATTACAGCAAAGGATGGAGACGTGTCCCTGAACTCGGAAACTGTCAACCATGTGAGCAGAGGAACTTCCATCACGGCAGAATCCGGCGGGGTGGAAATTGCACTTACATCTGCTACCGGAGGTGCCAACATTGTGACGGGCGCCATCGTAGAAAATGACATCATTGTAAGTACTGCTCCTGTGAGTATTACCGCTGGAGACGGAGCATTGGTAATTGATGGCGGGGTATCTGGTGACAACCTGATAGATTATGCCACGATGACCGCAGCCGGTACGGCTGGCAGCATCACAATCAAAGGCAAGACCAATGCCATTGGCGCTGCTGTCACGTTGCAGGCTGCAACCGGCATTACAGTAAGCTCCTTAGGAACGGACACGCCCAGTGGTAATAAGGTCGATGCATCGACTCTGTCATCAACGGATGGTGATATCGTGCTTAATGCGAATTATGCTAACCACGTGTCCAATGGTACTGTAATCAATGCAGAATCCGGCGGGGTGAAGATTGCGCTTACATCTGACACCGGATACGCTAACATTGTGACCGGTGCTATCAGAGATGGTGCAGTTGTCACCGATACAAATCCTGTAAGCATCACCGCCGGAGATGGCGCCATTGAGATTAATGGCGGAGACACGGGTGAGAATCTGGTAGAATATGCTACATTGACCGCCGCCGGTACGGATGGCAGCATTACCATCCAGGGTAAGGCCAATGGCGTCGGGGCTGATGCTACGTTGCAGGCCGCCAAGGATGTGAGCATCACCGCCAGTGGTGAAGACTCCACAGATGGTAATTACATAGATAGCTCCACCATTAATGCCGCAGCCGGTAAGGTCGATATTGCAGCAGAAAACCGCAATGTGCTGGATGAAGGTAAGGTGACGGCGCAACTGGATGTGAACATCAGCGCTGACGGTGTTGATGCCGCTGATGGTAACTTCATTGAGGCATCTACTATTGAGTCTGTTGGTGGCGCGGTGAATATTCTTGCTGCAAATTACACCCAGATAGATAAGAGCAGCCTGTCCGCACATACAGGCGTCGCGATTACATCCACGGGAACAGCCGCTGATGACGGTAATGAAATTGATTATTCCACGATTGAGACTGAGACCGGAGACGTGACCATGACTGCGAACGGTGTCAACTTTGTGGAAGGTAGCCAGTTGACAGCAGAAGCAGGCCAGGTTGCACTGCAGGGCGGTAGCAATGTGCTCGAAAAAGACACCCAGCTGCAGGCCTCTAAGGGAGTGAGTGTTATCTCTACCGGAACCGGTATCCAGGATGGTAACCTGATATCCGCCTCGACGCTCCAGACTTCTAACAACGATGTGAAAATTGCCGCGGAAGGAATTAACCTGTTGAATGCCACCAAGGCCACTACAGACAACGGTTCGGTTCTTCTGACCGGTTCCTCCAATGTTGTACAGAACAGCTCTGCTGTGCAGGCTACAACCGGCATTACCGTGACAGCTGATGGCGAGGACGCCGGTAGCGGTAATCAGATAGCTGCATCGACCCTGACATCGACGGATGGAGATATCACGGTTGATGCGAATTATGTCAACTATGTGACCGATGGAGCTGAAATCAATGCGAAGTCCGGCGGAGTGAAGATTGAGCTTACCTCTGACAACGGATTAGGCAACGTTGTGACGGGAGCAACAGCTGCGGCCCCCAACCCCGTGAGCATCACGGCCGGAGATGGCGCCTTGATGATTGACGGCGGTGACTCTGGTGAGAACCTGGTGGAATATGCCACGTTGACAGCTGGAGGCAAGGATGGCATCATCACCATCCAGGGTAAGGCCAATGGTGTTGGTGCCGGTGCCAACTTGCTGGCAGACAAGGGCGTGAATATCATTTCCACTGGCACGGATACGGATGCATCCGATTCGTCCTTCGATGGGAATCTTATTTATGATTCTTCGATTACTGCGAAGGAAGGCAATGTATCCGTTGCCGGTGAGAGCATCAATCGTGTGATTGATGCCGATATCGCCGCAACCACCGGCGCTGTAAATGTGACAGGTCACATGAACCTGGTGCAGGCTGAATCAACGATTCAGGCGGCAGGAGATATCTCGGTAGTTTCGACCGGTGAGGAAGCAGGTAGCGCCAATTATGTGGATGGTTCCAAATTGGAGTCCTCTGCGGGTTCTATCGAAATCCGCGCAGAACACTCCAATGTTGTTCATAATGGATCGACGGTGCATGCCAATCAGGACATCGACATCATTTCCACCGGAACCGGAGATAATCGAGGCAATGTTATCCAATCCTCGACGCTGAAGTCTGATGCCGGAGATGTGAAGATAACTGCAGCCAATATCAACCAGGTAGAGGCATCCGGGATAACGGCATCTGCCGGCGCGTTGGAGCTGAATGGTGACTCCAACCTCATTTACAATGGAGCCACGGTACAGGCCGCAACGGGCGTGAGTATGACCTCCAGCGGTATTGATACTAAGGATGGTAACCAGGTTTCAGACTCCACGGTGACGACCTCTGATGGCGATGTTGTGATGACGTCGAATCAGTTCAATGCTGTCATCAACGCTGATATCAGAACTGGGTATATGGAAGGAAAAGGTGACATTATTATCGGCGATGAGGGCGGCAGCACCGAGACGGTAACCAACGGGATTGTAGCCACAGAGGGACATAATACGTCTATTATCGCAGGTCAGAACGTGCGTATAGCGGGCAATAATGTTATCATGGGCAGCAATTTCGGAGCTGTGACCATTGCAGCCGCTCAGGGTGATATTACCTTGAGAGATGATAATGATATTACTTGTGCTGTCATTGATGCTGCGGGCTCTGATGGTGATGTTGCCATCACGACCGGTACGGGAGACAAGGGTACAACGATTACGAATTCTGGTCTTTACGGGCAGACTGTAACTATTGCGGGTGATACCACCGACCGCAGCGATGATAATCTGGCTGTAGTTACCGGGGAAAATACCCGCATTGCATCACGGGCGGATGCAGGAGTGGGTCTGACACTCAACAACGTGTTTGTGCGCGATACAGAGAAGGGTAATACCAATATCTTTGTGAAGACGCAGAGTGATATAGCCATCCTCAACCGCGTGGATTTGAAGAACGGTACACTGACCATCAAACAAGGCGCTGCCAGTGATGGCCGCATCGTGGTGGGCGCCGGCAATGTGTTGAATGCCCGTGCGGCATCCAGTTTGGAAGGCCGCCTGACAGGTGCTGGCGATATCAACAAGTCCGGCGGTGATTCACTGCTGCTCGATTATGATCACTCTGAGTTTACCGGATCCATTTATGCCAATGGTGCTGTGGGTGGTGGTAATGGCAGCTTGGTGGATGATCCTGCCGCCAACGCCGGTTCGTGGATTGAAATCTCCGGTGCGGGTGTCGGGGCAGAAGCCTCCATCGTACTGAAGAACACCGACCTGGTCATCAGTACAGATAAAACCCGGATTGGTACTCTGGATACCACGCAGGATTCCGGTGCTAATGCTCCTGCTACAGGTAACACCCTGCTGGCTGATGGTTCCTACACGGCAGATGGTAACAACCGTACCGATTTCACCACGGTGGGTTCCGTGCTCGAGGTGAACAAGGGCAATGTGGGCGATGTGGTGCAGGCCACGGATATGAAGCTCAGCGATGCCACGCTCATCAAGCTGGATGCCGAGGTGAACGGTGCAGAGGTGGAGTCTGATGTCATCAAGGCAACCGGAACCATCAATGCTGCTGCGGTGGCTGGTCTGAACAGCACCAGCACGGCAGCTGCTCCGAGTACTGCCCGCGTCTATATCAACCATATCGATCTGGCCGCAGCTTCGAATGCAGAAGAGGGCGCCCGCACCACCATCATGACCGGTAACATGGCCACGGCTATCAATGAGGACGTGCTCTACGATGTGGCTTTGAGCGACAATGGTACATACCAGCGCACACTGCAGGATCGCAACGTGCACCTGGAGAACAAGGGGGACCATGTGGACCTGGTGTACAGCAAGAACTACCGCAGCGCCGCCAAGGATGCCCGGCAGAGTGCCGTGGCCGGTGCCTTGAAGGAGCTTTTTGACTCCTTCCACCATACCGAAGGCACACTGGCATCGAGCACCGATACCATGAAGCGCTTGGTGGATGCCTTTGACTACACCCGTAGTGAGGATGCTGCGCTGCGTGGCCTCGAGAGTGTGGCCGGCACGGGCAATGTACTGCCCCGCCTCATGCAGTTCGATTCCAGCCGCCGTCATCTCAGCGCTCTGCGCCAGCAGATGGAGATGCCCGTGTGCAAGTATGCATGGAAGGGCGCACTGAACCGCACCAACAATGTATGGATGAGCTACACAGGCGCCTATGATAACCTGAGCGGCGATTCCAATATGGGCGATTACAGCCGCAACGCTCAGGGTGCCATTGTCGGTGTGGATCATTCCGTCAGCTGCAAGTTGCGTGTTGGCCTGAGCCTGGGCTATGAAAGCAGCACAGGTGAGGTAGATGCCTCCAGCGTGGATGCAGATACCTTCTTCATGGATGCCTACGCTACGGGGGTGACCGGCCAGTTCAAGCACCGTGCATCTGTGGGCCTGGCCGCCAGCAGCTTCGAGTATGACCGCAATGTGTTGGTGGAAGCCGGTTATCACACCTTCAACGGCTTGGTAAAGGGAGAGACGGACGGCCTTACGCTGAACTTCGGATACGAGCTGAGCTCTGATTACCATTTCACTGAACGCAGCCGCATGACTCGTTACCTGGCTGTCAATCTGGCCTGGCATCAGCTGGATTCCGTGAAGGAAGACGGCATGGGCGCTGTCGGCCTGACAACCGAATTCGAGGACGAATGGCAGGCAGATCTGGCGTTGGGGGTGAATTACATCCGTGAGTTTGCAGCCCTGCGTAACCAGAAGCTGGCCAGTTTCTACGCCAATGCCGCCGTGCATCTGGAACTGCTGAATGACCAGGTGACCGCCACTAACCGACTTGGCGACACCGGTGCGGGATGGCAGACTTCCAGCATGGAACGCACGCCGCTGTACTTCGAGCTCGGCGCCGGTGTCGTTGTGCCGCTTTCGCCCACGTGGACAGGTACTGCCGGCGCCACCTTCGAAATCGGCCCCGACCGCTACGGCTTCTCCGGAGGAGTAGGTGCCCGCTACTCGTTCTGATAAAAACTTCTACCCGCGAGTTGAGAAATGAAACGAACCCGCCTGCCGGAAACGGCAGGCGGGTTTTGCGGTGAGGAAAATCAGGATGTGGTGTGGAACTCTGAAATCCCGGGCCTGTTTCAGATTTGATGGTCAACGCAATAAATGATGCATTGGCATGATAAGTCTATCAGCGACAAATTGGCAATTGGCGAAGCGTCAGCGGAGCGGAATTCAGAACCCGCTTTAGCGGGTGACATATCAATAGCGATGGGGTGGAGCACGACACAGTCGGGCGGAACCCCTCGTACGAACAAAAAAATAGTCTGGAACCCGTGGAACGGGTGACAGAAGCCTTGGCTGTATTGATAGACAACGATTTCCCGTCTCCGGGCTCGCGCCCTTCGCCGTGGCAGTCTGTCACCCGTTATCACGGGTTCCAATATCTTTATTTACTTAACGAGTGGTTCCGCTGCTAACGCAGCTTCACCACTCGCTATTGATATGTCGCCCACTTTGTGCGCTTAAAAATTCCGCTCGACTTTGGCTCGCCAAACTCGTATTTGTCGTGGCGGCTTAATTATGCCAACGCGCATTTTTTGCCCTTTATTCCCGTTAGCTGCTTCTGGTTCATATATCTACCAGCAGATATGAAACAGCCCCGAAATCCTTGGTTTTCGAGCACCTTACTCCGGCAGGGTGGCTACCAATTTATCCCAGCGCTGTTTGGCTTCGAGAATCTGCTCGCGGGAGACGGAGGAGGAAAGCTCCCAGGTGAGGGGCATGCTCCGGGTGAAGTAGGCTGGGAGCAGGTGGTCGAAATCCACGCAGCCTCCCTGGAAGGGGGCTCGGTGGTCGCGGCTGGGCCATTGCACATCGTTCACGTGTGCGCCGTAGAGATGGGGCTTGAGTTCTCGGAGGTATTGGTCATGATTCAGCAGCAGCAGGTTGTGCTTGCGCTGAATGTGCCCGAAATCATGCCAGTAGCGCACGTGCGGGTTATCGGCGAACTCGGCCATGAGCCGCGGCATTTCCCATTCGCCCGGCACTTGTTCAAAATGGCTGCGGCCTTCCACCCCGAGCACCAGATTCAGCTCAGCGGCCTTTTCTGCCAGCTTGTGCAGCACCTCGCGGGCGCGCTCGAAGTAGATGGGGGCCTGCTTTGCGCGGCGGCGCACCAGTTCGCCCTTGCGAAGAGCGTATTCGCGGGAGCCCACCCATTCGTTGCGTAGTTTGCGTTCCAGCTCGCGGGTGGGGTGGATGCCTTTCATGAGCTCCAC
Source organism: Akkermansia sp. (assembly GCA_045125705.1). Lineage (GTDB taxonomy): Bacteria > Verrucomicrobiota > Verrucomicrobiia > Verrucomicrobiales > Akkermansiaceae > Akkermansia. The sequence goes on along the minus strand of JBGVNQ010000003.1, from coordinate 22,410 downwards.
ATTGCCCATGTGCAGCACCACGTAGCGTGCTTCCAGCCTTGCGGCCACCTGCAGGGTCTCCAGCGTGAGACGCAGGGCGCGCTCGCGTACTTCGGGACGGTGCGAGGTGAAGGGATAGGCATCGGGCACGTCACCCTGTACCTCGATGGGGGCGGGGCAGAAGTTGTGCACTCCCGCCACGCGGATGCGCTTGCCGTCCACCGCCTTGAGCAGGCCGGGCATCATGCTGAGGCTCAGGCCATGCGAGGCCTCGATATATTCGAAGCCCAGCTCACGGATTTCATCGCACATGGCGCCGCCGTCCTTGTGTCGGCGGCTGTTCCAGCAGGTGGAAAAGACGTTCACGGCAGAGATTGTAGTAACAATTTGCCCCGTAGGCAAGCCCGTTGTTGACTTTTCTGCGTTATGCGCGTATAATCACGCGCGTGAGCGATTACCAGCAGAGAAAACAGGATTTCAAGCCGAAATACAGGGATAAGAAGCGCCCGATGGGTGGCGGTGCAGCACCCCGCGTGCGTGCTTTCAAGACCGCAGATGCTCCCGAGGGTAGCGAAAACTGGGTGCGCCCCTGGGTGCAGCTCAAGTATTTCACCTACAATCCCGCCGTGTTCCCCCGCATGCTGGGCGCGGTGAGTCCCGATGCCGTGCAGGGCGGCCTCATCAATGTCTACGACAAGAACGGCGACCTCTTCGGCGGCGGCTTCTGGAACCCGCAGAGCCGCACCCCGCTGCGTATGCTGGTTCATGGCCCCGAGGTGCTCAAGGAAAAGGACCTGGAGGCAGCTATTCGCAAGGCGGTGGCCTGGCGCCGCCAGGATTGCAATCTGGAAGAAACCACCAATGCCTACCGCGTGATTCATGGCGACTCCGATGGCCTGGGCGGTCTGATTGTGGACCGCTACGCCGATGTGTTGAGTCTGGAAGTGACCACCCTGGGTGTGTGGCTGCGTCTGCCCCAGTGGCTGCCCCTGCTGCATGAACTCTGCGGTACGAAGCGCCACGTCATCACGGTGGATGAGGGTATTGCCCGCATGGAAGGAATCGATGTGAGCAAGTCGCCCGCCAGTGAGCCGGTGCACAAGGTGCGTATCGTGGAAAACGGCGTTAACTTCGAGGTGGATTTTGCCCAGGGGCACAAGACCGGTTTCTTCTGCGACCAGCGTGATAACCGCCTGAAACTTTCCCGCCTGGTGAAGGGCAAGACCATGCTCGACCTGTGCTGTTACTCCGGCGGCTTCTCTATCTACTCCAAGCTGCACGGCGGTGCTGCCGAGGTGACGGCTGTGGACCTGGATGAAAAGGCTATCCTGATGGCGAAGCGCAATGCCAACATCAACGCCCAGAATGGCCCGCTCCGTATCGATTTTGTGCATGCCGATGCCTTCGTATATGCCCGCCAGATGGTGCGCAACGGCAAGATGTTCGACGTGGTGCTGCTCGACCCGCCCAAGTTTGTGCTGGGCCGCGATGAGGAGAAGGAGGAAGGTCTCAAGAAGTACAACGACCTCAACATGCTCGGCCTGCAGTGCGTGCGCCGTGGCGGCCTGTTCGTGACCTGCTCCTGCAGTGGCCTGGTGAGCCCCGCTGAGTTCGAGAAGACTGTTATCAAGGCAGCTCAGCGACTGGGCCGCCGCCTGCAGATTCTGGATATGACCGGCCCCGGCTGGGATCATCCCTTCCTTTCCACCTATCCTGAAGGTCGTTATCTCAAGGTGCTCTGGGCACGCGTGCTGGTATGATTTTTACACTTGTTATCGGTCTGGCCCTGGCCTTTGTGCTGGGCATGGTGGCGCAGCAGCTGAAGCTCTCGCCTCTGGTGGGGTATCTGGTGGCCGGCATGCTGGCAGCCCAGCCCTGGTGGGGGCACCCTGTGGATCATCATGTGGTGGAGGAGTTCTCCCACATAGGCGTGGTGCTGCTGCTGTTCGGCGTGGGGCTGCATTTCCACTTCAAGGACCTGCTGGCCGTGCGCAAGGTGGCTGTGCCGGGGGCGGTGACCTGCAGCCTGCTGTGGACGGGAATCGGCGGCCTGGTGTACTACCTCTGCGGTGGTAGTGGCGGCTGGGTGGCCGCAGCGATTTTCGGCATGTGCGTGTGCGTTTCCAGCACGGTGGTTCTCACCCGTGTGCTGGAGGATAACAAGATGCTGCAGACCCCCGCGGGGCACACCGCGCTGGGCTGGCTGGTGGTGGAAGACCTCTTCACCATCATTCTGCTGGTGCTCATGCCGGTGATGTTCGGTAACGATGAGCTGCTGCCTGCCCTGGGTGGCATGGCGGTGAAGCTCACTCTGCTGGTGCTCATTGTGGCGCTGCTGGGCAAGCGTATCATCACCAGGGTGCTCACCTATGTGGCCCGCAATGGCTCCGATGAGCTCTTTACCCTGGGCGTGCTGGTGATTGCGCTGGGTATTGCCGTGCTGTCCTCCTATGTGTTCAACGCCTCCATGGAGTTCGGGGCCTTCCTTTCCGGCATGGTGGTGGGGCAGAGCAAGTTTGCCAGCCGTGCCGCGAGCGACGCTCTTCCCATGCGCGACGCTTTTGCTGTGCTCTTCTTCGTGTCCGTGGGCATGGGCTTCCAGATGGGCGGTCTGGTGGAATACTGGCCGCTGGCGCTGGGCACCACGCTGTATGTGCTGCTCATCAAGCCGATTACGGGCTACGTTGTCATCCGACTGCTGCGCCGTCCGGCGCGTCTGGGTGTGGTTGTGGGTGGAGCCCTGGCGCAGATTGGTGAATTCTCCTTCATCCTCGCCACACTGGCTGCCAGCACCTATGGCGTGCTGCCGCTGTATGCGGCCAATGTGATTACAGGCGCCGCCATCATCTCCATCACGGTGAATGCCGCGCTCTTCCGATTTGTGCCGAAGCTGATTCACCTGCTCGAAAAGAATACCCCCGTGCAGGCTGATGCCGGACGCCATATCCCCGAACCTTCGGAGGACCGCCACCGCGTGATTGTGGTGGGCTACGGCCCGAGCGGCGAAATCATGACCGGTATCCTGCGCAAGTATGATATGGATGTGGTGGTGCTGGAAATGAATATCGACACCGTGACCCGACTGAACAAGGAAGGAATTCCCGCTCTGCATGGCGATGCCCGTCTGCGCCACATCCTGAAACTGGCCGGCGTGGAGCATGCCAAGGCTATTATGGTGACGGCCGCCGCTGCTCCCTCCAAGGAGATTGCCGCCGCCGCCCGCAGCCTGAACAAGGAAATCGGCGTGATGGCCTATACCACCTACATGCGCCAGGCGCAGGAGCTGCGCACCAGCGGCCATTCCATCTTCTCCGGTGAGGAGGAAGTGGCGCTATCCATGTCCTCTGTGCTGCTGCGCAATCTGGGCGCTACGGATGAGCAGGTGAACCGCGAACGCGCAAGCACCCGCCGCCGCCTGCAGGGACTTCCCCCCGAGGAGTTGGTGGAAGCGTGATTTTATAGAAAAATCAGGCTGTTAGTCTTGTCAAAATAAGCGTGAGGGTGTAGTATGGAAAAACATACTGCACCCTCTCATTTATGATTTATACTCTGGTCATTGGCCTTTCGCTGGCATTGGTCCTGGGCATGCTGGCACAGAAGCTCCGGTTGTCGCCCTTGGTGGGGTATCTGGTGGCCGGCATGCTGGCGGCACAGCCCTGGTGGGGCGAGCCGGTGGATGCGCATGTGGTGGAGGATTTCTCGCACATCGGTGTGGTGCTGCTGCTCTTCGGTGTGGGTTTGCAGTTCCATATCAAGGATTTGCTGGCGGTGCAGAAAGTGGCGGTGCCGGGGGCTCTGGTGTGCATGCTCACCGTATCGCTGCTGGGTATGGTTGCCTTCCATTTCCTGGGCATGGGCGATGTGGCCTGGGTGAACAGCCTCATGTTCGGCCTCTGCGTCTGTGTGTCCAGTACTGTGGTACTCACCCGAGTGCTGAGCGATAACCGCGTGCTGCAGACCCCCACGGGGCACACCGCGCTGGGCTGGCTGGTGGTGGAGGATATGTTCACCATCGTCCTGCTGGTGTTGCTGCCGGCTATTTTCGGCGGGCAGGAGCTGGTGCCTGCGCTGGGGATGATGGCGGTCAAACTCACACTGCTGGTGGTTGTGGTGGCGCTCTTCGGGCGCAAGGTCATCAAGCAGGTGCTTACCTATATTTCACGCCATTGCTCGGATGAGCTCTTCACCCTGGCGGTGCTGGTGTGTGCGCTGGGCATTGCGGTGCTCTCGGCCACGGTGTTCAATGCCTCCATGGAGTTCGGCGCCTTCCTTTCCGGCATGGTGGTGGGGCAGAGCAAGTTTGCCAGCCGCGCTGCGAGCGATGCACTTCCCATGCGCGATGCCTTTGCCGTGCTCTTCTTCGTGTCGGTGGGCATGGGATTCCATATCGGCGGTATGCTGGAATACTGGCCGCTCGCTCTGGCCACGCTGGCCATCTGCATGCTGGCCAAACCAATCATGGCCGCCATCATGGTGGCGCTGCTGGGCAAGCCGATGCGCCTGAGCCTCATGGTGGGCGGTTCGCTTTCGCAGATTGGTGAGTTCTCCTTTATTCTGGCTACGCTCATTGCCGGTACCTATAAGCTGCTGCCCATGGAGGCGGTGAATGTCATTACCGGTGTGGCTATCGTTTCCATCACCCTGAATGCAGCCTTGTACCGCTTTGTGCCGGTAGCCGTGCACAAGCTCGAGGACCGCGGAATCGGCACCAGGCATGCCCATGCAGATTCGATTCCTGCGCCCGCAGATGATGTCTACCGTATCCTGCTGGTGGGCTATGGCCCCTGCGGCCAGCTGGTGAGCCAGGTGCTGCGCCGCCACGATATGGAGGTAGTGGTGCTGGAGATGAATGTGGATACCGTTGCCAGACTGCATCAGGAAGGCCTGCCTGCCATCCATGGCGATGCGTCGAACCGCACCATCCTCCGCATGGCGGGGGTGGAAAAGGCCAAGGCCATCATCATTTCCTCCGCCGCTGCACCTGCGGTGCAGATTGCATCAGCCGCGCGTGGCCTGAACCCGGATATCCGTGTGGTGGCGCACACCAGCTACATCCGCATCGCCCGGGCCATTGCTCAGGCCGGCGATGCCCATGCCTTTGCGGGCGAGGCCGAGGTGGCACTGGCCATGACCAGCTACATGCTCCGCGCCCTCGGCGCCACAGATGAGCAGGTACTGCGCGAACGCGATGAAAATTACCGCCGTCTGTTCGGAGAAGCGGATAAGAGTATAAGCTGAGCTATGGTGGCAGCCGGTATGAAACGAGTTTCACTCCTTGTTCTGCTTTGCTGGGTCCTGCTCCTCCCGAAGGTGAGTGGAAACGGGCACGAAGCACCCGAATGTCCCTGGCTCTGCCATTTGAGCCGGATATTCGGCGAGGGTGATGAGCCTGTAACCGTGGACATTTATCGCTCCGGCAGAGCGGGGGATGCCTCAGTTCTGCATCAGACTGTCGCCAGCGATAGACGCCTGCTCATCCCATATCTGATGGGGGCAGCGGAAGGCGGTCATCTGGAGTTGGTGAAAAAGGTGCTGGAGCAGGGGACTGACCCGGAATGGGGGCTTGAGCCTGCCGCTGCGGGCGGCTCGGTAGAGGTCTTCAATCTGCTGCTGGAGCAGGGGTGTACAGCGGGGGAACAGGAGTTGGCGGCTGCGGCTGAGGCCGGCCGTGTGGAAATCGTCAAGCTGCTGCTGAAATCGGAACCCAGGCTGGGGTATCCGTTTTATCTTGCCGTCAGGGCGGGGCAGATGGAGGTGGTGAAGCTCCTGCTGGAGCATGGTGCTGAGCCGTCGAGTGCGCTTTCTGATGCTGTGGAAACCGGCAATGTGGAAATGGTGCGGCTTCTGCTGGAAAAGGGAGGCTGCCCGCATGGAGGTATCATGGATTACGCTTTTTCATTGGCTGCTTTCCATGGGCATCTTGAGGTGGTCAAGCTGTTGCTGGAAAAGGGAACCCCTGCGAGAGCAGCTATTTCAGGTGCAGCCAGCGGAGGTGATGTAGACATGGTGCAGCTGTTGCTGGAGCATGACGCGAATCCGGATGACGGTATGTCATCTGCGGCGGAGAGGGGGCACATGGAGATTGTGCAGCTGTTGCTGGAGCATGGCGCGAATCCGGATGACGGTATGTCATCTGCGGCGGAGAGGGGGCATGTGGAGATTGTGAAGTTGTTGCTGGGAAAAGGAGCTTCGGCAAACCATGGTATTCTTGAAGCAGCAAGAAGCGGACAGAATGAAATAGTGCGCCTGCTTCTTGAGCATGGCGTGGACGCTGACCTGGGGCTTTCCCTGGCTGCAGCAAGTGGACGTCCGGATACCGTAAAGCTCCTTCTGGAGCATGGTGCTGATCCGGAAAGAGCAATGGTGTCGGCGGTGTCGAATGGGGATGTGGAGATAGTGGAGCTGCTGCATCGTGCCGGTGCCCGCCTGCCACAGGAGCAATTACTCCCCCTTGCTGTGAAAGAGGGGCAGCCTGCTATGGTGGCGTACCTTGCAAAGCGAGGTTGCGACCCCACGTCGGGGCTCGGTGGCGCAATCGAGCGGGGCGATATCGAAATGGTCAGGCTGCTTATCGAGAATGGTGCGCGCCCCGGCGGATTCGAACTCAGAGCCGCGGCGCAGCATGGCTACGCAGAAATCCTGAAACTGATTCTGCCGCTGGCTCAGGCGGAAATCAATACCGCCAGCTGGCTGGGACAGACTCCCCTTGACCTCGCCGTGCAGCATGGCCACGAGGAATGCGCCGCACTCCTCCGCGCCGCCGGTGGAGAACGCAAGGGGCAATAGGGTGCGTCTCAATGGTCATTTGTTGCTCGGCAATCCCTGTATGGCCTTCATGAGCTTGCTGTAAAGCACGCGCAGGCGGAGCAGGAGAACGACAATCAGAATGGTGACGATGGTCAGGTAAGCCACGACAGCCCAGCAGAAGATGCGCATGGAGTCGAGAGTGTTACTGATTTTCCTGCTTTCCAAAATGCGCTCTGTGATGATATCTCCCACTTCTTTGGCATATTCCCGGCCTTCCTCCTTGAAGGTATCGATGAGGGGAGCGGAAGCAGCTCGGGCCATGCTGGCCATGGGCTCCCCGAAACTCTCGGCTTCCTGTTTCTTCGGGGCTGGAGCGGGAGCTTTTTCCTGGGGCTCATTGAGGGCGGTAAGCAGGCCGCCAATGAGCTGGGTAGCATCGACCTTAGCTTCTGCGACGGGCAGGATGCAGAAGAGAGAGAGAAGAGTAATCAGAACATTTTTCATATGGTGACTGTAGCACAAATGACATCTGGTATCAATCTATATCAGCGAGGTCACCTATTATCAGCAATGGGAGTGCCAGCATTTCGCAAGCGACTCCGGCTGTGGAAGCACCGATGGAGAGGGGAATGTCGGCTACGCAAAGTATCCAGGTGAGCGGACGGCGTATCTGGTTGCCGGTGCTTCGGCGGTCGTTCAGGTGGCGGCGCACCAGCGCGTCGGGGTTGAAAATGGAGGTGTCTTCCACTTTCGTGGCTTTGCTCAGGTCAATCTCATTGGCTCGGAGCAGGCGGTAGGGTCGGTAGAGGGGACGGTCATCCGGCGCAAATTTGTAGGCGCCGCTGCAATCCCGTAGCTGCTCCTCAGTCAGTTCTGCGTAGTAGATGTCACAAGGCAGGGTGGTCAGGTAGGCATGGCGGTCGAGTCCTCCCGCCACCGGACTTGTGGGGAAAATCCATCGTTCTCTTCCCATCCATGGCATGGTGGTGAAGGTTATCAGAAGAGGTTCGTGTCGGGGTGCGTAGACAACTGGTAATTTTACGTAGTAATAATCCCCCAGGCGCCAGGTTTCGTAGACAGTTTCCCAGACCAACCATGAGCTGGCGACGTTTTTGTTCTGCCGTGATTGCACCTCGGGGCATTCGCGGCCGATGCTGTCCAGATAGCTGCCGGAGTTAACCGCGGTGCATGAGCAGAGCAGCAGCGTGGTAAGCAGGAGAACGAAACTTTTCACGTGCATTGCGCCTTACTGGGCGAGGCCGATGAGCAGCTTGTTGTGGATGCCGCCGAAGCCGCCGTTGCTCATGACGAGCAGCACGTCGTTCGGGTGCACATGGGTGACCACATAGGCCACGATGTCGTCCACATTCTTGCCCACGTAGGCATCGGTGCCGGCAGCTTCGATGTCGGCCACGAGTTTCTCCTGGTCCAGACGCTCCTCGGGGGCGAGGCGCTTGGTGTTCTCGATGGGGGAGATGACGGCGAAGTCGGCGTCGGCCAGAGCTTCTGCAAGTTCGGCCTGGAAGAGGTTGCGGATGGTGGTGTTGCTGCGGGGTTCGAACAGCACCCACAGGCGGCTCTTGGGGAAGCGCTGGCGCAGGCCTGCAATGGCCTGGCGGATGGCGGTGGGGTGGTGGGCGAAGTCATCCACCACGGTCACGCCGTTCACCGTGCCGCGCACTTCCTGGCGGCGTGCCACGCCCTGGAAGCTGTCCAGAGCGGTGCGAATCTCCTCGGCGCTCAGGCCGGAGAAGGCGGCGGCGCAGGCGGCCATGGCGGCGTTGCGTACGTTGAAATCACCAATCATGGGCACATTGAAGCTCTCGCCACAGAGCGGGCAGGGGGTGGCTTCCTCGCCCTCGGGGGCGGGTTTGCATTCCAGCGTGAAACCGCAGCCATCGGTGCGGTGCTCCAGGTTCGTGATGCGCACATCGGCATCCTCGCTCATGCCCACGCTTACCAGCTTCACCATGCGCAGTTCGGCGGCAGCGCAGGCGCGCACATCGGCACAGTTCGGGCAGTCGGCGTTGATGAACACGATGCCGTTGCGGGGCACGGCGCGCAGCAGGCGCTTGAAGGAGAGCTTGATTTCCTCCACATTGGCGTAGATGTCGGCGTGGTCCATCTCGATATTGTTGATGATGACCACCTCGGGCAGGTAGTGGAGGAACTTGGAGCGCTTGTCGAAGAACGAGGTGTCATACTCATCGCCTTCGAGCACGCAGAAATCAGAATCGGTGAAGCGGCCACCGCGGCCCAGGTTGCGGGCAATGCCGCCAATCATGAAGCTGGGGTTGTGGCCATTGGCCTCCAGCATCCAGGCCAGCATGGAGGTGGTGGTGGTCTTGCCGTGGGTGCCGGTCACCACCAGGTTGCGCTTGCCCCACAGGAAGAACTCCTTCATGGTCTCGGGCAGGCTCATGTAGCGCAGGCGGCGCTCCAGCACGGCCTCCACCTCGATATTGCCGCGGCTCATGGCGTTGCCGATGACGACCAGATCAGTGTCGGCGGGGATATTGGCGGGGTTGTAGCCCTGGAAAATCTGAATCCCTTCATTCTCGAGGAAGGTGGACATGGGCGGGTACACATTGGCATCTGTGCCGGTTACCACGTAGCCCTGACGTGCCATGGCCGATGCAACTGCACCCATGGCGGTGCCACAAATTCCGAGAAAGTGAACGTGTTTCATGTTGTTCCTGACGATGCGTAGAAGTGCTGGAAAGGTTATATCATCTATTACGCCAATGCAAGTATTTTTTAGGGCATGATGCGCGAATGCTTAATAGTGCAGGAATGGTTCTAAAATGCCACAGAATAGGCTTGTAATGCGTTGGCGGGTATCTGTGGGAAGTGTGCCCAGAATGAGTGCCGCGCGCTTTACAGGGGCTGTGTGACGCATAATTACATAAAATGACATACTATATTATTGAGGCGCGCGCGTACGCGCGTATAATGGGCGGCACTTATGAGTGATAACGTAACGCCCCCGGAGGACGCTGAGAAGCTTTCGACCGGGGCACAGCAGGAGTACGGCGCCGCCCAGATTGATAAGCTGGAAGGCCTCGAAGCCGTGCGTAAGCGTCCGGGTATGTACATTGGTGACCCGGATGAACGTGGTTTGCATCACTGTGTGTTCGAAGTGCTGGACAACTCGATTGACGAGCATCTGGCCGGATACTGCAGCAAGATCATCATCCAGATTCACGAGGGCGGTACCATTTCCGTGATTGACAACGGCCGCGGTATTCCGGTGGATATGCACCCGAAGTTCGGCATCCCCGCCGTGGAGCTGGTGCTCACCAACCTGCATGCCGGTGGTAAGTTCGGCCAGGGTGCCTACAAGTACTCCGGTGGTCTGCACGGTGTGGGTGCCAAGTGTGTGAACGCTCTTTCCGATTTCTTCAAGGCCGAGGTGCGCCGCGATGGCAAGCGCCATGTGATTACCTTCGAGCGTGGCCGCACCACCGAGAAGTTGCACGTGGTGGGCTCCTGCCCGGAGGGCCAGACCGGCACGGCCATCACCTTCCTGCCCGACCCGACCATCTTCACCGATACCACGGAATTCAAGTTTGACCTGCTGGCCCGCCGCCTGCGCGAGCTCGCCTTCCTGAACCCCGGCCTCGTCATCGAACTGGTGGACGAGCGCTCCGGCCAGGAGCGCAGCGAGACCTTCTACTATGCGGATGGTATCCGCGAGTTCGTGAAGCAGCTGGGCGAGAACAAGACGCTTATCACTGCCGAGCCCATCGCCATGAGCGGCGTGCGCCACATCGAGGTGGAGTACGATGGCAAGACCATGGAGGACGACGTGATTGTGGACGTGGTGATGCAGTACAATGACAGCGACCGCTACCAGATTCAGTGCTACGCCAACTCCATTTTCAATGCCGACGGCGGTACGCACCTTTCCGGTTTCCGCAGCTCGCTGACCCGCGCCATCAACAACTACGCCAAGACCAACAACCTGCTCAAGGATAAGGACCCCAGCCTGAACGGCGACGACGTGCGCGAAGGTCTGGTGGCTGTTATCTCGGTGAAAATGCCCAACCCGCGCTTCTCCTCCCAGACGAAGGACAAGCTCGTGAATACCGAAATTGAAGGTGTGGTGAGCAGCGTGGTGTATGAGGAGCTCAAGGAATACTTCGAGGAGAATCCCCAGGTGGCCAAGACCATCATCGACCGCTGCCTTATCGCCTCCCGCGCCCGCGAGGCCGCCCGCAAGGCTCGCGAAAGCGTGCGCAAGAGCGCTATGACCGTGGGCGGTGGTCTGCCCGGCAAGCTGGCCGACTGCTCCTGCCGCGACCCGAAGCTCAGTGAGCTGTTCATTGTGGAGGGTGACTCCGCAGGTGGCTCCGCCAAGATGGGCCGCGACCGCCGCACCCAGGCTATTCTGCCGCTGCGTGGTAAGATTCTGAACGTGGAGAAGGCCCGCCTGGACAAGGCACTGGGCAGCGAGACGATTCAGAACATCATCACCGCCATTGGTGCCGGTATCGGTGATGGTGAGGGTGAAGGCTCCTTCGACCTGAACAAGGTGCGCTACCACAAGATTATTCTCATGGCTGATGCCGACGTGGACGGCTCCCACATCTGCACGCTGCTGCTCACTCTGTTCTGCCGCCACATGCCGCAGCTGGTGCGCGCCGGGTATCTCTATATTGCCCAGCCGCCGCTGTACCGCGTGATTCACCGCAAGGTGGAGCAGTATGTGCAGGACGAGGTATCCCTGAACCGCAAGCTCATCTCCCTGGGCGCCGGCGATGTGACGCTGCGCACCCCCGACAAGAGCCGCGAGTTCGATGCCGATTCCCTCATGGCTATTCTGGAGACGCTCATCAACCTGCAGAAGTACGAGGGCAGCGTGGCCCAGCATGGTGGTGACTTCAAGGACCTGCTCCGCCACCGCTCCGAGAGCGGCGCTTTCCCGCAGTACCTCGTGAAGGTGCGCTGCGGCAATGATGAGGAGGTGCAGTACTTTGCCGATATGGACAGCCTGAGCGCATTCTCCGAGGAGAATCGCGACCTCTTCCTCTTCGGCGAGCCCAGCGAGGAAGAACTGGCTGCCAATCCGCTGCCGGTGCGCGAAGGCCCCAGCCGCCGCGCCCTGCTGCACGAGCTGCACGAGGCCAAGGCCATCTCCCGCGTGCTTACCCGCCTGGAGGAACTCGGTATCGATGCTGCCCACCTGCTGAGCGATGATGCCCCCGTATTCGAACTGGTGGAGAACGCCCGCAACACGGTGACCCCCATCAACTTTGTGGGCGATATCCTCGCCAAGGTGCTGGAAATCGGCGGCCGCAGCGTGACCATCACCCGATTCAAGGGTCTTGGTGAAATGGACGCCAAGGACCTGTATGCCACCACCATGGACCCGGAGAAGCGCGAGCTGCTCCGCGTGCGCCTGGATGATGACAACGCCGTGCAGGCCGACAAGATGTTCACCATCCTCATGGGCGACCTGGTGGAACCCCGCCGCCGCTTCATCGAGGACAACGCCCTCAACGTCCGCAACCTCGACGTGTAACCCCTGACCATTCATTCTGATTATGAGCGAAACAAGAATTCGTCCCGTCGACGTGGCTGAGGAGGTATCCCGCAGCTTCCTGGATTACTCCATGTCGGTGATTATCTCCCGCGCCCTGCCGGACGCCCGCGACGGTCTCAAGCCCTCCCAGCGCCGCGTGCTCTACGCCATGCACGAGCTCGGTCTGGTGCCCAGCAAGGGTACAATCAAGTGTGGTAAAATCGTGGGTGACACCATCGGTAACTACCACCCGCACGGTGACCAGTCTGCCTACGGCACGCTGGTGACCATGGCCCAGCCCTGGAACATGCGCGATGTGCTCGTGCAGGGGCAGGGTAACTTCGGTACGCCGGAAGGCGACCCCCCCGCCGCCATGCGATACACCGAAGCCAAGCTCAGCCATCTGGGCGTGGCCCTCATGGACGACCTGGACAAGGATACGGTGGATTTCCAGCCGAACTACGACAACCGCCTCACGGAGCCCGTGGTGTTCCCCTCTGCTTTCCCGAACCTGCTGGTGAACGGCGGCACGGGTATTGCCGTGGGTATGGCCACCAACATGGCTCCGCACAACCTCGGCGAAGTGGTGGACGGCATCTGCGCCTACATCGATAATCCCCACATCACCGCTGAGGCTCTGCGTGCCTACATCAAGGGGCCGGACTTCCCCACGGGCGGCTATGTGCTGGGCTACAAGGGTATCGACAGCTACTTCCGCACAGGCCGCGGCAGCGTGCGCATGCGCGGTAAGATGGAGGTGGTCACCAACGAGAACGGCCGCGAGTTCATCCACATCTCCGATGTGCCTTATGGTGTGAACCGCGCTGTGCTGCAGGAGCGTATCGCCGAGCTGGTGCGTGATAAGATTATCACCGATATAGCCGGCATGCGCGACCTTACCGACTACATCGAAATCGAGCTCAAGCGCGATGCCCGCCCGCAGGTGGTCATCAACCAGCTTTACAAGCTCACCAGCATGGAGACATCCTTCTCCGTGAACATGCTGGCTATTCACGAGGGACGCCCGAAGGTGCTCACCATGAAGGATGCCATCAACTTCTACGTCGAACACCGCCGCGAGGTGGTGGTGCGCCGCACGAAGTTCCTGCTCCGCAAGGCTGAGGACCGCGCCGAGGTGTTGGAGGCCTACCTCATCGCCCTGGCGAATATGGATGAGTTCATTCGCATCATCCGCGACTCCAAGAACCGCGAGGACGCCCGCAACCGACTGATGCAGTTCAGCTTCCCCGTGGAGCTGGCCAAGGGGCTCGGCATCCTCATTCACAGCCAGCCCTCCGTGCAGGGTGACAAGTACATCTTCACCGAGCGCCAGGTGAATGCCATCCTTGAACTCCGCCTCTACCAGCTCACTGCTCTGGAAAACGACAAGATTTCCGACGAGTACAAGAAGCTGCTCGAGCTCATCGAGGACTATCTGGACATTCTGGCCAACGAGAGCCGCGTGCTCGGTATCGTGAAGGATGAGCTGCGCACCATCAAGGAGAAGTACGCCACCCCGCGTATGACCCACATCATTCCCTTCGAGGGTGATATGGCCATTGAGGACCTCATCCCCAATGACTCCATGATTGTGACCATCTCCCACAGCGGTTACATCAAGCGCACCAACTCCGACGAGTACCGCCTGCAGGCCCGCGGCGGCAAGGGTATCAAGGCCGCCACGACCAAGAGCAAGAAGGATGCCAACGACTTCGTGGAGCACCTCTTCGCTGCCCAGAACCACGACTACATCATGTTCTTCACGAACACCGGCCGTGTGTATGTGGAGCGCGTGTACGAGATTGACGAGGCCGCTCGCAGCGCACAGGGCCGCTCCATCAAGAACCTGCTCGATATGCAGGCCGATGAGCGCATCGCTGCCATTCTGCGCCTCGAGCGCCGCGTGAGCGAGGACGGCAAGGATATCACCTTCGCAGAGGATTCCGGCAACGTCGTGTTCGCCACCAAGGACGGCACGGTGAAGAAGACCGCCCTCAACGACTTCGTGAATTACCGCAAGGCCGGTATCATCGCCATTAACCTCGAGGAGGGCAATACCCTCGTGAACGCCGCCCTTACCTCCGGCAACGATGAGGTGGTGCTCGTCACGCACGATGGTATGAGCATCCGCTTCAACGAGGCCGACATGCGTGCCCAGGGCCGCAACACCATCGGTGTGCGCGGCATCAAGCTGCGCGAGGGCGACTTCGTGGTGGCCCTGGCTGTGGTGCAGCAGGATGCCAACCTCCTCGTGGTCTCCGAGAACGGCCTCGGCAAGCGCACTCCCTTCGATGAATACCGCCCGCAGACCCGCGGTGGTATCGGTATCAAGACCATGAACTGCACGGATAAGACCGGCCGCGTGGTGTCCGCCACCACCGTGACCGATGCCGATGAGCTCATGATCATGACCACGGGTGGCCAGTCCGTCCGCATGAAGGTGAACACCATCCGCGAAACCGGCCGCGCCACCCAGGGTGTGAAGCTCATCACCCTCGACGGCAAGGAAACCATCCAGGAAATCACCCTCGTCATCCCCGATGATGATGAAGATGAATCCCCCGAGGATGCCTCCGAAGTGGTGGACACCGACGCCACCACCACCGATGAAGCCGACGCTCCCCAGGAGTAAAGCCTCATCCGATTCATAGATAACTCATAAGTTTCACCCTACCTGCCATTCCCGGCAGGTGGGGTGATGTGTAATATACTGCTGTGCAAAAAAATCGCCCCGGTTCTTTGAGGGAACCGGGGCGGGGGAAAGGGCTGAGATGAGTTGTTACTCGGCTTTTTCTTTATCCTTTTTCTTGGCGTAGCGGGCGAGGACGGCCATGCCGCCTTTGTAGTAGGGGTGGACGAAGTCCACGGTTTTCTGGCGCTCGGTGGTGATGGACATACAGCCGCCGACGAGGTCGGCCTTGTTCTGCTTGAGGGCATCGAGCAGGGTGGCGAAGTTCATGAAGGAGTATTCCACTTTCATGTTGAGCTCATAGGCCACACGGTTGATGACTTCGATATCCAGGCCGAGAAGCTCGTTGTAGGCCTGGTAGACCATGGGCATCTGGGTGGGGTCGGTGGCGTAGCGGATGGTGCCGGCGCTGCCGTCGTAGTCCTTCTTGTGCTTCCACTGGGTGATGTGGCGGTTCGGGTCGATGGATTTGCACCATTTCTCCTTGAACTGCTCGAGTTCGCCGCTCTGCTCGAGCTGCTGGATGACCGCGCTGATGCAGGCTGTGAGTGTGTCGCCCTTGCGGGTGGCGAAGGAATAGCTGTCATCTGCGTAGGTGAAGGCCACGTAGAGCTCTTCGGGGTAGTAGGCAGACCAGAGGTTGGCGATGGGTTCGTCTTCCAGCACGGCATCGATTTTGCCCTTGCGGAGGGCCTGGATGAGCTGCTGGGTGTAGTCGTAGGGGCGGAACTCGACGATACCGGGCTGCAGGGGCCCGAGCACTTCCTGGAACATACTGCCCGTGAGGAAGCCTGTGCGCTTGCCGGCGAGGTCGGCAAGCTTGTGGATTTCGGCGTTCTGAGCCTCGGCTGCGGCATCGGAGCTCTGACAGTCGCAGCTGCTCAGGCAGCCGAGAGAGGCAAGGCCTAACAGAAGAGAGGCGAAAAGAGGTTTAATTTTTAACATATATTAAGATGAGAGAAATGTTATAGCTCCATCATTCTACCGAGCTGCAGGCGATAAGTCAAATGGATTTTGTTGCATATTAAGTGAATAGTGAATGGTCTGCCTCTTCGCAGGTTCGACATTCCGCGGGCCTTGCCCGCTAATGTGATAATTATTCACTGTTCATTATGCACTATTCACTCCTTTGTGTCTTTTCCGCCACACGGCATGTGGCGGAGAGTTCACACTAGAAAGCGTGCGGGGCTGGGGATGGGTGTGGTAAAGTGTGGGCATATGAACGAAATGTATATCGCGATATTGGGCATTCTGCTCTTACTGGCGGTGTTTGACCTGGTGGTGGGCGTATCGAACGATGCGGCCAACTTCCTGAACTCGGCTGTGGGTTGTAATGCTGCCCGCCGCGGCGTGGTGCTGGCGGTGGCGGCAGTGGGTATTGTGCTGGGTGCATCGCTTTCGGGCGGGATGATGGAGATAGCCCGCAGCGGCGTGTTTATGCCGGCGCAGTTCAGTTTCCACGGGGTGATGATATTGTTCCTGGCGGTGATGCTTACGGATGTCATCCTGCTGGATTTGTTCAACACTTTCGGCCTGCCGACCTCGACCACGGTGTCGCTGGTGTTCGAGTTGCTGGGAGCCGCGGTAGCCGTGGCGCTGTTCACCATGTATGAGGGCGGGGCTGATGTGGCCCGGAGCCTTGGCGACTACATCAACAGCTCGAAGTCGCTCACCATCATATCAGGTATTTTCTGCTCGGTGGCGGTGGCTTTCACCTGCGGCTGCGTGGTGATGTGGTTCTCGCGCCTGATGTTCAGCTTCCGCTACCAGCGTGCGTATAAGTACATCGGTTCGCTGTGGTGCGCGGCATCGCTCACGGCTATCAGCTACTTTGCGGTGTTCAAGGGGCTGAAGCACAGCTTGGTGGTGACGCCGGAGATGCTGGCCTGGCTGAACGGCAATATAGGCGTGGTGGTGCTGGGGACGCTGGCGGTGTGGTTCGTGGTGTCCTTTATCCTGCAGTATGTGCTGCGTGTGAATACGCTGCGTATCACGGTGCTGGCAGGCACCTGCGCGCTGGCGCTGGCCTTTGCAGGCAATGACCTGGTGAACTTCATCGGTGTGTTCATGGCGGCTGAGTCCTCGTACCACATTGCCAGTGCACATGTGGCGGCAGGCGGTGCGTTGGAGACGCTGCGCATGGGCTCGCTGGCCGATCCGGTGCAGGCCAATATCTGGTATCTGCTGGCAGCAGGTGGGGTGATGGTGCTGGCTCTCGTCTTCTCGAAGAAGGCTCGCACGGTGACGGAAACCGAGGTGAAGCTGGCCCGCAGCAGCGGCGTGAGCAAGGAGCGCTTCGGCTCCTGCCTGCCCGCCCGTGCGGCGGTGCGCTGGGCGCTGAATGCCTCGCGCTTCATTGCCCGCATCACCCCTGAGCCGGTGGCCCGCTTCGTGAGCAAGCGCTTCCAGCCGCTGGAGCTGAGCGAGGATGACGGCACGGCGTTCGACATGGTGCGTGCTTCGGTGAACCTGACGGTATCTGCCCTGCTTATCTCGCTGGCTACTTCGCTCAAGCTGCCGCTTTCCACCACCTATGTGACCTTCATGGTGGCCATGGGCTCCTCGCTGGCCGACCGCGCCTGGGGCCGCGACAGCGCTGTGTACCGCATCACGGGTGTGATGGTGGTTATCGGTGGTTGGTTCATGACCGGTCTTGCCGCCTTTGTAGCAGCGGGTATCACGGCGTCGGTGATGATGTTCGGCGGCATGTGGGGTGTGGTGTTCATGCTCCTGGTGGCGGGCGGTATCCTGGTGAAATCCGCCTACCTGCACCGCCGCAAGAATGCCGAGACCTTGCCGGAGCTCAACCTTGACTCACCTGCCGTGATGCGCGAGCTTGGAGAGGCCTCTGTGGACCGTCTGGGACGCGCCTACGGTATTTACCGCGCCACGGTGAAAGCCCTGCTTGCAGAGGACTACAGCGCCCTGAAGCGCCTGCGCAAGAAGGCGCGTGAGCTTAACCGCACGCTGGAGGCTATACAGGAGGACCAGATTCTCCCCTGCCTGCAGACGCTGCCTGCCCGCCTGTATGACCGCGGCCAGCTGGTGCTGCGCCTGCACGAGAACAGCCTGCAGGTGGCCGGATGTCTGCTCACTGTGGTCAAGGCGAGCTACAAGCACATCGATAACAACCACGTGGGGCTCACGGCTGAGCAGGGCCGCGACCTGCTCTCCATGAGCGACCGTATCTCGGCCTGCTTCCCCGGGCTTTCGCTGAAGCTGCAGAGCGAAGGCGGTGCGGGTATCGAGGAGATGATGGCGCAGTCCGGTGACCTCAAGAAGGAGTTTGCCCAGTGCATCCGCGAACACCTCATCCGCGCAGAGGAGGACGTGATGGATATGCGCAATGGTATCCTCTACCTGAACCTGCTGAACGAAACCCGCGCCATGGTGCGCCACTCCTTCGCCCTGCTGCAGGACCAGTCCGAGCTCTTCCGCGAGCATAAGTAAAGAGCGAGACAGCTTGCCGTGAAAATCCCCTGACGGAGTATACGTCGGGGGATTTTCCATATCTCACCCTCAGATGAACCCCGGTAAGGGTACAATGGTTTCATTCGGAGCGAAGGGACTTTAGTCCCTTACCGGATATCTTTGCGTGACTAAAGTCCCGTGCTCCGACAAGGGCGCACTCCCTTATTTCTTCTTCTCCTTGCCGGGCATGAGGCCGTATTTCAGGAGGCCTTTGGGGCAGGATGCGATGCAGCGGAGGCAGCCGATGCAGTTCGGGTGGCGTACAAAATCGGTGTGGGCTACATCGATATTCATGGGGCAGGTGCGGGAGCAGTGGCCGCACTGTTTGCACTGCTCGGTATCGCGGCGGATGCTGAAGATGCGCAGCACGCTGAAGAGCCCCATGCGGGCGCCGGATGTGCAGAAATAGTTGCAGAAGGGGCGATCGATGAAGAGCGAGATAATGAGGAAGAAGATGATGATGCCTGTGGCGATGGTGAGTCCCTGGCCACGCATGAGGGCGGAGAAGTGCTTCGGCCCCTGGAGCAGGGCGAGGGTGACGCCCATGGAGAGGGCAAGGTAGAGGGCGTAGCGGGAGAGCTGGAGGTAGCGTTGAGCTGCCTGCGGGACACGCAGCTGCGGCAGGTGGAGCAGACGGCCGAGCTTCGACATCCAGTCCTGAGCTGAGCCGAAGGGGCACACCCAACCACAGACGAAGACGCCGGCCAGCAAAGCGGCGGGCAGCAGCCAGACGCTCACGTCCTTGGCCCCAGGGATGAAGCCCAGCCCGAAAAAGAGACCTGCCATGAACACCAGCTGAACGAGGAAGCGCAGAATTTGAATTTTACTCCGTTTTTTGCCCATGAACCTATTTTATAACCAGATTTCTCAAAAATCAATAGAAAACGGAAAAATGCCTTATTTTTATAAAAATGCACAAAGTATGTATATTTAATGAATAACGAAGAAAAATGGCCCGAAATAAGCCCAAATGGCGGGCGTGGAGACTGATTTCCGTGCATCTGCCCGTGCAATTTCTGCTTCTCGGGGCTCTTTTTTGCCCTTTTTGCCTCAAAAAGGTGTTTAAGCACCAAAGAAGTCTGATTGGCGATAAAATAGCCATATATCATAATAAAATAACGAAGATATAATCCTGTATTATGATAAATCATCTATAGAAAAGATGAAAGCAAGATAATAGAAAAGCTCTCATTTTCATGCAAAGCTGAATTTGATGGCAAAAATACAGGAAAGAACTTCACAATAATCAAATATAGAAACTATAGCAAATCAGTAAAACAGGGTGTAAGCATATACGAAAAACAGATCAGAAAAGGCCTGAAAAAGATGTGAATAAACGCGTGTTAAGAAAATTAACTAAAATGAAAATGAAACTATGATAAAATATATGAGAATAGGAGTATGAGCGCCGAATTTCAGAGAATTTACGGTAGGGAGGTGGATTCTGCAGTGGTTGTGTACGCTGCAAGGAGACAGTTGTATGGGACATCTGCGAAGAGTGATGCTGATGTGTGTATTCTGCATTTTAGAGAAACGGAAAACGCTTATACAAAACGTAAAACGATATAATAATGTGCGGTGACATGCTACCGCGAAAAGGGGCGGAAACTGGCTTGAATTCACCTGATTTGAGCCATTTTGAGGGCTTTTCAGAGGGGGAAATGTGGAGCTGGCTGGGGGCGAAAAGTCGCCAAAACAGGTGTTTAATCACCTCTTTGCAGAAAGCGGTCTTCGCGGCGGGAGGAAATGGCTTGTTTTTCGCCTTTTTGGTGCTAAAATCGGGGTATGGTATACCGATTAGCAAAGCCGGAACGTAAGACCAAGGGGTGGTTTCTGAGGCATTTTGTGTTGCACCAGCTCCTTCTTGAACTGGTATTTTTTGCCCTGCTTCAGTGGTTGCTTGCGCTGGATTGGTATATATTGGGCATTGCCTTTTTCGTGGCTGTAGCGCTGGTGTGCTGCCAGAACTGGGTGTCGTTACGTCGCATTGAGCGCCGCTTTGAGACGCTGGGAACCCAGTTTGTGACCCTGACAGAGGCCGGAATCCTGCTGGAATGTGAAAGCGCCGGGATAAGAAATTTTGTGCCGTGGGAGCGTATCTCCCGCGTCTGGCTCCGCATGAATATGCTGATGGTGCAGCAGACAAACGGCATGTTTCACCTGCTGCCCACCGAGTCTCTGCGGCGTGAACGGGCAGAGGAAATGCTGGCCTACGTGAAGGCGCGCGCCGGGAAAAAGCCGGCGCCGCCCACAGCACCTCCTGCTGATCTGCTTTCAGAAAATCCGATGCGGATATCGGCCACGCCTGCCCAAGTGCGCGAGTTTGTGGACTACATTATGCAGTTTGCCGTGCCGGGAAGGTCAGTTGCGCTGCACGTGACTCTCTTCATACTGGGACTGGCCATGGCCCTATGCTGGAAGTTCGATTTGTTTGCTCTGCTGCTGCCCTTGCTTGTTGCCGCAGGTGGGATTCTTATCTTCGTGATGCGTCCCGGCTTGTGTGCCCGGGCGATGCGGAAGAATACCACTCCGGCGTATCTGCATGTGAGCCGGGATGCGGTGCTGGTGCAGTCGGACGGAGGAACATGGGCTGTGCTGCCCGTGAGCATGGTTGATTCAGCTGTGCAGCTGCGCCATGTCATTGTTTACCGCACGAAGGTGCTCACATCCCTGCTGGCGGACCCGACACCCACGCCTTCGCCGTATCTGCCGCAGCCGGTCAAGTTGCGTCGCTGGCTGCACAGGGGGTGGATTGCAGGCGCTTGCTTTGTGCTTCCCATGCTGGCATGCTTCGGCTATTCCTCCCTCACGTCAGAGCCCGTGAACGCCGAGTACTCGAAAGCGATGGAACGGGGCGAGGCGCTCTCCCGCTACGTGGAGGAAGTGATGCCGCCGATGCCGTACCCAGGCCACATCGTGTGGAGCTGCCTGATGGTGTATCCTGAGTGCACGGTGGTCTCCTGCGCCTGGGAAAGCGAGCTGGAGGTGGACGTGCTGCTGTATACCGGAAATGAAACAGGGCAGCCCGAAGACTGCCCTGCGGATGAGGAATGATGCCCGGCTTCAGAATCGTGCGCCGATGGAGAACTGAATCACGGGGTACACGTTCAGGTCATCTGCAATCTTGAAGAAATCCCGACCCTCCTTGCGGATGGATTTCTCCATCACAGCTTCGGTGGCGGGTTTCCATTCGCCGGTGGCGGTATCTTGGTAGCGGAGGTTATTGCTGCCGCTGACGGTGAGATTGCCGCTGCCCATGAAATTGACGCCGAGGTCGAGGCTGTAGTAGAAGGTGGAGCTGTCGAAGAGGTCATCCTGATAACCGATACCGATGTAGGGCTGGGCGTGGTTCCAGCTGTATTTGCCGTTGATTTCGGCATGGGTGCCCTCGATGATGGAATACTCGATGCCGCCCACGGTGGCTGTGCCGACCATGCCGGGCTTGCGGTCGATGCGCGAGCTGCAGCGCACTTTGTTCTCGCTGAAGTTGAGACCGGCGGTGATGTAGAAGTTCCCGTCGCCGGGGTAGAGGTCGACCAGCAGCCCCACGTTGTCGCCATTGAGCGTGAGCTGAGCCTGCGAGTCGGTCCACTTGTCGGTCTTCTCGTAGTTCAGCATGGCTCCGCGCAAGCGGAGGCGTACGCTCGGGGACAGCTTGTAGCCCAGGCTAACGCCCGCGCCCTGCGTGCCGGCATTCACATCGAAGCTGAGCTCCGTCTTATTCGCACCCATCACGGGCAGGGCACTGAGAGCAAGGAAGGACAGGAAGAGAAATTTTTTCATATACAAAGTTGCGGAAAGTATACTCTAACAACGAATGGTTGATATGTCAATGCAGCATTTGGGAGAAGAAGGGAAATGAGAATGGCAAAATTAAATGCGACACGATGAGAGCATAAAAAAGGTGCTCTCCAGAAGAAGAGATGGTATAGTTAATTCGCCAAAACCAAACTCACAATCTCGCCATGGAAAACACCAAAGACAAGACTACCGTTTCTCG
>JBGVNQ010000002.1:0-78233 GCA_045125705.1 Akkermansia sp. | reverse complement strand
CCCCCCCCCCCCCCCCCCCCCCCCCCCCGCCCCGATGAAGCTCGTCAAATCTGAGTTTGGCGAGCCGTTTGCAGTCGGCACGACCGCGAAATTTTGAGCCCGGAGGGCGGTATAATCGTAGCGATGGGGTGGAGCCGCCCCGCTGAGGCGGGGCGCGCGTAACCCCTCGATTACAGCAAAGAAAATACAGGAGCCCGTTTCAACGGGCGGCATAAAGAGTCGAAATACGAAACCGTGTCGATTTCAATGTATACCGGTATTGAATTAACGGTCATTTGCGTTACCGAGATATTCCTCCTGGCCTCGCATTATGCCGCCCGCAGATGCGGGCTCGGGTCTTACTTTTGTTGAGAACGAGGGCCTGACGGCCCTCGCTACGATTATACCGCCCACTCCGTGGGCTCTGAATTCCGCTCGCCTTCCGTCTTCGACCTGCGGTCTTGGGGCTTCGCGTCTGCGCTTGCTACGCCCTCACTGGCCGCCGTGACAGGTCGGCTCGCCAATGGCCGATTTGTCGATGAGTGCCACATTGTGCGGGAATGTATTAAGTGCCGCGGGCGTATGGCCCGCTGGGTGCTTTTTATTTCTATTGACAAACAGCACATCATGTGCTTGAATAATGGCGCAGGGTGGAAGCACCGTGCTCCGGGAGGGGTCCCGGAATTGATCATAAAATTTAAGGCCGTCTGGTACTGGTTGCCAGACGGCCTGAATGTTTTCTTGACGTGCCGCACCGGCCTCCCTATAATCACATTGCCGCTTCTGCGGCATGGTGCCGTCGGGGGCGGCATTTTGTTATGATCAATAATAATACCCCCACCAAAGTAGTGACACTCCTTGCGATTGTCTGGTACGTGCTCGAGATTCTCATCAAGACCGTGCAACTACTGAGGTGAAGCCCCCAGTTGCCCCGCTCATGGTTCGCCCAGGGCGGGGCGATTTCTTTGCAAGCTCCAACAAATTTTCTCCCGTGACCCGATGCGCCATCGCCAAACCCGAGTTTGTAGGAATGTACAAAGGACAAATGACAATGTACAATTGAAAATTACCCTTCGGCTCTGCCTCAGCATATTCAGGCGAGCCGGAGGCTCGCGGAACTTTTAATTTGTACTTCGTACCTCGTCCTTTGTACTTCTCAAATGCCGATTTGTCGATAAGTTCCACCTCGTGCGGGAATGTATTAAGTGCCGCTTTTGTTCACCGGGTTGCCACGGCCTTGCACTTCCCCGGCCATGGGCGATATATCTTGCCGCACGCCACGGGGGAACGATATCCTCACCCTCAGTCCGAGCCGCTGACAAGTGGTTCGGATATCGTCGGCACAAAGTGCCGATATCGTCCACGCTTGGCGTGGATTTCGTCGCGGCATTGCCGCGATTTCGTTTCCCTATTCAGCCATGGCTTTCTGTCGCCCATTCATTAGAAAAACTCATCTCCACCCGCCACTGGAATAACGAAATCCTCTCTGCGTTCGGACGATATCAGCCTGCGGCTGACGATATCGCCGTGCCGGCGACGATATCCTCGCCCTCCCGGGCTCGGACGGAGGGGACACAAGGTGCCGGAAAACTAGCTGCCCGTGCCGGAGTTATCCGACACGGGCAGGAAATTCTATTCAATGGCCTGCCTCGGCGACTTGTCTCGGCGTAGGACGTAAGTCCGAAGACGGAAGCCTTGGCGAAGACGGGTCAATTGTCGATGGTCAATCGTCAATTACTTGCGGCGGCGGCGTGCAGCCAGACCCATCAGCGCCATCCGTCTTCGAGTCTCGCTTTGCTCGCTTTCTTCGCCGTGACAGGGCAGGCTCAGCGACTTGTCTCGGCGTAGGTTTACCGAAGACGGAAGCCGCGGTGGGCTTGGCACGCCGTAGCATGCCAAGCCCTCTAAATTAAGCGCGACGGCGGCGACGAGCGCAGAGCATCATCAGAGCAGCCAGGCTAAGAGTAGCGGAGGCGGGCTCGGGGATAACCTCGCCAACAGTGATGACGATGCTGCCTACGTTGGCAAAGGTGTCATAGGTCAGCGTGTACTGGCCTACTGCAGCGTCTGCACCCCAGTCGCGCAGGTCGACATTGGTGAGTGCATTGTTGGCATCGTAGGTCACGTCACCGATAGTGAAGCTTGCCAGCCCCGTGAAGACGGTCAGCATCTCACCTGCGCTGAGGGCGGCCAGGCTATCACCCAGAGCGGCCACAAATGCCTTGGTGCTGCCCATGGTCAGCGCGCCGTTCAGCGTTATAGCGCTGGTGGTGGTAACATCGAAGCTGACGTCCGTGGCAGTGTTCAGATCCAGATTGCCATTGATGACGGCTCCACCGACCAGTGTCACCGCACCACTAGCCTCAATGCCGTTGGCCACCGTCAGGATGCCGACGTTAGCTCCTTCGCTGGCTGCAGGTGCTGCAGTGTTCTTCTCGGGGCCAACATACAGGCCACTCACCTTCAGCGCCTCGGCCGCAGTGAAAGCCAGCTCGCCTTCAATAACCTTCAGGGAGCCGTTGAAGGCGCTCATATCGCCGCTGAAGGTCTGCTTGCCTGCGCCGCTCTTCTCGAGGGATATACCAGCACCCACGGAGCCGGCATAAGTATGCTCTTGCTTTTCATCCGATGAAAGCTTCAGCACCGAGGTGCCAGTGCTGGTTGCCTTATTCTTACAGAATTGATTCTGTTCACCTCCCTCGATTATGGCACTTCCTGCATAAATATGAGAATGTTGCGTACCCGCAAGACCGCCGATAGATACCTCGGCAGTATTCAAGGCCATCTGCATGTATGCGTCCGAGCCATTTCCCTGCAGTTTAACAACTGCACCTGCAAGCGTTTTGGCGCCACCTTCATTAATCTGGAGCACGGATTGGTAGTCGCCACGATTATCTTTATTATATCCAGCTGCGCGGTCTGCTGTCAGCTTGCCGGTAAAGGTACCGCCATTGATATTGAGAACCGAGGGAGCCCAGTGCGTGCCATTATTTCGCCAAGTAATGTCGCCATCACCTGCCAGTTCGCCAATATTCCAGATAACATTCCAGTTAGAACCTTCAATTTCACCGGAACCGGACAAGTGCTCAATCGTCTTGACACGGTTATCCCCATTGCCATTTTCGCTGATGATTTTACCACCATTGAGTATCACGTTACCCGCTATGGTCTGGTTGCCCTGACTCTTCATGTTCAGATTAGCTCCTTCATTCAGTGTGATGTTCCCATCTACTGCTATGGAAGCAACATTCATGTTCAGATTTGAACCTGAGTTGAACACCATGCTGCTGCTTGCATTCATTCGCAGGTCTCTTATCTGGAAATCCGCGCAGTTTACATTCAGCTTACTGTCTGCGCCCAGTTCAATATACCCACGTTCACCCCATTGCTGGAATGATTTAGCCGTCAGATTCAGAGTGGAACCGGCACCGAGGCGAAGAACAGCTTCGCCACCAGCGTCTGCCGGATAGTTGAAGTGGATATCATCCGTAGTGGACAATATCGCCTCAGCGTTGTCCGCCACCGCAAGCGTACCTTTGACTCGGTATGAGCCATTCTCATTGCGCAGAAGGGATGCTCCGTCGAGCAAGGTGACAGTACAACCCTGCGCAATGCTGATAGCACCACCGGAAACGGTCACATCGCTACTGATGTTGATGTTACCCTTCCAATTCCACTCAGCAGCTGTTGATTTCAAGGCGTTGCCACCAAAGTTCAGCGTACCCCCATTGTTTAAATCGCCTGTGCCCTCAATGCCGATATTGCCGGAGAGATTCAAGGTAGCGTTACTTCCAATGGAGATATTGGAGGAATTGATTACCTTGGATTCGCCGGTATGGTTGGCGGTGATGCCCAGACCATCTGCAACAACATAACCGGTAGCTCTCGCGGCATCCTCGGCAGTGGCGGTCATATCCTGCGTATTGACATAGTAGATATCGTTATTCGCGTTTTCGGCACTGACACTAAGAACGAGACTCTTACCATCTGTGCTTTGGATAATGGAGCCTATGGCAATTGAACCTTCATACAAGGTGGATTCCCCGGACAAAGAGGAAGCTGCCGTATCTCCGTCGCCCTTGACGACATAACAAAGCGCAGAAGTGATGAAACCATCCTTGCCGCCATTGGCGCTGTATACAACGTCGCCGTCCAAAGCAGCCATTGAATCAATATACACATCACCACCCAAAGTTACGCTGCCAGTGTTGACGAGTGTTTCCGCGATATTGATATTGGAGCCAAAGGTGATATCGCCGCTAACACTGGCAGTACTGGCAAGATTGATAGTACCGCCGCTGATGGTGGAAGTGCCAGCCAGATTACCCTTGATGGTGAGGGTTCCGGTGTTTGTTACAGCGCCTCCCAGATTCAACACAGATTTACCATCGATACCCAAAGTTGTTTTACCGGCATTGTCAATGGCTCCTGATTCTGCAATGGAGCCTATGGTAATGAATACCTTGGCCGAATCATGATCAAGATCGAGCTTACCCTTCGCATTAAGGCTTTCTATCAGCAGGTTTGCTTCCCAATCATCGGTGACGGTCAAAGTCTTCCCCTGAGCAATTCTAAGCTCGCCCATGGTAATACCAACCTCTCCGTTTACAACCACATTTTCGTTGCCATCGAAGAGTCGCATCGTGCTGGTATCCACAACATCTACAGCTCCGATTTTGACGCCATGTCCTTGTATCCAAAGAGTACTGCGCGCATTAAGTCGCACAGTTGCATCTTCAATATCCAAGGGACTCTTGTCCTTTTGGTCGCCGGGACTCAGTTGTAGAGTTGTGCCTGCAGCAACATCCAGAACACCAGCAAAATCAGATGTGGCATCAGGTGCTATCGAGCCACCGTCACTCAACACAATGGTACCGGCACCTGTTGTCTTGGTCAGGAAGGAGAGATTCGTATCTCTCACAGTAAGAGTATCGTCAACTTGCAAAGTTGCATCGCCGCTGGCGATTGTAACAGCCATTACTGTCAAATCATCTGTAATCTTGAGCGTGCCACTGCCATTCAGTACAATGCTGTCCCGTTTGGATATATTAGCGTAAGCAGCAGATTGTCCATCGACTGTCCACGTAGCCTCAGAAGCAGCAATTGTACCAGTCAGCGTTGTCGAGTACGTAAGCTCCTTCAAAATAATGGCAGCGACTTCCGCAGCAGTCATAGCAGAATCCCAGATGCCCACATTGTTAACCTGCACACTATTACAGTTGCGGTCAGTACCATCAAGTCTGCGACCGAATGTTATATCAGACAAGCCGGTACTAGGCGTAGCGCCCTCAGCATATGCAAAGTTGATTGTGCAGGCCAAACTGCCATTCACATAGGCGCTGAACGCAGAAGTCTGAGACGCCTCGTTATAAGCAAATGTCAGGGTCAGCGTTTTACCAATTAAGCTGGAAAGCTCCCCCATGCTATATCCGGCATCTGTTTTGGGAGAGGAACCACCGCCAAACCAATTACCACCGTCTTTCTCGGTGGGATAAAGCATGAGGTTTCCGGCATCGCTTTTCTGAAGCTGGATTTCATAACTACCATTGGTAGAGCCCAAACTCACAACATCTTTCCAATTGCCTAAATCTGCCCCCAGAAGGTCAAAGCTCACAGTAAAGCCAGATGTAGAAGTAGAGTTGATATCCTTAAGCTGAAGAAGACTGCCATTCTTTATAGTTCCATCAGCAGAAATTGAGCCGGTAACGCCCGATGACAGATTATTAGTGATGGTGCCATCCACAAAAGACCAAAGCAAATCGCCATCTGCAGTGGTAGCGGCATCCGACGGGGCTACGGAATCTGCCCAAGCCGGAACGCAACAGACCGCCGCGAGCACTGCGACAAAAAGAGTTTTCGGTAAGTGTAATTTCATGGTAAAGTGTTGTAGGTGATAAGTTTATCAGGAAAACGTCGCCCGCCTTGCGCATTGGTGGGTAGAGACTATACTCCTTCAGGGCAAAGTATATCGCATTTGCCATGCGATGTACAGGTGAAAAGTCGGGGGCAGCGTGAATTTCAAAAAGAATTTCCCGAATTTTGCCGAAGGGGTGGCCGAATTCCCCCCTGCTGATTGTCAAGTGATGGGGAATTCGGGCAATCGCGTCGCCAATTTGCCAGGGAAAAGCGGAGAAAAAAGGGTCGGGAAGCCGACAAAGGGGAAGAAAGGGAATTTGGATTTACGATTTTGGATTTACCCGGCTACGCGTCACGGCAGTGCCGTGCATGCTTCCGTCTTCGGACTTACGTCCTACGCCGTGACAAGTCGCCGAGGCAGGCGATTTACGATTTGAGAGTCAGGCAATGAGATACACGCTGTGCGTGGTGAAATCCGGCCGGTGCCGGGTGAAATCGGCCTTGTGGGCGCCGGTGAAATTGCGCCAGGAGGCACAGTGAAATTACCGCCGGTGCGGCGGTAGTGGTTTCGGGCCGAGGGCGAGGGCACGCACCGCTCCTGCCAGGGGCTCTGATGTCTTTTATATGGGAGCCGAGAACCTTGGGTGGGACTGTATGGAGCATAGGAAAGGTAAGTTCGAAGCTTGCTTGACGCATACTGAAAATGATGTTACATTATCACCATGACAACGGGTTATTGGGAGCAATACATAATAGAACATTTAACGGAATGGACTCGCTCGCCTGAACAACCATGGTGCGAGTTCAAAGAGAACCGATTAGACCCCAGGCGCGTTGGCGAATACGTTTCTGCATTGGCTAATGGTGCCTGTTTAAGCAGTGTGGAAAACGGGTGGTTAATTGTGGGGGTGCGAGAATCTGAACAAACGATTATAGGGACAAGTAAGCGATGGCACCAGATGAAAATTGGGAATCAGGATTTGGAGCTGCACCTTCGGAGTTCATTAAGCGACTGCGATGAATTGGACCTACTTACGGTATATTACAAAGAGGTAAATCTTTTAGTGTTGCGGGTAGCAGCGGCTAAGGGAAAGCCTGTGCAGTACAGGGGAGAAGCCTTTGTTCGTATTAATAGCCAGACGACAAAATTAAGTGAGCATCCTTCATTGGCTCGTCAGATATATAATTCTGAGAGCGATTGGTCGGCAGCGCTTGTGTCTGAGGCTGATGTTGATGATCTGGATGAACAGGCGGTTGATTTAGCTCGAAAAAGATTTCAGGAGGAGCATCCAGCTCTTTCTGAAGAAGTTGCCACCTGGCCTGTCATCACGTTATTGGAAAAATTGAAATTGGCACGAAAGGGAAGGATATCGCGTGCGGCTCTTCTTCTGCTTGGTAAGGAGGAATCTGCTGTACTTTTATCACCCGCTGTTGCAGAAATAACATGGAGATTGAAATCAGGGAAGGAAGAGGCATACGAGCATTTTGGCCCTCCTTTCCTGCTTTCAACGAGCCGTGTTTTGGCGCGTATCCGAAATTATCGTCAGAGAATTTTCCCTGATACTTCTTTGTTCCCGGAAGAAGTGATGAAATACGAACCCGAGGTCTTCCTTGAAGCCTTACATAATTGTATCGCTCATCAGGACTATAGAAAGAACTCCAGAATCATTTTGGTTGAACGGGAGGATTGCCTGATATTCAGAAATGCGGGTGGATTTTATTGCGGTCTCCCCAATGATTACCTGGAAAAGGAAGAGACTCCTGAACAGTACAGAAATAAGCTTCTTTCTATGGCAATGAAGAGTCTCCGAATGGTGGATACGGTGGGAAGCGGTATACGAAAAATGTTCAGGAAACAGATACAGAGGTGTTTCCCCTTGCCTGATTATACCATTGAGTCAGACAGAGTGGAGTTATGCATACATGGCAGGATTATAGACGAGGCTTACGCTAAACTTCTGATGGAGGAAACCGATATGCCTTTTGAATATGCTATAGGGTTGGACCGGGTTCAGAAAGGAAAGACTGTGTCGGAAACGTTACTGCAAGATTTAAGAAAGAGAGGCTACATCGAAGGAAATAGAGGAAGTTATCGGATTGGTCGCCGGGTAGCGATGTTAACAGGGCAAAAAATTGCCTATCTTCAGGCTAAAGGTGTTGATAGAAACCTGATAAAACAGCATGTGCTCAATGCCTTATCTGAGGTGGATTCGTTGTCCAGACAAGAAATCACTTCATGTATTGAGGGCATGTTACCCGTTGGATATACAACAAGACAGAAGTACGATTACATTACAAATTTGCTGAGCAGTATGGCTAATAAAGATGCTACTATTTGCAAATATGGTTCGGGTAGAAAAACGATACGATGGAAGTTGAATAAATAGAAAGTACAAATAAAGTACAAATAAAGTACAAAAAGGATTATAAAGAGGCCCCTCTGTAGGGGACGAAATTTTTTAGAATATTTTCAGGCTCTTCGAGTCGCAACCGCCTATACTTGCACGCGCGGGATACCATACATTCCCGAAGTTTGAAGACGGAAGGCGAGCTGAACTCAGAACCCGCTTTGGCGGGCTAAAAATTACGCTCGACTTCCGTCTTCGCGCCTGCGGTCTACGCCGTGACAGGAAAGTCCCCCGCTCCGAATAAAAACCGCTGCTCAACAAACTCGGATTTGACGATGGCACGAGGCGTGGTGAAATCCGGTATGAGCCGGGTGAAATCGGCCTTGTGGGAACCGGTGAAATTGTGCTTGGAGGCACAGTGAAATTACCGCCGGTGCGGCGGTAGTGGTTTCAGCATGCACCGCTCCTGCTCCCCTGATAACTAATCATTAATCACTAATAGAGTGAGCTAGGGGTATACATAAGAGAGTTAGCGCAGTTAGTGCAGGTCTCATAAATCTTGACTTACCCATTCAAAATGGTATTCTTTTCTCAGAAAGTCCATCCCCATTCATGGAAATTCTTTCCGTAGAGCCTTTCCTTAGAGCGTAATAGGAAAGGCTCTCTTCTTTTTCCTTCATATGAGGAGTTTCCTTAGAGCGCAGTCTGTTATTCTGCTCGACAAACTCGGATTTGACGATGGCACGAGGCGTGGTGAAATCCGGTATGAGCCGGGTGAAATCGGTTTTATGGGAACCGGTGAAATTGCGCCTGGAGGCACAGTGAAATTACCGCCTGAGCGGCGGTAGTGGGGGGCTATGTGTGTATCCCGATGAATGGTGTTTGGTGTGCAATGGCAGAAGGGAAGTTCCGCTGCTGATGCAGCGGAAACAAGTCGCCGAGTACGCGGCTTCCGTCTCAATCTTCACCTATTCCTTGACAAGCTATGAATTACACGCTGGGCGTGGTGAAATCCGGCATGGGCCGGGTGAAAT
This sequence comes from Akkermansia sp., assembly GCA_045125705.1. GTDB lineage: Bacteria > Verrucomicrobiota > Verrucomicrobiia > Verrucomicrobiales > Akkermansiaceae > Akkermansia. The sequence continues at coordinate 69,016 of JBGVNQ010000002.1, read as the reverse complement.
CGGCCTTGATGGGAGCCGGTGAAATTGCGCCTGTCGGCGCAGTGAAATTACCGCCGGTGCGGCGGTAGTGGTTTCAGCACGCACCGCTCCTGCACCACTATTCACTATTCACTATTCATTCTCTATGGGTGGTGGAAGGTGGGCGAGTAGCTCCGGGGGGAGGCCGGGGAGGGTGAGCTGCCGGGGGGCGGGTTTGTTGGCTTCCTCGGCGAGCATGGCGAGGCGGGTGTCCTCGATCATGGCTTTGAATTTATCTGCCTGGGAGTATTCGCCTGTGGAGTCGCGGAAGATATCGGCAAGCCAGCTGCGTTTTTCCTCGACGGTGAGGTAGGTGTGTTTTTTCTTAGCCATGGGGTGCGGTGGTGTGGAAATCGAAGAGGCGGCGGAGGCGTGCCTTGCCGACGGGGGTGAGGACGTAGCGCTCGCAGAGGGAGCTGATGCAGCGGATTTCGCCCTGGGTGTGCAGGTGGCGGAGCTGGGTGGTGCACACGCTGGGGGAGAGCCCGGTTTCGCGGGCGATATCGGTGCTTTCCTCGAGCCCGGCGCCCACGGCCACGAGCACGAGGCGGGCGGCGGGGGATAAATCATCGCGGTGCACGCGGGTAAGGAAACGGCAGGCAAAATCAATGGCCTTCATAATTTACGATTTTGGATTTACGATTTGAGAGTCAGGCGAGCCTCCGGCTCGCGGAACTTATTTCACTATTCACTATTCACTATTCACTATTCACTATTCATTTAGCTCATCATAGATGAGCGCCAGAGTCTGTAGAGGGGGTGGGAGTCGTTGGAGAGGTGCTGCACGGCGTTGAAGTGGGCGGCCTGCGGGAGGGCGATGCGCTGGTATTCCTCGCCGAGTGCCTGGCGAGCGGTGGTGCTGTTGATGAGGGGGATGCAGAGTTTCCAGGCGAGGCGGAGGACGAGAGCCTCGGTGAACAGGGGCTCGAAGAGGGCGGTGTCCTCCACATCGGCTATGTAGAGGAGGCGCAGCTCGGGGGTGGTGGTGTAGATGCCGCGGCCACGGAGGGTCCAGCTGCGGGAGTTCACCCCGAGCACGCGCAGGCAGTCGGCCGGCAGGCTGTGGCGGAGCTGGTGGGTGGAGCCCTCGGCGGCGGGTTCGCTGCTCTGCAGGGTGGCGCTGGTGGTGGCGAAGCTCCAGCGGTGGGCGCAGAGCACCTCGCGGCGCACGGGGTGGTAGTGCATGTAGCAGAGGCGTGCGGGGAGGCTGCCGTTGGGGTCGATGGCGGTGATGGGGGATTCGCCCAGGCGGCTGAGGGCGAGGTTGCAGATATCGAGCACGGTGGGTGCGGTGTTTTCGGGGGCTGTAGTCATGGTGTTGGTGGGTGCGGACCGGCTGTGGTGCACAGGCTGAATGTGCCACAGTTGCGCCGCGCTGGCAAAGGGAGAGCGGGCCGCGGTGCCTGTTTGCAGGCGCAAGGGTGCTGCTGCGCCGCTTGCGGGCTGGCAGGCGGCGGGGTGGTGAGGTAGAGTGCAGCCCATGAACACGGATGCAAGAGCCGGCGCGGCGGCCTATTACCGGGCCGCAGGCCGCGACATGGAGCAGGACCTGGCAGCGCTGGCTGCCCACCCGCAGGGGGTGGTGCTGCTCATGCCGCAGCTGGTGGTGCTCATGAAACCCGCCCTGAGCTGCGAGCCCGCACTATGGCCGCAGCTGGAGCTGGTGCACCCCTGCGCCGACTCGTGGTATGTGCACCTGCTGGTGGGCGATTTGCAGCTGGCGCGCCGGCTGGCGGGTGCCCTGCCGCCGCAGCGCTGGCTGTGTTTCCAGCGCGGGCGGCGCAGCCCGCTGCCGCACCGGCTCGCGTGGTCCGTGTTCTGCCACTCACACCAACCAAGATAAGACCATGGGATTCAGTAACACGACTAATTACCGGGCTGCCACCACCACGATTCCGGTGGTGACGCAGAGCAGCGCCGAGGAATCGGCACAGGCACAGGGGCAGACCGCCGCGCAGAAGAAGGGGCTGCTCTCCACCATACTCACCGCCCACCGCCGCCGCGAGAATATGACCGAGGCACCGGGCAACACCACGCTGGGATGACGCGCCATGAATGAGATTCTGAACAGCTACCACAGCCTGAAGGCTGCCCGCGCGCCGTGGGAGAGCTGGTGGGAGCAGCTGCGGCACTATGTGCTGCCCAGCCGCCACCACACTGACCACGATGCCGACACAGCCGAAGCCCCCGGCGCCCACCAGCTGCGCGACACCACGGCGGTGGAGGCCTGCCAGAAGCTGGCGAGCGGGCACATGAGCTATATCACCCCGAGCCACGAGCTGTGGTTCAAGTGGAGCTGCCCCCTGCCCGATGCGGGCGACGAGGCGGAATCGTGGTACAACCGCTGCTCCGAAATCGCCAACCGCGAGCTGGCGCAGAGCAATTTCTACACCGAGCTGCACGAGTGCTTTCTGGACCGCGTGGGGCTGGGCACGGGCTGCATGTACTGCGGCAGCACGCGCGGCGGCAGGCTGCAGTTCCGCCATATTCCCTGCGGCGATTTTGTGTGTGCGGAGGATGACGAAGGGTGCATGGATACCTTCATGCGCGAGTTCTGCTTCACCCCGCACCAGGCGGCGGCAAAGTTCGGCCAGCGGGCGCTGGGTGCCCGAGCCCGCAGCATGCTGGCCGCAGGGCGCAACCCGCACGAGGGCTCGCTGCGTTTCCTGCATGTGGTGCGGCCGCGCACTCGCCGCTCCCGCGCCCGGGACAATGCGGGCAACATGCCCTACGAGAGCATTTACTACAGCCTGGATGACCAGTGCACCGTGCAGGAAAGCGGCTACCGCGAGATGCCCTACATGGTGACGCGCTTTCTGCGCTGGGGCGAGGGGGTGTATGGCCTGGCCCCTGCCCGGCTGGTGTACCCCGATATTCGCCAGGCGCAATTTCTGAATAGGATTCTCGATCTTCTGGGCGAGGTGGCGGCGTTCCCGCGCATTCTGGAGCTGGCGAACCAGGCAGGCGAGGTGGATTTGCGCGCGGGCGGGCGCACGCTCATCAACCCCGAGAGCGCGAGCCTCGGCTTTCCGCGAGAGTGGGCCACCCAGGGGCGCTACGATGTGGGCATGGACCGCCTGCGGCAGAAGCAGGAATCCATCCGCCGCGCGTTCTTTGTGCCCATGCTGGAGCTGTGGAGCGAGCAGAAGCAGCAGATGACGGCGAGCGAGATTTATGCCCGCGAGAATGAGCGGGTGATGCTGTTCTCGCCGTCGTTCACGCTGTTCACGAGCGATTTCAGGCCGCTCATGGAGCGTGTGTTTGCGCTGCTGTTCCGGCTGGGGCGCTTTCCGCAGCCGCCTGCCACGGTGCTGCAGGCGAACCGGCGCGGCGAGGCTGAAATCGAGCTGCCGCAGGTGGTTTACCAGGGGCGCGTGGCTATGGTGATGCGCCGCCTGCAGGCCGAGGGCATAGCCCGCACGCTGCAGCGCCTGCAGACCATGGGCGGGCTGGATGCCGCGGTGCTGGACCATGTGGATATGGACCGCGCGTTCCGTCTGGCAGCGCGGCTGGATGGTGTGCCCGAGGATTTGCTGCGCCCCGAGGTGGGTGTGAAACGCCTGCGCCGCCGACGCGAAGCTGCTGCCGCCGCACAGACTGAACCTGCACCCCCTGCCCCGCTACCATGATTTACGCCCGCAACCACCAGCTGGAACAGGCGCGCGAGGAACGCCGCAGGCTGCTGAAACTTTTCTCTTACCCCGAGGGCGAGCAGGTGCTGGCGGACCTGGAGCGGAGGTTCGAGACGGATCTGCCCGTGTTCCAGGGCAAGGCGGGGTGCTACGACCCGCTGGATGCCATGCGCCGCGATGCGCACCGAGAAATCTTCCTGGTTATTCGCCGCCAGCTCGCGCTGGCAAGGCAGGAAGCAACCCAGACACAACACAAGCACGATGAATAATAACGACAACGATACGACACCTGATAAGGAGACTGAGACTGCCGAGCTGCCCGCACCGCTCATGAATGCGGAAGGGGCTTTCGAGCCCGGCTGGTTCACCCGCTTCGAGGAGCTGCAGCCGCACGCGGCCACGCTCTCGAAGTTCCGCCGCCCCGAGGCGCTGGCCAAGAGCTATGCCCACCTGGAGAAGCTGAAGGGCTACCCCGACCCCGAGGATGCCGCGCGCATGGAGGCTTTCCGCGCGGCGATGGGGCTGCCGCCCACGGCGCAGGAGTTTGCCATGGAGCGCCCGCAGGATACACCCGATGAGCTCTGGGACGAGGAGCTGGTGCAGGCGCTGGGCAGTGTGGCCTATGAATACGGTGTGCCGCCCCGCGCGCTGGCCGCCCTGGCCGAGCGCTACACCGCCGAAGGCCGCCGCTGCCTGGAGCGCACCCGCCAGGCGCACGAGCAGGCGGTGGCGCAGGCAGATGCCGAGCTGCAGCAGGACTGGGGCCCCGCCTACGAGCGCAACCTGGGCACGGTGGCGGCATTTCTGGAGACCATGGGCCGCCGCGCAGGGGTGGATGTGCAGCAGCTGGCGGAGAACCCCGCCCTGCGCGCCAACCCGGATTTTGCCCGGCTCATGCTCGAGGCCGCCGGTCTCATGGAGGAAGCACCGCTGCACACCGGCCAGCAGCCCGACCACCGACAGGAGGCCCACCGCATAGCCCACGACCCCACCCACCCGCTGCACGAAGCTTACATGCGCACCAGCCACCCGCAGCACCGCTACGCCAACGAGCAGTACGACCGCCTCGCCTTCGGCGGCAGGGCGTAAAGCCGCAATAAAATCTGCCCGTGCCGGTTCCCCCCGGCACGGGCATGGAAATTCCATCGAGGCACGGGACTTCAGTCCCGAGAACTATGGTGCGTTTCATCGGGACTGAAGTCCCGTGCTCCGAAAACAACTAAACCTGGATTTCTTGCAGAGAATACGCCCGGCATCAGCGGCGGTGGCTGCCTCGATTACTGCCGCGGGAACCGATGTTTCTGGAGCCGCCACCGGAGGCACGGTGACTGGCGGGGCGATTTACCTGAGCCGCAGGTCGCTGCACGTTGGCGGGGCGGGAAGCGGGCTTCACCGACGGACGCTGGATATTGGCGGCGGGGCGCTGCACGTTGGCAGGGCGCTGAATATTGGTAGCGGGTCGCTGCACATTGGCAGGGCGCTGAATGTTGCCGGCAGGCTTATGATTGGCGATGGGCCTGTTATTCACCGCAGGCTTATGATTCACAGCGGGTTTGTGATTCACCGCAGGCTTGTGAGGCGCAGGGGAATGATGCGCGGCCGGCTTGTGGTGGGGAGCCGGTGCAGAATGATGATGGTGAGGTGCCGGAGCGTGATGGTGGTGGTTATCTGGGCGGCGGCCGGGGTAGTGGCCGGGCGGGCAGTGCGGCGGCACGCTCACATGGTGCACATGGGGCGGATAATGCCAGGGGCCGTGATACCAGGTGGCAGGACCCCAGTCCGGCACAAGGCAGGCTGCCGTAATGGCTGCAATGGTGAAGATGGCGGCACCGGCAGCGGTGTAGCCATACACGGGGCGGCCGTAGTAGTAGCCGAAAATCGGGAAGCCGTTCGCATCGTAGCTGGCGTTGGTCCAGGAGACGGAGGCGCTCACATTCGGGCCACCCACACTGACGGAGGCACTGGTGTATACCGGGTAGTCATACACCGTGCAGCTGCTCAGCATGAGCGCTGCGCCGGCCAGCACGGCGATGTATCGAGATTTCTTGTTCATGGTATGAAAATCGTAGTGTGTTACAACCTAAGCGCATCGTAACGACGCTATTATTTCACATTCCTCCATTTTTTCAATAATAATTAATCTTGACTCTGTCAACACATGCATTTAGCATAGCGTGGTAACACCATGCCGCAGCAGAATCCACTATTCAGCGTTGTCATTCCGGCCTACAAGGCCGCCGCGTTCATTCGCCGGACGCTGGAGAGTGTGTATGCCCAGACTGAGGGCGATTTTGAGGTGATTGTGGTCAACGACGGCTCCCCTGATAATATGGGAGAAATCCTGCAGCAGGAAACCGACCCCCGGCTGCGGGTCATCACTCAGGCGAACGGCGGTGAATGCGCCGCCCGTAACCGCGGTGTGCGCGAAGCCCGCGGCACCTATGTGGCCTTTCTGGACAGCGACGATGCCTGGCTGCCCGACCACCTGGCTACGGCGAAGAGATTCTTTGAGCAGCACCCGGAGTATGTCTGGTTCTCCACCCGCCCCTTGCGCACCCCGGAAATCAATGAGGGGGACCTCACTGTCCGCGAAGGAGAAAACTGCAGCTTCTGGGCTGTAAACTGGTTTCTGGAAGGAGATGTGCAGACTTCTTCCTCATCTGCCGTGCTACGCCGGGAGGCTATCGGCGGCAGAGACCTCTTCCCGCAAGGCGTACGCATGTTCGGCGATGGCATAGGCTGGAGCCGATTTGCCCTGCAGCACAGGATGATGGGCACCTGCTACCACACCACTGCCCTGTACCGCATCTGGGGTGGCTCTGCCACCGATGCCTTCCACGCCAATGTGGGCGGAACAGCCAGCGGCGCGGCGCTCGATGCCTACCTGCTGCAGCAGGATATGCTCCTGCAACCGGATTGCCCGGAGGAGGCCAGGCTGTTTTTCCAACGCTGCTCTTTGTACAACTGGTGGGTGCGGGCACGCGCCACTTCCCTGCGCCACTGGACGGGAGAAATCCGCCAGCGCCGCCACTCCACAGGCAGATTCCTGACATGCTGGCTGATTTTCTGCGTGCATTTCAGCCATTTTGCAGCGCTCACCATGGGAAAAATGGTGCGCTTGAAATTCAACCGCATTGAACGCCGGATGGCCAGACTTGCGGCCAGAACACGGCGGAAATTAGGTTGATACGCGCGCCTCAGCTTGCCCAACTACCACAATTTTGAGCAAAAGTTGTAGTTTTGCTTGACGCGACGCCCAAATTGTGTAAAATAGCGCACCGCTTTATTTTTTAACATCACCTAGAACATCTTATGTCCCGTATCTGCAATATCACGTTTGCCATGCCGCACAAGGGCCGTCGCATCCATCGTTCCGGTCTTGCCAAGAAGAAGGGTGGTATCGGCCGTCACGTCACCAAAGTGGTGAACCGCACTGTTTACCCCAACCTCCAGGAGAAGCGTATCTGGGTGCCCGAGCTCAACGGTGGCAAGGGTGGCTACCTTCGCATGAAGCTCTCCTGCAAGGCTCTGCGCACTATTTCCAAGAACGGCGCCTACAACACGCTCAAGAAGGCCGGGATCCTTTACTAAATCCTGCGCTTTTTTTGAACGGAGCGGCTACCTCCGGCGTCTATCCAGAAAACAAGACCACGGAGGTACCGCGACGGCGGTTCAGCAACGAACGCGGACACCTTCTGCAGGCGAAAGCCTGCCCTATTAGTTTCAGAATATAGTTCAAGAAAATGACCCCGCAACAGACCAAGATCGCGCTTCGTATCAACGACGATAACCTTAACCACCACCTGTGGAACAACCGCGGCGTGTGGTGGTGCCACGTGACGGTGCACAAGCCGGATGCAACGGCTGAGCGTCTCCGTTTCTCCCTCAAGACCCGCAACATCGAGAGGGCTCGTCGTCTCCGCGACCGTATCTTCGAGGACATCCAGCGCCATTTCGGCATCGCCGCCTGATAAGCTGGGTTCCCAAAAGCAATCATTTCGCCTCTTATCAACGCACCAGATGGTTTCCACCATCTGGTGTTTTTTTGGGTCTGTTTCAGATTTGCCGGTCTACGCAATAAATGATGTGTTAGCACGATAAGTCTATCGTCGACAAATCGGTAATTGGCGAAGAGCTGGCGAGCCAAAGGCGAGCGGAATTTGGAGTCCCGAAGGACGCCAGAGCATAGGCAGGGGTGGAGTCGCGAAGCGACGGAACCCCTGCTAACCATAAAAAACAATCTGAACCCCGAGCGAAGCGAGAGGGTGCCAGAGGCGACTGCTACACATTGAAGCCGAGGTCTCCCGTCTCCGGGCTTACGCCCTACGCCGTGGCAGGCTGCCGCCCACTCCTTTCGTCGGGGCTCCATTATCTTTTGTTTGTTAGCAGGGGCTGCGCCCGCGAAGCGGGCTTACCCCTGCCTCCCCTCTTACGTCCCTTCGGGACTCAAATTCCGCTCCGCTGACGCTTCGCAAACGGCTCGACAAACTCGGATTTGTCGCTACTGCTTAGTTGCGCCAACGCGTAATTTTTCACTTTCTGGTTCTAGTCCGTAGATTTAAAGCGCAGGCCCCGGATTCTGTTCGGAATCCTTACACGGCGCAGGCGAAGTCGGAAACAGAAGCTCCATTTATGTTTTCGGGGCTGAAGTCCCGTGCTTCGAAAAACGCAAAATGCCCGGCTCTGCTGATGGCAGGGCCGGGCATGAAGTTTTGCTTATATCAACCGATTAGTCGTCGGAACCCACGGAGAGGGTATCGTCGGGCAGCGGCATGTCCTCGTCGTCCATGTAGGTGGCGCGGGGGATGGGCGTGGCGCCCTCTGCCGGTTCCACCACGATGTTGCGGTACTGGGAGAAGCCGGTACCGGCGGGGATGAGGTGACCAAGGATGACGTTCTCCTTGAAGCCTTCGAGCATATCCACCTTGCCGAGCGTGGCAGCTTCGGTAAGCACACGCGTGGTGTCCTGGAAGGAAGCGGCGGAGATGAAGGAATCGGTCTTGAGGGAGGCCTTGGTGATACCCAGGAGGATGGGCTCGCTGTCGGCGGGACGGCCGTGCTGCTCCACCGTCTCCTTGTTGATGCGGGAGAGCGTGGTGCGGTCGACCTCGTCGCCCCAGAGAAGGCCGGTATCGCCGGGGTCCTTCACGCGCACCTTACGGAGCATCTGGGAAACGATGATTTCCACGTGCTTGTCGTTGATTTCCACACCCTGCACACGGTACACCTGCTGCACCTTGTTCACGAGGTGCTCCTGCAGGGCTTCCTTGCCGCAGATACGGAGGATTTCATCGGAAGCTTCGGAACCGTCGGAGAGCGGCTCACCGGCGCGCACGAAGTCGCCGTCGTGCACGATGATGTGGCGATCCATGGGCACAAGGTGCTTGATGGAGATGGCGCCCTCGTATTCATCGGTGGTCTGCAGCTTGGTGGAGCGCTTGCGGCTCTTGGTGGCGGCGTCGCGGGCGGCGGCATCGCGGTAGATGGTCACAACCTTCTTGCCGCGAATCATGGCGTCGTCGATAGCGACGATACCGTCCATTTCGGCGAGCGTGCAGGTATCCTTCGGGCGGCGGGCTTCAAAGAGCTCGGCCACACGGGGAAGACCACCGGTAATGTCGTTCGTCTTCTGCACCTTGCGGGGAGTCTTGGCCAGCTGAGTACCGGCGGCAATCTTCTGCTTGTTGTTCACCACGAGATAGGCACCGGTGGGGATAGCGTACACGCGGGGCTTATCCTTATCGGAACCGGGCTTGGCGGTGTGCACAATCACGCGGGGAGCGAGATCCTGGCGGTGGTCGATGATGACGGTGGTACCCTTACCGGATTCGGTGTGGCCGGATTCGGTGCGGCAGGTAATACCTTCAATCATATCCTGGAACTCCACGGTACCACCCACTTCGGCAATCACGGGGATGGCGAAGGGATCCCATTCGGCGATGACTGCACCGGCTTCCACAGCGGCGCCGTCCTTCACGCGGAGCACAGCACCCATGGTGAGGGAGTAGAACTCGAGTTCCTTGCCCTCGGCGTCGTACACCTTCACGCTGCCGTTCTTGCAGAGCACGACCATGTTTCCATTCTCGTCCTCTACGCAGCGGTCGCGCAGGTTTTCGTCGTAAATCACGGTACCGTTGTTCTTGGCGGTGTACTCGGGGCGGTTGGCAGCAGCCGTAGCGGTACCACCCACGTGGAAGGTACGCATGGTCAGCTGAGTACCGGGCTCACCGATGGACTGGGCAGCGATGATACCCACAGCCTCGCCCACCTTCACGCTGTAACCGGTGGCCAGGTTGAGGCCGTAGCACTTGGCGCAGCAGCCCTTGGACAGGTCGCAGGTAAGCACGGAGCGCACCTTCACCTTCTCGATACCCACCTTCTCGATGCGCTTGGCAGCTTCGTCGGTGATGATCTCGTTCTTGGCCACGATGAGCTCGCGGGTGGTGGGATCATAGATATCGTCGCAGGTTACACGACCGTAGATACGCTGGGCGAGCGTGGCGATTTCGTCCTCACCGTCGTAGATAGCGGTCATGGTGATACCGTTGTCGGTACCGCAGTCGATATCGCGCACAATCACGTCCTGGGCCACGTCCACCAGCTTACGGGTCATGTAACCGGAGTCGGCGGTCTTAAGAGCGGTATCGGCCAGACCCTTACGGGCACCGTGGGTGGAAATGAAGTATTCCAGCACGGAGAGACCTTCACGGAAGTTGGAGGTAATGGGACGTTCGATAATTTCACCGGAGGGCTTGGCCATAAGACCACGCATACCGGAGAGCTGCTTAATCTGGGCCTTGTTACCACGAGCGCCGGAGTCCACCATCATGTAGAGCGGGCTGGCCACGGCAGAGCCTTCGTTGTATTCCAGCTTGGTGTAGAGTTCCTTCTGGATGGCATCGGTAGCACTGGACCAGATGTTAATCACCTTTTCGTAGCGTTCGCCGTTGGTGATAAGACCTTCCTCATACTGCTCGGTCACCTTGGCAACCTCTTCGTATGCGTTGGAAATCACGCCGTCCTTGTTCTCGGGCACCACCATGTCCACGATACCGATGGAACAACCGGAACGGGTAGCTTCCTTGTAACCCAGGGACTTGAGGGCGTCGAGCGTCTCCACGGTCTTCTTCTGGCCGCAGGTCTGGTAGCAGCGCCAGATGATGTCGCCGAGCTGCTTCTTGCCCACGTTGCGGTTGATGTAGCCGATTTCGTCGGGCCAGATTTCGTTGAAACGCACGCGGCCTGCGGTGGTCACGAGGGTCTTGCGGCCCACGTTCTCCTGGTTGTAGGCGAGCTTGTCGAACTCGGCGCCGGTCTTGCCGTAGTCGGGGTTCTTGAGGCGAATCCACTCATGGTAGCCGATCTTGCGGGCAGCGATGGCGAACTCCACTTCGGAGATGGACTCGAAGAGGGGCAGCAGGTGGGCGTGGTCCTGCATCTCCTTCACTTCCTTGGCACGGGTGTGCGTGAGGTAGTAGGAACCCAGAATGATATCCTGAGAGGGAGTGCAGATGGGCTTACCGGAAGCCGGGGAGAAGATGTTGTTGGGAGCCAGCATGAGGAGGCGGGCCTCCAGCTGGGCTTCCACGCTCAGGGGAACGTGCACAGCCATCTGGTCACCGTCGAAGTCAGCGTTGTAACCGGTACACACGAGCGGGTGCAGGCGGATAGCGGAACCTTCGATAAGCACAGGCTCGAAAGCCTGGATGGAAAGGCGGTGCAGCGTAGGAGCACGGTTCAGGAACACGGGGTGGCCCTTGGTCACCTCTTCCAGGATATCCCACACGATGGGCTCCTTGCGGTCAATCATCTTCTTGGCGGAGCGCACGGTGTGCACGCAGCCCATCTCCTTGAGGCGGTGGATGATGAAGGGTTCGAACAGGCTCAGGGCCATCTTCTTGGGAAGACCGCACTGGTTCATCTTCAGGTTCGGACCAATCACAATCACGGAACGGCCGGAGTAGTCCACACGCTTACCGAGCAGGTTCTGACGGAAGCGGCCGCTCTTGCCCTTCAGCATGTCGGAGAGGGACTTCAGCGGGCGGTTGCCGGCGCCGGTCACGTGGCGGCCATGGCGGCCGTTGTCGAACAGGGCGTCCACAGCCTCCTGAAGCATGCGCATTTCGTTGCGCTTAATCACCTCGGGGGTCTGGAGAGCGGCGAGCTCGCGAAGACGGTTGTTACGGTTGATGACGCGGCGATACAGGTCGTTCAGGTCGCTGGTGGCGAAACGGCCGCCGGGCAGCGGAACGAGGGGACGCAGGTCCGGGGGAATCACGGGCAGCGTGGTGAGCACCATCCACTCGGGCTTGCAGCCGCTGGTACGGAAGCCCTGAACAAGCTGCAGGCGCTTGGCCAGCTTGCGCTTGTTCTGCTTGGAGTTGGTCTTCTCCATCTCCTGGCGCAGGGTGTCTACCAGAGCATCGAGGTCGATGGTGGCAAGAAGGCGCTGAATGGCAGCTGCACCCATGCCGGCCTCGGGGGCGTCGTCGCCGTAGTCCTCCATGAGCTCATCGTACTCCTCCTCGGTCAGAATCTGGCCACGCTCGATGCCGGCCACATCCTTGGGATCGATGACGATGTAGTCCTCGTAGTAAATCACGCGCTCCAGGTCGCGGGCGGTGAGGTCGAGCATGAGGCCGATGCGGCTGGGCATGCACTTGTAGAACCAGATGTGGGTCACCGGCACGGCCAGGTTGATGTGGCCCATGCGCTCGCGGCGCACACGGGAGGTGGTCACCTCCACGCCGCAGCGGTCACAGATCATGCCCTTGTTCTTGGCGCGCTTGTAGCGGCCGCAGGAGCACTCCATGTCGCGGGTCGGGCCGAAGATACGCTCGCAGAACAGACCACCTTTCTCGGGCTTGAACGTGCGGTAGTTAATCGTCTCGGGGTTCTTGACCTCGCCGCTGGACCAGCTCAGGATATCATCCGGGCTGGCCACGGTGATGCAAACCTGATCGAAGTTCTTGGGCTTCTCGTTATTAAGGTCGTTAAAAGACATATTAGTAGATATTTGAGAGGTTTGGGAATGCCACCCGGCCCGGCATGCCAGCCCGGGTGGCGGTTACAGGTTTACATATCGGAATCGTCTTCGTCCTCGTCGTCGGAACCGGCGTAGTCGTCGGAGTCCATGTCGGAGAAGTCACCATCGAAATCGTCGTCGTCATCGGAATCGAAGCCGTCCTCGTCATCCATACCGTCGCCGGCAAGCAGGGCGAAGAGGTCGTCCGTGGTCTGCGGTGCGTTCTCGCGGTCGCGCTTCTCGGTGGGCTGCACGTTGAGGCAGAGAGCCTGCATTTCCTTGATGAGCACGTTGAAGGACTCGGGAGTGCCGGCCTCGAGCGAGTTGTCGCCCTTGACGATGTTCTCGTAGATGCGGGTACGGCCCTGCACGTCGTCGGACTTGACGGTGAGCAGCTCCTGCAGCGTGTAGGCTGCGCCGTATGCCTCCATGGCCCACACTTCCATTTCACCGAAACGCTGGCCACCGTGCTGAGCCTTACCGCCCAGGGGCTGCTGCGTGACGAGGGAGTAGGTACCCACGGCACGGGCGTGCACCTTATCGGCCACGAGGTGGTTCAGCTTGAGCATGTAGGTGTAGCCCACCACCACGGGATAGTGGAAGTATTCACCGGTGAGACCGTCGATGAGGCGGCTCTTACCAGCCACGGAGCCATCCTTGCCATCGCCCACCCAGGTGAATCCGGGCTGCTGCTTGGCCTGGCTCATGAAGTCCCAGATCTGGGATTCCTGGATACCGTCGAATACGGGGGTGGCCACCTTGAAGCCCAGAGCCTTGGCGGCAACGCCGAGGTGAGCTTCGAGCACCTGACCCACGTTCATTCGGGAAGGCACGCCCAGGGGGTTCAGGATGATGTCCACGGGGGTACCATCTTCCAGGTAGGGCATATCCTCTACAGGCAGTACGCGGGAGCACACACCCTTGTTACCGTGACGACCGGCCATCTTATCACCCACACCCAGCTTGCGCTTGGTGGCGATGTAGACCTTAACCTCGGTCACCACGCCCGGGTCCATCTCGGCGCCGGCTTCAATCTGGTCGAGCTTGCGGTCGCGCTCTTCGTCGAGGTCGGCGAAGCGGGGCTCGTAGCTGTTGATGATTTCGAAAATCTGGTTGCGCACCGGGCTTTCGTTCATCTCAATCTGGTCGTGGCACACGGCCAGCTTGCGAAGCAGGGTCTTGGTAATCTTGCGGTTGGCGGGGATGATGAGCTCGTTGGTGCCCACGCGGGTCACTTCCAGCGGAATCTTCTCGCCGAGCAGGCGGTCGGAAAGCTTGCTGGTGAGCTGCTCGATGAGGGCATCGCGGTCGCGCTCGTACTCAGCGTCCACCTTCTTGCGCTGCTTCTGGGCTTCCTTCTCCACGTCCACGGCGGGAGCGCCGGGAGCGGTGGAACGCACCACGCGCACGTCCATCACCACACCTGTGGTGCCCGGGGGCACGCGCAGAGAGGTATCCTTCACGTCGGCAGCCTTCTCACCGAAGATGGCGCGCAGGAGGCGCTCCTCGGGAGCCAGGTCGGTCTCGCTCTTGGGAGTAATCTTACCCACGAGGATGTCGCCGGGCTTCACCTCGGCACCGATGCGGACCACGCCGTCGCTGCCCAGGTTCTTGAGGGCGTCGTCGCCCACGTTGGGGATATCGCGGGTGATTTCTTCCGGGCCGAGCTTGGTGTCGCGGGCCTTCTCCTCGAACTCCTCGATGTGGATGGAGGTGTAGGCATCTTCCTGCACCAGACGCTCGGAGATGATGATGGCGTCTTCGAAGTTGTAACCGTACCAGGACATGTAAGCCACCAGCACGTTGCGGCCCAGAGCCAGCTCACCGCCATCGGTACAGGGACCGTCGGCCAGCACATCGCCGGGCTTCACCACATCGCCACGGGAGACGATGGGCTTCTGGTTGATGCAGGTGGAGGCGTTGGAGCGCATGAACTTGCGCAGCTGGTACACGTAGATACCCTTGTCGGCATCGGTCTTGATGCTCTCGGGGTCGCTCAGCCAGGTATTCGGAGATACGGGGAGCTCACCATCGGGGGTGGTCACTACGTACTCAGCCGTGGCAGAAGCCACGATGCCGGGAGCCACGGCGCAGACCACGGCGCAACTATCGCGTGCGCACTTGGCTTCGATACCGGTACCCACGAGCGGGGCCTGGTTCACCATCAACGGCACACCCTGGCGCTGCATGTTTGCACCCATGAGTGCACGGTTGGCGTCGTCGTGCTCAAGGAAGGGAATAAGACCGGCGGCGATGGAGATAATCTGCTTGGGAGACACGTCCATGAACTCGACCTTGGAGGGGTCGACTTCGATGAACTCACCGTGCTCACGAGCCGTCACGCGCTTGCCGGTGAAGTGGCCGCTGCCGTTGTCGTTGTCGATGGGGTTGTTGGCCTGGGCAATCAGGTGGTACTCTTCCTTATCGGCAGTGAGGTATACCACCTCGTTGGTCACCACAGACTCGGTGCCCACCACTTCGCCCTTGGCGTTCTTCTTCTCCACCTGCTTCACGCGACGGAACGGCGTCTCGATGAAGCCGTACTCGTCGATGCGGGCATAGGTGCAGAGGGAGTTGATAAGACCGATGTTCGGACCTTCGGGGGTCTCAATGGGGCAGATACGGCCGTAGTGAGAGGGATGCACGTCTCGCACCTCGAATCCGGCGCGGTCGCGGTTCAGACCACCCGGGCCCAGAGCGGAAAGACGGCGCTTGTGCGTCAGCTCGGCGAGCGGGTTAATCTGGTCCATGAACTGGGACAGCTGGCTGCGGCCGAAGAAGTCACGCACCACAGCGCTGAGAGCCTTCGGGTTGATGAGCTTGCTGGGGGTGATATCGGTGCGGGTGGTATCGCACAGGGTCATGCGCTCCTTGACCAGACGCTCGGTGCGGGCAAGGCCCACGCGGCACTGGTTGGAGATGAGTTCACCCACGGCACGCACGCGGCGGTTGCCGAGGTGGTCGATATCATCCACCTGCCCTTCACCGTGCGTAAGACGCAGCAGGTACTTGAGGGAGGCCAGGAAGTCGATGGGCTGAATCAGGCGGCAATCCTCAGAAACGTCGAGACCGAGCTTCTGGTTAATCTTGTAGCGACCCACGCGGGTGAGGTCGTAGCGCTTCTCGTCCTTGAACAGGCGGTCGAGAGCGGTGGCAGCCTGCTGCACGGAGGAGGGATCGCCGGGACGGAACTTGCGGAAGATTTCCTTGAGGGCAGACTCGCGGTCGTGGGCAAGGTCCTTCTTGAGGGTCTTCACCAGCGTCTCTTCTTCGCGCTGGTCGATAACCTCAATCTCCTCGATGCCGAGCTCCTGCATCTTGCGAATGGTAGCCAGGCTGAGGGGCTCGTAGGCCTTGGCAATGATGGTAGCCTTGCGGCCGTCCTGCTCGTCGCCGAACTTCACGTCCTCGAAGGGCACTAGGTACTCCAGCTCGGGGCCGGCCACAGCGCTGAGGTGCAGCTTCTCGATGGTGTAGAACTGCTCCACAATCTGGCGGTCGGTCTCATAGCCGAGGTAGCGCAGGAAGGTGGTGGCAAGGAACTTGCGGCGGCGGCGGCGGCGGTCGAGGAACACGTACATGAGGTCGTTCGTGTCGAACTGAACCTCAAGCCAGGAACCGCGGTCAGGGATAATGCGGAAAGAGTAGATGTCCTTACCGTTGCTGTGCTGAGTCTTCTCGAAGCACAGACCGGGGGAACGATGCAGCTGAGCCACGATTACGCGCTCGGCACCGTTGATGACGAAGGTACCACGATCGGTAATCATGGGAATCTCGCCCATGTACACGTCTTCCTCGCTCGTGTAGTCACCGCACTTGAGGCTGAACTTCACATACAGAGCTGCGCTGTACGTCTCGCCGCAGCGGATGGCGGCAAAGTCAGAGGTCTTGGGGGCTTCAATACGGTAGGACACGAAATCCAGGCGAATTGCGCCGTCGTAGCTCTCAATCGGGAAGTGCTCAGACAAAACGGCCTGCAGACCCATCTTGAGTCTTTGGTCGGGAGCGGTGAAACGCTGAAGGAATTCCTCGTAGGACTTAGTCTGAATCTCAATCAAGTTAGGCGGGTCAATGACCTCCTTGATCTTGCCGAAACTGATTCGCTCTTGCTTGGGCTTGGACATGGAGTTGGCGGAGATGAAGTTGTGCACCTGACCAGGTGCCGGTCGGTTCCTTTGGTAAAACCGACCCGGATCATGCGGCGGGCTGCCTGCCCCGGGTCGATTTCACGCGCATACATGCGCGGGAACGAAGTTTTTAATTAACTAAGTGTAAATAACGTACAAACATTTCCGAATATATCCGGAAACGGAGGGACGCGAAGGCAGGAGAGGACAATAATCCCCTCCTGCTTCGCGTAAAAAGAAAGCTTACTTGATGGTAACCTTGGCACCAGCCTTCTCGAGCTCGGCCTTGGCCTTCTCGGCTTCCTCCTTGGAAACACCTTCAAGGAGAACGGCGGGAGCGCTTTCAACGATCTTCTTGGCGTCGGCCAGACCCAGACCGGGCTTGACGGTACGCACAACCTTAATCACGTTGATCTTGCTGGCACCGGCGTCGGTCAGCTCAACGTCGAAGTCGGTCTTCTCCTCAGCAGCCTCAGCAGCGGCGGGAGCAGCAGCAGCGGCAACGGGAGCAGCGGCGGAAACGCCCCACTTCTCTTCCAGCATCTTCACAAGCTCAGCAGCCTCCAGGATGGTAAGCTTGCCAAGTTCCTCAGCGATAGTATTGATATCAGCCATTGTAGTATTTTTTCTGTTTTAATTGGTTCTTGTCGCGGATGGGGGCTCCCCATCCATTTCAGTTCTCACCGGCCGGAGAGCCGACAGAGAGCCTAATTTTTTCAGGCGGCGGGCAGTTGATACCACACCGCCGCCATCTGTTCAAGTCTTTTTTTACTCTGCAGCGGAAGTTTCTTCCGTTGCACCACCATTTTCCTTGTCGACGTAGGCCTGGATGACGCGGGCCAGAGCAGCACCGGCACCATTGATGGTACCAAGCAGGGTGGCCAGCAGAACTTCGCGGCTGGGCAGGTCGCCCAGGGCCTTAATCTTGTCGGCAGACAGCTCAGCGCCGTCGAGGATACCGGCCTTCCAGGCAGCCTTCTTGGACTTCTTGGCGAAGTTGTTCACAGCCTTGGCGGCGGCGCACACATCGCTGTTGCCCATGATGTAGGCAGTCTGGCCATTGAGGGAAGCGGAGATATCCGGCAGACCGGCAGAGGCGATAGCCTTGGCCATGAAGGTGTTCTTGGCCACTTCGCACTTGGCACCGGCAGCGGCCAGAGCGGCACGCAGCTCGGTGAACTCCGGCACCGTCACGCCAGTGTAATCGAACACCAGCACGAAGGGAGAAGCGTTAACCTTGGCCACGAGGCTATCGATGATAACGCCCTTGTGAGGATTGAGTTTCTTTTCGTTGCTCATAATAGTTCTTGTGGTTCAGATTAGTTCTTGGAGTACTCCACGGGGCTGATGGACAGACCGGGATTCATGGAGCTGGACATAGTTACACCGGCGATGTAAGCACCCTTGGCACCAGAGGGGCGGGCCTTGACAACGGCGGAGATGAATGCACGAGCGTTCTCAACGAGCTTATCGTTCTCGAAGGAGAGCTTACCCACAGCAGCGGAAATGTTGGCGTTCTTGTCAACCTTGAAGTCAACGCGACCGGCCTTCACCTCGCGCACGGCCTTGGCGGTGTCATCCGTCACAGTGCCGGTCTTGGGGTTGGGCATCAGGCCGCGCGGGCCGAGCACGCGGGCAATCTTACGCACCTGGGCCATGGCGTCCGGGGTGGCGATTGCGCTGTCGAAATCAAGATAGCCGTTCTGGATTTCCTTGATCAGGTCGTCCAGACCAACCTTCTCGGCACCGGCTTCCAGAGCAGCCTGAGCGGCCTCACCCTGGGCAAACACGATGACGCGAACATTCTTACCGGTACCATTGGGCAGGGCCACGGAGCCACGCACCATCTGGTCGGCTTTGCGGGGATCCACCGTCAGGTGGAAGGAAACGGTGACCGTGGGGTCGAACTTGGGAGCGGGGAAGCTCTTCATCAGTTCCACAGCCTCCTCGACAGCGTAGTTCTTGCTGGCATCAACAAGCTTGGCTGCCTCGTTGTAGCGCTTGGAGCGTTTTGTAGACATATTTAATTAGCAGTACGTTCGGGGTTAATGTTGTTTAATTCCCTCCTGCGAAGGGGTTACATGCCTTCCACTTCGATACCCATCTGACGGGCCTGACCAGCAATGATGCGGGCGGCTGCCTCGGGGTTCGTCGTGTTGAAGTCGGGCATCTTGGTGTTGACAATTTCCATCAGCTTCTCCTTGGAGATCTTAGCCACCTTGGTCTTGTTCGGCTCGCCGGAGCCGGACTTGATACCAGCGGCCTTCTTGAGCAGAAGGGCTGCCGGGGGCTGCTTGGTGATGAAGTCGAAGGACTTGTCCTTGTACACGGTGATCACGACGGGGAGAACATCGCCGGCCTGCTTCTGAGTCTTTGCGTTGAACTCTTTGCAGAAGCCCATGATGTTAACACCGGCCTGACCAAGAGCAGGACCCACGGGCGGCGAGGGGTTCGCAGCGCCGGCAGGAATCTGCAGCTTAATGATTTTAACTACTTCTTTTGCCATGGTTGTGTTATTTTGGGTTTGCCGCATTTACCGGCGGATGCCGGCTCCCTGCGGCGGGAAGATTGTCGAATTACAGGTTCTTGCCCTTTTCGTCATCGGGTACAAGGCTCACCTGTGCGTAGGAAAGATCCAGCGGGTTGGAGCGGCCGAACATGGTCACACCCACGCGGAGACGACCGCGCTCGGTGTCCACCATTTCCACGATGCCGTGCTCGCCCTGGAAGGCACCGTCGAGCACCACCACTTCCTCACCCACGGTGAAGGAAACCTTCGGGCGGGCGGCACCACTGCGGCGCTCTACCTCGGCCATGAGTTCGGTCACATCCTTCTTGGACATGGGGAGCGGCTCCTTGTTGCGGCCGCAGGCGAAGCTGATGACGCCATCAACAGCCTGAATCTTGTACCAGGCTTCGTTGTTCAGCGAACCATCGGGGCGGCGCAGAGCGAAGTTCAGGTACACATAGCCAGGGTAGAGCTTGCGGTTCACAACGTACTTCTTGCCGTTGCGCACATCTTCTACCTTTTCCTTGGGCACCAGGGGGGCGCTCTGCAGCAGGGCGTTCATTTCCTCATCCTCCTTGAACAGGCGGTTGAGGTTTTCCACCGTGCGATCCTCCTTATTAGAAAGCACATGAAGCACGTACCACTGGTCCTTCGGCTCAGGGGTTACGCGCACCGTTCCGGACTTACGATCGTAGGGGCGGGACATATAAGTGTGTAGAAAGGGAAAGATTCCTCAGTATCAGGAAAGCAGCTCAATCGCGCGGGTCACTACCGCAGAGAGCACATAATCAAAGAATGCAACATAGGCGCCGAGCAGCACCATGGCTACCAGCACCACAACCGTCGACCCGGACAGCTCACGGAACTTCTTGAACCCGGTAATCTTCGGGTCGCTCTCCCAGGGCCAGGAGCACTTCTTGAGCTCGCCCTTTACAGCAGAAATATATTGGGAAATCTTGCGGAACATGGTCTATCGTGAGATGGGGGAGATTTTTTGAGAAAAAAAAAGAGGAAGGCTGGCAGGGTATGAGAGACTCGAACTCCCAACACGCGGTTTTGGAGACCGCTGCTCTACCAATTGAGCTAATACCCTATAACCTTGCTCTGTCTTGTTCCGGCCAGTCAGGGGAGATGACCAATCGGCCATCTCCCCCGGCCGAGGTGCCGTCCTCTGGTGGGACGGTCACCCAATTTTAAGTTTTCGTGAAGGCAACTTAGGCCTTGATGCTGGCAACCTTACCGGCGCCAACGGTGCGACCACCTTCGCGGATAGCGAAACGCATACCCTCTTCCATGGCCACCGGAGTGATGAGCTGAACAGTGATGGTCACGTTGTCGCCGGGCATCACCATTTCGGTACCCTCGGGCAGAGTCACGCTACCGGTCACGTCCGTCGTACGGAAGTAGAACTGCGGGCGGTAGTTGTTGAAGAACGGGGTGTGACGGCCACCTTCTTCCTTGGTCAGCACGTAAACGGCTGCCTCGAAGTCGGTGTGGGGAGTCACGGAACCGGGCTTGGCGATCACCTGACCACGCACGATGTCTTCCTTCTTGATACCGCGGAGCAGCACGCCCACGTTATCACCAGCTTCACCCTTGTCGAGGAGCTTGCGGAACATTTCGATGTCGGTCACGGAGGTCTTCACGGTGGGCTTGATACCCACGATTTCAACTTCCTCCATCTTGTTGATGATACCACGCTCGATACGACCGGTAGCCACAGTACCACGGCCGGAGATGGAGAACACGTCCTCCACGGGCATCAGGAAGGGCTTCTCAGTCGGACGCTCAGGAGTGGGGATGTAGGCATCCACAGCATCCATGAGGTCGAGAATCTTCTGGGTGTACTCAGCGTCACCCTCCAGAGCCTTCACGGCGGAACCCATCACGATGGGCAGGTCGTCACCCGGGAAGTCGTAGGAGGAAAGAAGCTCACGGATCTCCATCTCCACGAGCTCGGCGAGTTCGGGGTCAGCAAGGTCCATCTTGTTCATGAACACCACGATGTAGGGCACGCCCACCTGACGAGCAAGCAGGATGTGCTCGCGGGTCTGCGGCATGGGGCCGTCAGCGGCGGAAACCACAAGGATAGCGCCGTCCATCTGGGCAGCACCAGTGATCATGTTCTTAACGTAGTCAGCGTGACCGGGGCAGTCCACGTGAGCATAGTGGCGGGACTCGGTCTCGTACTCAACGTGAGCGGTAGAAATGGTAATACCACGCTCGCGTTCCTCGGGGGCGCCGTCGATCTGATCGTAAGCACGGGCTTCAGCCATACCGCGATCTGCAAGAACCTTGGTAATTGCAGCGGTGAGGGAAGTCTTGCCATGGTCAACGTGACCGATCGTACCCACGTTCACGTGGGGCTTGGTGCGCTGGAATGATTCTTTGGCCATAATTTTATTTTAAGTTAGAGCTGCTATTCTTGCAAGAAATCAAAAAGCTTCTGGCGGGATTTGAACCCGCGACCTCATCCTTACCAAGGATGCGCTCTACCACTGAGCTACAGAAGCGACTTGACTCCGGGCGTCCCACAGGGGTGAGACGTGAAAGCGGGGCGAGTATAATCGAACTCGCGCCCCAAGTCAATGATTATTTCTATTTTTTTTGCAAAAAAGTAAAAATTCGGCGAATTTCTAGCAAATTTTGCCGGAAACAGGTGGAAAGTTGGGTTGAAATAGGGAAAAGTTGGGTGCAACATGAGGTCCTATGAAGAAATTCGCAATCACAACCGCCGCAGTTCTGCTGGGACTGGCCCCCTGGGCTCAGGCAGATGAGCCCGCCAAGACCGAAACACCCGCCTGCAAGTGCTGCTGCAAGGACAACAACTGCAAATCCCCCTGCACCAAGAGCGACAAGGGAATTCAGTGCGGTGAACAGGCCTGGCTCGACATCGAAACCGTGACCTTGGAGGCCGCCAATGGCGATCCCATTGCCCAATACACCGTAGCTTACCTCACAGAAGCCGGCGATGACAACACCGCGCCCGACGCAGATAAAGCCTCGGAATGGTACAAGAAATCCCTGCCCGGCCTTGAAAAAGCAGCCGCCGACGGCAGCATCAGCGCCTGCCTCGCGCTCGCGCACATGTATGCCGAAGGTAAGGGAGTAGAAAAGAACCCCGAAATGGTCAAGAAATACAAGGAGATGGCCAAGGAACTCTGGGAGAAGAAATGCAAGGACAAGAAGGACAACAAGCCTTGCTGCATGAAAAACCCGGGCCCGGTTCAGCCTGAGCAGAACTAATCCGCGCGGATAATCACCCTATGCCCCCCTGCCCTGTGCGGCAGCGGGGGCATTTTTTTCATGCGTAAAACACGTGGCGCAGGTACAGCCCACCGGCAGGAGCACAATAGCGAGTCTTGTCACCATGGGGATTTTCCAGCATGCCACGCAGCGCATCCAGGCTCATGCGCCCGCGTGCCACCTGGTGAGCCGTACCCACCAGCAGGCGCACCATGCGGTACATGAAGCCGTTGCCATGCAGGCGCAGGCGTAGCAAATCGCCCTCGCGTTGCAGCGTGGCGCTGTATATAGTGCGCAGGTAGAAATCAGCAGGCGGATTTTCCGGTTCATTGCCACGATTTGCCGCAAATCGGCGGAAATCGTGTTCCCCTTCGTAGCAGCGCAGCGCCTGCTCCAGCAAATCTACATCGAACTCATGCGGCAGATGCCAGGCACGCTCATGCAAAAACGGCGACAACACCGCCGAGGTACAGATGAGGTATTCGTACTCCTTCCCCACCGCAGAAAAACGAGCATGGAACGAAGCATCCACTGCCTGCACCTCCAGAATGCGGATACTGGCCGGCAGATGCGCATTCAGCGCCGCGCGCCAGTTATCGGGGCTCATGCGGCAGGTATCGGGCACATCGGCATGAAAGCACTGCGCATGCGCGTGCACCCCGGCATCCGTGCGCCCGCTTGCAGAGATGCGCAGCGGCTCACGCAGAATCCTCGCTGCGGCTTCCTCTATTGTATCCTGCACTGAGGCGCCGCCGCGCTGGCTCTGCCAGCCGCAATACGGCAGGCCATCATACGCACATGTAAACAGGAGACGGGGCATAACTTTCAGAAAACAAACGCCGCAGTCCTCTTTTTCAGAGAACTGCGGCGGGCATCATCAAAACGTGATAATCAAGGTGAAAGGGGTATTCAATTAGAGCTCGAGCTCGATATCTTCCTCGGCGCCCAGGTCTTCCTCACCGCCAAGATCCACATCACCGGCTGCGTCGTCGGTCTCCATGGCATCATCGGCAGGAGCAGGCTCCTCGTCAGCGGCAGGCTCTTCGTCAGCAGCAACCGGCTCCTCGTCAGCTGCGGGTTCTTCGTCAGCTGCGGGTTCTTCGTCAGCGGCAACCGGCTCCTCGTCAGCTGCGGGTTCTTCGTCAGCGGCAACGGGTTCCTCATCTGCTGCGGGCTCTTCGTCGGCGGCAGGAGCAGGCTCGGCATCTTCCTCAGCGGCAGGAGCATCGGTCATGGAGGGCACGGGGGCAGCCTCTACTTCAACAGCCTCGGGAATAGCGGGCACATCTTCCTCGGAAGCGAACTTGAAAGCACCGTTGTCGGAAGTGGAAGCCACGTAAGAGAGAGCGGCGGCCAGCTTATCAGAGCCGTAGTACTCAGGCAGAGCGGGCGGGTTGTTGTTGGACTCAGAGCTGGAGTTGTAAATGTACATCTGACCCTTGGCGAACTGTTCCTGAGGAGTAGCGGTCACGGGAGCACCGGCACCCACGCCCACAGCAGCCACCAGAGAAGCGTCGTCCACCTCACCATCGGAAGCGGTCACAGGCTTGCCGGCCTGCACACGACCCATTTCGCGCAGCAGTCGGCTCACAGCATCAGTGTAGGCACCGGCATTGCTGGCAGCCAGAGCATTAGCATCTGCACTGAACACACGCACGCTGGCATTCTGGAAGCGCTTGTTAAGAGCCTCCACACGGGGAGCAACAGCCTCTGCGGTCTTGTAATCGGTCACTTTCTGCAATTCTGCAGTCAGTTCTTCAGCCAGCTGCTGGGCAGTCTTGTCTTCTTTCTGGCAAGAAGTGAGCATGCCAAAAGCCAGCAGGGCGCAGGAGGGGATGAGGAGAAAACGTTTCATGGAGGGAATAAGATAATCTACGTTCCAAAAGTTATCAGGATTTCTGTCGCCTGTCAAGGTAAAGAATCATGATTCAGGAAAAAATAGTTGATTTTTCAGGTTGCAGGCAAACTAAGTTCAATTTCAGAGCGGTGTCAGACTCGAATTCTAACATTGAGAGCAAATTTACACCGCGTTCTCGCATCATCTGCCGGGCTCAGGAAGTATATCAGCGTAAAAGCCGGGGTCGGAGCCTTCGATGACCGTGGCCCCCACCGTGCGGGCGTAGAATTCCTGCGGACCGGTGCCGCCGATGACGGCATAGGCATAGCCCATGGCACGCATCTGCTCCAGCGCAGTCACCAGCAGTGCCTTGCCTACCCCACCCTGACGCAGCTCCGGGTCCACCCCCATGGGGCCGATGAAGCCGCGGGCCGTGGCATCGAAACAGGCAAAGCCGACCACCTGCTTATCCCGCGTGGCAATGATGCATCCGCAGGGCTGGTGGGACATAGCCACCTGAAACTCGCTCACCCAGCGTGTGCTGAACGTGCGGGCTATCCACTCCTCGACCGCGTGCATCTCAAACGGGCGGCAGGGGCGCACCAGCACCCCCTGCTCTGCCAGCCCCGAGCGGAGCGGGGCACCTTCCGGCAGGGCATAAAGCCTGACCAGCATATCTACCATAATGAATCAGAAAAAGTCAAAAGTTAAATCCAGTAAAAGCGAAATCCGCGGGGCTGCGTGAGCCCCGCGGATAAATAATTAAGCAAGCTCCTTTACTCGCCGCCCTTCTTCACACCCTCCAGGGCGTTGCAGTAGTAGGCGTCCAGCTGGTCGGCCAGAGCATTAGGCTCCTTGGCAGACGGCGGATACAGGGTCTTGAGGTAGTGAGCCATAGCCACAGCCTCGCGGAAGTCTGCGTTGGCCTTGGCCCAGGCCTTCTTGTCCATGGGCTTGGCAGCCTTGGCGGCCTCGTCCTTCACACCCGGCATGGCCCACAGGATGGTCATGGCGCGGTTCAGTGCATCGGCGGGCATGCCCTTATGAGCACCGTGCATGGACATCACAGCCTGGCAGTACTTGTCCACAGCCTCGCTGGCAATCTTGGCCTTGTCGGCAGCGATGGTAGCGGCAAGCTGGTCGGCAGGAATCTGGGCAGCCATGGCGCGGGCCTCGGCGTAGCACAGCCAGCCGTAGCTCTCGGTATCCATGTTGCGCAGGGTTGCCTTGTCCTTGCTGAGCTCGTCGATGGCAGCCTTCACCTTAGCCTGGGCATCGGGCGTATCGCCGGATTCACCCAGCACCTTGGCGGCGGCTACGCGGGCGGTTTCGCAGGCATTCAGAGCCTTGGCGCCGGGGATTTCGGCAGCCAGGGTCTTCACGGCAGGCAGGTCGCACATGCGGGCAGCGCAGGTCATCTCATTGAGAGCAGCCTGCGTGGCAGGAGAACCGGGCAGACCGGCAAAGGCGGCATACTTCTTCTTGATGGATGCAAAGGCCTTGCGGGCATCGGCAGTTTCGCCACCGTAGTAGTCATTCAGCGCGCTGGTCATTTCAGCCGGCGGCACCAGGTAGAACACCTTGCAGGAAGAAGCCGGAGCAGACAGCAGCTGGTCAGTACCCTTCTGCAGGTAGAAGAAGGCACCGTTGCCATCGCCACGCTCAATCTTGAGGGCCTCCACCTTCTTGGAGCCCGGCACCACCACGTAAGCCTGCAGCTTCGGGGCTTCCTGTGCCACAGCAAGCTGAGCACAGGAGAAAGCGGCCAGAGCCAGACCAATATACTTTAACGGTTTCATGTGATGAAAAATAGGGGGTTAATATTACTTCTTCTTGCTGCTCTGAACGGCATTCTTGAATGCCTTATTATCCTTGTCTTCCTTCATCACAGCGGGGTCTGTGCCATAGTTGTGCACCATGGAAACCACCTTGTTGAACTCGTCGCGTTCCTCGGCAGCCAGCTTGGCTTCCACACCACTGCGACGGATGAGTTCCACATACAGCACACCGGTATTCCAGGCCGTCCAGCGGTCGGAGTTCTGGAAGCCCTTCTGCAGGCGGTCACCCTGGACAGGGTTGTTGCGCTTCCAGAAGATTTCCATGATGGCCTGGCAAGCTCTGGCGGAGTACAGAACCTTACCCTTATGCTGGTTGAACAGGTTCATGTAGGCAAGCAGAGCGTTCTTCGTGTCATTGGCAGCCACGTAGGCCTCGCCCTGCATCAGCATCATATCCATGCGGTCACGCTGGTTCTGCTTGTTGCGCAAGTACTTGGTCGTGGTCTGAATGGCAGAGGCGCTGTCGCCGGTGCGCAGGTGCAGCTTGGTGAGACCCACCAGAGCGGGACCGGAAACGGCGGGATCCGGGTTGGCAGATACCTTCGTGTACAGCTCAGCAGCCTTGGCCTGCTTGGCAGAATCCTTGGAGAAGGACAAGGCGTTGGCCAGACCCAGCTCAGCATCGCCCACCAGGTCGGTCTGGCGCTCGATAACGGCGTTGTAGTATGCCTCAGCCTGGGCAAGTTCTTCCACACGGGCGGTGGGATCAGGGAACTTGGACACATAGCGCACCAGGAAGTCACCCACCTGCACGCAGATGTAGTTCGTGAGGTCCTCCGGCTTGTAGGTAGACGTCATGGAGCGGAACTCCTGCATAATCTCTTCCTCGAGCTTCTCGGAAGCGGCCTTGTCATCCTTCAGTGTACCCAGCTCTTCGTACATGGAGTTAATCTGAGCCATGCGGAAGATAGCGTTGGTGTACTTGTCGTTCGGATCAATGCCGGGGAAGCTGGTGAAGTGAGCCGTCTTCTCCTGCAGCGTGAGAGCCTTGCCGAGGTAAGACTTGTTACCGTCCACATAGGACTTCACGTAGGTATTGATGGTCTTTTCCAGTTCGGCATCGGCCTTGTTGTTCTTGAACATGTAGTTGGCTTCGCGTGCAATGGTGTCCTGCACGCGCTTGATGACCACAGCGAAGTCATCCTTGTCCTTAATCATGTTCAGGTACAGGGCTGCCGTCGGCAGGGCGAAGGTCTCACCCTCGGCGTCACCCTCAGCCCAGAAGCGGTCAGCATAGGCGCGGCAGCGGGCCTTCACAGCCTCCTCGCTCTCGCCCTCGGCGGGGTACTCGGAGGTGTAGGTAGCCAGCCAGAACAGAGCATTGGCAGCTGTGCCGCGGCCACTGTCCGTCTTGAGCTCCAGACCGGCATTGCAGGCGTTTTCGAGGCGGCCCAGGGCAGTGGGCTTCTTAGCCTCGTCGGAGTGGTTGAGCAGCATACCGCCGGCAAGCAGTTCCGTGGTGGGATACACATCGCTCTTCGGCCAGGAAGCAGCCACGTGGTCGCAAAGCTGCAGGGCGCGGTCGCGATAAGCATCGGCGGTCTTGTCGTCCTTGGCATGCTCGTAGAGGTACTTGAGCTGAGCAACGGCGGCGTAGTGCAGCTTGTCGCACAGCGGAGCCTCGGCCAGGTCTGTCGTGTTGTACTTAGCGGCATACTCATCGAACAGAGCCACGGCCTTCTCGCGCATGGTCGGATCCTGAGCAGCCTGGCGTACGTAGGAATCAAACAGGAAGTAGAACACCTGGTTGTCGTAGGTAGCAGCTTCGGCAGGCTTGAGGCCATTCTTGGTATCGGATGCCTTCATCTCAGCACTGTCGAGCAGTGCACGGGCTGTCTCCACGGTCTTGGCGTAATCACCCAGCTGGTAGTGAGAGGCCACCAGCATGTAGCGGGCGGTCAGGTACAGCTTGTTGGTCTTGTCATCAGCGTACATCTGGATGACTTCCTCGGCGCTGGGAATCACAGCAGCCCAGTCCTTGTCGGACACGGCGCGGCTCATCTTCTGGAACACCAGCACCTTGGTCTGGTCGCCCATATCCTCGCCTTCGAGCATCTTCTCGTACTTCAGACCGTTGTCATCATCACCGGTCAGGCGGCAGAGAGCACCCAGCTGCATGATAACCGTGTTGCGCAGGGGACGAGCCTCGGCACCTTCGCCCTTGCCGGGCATGGCGAGCTTGCCGTAGCGGTCATACAGCAGCTGGAAGCCACCCTTGGCCAGGCGGTTGGAGCCCATATCCTTGGCAATAGTGGAGGAGGAAAGCACGGAGAAGCCGTCGAACAGCGTGCCGTTGTCGTCGAGCTTCTTGTAGCTGGCGGTCAGTGCCTTGGCCTGCTTACCGGAAAGGCTGACACCCGGCAGGTTCTTGGGAGAAGCGGCCACAGCCTTGACGTGGGCGGCCAGAGCAGCGCGGGCTGCGGGAATATCGGTCACCAGGCCGAACAGCTCGTTGGCCGTGCGGGCGGCTTCGATAGCCTGGTCATTCTTACCTTCGCGCAGGCTGGCATCCATCACCTTGTAGGCACGCTGACCCAGGTTGTAGAACTTGCTGGAGTTGCGGGCTGCACGGGCGGGATCCAGATTATAGCTGGCGCGGCTGGAATCAATGAGCTTGTACACCCAACCCACGTTCTCGGGGTTGGAGATAGCCACGTTCACGATGGTGTTCAGACCTTCCATGGCCATATCATCAGGCACACGGCCCTTCACCTTGCGGCTCATTTCCAGATAGTCGGCGGCCTTCTTGAAATCGGGATTCTCCTTGAGGATATATGCCTGCACCAGGATGAAGCAAATCTGACCTTCCACCTTGAGCTTCTTCTCGGTGTTGCTCACCTTGCCCTTCTGAATCAGGCCGAGGTATTCCTCGAAGTGAGCAATGGCATCGTTGAACTTGCTCTTGTCGCCGGGCACCTTACCTTCCACGCCCACACCCTGCTTGTAGCGGCAGTTGGCCATCTGAAACAGAGCATAGGTGAAGTAGGGTTCATAAGCCTCGGGCTGACCCTTGATGCTTTCCTTAGCCTTGGAAAGCAGAGCAGGCTGCTTCCAGCGCGGCTCATCCTTGAATGCCTTGAATGCATTGTAGGCGTTCTCGTAATCACCGGCCTTGAAATAGCTCACGCCCTTTTCCCAGGCGTAGAACGGCAGCACATAGGCAAACTGACGGGCAGTTGCACCATTGCCACTGAAGCGCTTGATAACCGCATCGCAGAGCTGCACGGCCTCGGCAGTCTTGCCGGCCTTGGTCAGAGCCTTGACCTTGGTCAGCGACGACAGCGGGTCCTGAGCCTGACACACCATCGGCATCGAAAATGCCAGGGCGGCCATCACAGATAATGCTGTGGTATAAGTATTCATAAAATGTCTAGTAAGTTTGTTAAGAAATCTGTCTTGTGTCGGGACAAAGAAGGGGAGCCTGCGGATGATATTTCCGCCACGCTCCCCTTCTGAGCCCGGAATCAGGAATTATTCCGTGGCGGAGGTGTTCAGACCCACCGTGCTGATACCGGCCTCAGAGAGGGCGGCCATCACGTCCACAATACGCTGATGCGGTGTGGCGGGGGCACCTTCCACCATAACGATGGGGTTCGTGTCTGCAGCCTTGGCCTGTTCTGCCAGGTTCTTGAGAGCTTCCACCAGCTCGCGCAGCTCACGCTCTTCGCGGTATTCCGGCGTGCGGGGGTCGAGCATCGGGTTCATGGCGCCGCCCATGGGCATGTCGCCATTCCAGTAAACAGCACCGGAGGCTTCCACCTTCACTCGGCCGGGTTCCAGGGGAGGCGGCGTGCCGCTGCCGGAAGGCTGACCGGGCAGAGAAACGCTCAGGCGCTTCTCACTCACCAGAGAGGTGGCCACGATGAAGTAAATAAGGAGAAGGAAGCAAGCGTCCATCATGGACGACATGTTCATCTGCGGCTCCTCCTCGGGCTCGGCCTCGCGTTGTTTGCGTCTTGCCATAATTAAATCTTTCCTGGGTTTGGGGTTGAATTAGCCTCTGGCGGGAAGCGTACCGAACACAACATTGCTCAGACCGGCGGAAGCAGCGCAGCGGATAACAGTGGCGGAGCGCTCCCACGGAGTGTCCTTGTCACCGCGCACATAGAGGCGAATCATGGCGGGGTCCATGTTCTTGGCCTTCCACATTTCCACCTGCTTCGTGATGTAATCGGTCAGGTCCTGGGTCTGCTCCTGGCGGTAGCCGATGGTCTTGGCACCGTCGGACACGCTCCAGATGGTACCGGGAGCATAGCTCTGGCCGAACTTGGCAGCCGTGCGGGCATCCATCTTCTCAATGTCGGGGAACACGTTCACCACCACGCAACCGTTGGCGTCCTTCATGTCAGAGCAGGTCACCGCATTGGGCATCTTGACGCAGGGGTCCTTGGCCACGGTAATCTGCGAAGCGTTCACCACGAAGAAAATAATCAGAAGGAAGCAGGCGTCCATCATGGACGACATGTTCAGCTCTGCCTTCGTATCTTCTTCAGGAGCTCTTTTCT
Organism: Akkermansia sp.; assembly: GCA_045125705.1. GTDB lineage: Bacteria > Verrucomicrobiota > Verrucomicrobiia > Verrucomicrobiales > Akkermansiaceae > Akkermansia. The sequence continues at coordinate 38,279 of JBGVNQ010000002.1, read as the reverse complement.
TCTTTGCCATAATAATGTATGACTGGGTTCTCGAGGTTACGCCGGCCCTGTACTACTCGTTACCGTATCAGGACCGGCCCGGAATGCGGGAGGAATCAGGCTTCCTCCTCTTCTTCACCCTCTTCTTCCTCGTACTCCTCGTCGGATTCTTCGGCTTCATCATCGCCACCGAAACCTTCGGGGATACGGGCAAGCATAGCCTCACCATTCAGCGTGTTGATGGCGGCATTCATCATATCCTCAACAGCGCCGACGCACTCGGCCTCGCGAGCCTTGGCCAGCTTGTTCTGGAAGTAGAAGGTGGGCAGAGCGATAAGGGAGATAATCAGACCCCAGAAGGTGGTAAGAAGTGCCACGGAGATGGAGCCTGCAAGCGTGGTCGGGTCAGCCTGACCGGTTTCAGCCAGCACGGCGAAGGCTTCCACCATACCCTGAATGGTACCGAACAGACCGATGGTCGGAGCGGTGGAACCGGAAAGGGCGATGAGGTCCACGTAGCGCATCAGAGCGGGGCGCTCGTTGGCGGTGAAATCAGCCACAGCGTCGGACACAGCATCCTTGCCCAGGTCTTCGGGACGATTGGCATCCACATTCGGCAGGGCATAAGCCACGAGGCGGCCAAGGTAGGTCGGGCTCTCAGCAGCCAGCTTGATGGCGGACTGCACGCGGCACTCGCCCATGAGACCCACGAGTTCGTCGCGCAGAGCGGCGGGAGCAAAGTTCTTCTTGTTGAGCTGCATGGCAACATACACCACCAGCATGATGGTGAGGAAGAACAGAATCACCAGCGGAATCATGGTCCAGCCACCATCAATAACCCACTTCTGGAGCATGTTGGTCTGCTTGGCGGCGGCTTCACCTTCCTCCTGTGCAAGCACAAAGCCGGGGAGAGTAATCATTGCAGCTGTCAGCAGGGACAGTGCACGAACGCTGAAACGAGTAATCGTAGATTTCATAAGATTGGTATGCAGAATTGACTTCCTTATTTAATCACATTCTTACAACTTAGCAAGCATGAATTCGAATTTCTTGGATTTTTCCTGAAAAAATTCTTACTTTTTCGACGTAAGGAGCCCGGCCGCCTGCCGAATGCGAGGAGCAAGCTCCGTGTTATCCATCACCCCGGTGAAAGCAGAAGCCCCCACTCCGGTGGCGTATACGGGCACGCTCACACCGCTATGATTAAACGTGCTGAAGTGCCCTTTCACCTCACCTTTTTCCTTATCACCGTCCTTCAGGCTGAGGCCGCCCGTCTGGTGATCCGCCGTCACCACAAGCAGGGTATCGGGGTGCTTCTTCATCCATTCGAGCACCACACCCACGCACTTATCGAAATCCAGCGTTTCCTGCACCACTTCGGGCAGATTATTGACGTGGGCCTCCGTATCAATCTTCGACCCCTCCACCATCAGGAACAGGCCATCCGGGTCATCCTGCAGTTCATCCAGCGCGCGCTCCACGGCTTTGGGCATCCAGTCGCCACGTCCGCTTACCGTCGCGCAATTTCCGGAGGCTGCCAGCTCCAGCCAGCGGCAGCTCTTCTCCAGTTTTTCCTTCTGCTCAGCGGTGAAATCACCTGCTCCGCCGCCGGCCACCACATCGAACCCGGCCTCCACCAGCTGAGCAGCTATGGCCGAGGTGTTTTTACGGCTCTTCTCGTGCGCATAAAAAGCCGCAGGTGTAGCATCCGTCACTGATTTAGTCACCACTATACCCGTGCTTTTTCCGGCGCGGCGCATGTGCACCGCCAGCGAATCCACGGGGTTTCCCTTGGCATCGAGCCCCAGCTGGCCATTGATAGCCTTGCACCCGCAGGCAATTGCCGTGCCACCGGCGGCGGAATCAGTCACCGTATGCGAGGCCGACGTTGTAATGGAAAAGCCCGTGACAGGAAGCGAAGTGATATTCAGCTGGCCGTGATTGCTCAGCCAGGCAGCCCACACATGTTCAGAGCCCATACCATCGCCAATCATCAGAACCACATTGCGGGCAGCCGGTGCAGAAGCAGTCGGCACAGTTTTTACCACATCGTGCGGGCGCGCATGCGTGTATACCTGCGAGCACGATGCCAACCCACTGCACAGCAGAATCGAAGTAAGGATAAAGCGTTTCATGCGGCCTAGGCTAACACAAAACGCCCCATCTGACAAGAGCAACAAAAAGGCCGCCGGGGATTTTTACCACCGGCGGTCCTGAAAAAGCTTGGAAGAAATCCTTACTTACCCGTGGTGCCGAGCACCTTCACAGGCTCCGTGGGCTGAGTAGCGATAGTGCCGGGCTGCACAGGCTGCTCCTCGGGCACAAGGTTCTTGGGCATAGCGCGAAGCTTGGGCATGGACTGAGTCTGGCAGCAGCAGGAGCTGAAAGCAACAGCGCAGGCAACGGAAACGAGAAGAGTGGTGAATTTCATAAATCAGAATATGGTTGATTGATTCCGATGCGTATTCAAACAAATTCAATGGAATTAGTCAATAAAAAATTCATAAAGCCGGCACTTTTCCCGCGCATCTCATGATTAAACACTTGAAAAACGCAGTACAGACTGATATAAAAGCCGGGGTATGGCACGGCACAGCAGAGGAAGACTATTTTCAGCACGCGGAAAAGGAGCAGGCAACTCACTGCTGCACCGCATCGTTATTTTCGCTCTGGCCGGCGTAGTTCTCATCACCATCGCCCTGGTGGTCGGCTATTACCAGCTCCTTTCCTATCTGCAGGGAGATACATTCCGCCAGACGGTAGCCGACACCCTGCGCAGCGCTTCCGGAGCCCGCCAGGTCGAAGTGGCCGGCAATTTCCACATCAACGGCAACCGTATTTCCAACGAAGGCATTACCATTTCCGGCATGCGCCAGGTGGAACAGGCCAGGGCCACAGGCATCAGCGCCGAGGTGAACCGTACTGCCCTGTTCAGCCGTAAGCTCCATCTCTACAAACTGACCATGGAGGAAGCCACCCTCGCCATCAATACCGATGGCAGCAAGACTTCTGCCCTCCCCGCCCTGCCCGGCACTAAGAAGGCCACATCCGGAAAGCAGAAGAAAGGCAGCGCTAAAAAGAAACGCACTACCAGGGAAGCCAGCAAACTGGACAAGCAGGATTTCGAGCTGGAGCTTCTCGAATGCCGCGATGCCAACCTGCACCTGACCCGCAACAACGCGAAATACCAGCTACTCAGCGCCAGCGTTACTGCCACCCCGGCCCCGAAGATTGCCCCGGAAGCCTGGCAGCTGAACATCGAAAGCGCCCGCCTTCACAGCCCGTTCTCCTACCTGCGCGACTCGAGCGTCAAATCGGCCACAGTCATCTATACGCCCCGTGAAATCGACCTCACCGACAGCAGCCTCATGCTCACCCCCGGCGAGCTGCGGGTCAAGGCGCACTATGACTTGAAGCAGAATGCCTGGAGCACCGACATGCAGGTGAACAAGGGTAACATCCACCGTCTCCTTTCCGATGACTGGAAGAAGCGTTTCCATGGTGAGCTTTATGGCCGTCTGCTTCTCACCGGCAAAGACAGCCAGGTAAGCACGGGCACGGGTTCCATCTCCGTGCAGAATGGTACACTTGAGGGACTTCCCTTCCTCTCCCAGCTCCCCGTGGGCAACACCTACCCCTACCGCAGCATTGAACTGGAAAAGGCCGACTGCCAGATTCTTTTCCCCTTCAATTCCGATAAGCTCCAGAATGCCTGGCTTTTCGACAAAATCAATCTCCGCGCCAAGGACGGCTCACTCATCGTGCACGGGCATGTGCTCATCGGCACCGACCGCCGCCTCAGCGGCACTCTCACCATCGGACTGCCGCAGAAGATGCTCGGCGGCGAGCTGGTGGCACACGAGGCTATTGCAGCCAAACTCTTCACCGCCCATGGTGAGGAACCCGGTTATGTGTGGGTCAACATGAACCTCAGCGGCACCATCGATCACCCGGAGGAAGACCTGAGCGTGCGCATCGCCACACTGGCCGGGCAGAATCTGGGGCAGATGCTCAAGAACCTGCCCACCAACAACGCAGCCGCTATTCTCAACGAGCTGCTGCGCCAACCCGCTAAAGGCGACCCCGATTCCGAATCCTCGCCCGACAGCGAAAAGCAATCCACCCCGGCCGACCTCATCAACACCGCCTCCGGCCTCCTTCGTTCCCTTTTCTGATTATCCCCATGAGCCAGCAGCAATACCCCTCTCAGTACATCGACTGCGTCTGCACCATCAGCGAGCGCTTCGCCCCCACGGCTTTTCACGCCACCCTTCCCAATGGCAAGGCAACGGTGGCCTTTGTGCAGCGCAAGGAAGCCCACTTGCTCGAGGTTATCAAGCCCGGTGACAAGGTGAACGTGACCATCTGCCCGGCAGATTTTGAGCGCGCCCGCATCCGCAGCATGGCCTGAACCACCACGCCACACTCATGAACCGAAAGCCTGAAGTACTCGCCCCCGCCGGCAACTGGGACTGCGTGCGCGCCGCCGTAGCCAACGGGGCCGATGCCATCTACTTCGGGCTGGATCAGTTCAACGCCCGCATGCGGGCTGACAATTTCACCCGCGAGGACCTGGGCGCCCTCATGCCCTTCCTGCATAGCCACGGAGTGCGCGGCTATGTGACCATGAACGTGCTCATCTTCCCCGCTGAGTTCGAACAGGCCGTAGCCTATCTCGATGCACTCGATGCCGCCGGGGTGGATGGCGTTATTGTGCAGGATATGGGACTTGCCGCCCTCATTGCCGGACACCGCAAGGCCGGCCGCTGGAGCATTGAGCTCCACATCTCCACCCAGATGACGGTGAGCAGCCCCGAAGCGGTGCGTCTGGTGGATGAGCTCTTCGACCCGCAGCAGATTGTGCTCTCGCGCGAGCTCTCGCTGCGCGAAATCGAAGCCTGTGCCAAAGCCACCACCAAGCCCATTGAGGTATTCTGCCACGGCGCCCTCTGCGTGGCTTACTCCGGCCAGTGCCTCACCAGCGAAACCCTGGGCCAGCGCAGCGCCAACCGCGGCGAATGCGCACAGGCCTGCCGTATGCCTTACAAGCTCGAGGTCGATGGCCGTCTGCGCGACCTTGGCGAGCGCCGCTACATTTTCTCCCCCCAGGACCTCTGCGCCCTCGACCGCGTACCGCAGATGATTGCCGCAGGCGTGCACAGCTTCAAGATTGAAGGCCGACTCAAGAGTCCGGAATACGTGGCTGCCACCACTCGCGCCTACCGCCGGGCCATCGATGCCGCGCTGGAGGGCGGACCTGTACCTGCTCCCCGCCGGGCAAATGACCTTTATGCCATGCAGATGGCATTCTCCCGCGGGTTCTCCACCGGCTGGCTGGATGGCACCGACCACCCACTGCTTACCCATGGCCGCTTCGGCAAGAAGCGCGGCGCACTGGCCGGCCGCATCGTACGCTGCGGCGAAGGCTGGGTAGAGCTGGCCGGCTCCCCTGCCCTGCCCATCGCCCCGGGCGATGGTTTTGTGATTGATGCCGGGCAGGACCGCAACGAGGAACAGGGTGGCCGCATCTGGCGCGTGCAGGGCGCACGTCTCTTCTTCCACGGCAAAGGCAGCCGCATCGACTGGCGCTTCGTGCGCCCCGGCCAGCTGCTCTGGAAAACCGCCGACCCCGCGCTCGATAAATACCTGCATTCCACTTGGTGCAACTTCGAGCGCCACGCCGCCACCACACCGGGTGAAAGCCTCAGCATTCATTTCGAAGGCCGCCTCGGCGGCCAGCTCACTGCTACCTGCCGCGGCGTCACCGTGGGCAGCGGCCAGCCGCTCGAGCCGGCAGAGAAGCGCGCGCTCACGCCCGAGGTCATCGAGGCTCAGTTCAGCCGACTGGGCGGCACAGGCTTCACGCTGGGCAAGTGCAGCTATGCGCTGGAATCCGGGCTCATGATGCCCGTTTCCCTGCTCAACAAGATGCGCCGCGAGCTGGTAGAGAAACTTCCGCAGGCCGGCGCATCCACACGCAGCTCCGTCACCTGGCAGGGCTGGAGCCGCCCCTTCCCCCCGCTGGCAGCCGCCACGCAAACCGAGCTTTCAGTGCTCTGCCGCGAGCCGGAGCAGGCATTTGCCGCAGCAGCCGCGGGTATCGAGCGCATTTATCTGGACTTCAAAGATATCCGGCAGTACGAGGCCATCACCCGCCAGCTGCGCGAGCAGCACCCCGGCACCCAAGTATGGATTGCCACCATGCGCATCATGAAGCCGCACGAGGCTGGCTACTTCAAGTTCATCACCGCCGCCCAGCCGGATGGCGTGCTGGTGCGCAACCTGGGCGCTGCCCACTGGTTCCGCCTCAAGGGCGTGCCCATGGTAGGCGATTTCTCGCTGAACACCGCCAACCCCGAAAGCGTGGCCGTGTGGCGCGAGTTCGGTATGCAGTTCCTCACCGTTTCCTACGACCTGAATGCGGCTCAGTTGGCCGATATGCTTGCCTGCGGCTGCGGCCCCGACCTGGAGCTCACGCTGCACCAGCATATCCCCATGTTCCACACCGAGCACTGCGTGTTCTGCACCTTCCTGAGCCAGGGCCACAGCTTCAAGGACTGCGGCCAGCCCTGCGACCACCACCGCGTGCGCATCATGGACCGCACCCACGCCATGCACTACCTGCGCAGCGACGAAGGCTGCCGCAACACCATGTTCAACGGCCAGGCCCAGTCTGCCGCACGCTATGTGGACGGCATGCGCCGCTGCGGCCTCGGCCGCTTCCGCCTGGAGCTGCTGGAGGAAAGCGCAGAAAAGGCCACGGAGCTTATCTCAAGCTACCGTGACCTCCTGAAAGGCCGTCTCCGCCCCGATATCCTCATGAAGCAGCTCAACCTGCTCGACCGCATCGGCGTGACGGATATGAAATAAATCAACGTCCTGATGCCTTGGCCGGCTTACCCTTGAGCGGCACCGCGTGGAAAGGCTGCGGAGCCTTGCCCTTGTAGGCGGGGTTCATGGAGGCGATATTCTCGTTGCGGATTTCGAAGCTGAACTCGCCGCCCTTGGCGGTATCGGTGGCATCGAGAATGTGGTCGAACACGCAGACGGGGCGGTTACCCGGAGTCTCGGGCATCACGAAAAGGCCGATAGCCATGCTGGGGTGTTCCATCTTCTCATGGGTGCGGATGGTGTAGCTGATGGTATTCTGCCCGCGACGCAGGCCGCCGGAAATGACATCGGCGCGGCGCTCATCATCGAATGCGTGCACCGAAATGCCGTTTATCTTCATATCGATGGCGCGACCGGGAGCATCCACAAACACCTTGCCGATGAGCTGCGGGCGGCCACAGGCAGCCGGCACCTCCGGCAGAGACTCATAGGGATGGAAACCATCCTGCTCCACCAGCACATTCAAATCACCGCGGTGCAGGCGCTCCCTCACCTCGGGCAGACGGCTCAGGTTGAACATGCGGCTCTGGTCAAACTTCCATTTGCCCTCATCCAGCACAAAAAGCAGCACAAAAGCCGTCTCGTTAGCCTGCGAATCCCCCAGCTGCACCTTACCCACATAGGTGGCAGCCATGGTGCGGTTACCGCAGCCGGCAATGGTGCCGATATACTTGAAATTGGTCAGGCTGGGCGGTTCCGGCTGATTGCGGAAGAAATCGGCGGGGAAATCGCCTTTCTGGGACACGATGAGATTGCGGACCTTCTGCTGGCGCGACCTGGAAGTGGCGCTGCGCCAGGCTGCTTCGTTCTTGCGCACCATGCCGATGCGCCAGGTATTGTACACGCTCTCCAGCAGTTCGCGGGCCACCTGCTGGTCGGGCTTCACAAAGCGGGCAGGCTGAGCAGCCGGGGCGGTCATCACTCCCGCCAACAGGCAGATTGTCAGAAAAATAGCTCTCATATATGATTTAGAACCTACAACAGGCTTGATTTTCTGGCAAGAAAATAGCATACTTACGCTCGTATTATGACGTCATTTTCACGCAACGCCCGCAGCGAGGGAGAAGCCCGGTACCGCCGCATGCTGGACCAGGCTCCCTCCTTCATCTGGAAGCGTTTTGCCGATGGCGTCTCGCTGCGCATGCACATGTTTGCGCCCAAGGGGCACCAGCCTGAGCATTTTGCCCCGGCGGTCATGTTCTTCAGCGGCGGCATGTGGTCGCTGGAGTACAGCACCGAGTTTGTCTCCTGGGCCATGCACCTGGCTCACCGCGGCATCGTGTGCCTGCTGCCCGAGTTCCGCACCCGCGCCCGCTACAGCGTGAGCGCCAATGATATCATCGGCGATGGTCTCGATGCCTGGAAATGGCTGCACCACAACGCTGCCGGGCTCGGCATCGACCAGGCGCGCATCACCATAGCCGGGGCAGATGCCGGCGGTCTCATGGCGCTGAACTGCGCCATGCAGCCCATGATTCACGAAAAGAAGTGGTGGCAGTTCAAAAAGGAGGACATCCTGCCCCTGCAGCCGGCCTGCGTGGCCATTTTCCGCGGAGTAATTGATACAGATGCCCCCGAGGCACGCCAGCTGAACATCCCCGCCGAAGTGACCGAGCCGGACTCCGTGAACCCCTGTGCCCTGCTGCGCCGCAAGCTGCCCGCGCTCTTCTGCGCCCACGGCATGCTCGACCCCCTGCTCGATTTTGAAATGCGCCAGTGGTTCTGCGATGAGTGGGAACGCCTGGGCAATAAGGTGGAGCTCATCCTCTCCCCCACAGCAGACCACACCATCACCCAGTTCGACGTGAGCCCCGCCACCTTCGAGCAGCTGCTGCTCGGGTGGGAGGATTTCATGGTGCGCGAGGCTATCTGGCCCGAGCCCGAGGTAGAAACCGATGCCCTGATGGTGTAATGTAGGGTTCTACATGCAGAATGTATTAATTTCCCTGACCAGCAGGCGCCAGCCTGCCAGACTTAACACATTCTACATTCAAAATTCTACATTCAACATCAAACCACCGTGCCCAGCGTGTCGCCCATGCGGGCAAAGGTCTCGATGCAGTTGGCCGTGTTGGCGGCAATATCCTCTGCCAGCTTCACACGCCCCGGTTCAAAGAAGGTCATGACCGTGGAGCCACCGAAGCCGAAATAGCCGTGCTCATCGCCCTTGGCCACAGACTTGCCGGGCTCATAGGTCTGGTAAATGGCCCCCACACCCGTGGCACCTACTGCCAGGCAGAGCACATCGCCCAGCTCCTCGGTGTGCAGCACCGTGAGCTCGCGCTTATTTGTCCACAGCCAGGCCAGGTTATGGCGCAGGCAGTAAGGGGACACACTGGCCAGCGGACCGGGAATGCGCACAGGAGCCTCCGGCACACCGGCAGCAGGGAAATGGAAGCGGTGGTAGTCCACCGGACACAGGCGCGAGAGCACCACCGTGCCGTGGGCATACTTCTCTGCCAGCCTGGCATCGCCCAGCAGCGCAGGCAGGTCAAAGCGCTGGTTCTTCACAAACACGCCGGTCATCTCTGAGGCATCCTGCCAGCCGCTGTGGCGGGCATCAGCAGGCAGAGCTACCTGCCCGGCAGCACAGAGGGGACGGGCACCCGGAGCAAGTTTGCGGTAGAAGAAGTCATTGAAGCTGGTATACTGGTCCACAGGGCGCTCATAGTCGGCCATGTTGATATTGTATTCCTCTACAAAAGCGCGCAGCTTCTCAGGACTGCCACTGCCGCGGGTATCCTTCATCCACCCCATGAGGCGGGAGAAAAAAGCACGCTTGATGAGCAGATGCAGGCTCAACTTGCCCAGAGGCGTGCCGTACACCCAGCGCAGGGCACCTTCGCCCAGCACCTTTTCCTGCTCCATCTGCCCCGTGTAGCGATTGTAGAATGTAATACCCTGTGTTTCCATGCAGCCACGAGTATAACAAAAGAAACAGGGCAAGACAAGTATGATTGTCCAGCCCTGCCAAGATTGCTGTTTCCTGACCAGTTACGGATTCGGGAAAATATCACTCATATCGTTAAACCCGAGCCCGTTGTGGCGGGGAATGGAACGGGGAGGCAGCTGAGGCTGGTAATCATCCTCGTCATTTTCATCATCGAACATGCTGCTCACGCGGGCAGCAAGCTCCTCCTCAGCGGTTGTATCGCTCTTCTTCGGGAACACATTGACATTCCGCGCCGGGCGGGCCGCACTCTGGGGGCGATTGGATACCATCTGAGCCAGCTCATCATCATCGGCAAACATATCGGCCACGCGATCCATGGAATCAGCCGGGGTGATATCATCTGCCGAGCTGAAGTTCAAATCAAGATTAAACTCACTCTGACGGGCTGCCTTCGACTCCCGAGCAGGAGCAATAGGCTCCCAGGCTGCACTGGGGCGGGAAACCGGCTGAGGCTCAGGCTCGATTACCGGAGCAGGCACAGGCTCCCAGGAAGGCAGAGGCTCGGGTTCAGCAACCGGAGCCGGGGCGACAGGCTGCAGTGCGGGCTCCTCATCATCATCTTCCAGCAGAGGCTCTCCGCCTTCCTCTTCCTCATCCTCCTCAACTTCTTCAGCAGGTTCAACGGGGGCAATTTCCTCTTCTTCCGGCTCAGGAGCGAGGATTTCCTCATCTTCTTCCTCCTCAGCCACAAGCTCTGCGGCAGCGAGCTTATCTGCCTGCACAGCAGCCTGCATTTCGGCGGCATCGACCGAGGCAATGAGGCTCACGCGGATTTCCTCACCCAGATGCGGTTTCACCGCTGCACCGAAGAAGATATTCACATCATCGCCGGAAAGCTCAGCACGCACCGTTTCCATCGCAATGCGCAGCTCTGCAAGAGACATATTGTTGCCGCCGGCAATGTGCACAATAACGGTTCGGGCAAGTTTCAAGGCCTGGTGGTAGGATACCAGGGGGGATTCAAGCGCGGCCCGGGCAGCATCCTCAGCGCGGTTGGGGCCATAGCCCTTGCCGGAGCCGTAAATGCAGCGGGAATCGTTGTTTTCAAGCGCAGTCACCAGCTCATCGAGACCGATGTTGATGATACCGGGGGAGTTAGCCAGCAGGGGAACAGAAGCAGTGGCCTGAGAGAGCAGCGCATTAGCTTCCTCGAACACAGCCTGGGCACCCGTGCGGCTGCGGAACAGGTCCTCCATGTAATCATTCTCGAAGCAGAACACGATATCGGAAATAGAGGCTATCTCCTCCAACGCAGCATCTGCCTGTTTGCGGCGTCGGGCACCTTCAAAGCTGAACGGCATGACCACTACCGACACCAGGAACACCCCTGCCTCGCTGGCCTTGCGGGCCAGCACTGGCGCCACACCGGAACCTGTGCCGCCACCAAGACCCACCACCATGACCAGCAGGCGAGCACCGGACAGCAGCGCGTCAATCTGGCTGCTGCTCTCCTCGATAGCCTGGCGAGCCACCTCAGGGTCGCCACCGGAGCCGAGGCCGTGGTTCAGCCCGGCACCGAGCTGCACAAACTCCACATTGCCGCATTCGCGCCCCAGGCGCTCATCCAGCGACATGATGCACAAGCGAACATTCTCGGCACTGGAACCGCTGAAACGCTGCAGGATACTGGCACCGGCACCGCCAAGACCGACGATGACAATACCATCTTCTTTTCTTGAAGTGGTCTGATAGGGAAGCATGTTTGCAGAAAAAGAATTAAAGACAATTAACGGCCGAAGCCGAGGGAACGCAGGATACGGCCAAGGAAGTTGCCACGGTGGGGATTGATGGCATCCTCATCATAACGCTGAGCATAACGGATAAGGCCGATAGCCGTGCAGTAGCGGGGATCTGCCAGATAGGAGTGGTTATGCCCCGGGGGCAGCGGAGCCGGCTGGTGCACCGACATGCGGCCGAAAATATACTGGCACAGACTGTCGAGACCGGGCATGAAGCTGGTGCCGCCGCTCAGGTAGATGGCCAGGCCGGAGTTCAGCAATTCCTTGGGAATGCGGTCACGCACCTGCAGCAGCATGGCAGCCAGGCTGTTGCGGATAATGCGGTTGAGCTGGCCTCGCTCGATTGTCACATCGTGCATACCCAGCTCGCTCTTGTACTGAGCAAGCGAATGATCCTTGATATCGCCGAAGGCATTACCCTCGGTGCGCTTGAGCACCTCGGCGGCTTTCAGGCTCACGCGCTGATCGGTCAGGCGCACGATTTCCTGGTTGATATTGTTGCCACCCATGGGGATACAGCCGGAGGCCACTACATCGCCACCCTTGTAGCAGATGAAATCCGTGGTACCACCGCCGATATCGATGAGCAGCGCGCCGCTTTCCTTCTGCTGGCGGTTCAGCACCATCTGGGCTGTCGCCAGCGGGGCAAACACCAGATCCTCCACCTCCAGCGGAACCTGACGCACACAGAGCAGCGAGTTCTGAAGACGCGTGCGGATACCGTGCATCACATGGCAATTCACATCCAGCGTGCGACCGGTCAGACCGACAGGGTGGCGGGTAGGCTCACCGCCATCGATAGAGAAACCACCCAGCTCACGATTCACGCAGAACCGGTCTGTGGAAAGCTCGAGCTTCTCGGCTTTTTCCTTGGCCACATCGGCATGAGAGTCATCGATGATGTTCTCATTATCAGGCAGGCGGTAAGAGCCCACATTGTTCACACCCACGATGTGCTCACCCGTTACCGAAAGGAACACGTTGAGAATATCCACATCAGCATGGTCCTGAGCCAGCTGCCAGGCATCGCACACACACTGGCGGGCCATGCTGGGCTCAGAGATTTCACCCTTGCGCACACCGGCACTCTTCACCTCACCTATGCCGATAATGGTTGCGGACGCATCGGGGCGTATCTCGCCCACCACCATACAGGTCTTGGTGGTACCTATTTCCAGGCCTACAAGGATTTTAGACTGAGCCATATGAAATGTAAAAGAGTTACGAAGTGATTAAAAAACGAAAAACTTGCTGATGCCGAGTATAGCACAAGGCCTGCGCGCTTGCGCGTGAAATGCGCGTCATATTCACGGCTTGGCCAGAGCCTGTTCGCAAGCCTCGGGCGCCGGCATGATGACAGGACGAAGGCTCACATATTGCTCCGAATAATCCTCCGAAGGAACAAAGAGGAAACCAGGCTCCTTACTGCGCACCTCGTAGGAAGTTGCGCGGAAAAGCGGCAGCACCTGGTCAGTACTGGGGTCATAGGCATGCTCTCCTGTGTACTTACCCTTAACAATATATTCCACATTCTGATCCTTGCCCCAGGTGGCATTGGGGAGCGGTTCCTCCGGCCCGCGGTCGGGCGTATGAATCACCGATTCATCCATCATCACCAGTTTAGAGGTGCGCCAGCTCTGCCCCGGCTCACGCAGATACCCCCAGAATCGACACAGGGGGATATAGTAGCGGCGGCCCACAAAATATTCCCCCTTTTCCTCCTGCGCAATGGCAGCCTCGCGATCTCGCAGCGCCTCGCAGTCCGACCGCAGGGTATGGCACTGAGTCAGCACCATGCATACCAGAAGAGTTATGAAAAGCTTCTTGTTCATGAATGCTCATGTTCTACCCCATAGCACCCGCATGGTCAAGCACAAACTGGCAATTAACGTCCCCGAATCCCTGTCAGTTCACCATTATTTCCTTGACACCAATCGCACCACCACCTATACTCCGCGTGGGTGCGTAGTAACGATAATATCACCGACCTGCCCCATGACTACTCGGAGTGCGAACAGTTCATTCCCCTGAAAAGGAGGACTGTCCGGGTGGAAAGAAAGGCGCGCACCATCACCACCACACAGGTAAATCACTTTTCACATGTTCCAAATTTTCAAACGAATCGCCCGTCTCTTCTCGTATGATATCGGGATTGACCTGGGCACAGCCAATACACTGGTCTACATTAAGGACCAGGGCATTGTGCTGCGCGAGCCTTCCGTTGTTGCCATGAAGGGCGACAAGGTGAAGGCCGTGGGCGAGGAAGCTAAGCGCATGGTGGGCCGCACGCCCGGCAGCGTCGTGGCTATCCGACCGCTCAAGGAAGGCGTTATTGCCGATTTCGAGGTAGCGCACAACATGCTGCGCTACTTTATCAAGCGTGCCTGCCAGAGCCGCAGCATCCGCGGGCCGCGTATCCTCATCGCGCACCCCTCCGGCATCACCGAAGTGGAGCGCCACGCCATCGAAGAATCCGCCTATGAAGCGGGCGCCATCAGGGTTCAGCTCATCGAAGAGCCCATGGCAGCCGCCATCGGCGTGGGGCTTCCTGTGACCGAACCCGTTGGCAGCATGATTGTTGACATCGGTGGCGGCACCACAGAGGTGGCCATTATCTCCCTTTCGGGCATCGTGTACAGCCAATCCGAAAAGTGCGGCGGCGATGCCCTGGATGAGACCATCACCCGCCACATGCTTGCGGCCCACAACCTGCTGGTTGGCCCCCGCACGGCGGAAGACATCAAAATCCGCGTAGGTTCGGCCCACCCCCTGCAGCAGGAGTTGCAGATGGAAGTGAAAGGCCGCGACCGCGGCACCGGTCTGCCCAAGACTGTGACCGTGCGCTCCGAAGAGATTCGCGAAGCGCTGCAGGATAAGCTCGATGTCATCGTGAGCGCCATCCGCCAGACGCTGGACCACTGCCCGCCTGAGCTGGCCAGCGACTTGTACGACCGCGGTATCACCGTGGCCGGCGGCGGCGCCCTGCTGCGTGGGCTCAGCGACCTGCTGCATGAGCAGACAGGCCTGCCCATCATGATTTCTGAAGACCCGCTTAGCGCTGTGGCAGAAGGCACAGGCAAGTATCTTCAGGAAAACGATGACGTTTTCGAAGAAGAGTAAGCCAAACCGCTGACAAACAACGGCTCAGCTGCTACGGCAACTCATCTCTCCCCCACCGGCCCGGCACCGCACCACTTGCGGGGCCGCTGCACGGTCTGATGAAAACGCCACTCTGAGGCAGCGGACTCTCTCCCATCCAACCGTTGAAAACTCCAACCTCAACCTAAAACTTTGTCTTTTATTTCCAAAATGATTAACTCCGTTAAACACTTTTTCGGGTTCGGCCAGTGCAACCCGAAAGAGGGAACCACTATCGTCATCAACTCAGAAAAACTGGAACGCCGCGTAGCTCTGCTCGAAGACGGCGTGCTGGAAGAATACAGCATTGAGCGTGAGGGCGAAGATAACATCGTAGGCGGTATCTTCAAGGGCCGCGTCAAGAATATCGAACCCGGCCTCAAGGCCATGTTTGTGGACATCGGCTACGAGAAGAACGCCTTCCTGCACTTCTGGGATGCCCTGCCCCTGGCGCTCGACTCCTCGCTCGAGGAAATCCAGCGCGAAGGCCGCCCACGCAAGAAGCAGAAGAAGATTACAAGCAAGGATATTCCGGATATCTACCCCATCGGCTCCGAAATCATGGTGCAGGTGACCAAGGGTCCCATCTCTTCCAAGGGCCCCCGCGTGACCACCAACATTTCCCTGGCCGGCCGCTATATCGTGCTCATGCCCTTCACCGACCAGTTCGGTATCTCCCGCAAGATTGATGACCCCAAGGAACGCCAGCGCCTGCGCCAGATTGTGCAGAAGCTCAATGTACCCGAAGGCATGGGCATCATCATGCGCACGGTGGCACAGGGCCAGCGTTTCCGCCACTTTGTGCGCGACCTCGCCATGCTGCTGACCCAGTGGCGCGAAGTGGAGGAGAAGTTTGCCACAAATCCTGCCCCGCAGTGCGTCTACCGCGAGCCCGACCTCATCGAGCGCACCGCACGCGATTTCCTCACCGACAACGTGGACAACATCGTGTGCGACAACCTGGAGACCACCCAGCGCATGCAGGAGATTGCCGGCAAGATTTCCCGCCGCTCCAAGCGCCACATCCAGTACCACCAGTACCGCCAACCCATCTTCGAGGAACTCGGCATCGAGAAGCAGATTAACGAAGCCTTCCAGCGCCAGGTGCTGCTGCCCTGCGGCGGCTACCTCGTCATCGATGAGACGGAAGCCCTCATCGCCATCGATATCAACACCGGTCGCAATAAGGGCAACAAGGACCTGGATAAGACCATTCTGGAGACCAACCTTGAATCTGCCCGCGAAATCGCCCGCCAGCTGCGCCTGCGCAATATAGGCGGTCTCGTGGTGGTGGACTTCATCGATATGCGCCACCGCAAGGACCAGATGGCGGTATACAAAGCCATGAAGGAAGCACTCAAGCGCGACAAGGCCAAGACTCAGGTGATGCAGATTACTCCCATCGGCCTCATGGAGATGACCCGCCAGCGCATCAACGAATCGCTGCTCGACTACGTGAACGACCACTGCCCGTACTGCCACGGCCGCGGCCGCGTGAAGAGCGTGATGACCATGAGCGTGGAAATCCAGCGCCAGCTGAAAGCCACCATCATGCGCTACCGCGACAACGTGGGCGATATGATTGTGGTGGTGAACAGCGATGTGCTCAGCCGCTTCAAGAACGAGGATGCCAAGCTGCTCATGGAGCTGGAGCGCCAGTGCGCAGGCCGCCTCATCTTCCGCAGCGATCCCTCCATCCACCGCGAGGCCTTCGCCATTCTGAACCCGGCAAACAACAACAAGCCGCTTTTCCAGATAAATATGTGATTTCTCACGGCGCGTTTCCACCACGGAAACGCGCCGATTCTTTTTTCCTTGATTTAGCTCTAGCTTTCCGTTAGTATAGAGGCACTATGAACAGACTCGCAGGTAAAACCGCTATTGTGACCGGCGCCGGCCGCGGCATCGGCCAGGCCATTGCCCGCAGCTTTGCTGCTGAAGGCGCCAAGGTCATCCTCATCTCCCGCAATCCCGGCTCCTGCGGCAGCGCTGCAGATGCCATCAACGCCGAATTCCCCGACAGCTGCAAGGCATTCCCCTGCGACGTGGCCGATGCTGCCGCCGTGGAGACCTGCATCAAGGACATTCTGGCTGAATACCCCGCCATCGACATCCTCGTGAACAACGCCGGCATCACCAAGGACGGCCTGCTCATGCGCATGAAGGAAAGCGACTGGGACGCCGTGCTCACCACCAACCTCAAGAGTGTGTTCCTCTTTGTGAAGGCCCTGCAGCGCACGCTCATGAAGAGCCCCGCCGGCCGTATCATCAACATTTCCTCCATCGTAGGCCTTACCGGCAACGTAGGCCAGAGCAACTACTCCGCTTCCAAGGCCGGTGTCATCGGCTTCACCAAGTCCATGGCTCAGGAAATCGCCAGCCGCAAGGTAACGGTGAACGCCATCGCACCCGGTTTCATCTCCACCGATATGACCGATGCCATCCCCGAGAAGGCTCGCGAGGTACTGCTCTCCCGCATCCCGCTGGCCGACCTGGGCAAGCCCGAGGATATCGCCAACGCCGCCACCTTCCTTGCCTCCGATGAGGCTCGCTACATCACCGGTCAGGTGCTTGTGGTCGACGGCGGCATGACCATGTAATCACCCACTTCCTATACCCCGCAGAAAGAATCAGCCGCTTCTTTCTGCGGGGATTTCTGTATCATCCATCAGGAAAAATGCCAGCGAAACGTGCCATAGCCCTCATTCCTTGTTACAACAGCCGGAAATTCATCCGCCAGGCTGTACTCGGGCTATTGAACCAGACCCGACCGCTGGACCTGATTGTAGTGCTCAACGATGGGTCAACCGATGGATTCCAGGAGGAAATCGCTGACCTGGTAGAGAAGCACAGTAACCTCATCATCCACAACAACCCAGGAAACCTGGGGCGCAGCGGCTGCCGAAATGAAGGATTTGACCAATACCCTGCCGATTTCTACTTCCTGAATGACGCGGATGATGTTTCCCTGCCCACCCGTGTGGAAAAAACACTCGCCTGCATGAAAGCAAACCCAAACTGCGGGATTGTGGCAGGCTATGTGGAATACATCGATACCAACGGTCGTATTTTCAGCAAAGGAACACAGATGTACTGCATGTCAGCGGAGGATTCCAGACGCTACCGCGAAAGCCTGAATCCGGTCGGCCTGTTCTGTTCCACCGTATGTCTGCGGGGCGATATCATCCGGAAACAAGGAATGCGATTCGACCTCGGACTACCTGCCTGCGAAGACATGGAGCTCTGGAATCTGGTACTCGAAAAAGGCTGGGATATCATCTGCCTGCCGGAGTTTCTCTCGCAATACCGCATGCATGGCGACTCCATCTTCACCAGTCAGTTCATCTTCTGCAAACATCACCATATGTATGTAGAAGACCGCATGGTGCGCCGCAGAACAGGACTCTCCCCCATCTCTTTTGAGCAGTTCCTGCAATCGAAGCAATCTGAAGGAGTCTGGAAATGGCTGAAGTTTGAATATCCCATCTGGGCAGAGCATTTTTACCGCACAGGCGGATATCATCTCGTTGCCGGCAACCGGCTCAAAGGAGCATGCATGCTCTCACTCGCCCTGCTGATGAACCCCGGTCGCATCCGCAGAGCCATTCGTCAGAAACTTGGCAAAAAAGTCTAGGCTCTTGTCTGCTTACGCCATATAACCGTGGGTCTGTCTATGGGATATTCCCGTGGTTCAGGCACATCGGCATCGTAAGCCACATAACGACAGGGAGGCTCACAGAACAAATTCACGATTCTGCGTTTAAAGTTCACCCATCGGGAAATAATTCCATGGAAGAGCCTCACCGGCAAAGGAACCTCGGCATGCAAAGACTTCCACTCATCCTGTGCAAGGCAGGTCCAGGCCAGGTTTGAACCGGTGCAGACAAAAAGCGATGTAATCACCGGCACCGTACAGAAGCGCACTTGCTTCCACGTCAGCTCACGGAAGAACACAAGGTCACTCACGCAGCGCCAGCGTGCGTCGAACCGTGGAGTCAGTCGACGGAATGAATCGCAACGGTAAAATGACGAATTGGTTATACAGGCGCAATTCAGCCAGGAAGACCAGGCATGTGGGATGACGGGTCTTCTGTGGCAGATGTACTGATTTTCTGCATCTACAATGATATATGTCCCCAACAGCACCTCAGCAGCAGGCTTCCGGTGCATCCAATCGGCAATTTCGGCCAGAGCGCCGGGGAGATACTGTTCATCACTATTCAGGTGCGCAGTTACGTCTGCATCATCGGGCAGTAAATCCCATGCCTTATTGATAGCGTCGTACATCCCGGCATCTTTCTCACTAGCATACGTGAACGTATAACCGGCAACTCCTTCATGAGCCGCCTGCCAGGAACTCAACCATTCCGCAGCACCATCTGTCGATCCCCCATCCTGCACATGGTGGTGAATCTCCACACCTTCCCCGACCTGATCAGCCACCGAACGCACACAGCGCGGCAACCATTTCAAAGCATTATACGTCGGAGTAACAATGTAGAACTTCATATCTGTACTCAAAAAATATAATCACACATATTTACTTGTGTCAACTCCAAGTTAATTTTCTTGCTATCTCATATTCGAACCGATATATTCAGCGAGAGTCAATCGTTATTCCTATTTTCCGTCGGGCATGAACATCCTCCTCTCATCCTACTCATTTGGCGCAAGACGCGGCAGCGAAGCCGGGGTAGGATGGAATGTGGCCAAAGGGCTGGCATTACGAGGCCATACTGTCACCGTACTCACTACCAGCGAGTTCAGCACCGGAAACCGCTCAGCTATTGAGCAGGAAGAGCTGAACATCACCCTGATAGAGGAAGATTGCGGCATTTCTGACTTTCCTGAACCAGGTTCATATCGCAAGTGGCAGCGACGAGTGCGCTCGTTCCTTCGAAATCTGGCAAACACGCAGGCATTTGACCTCATCCACCACATCACGCTGAACCAGTACCGATGGGTACACGATGTCTTTTCCACCGGAACACCCTACATTATAGGTCCGGTCGGAGGTGCAGAACTCATACCTCCTCACCTGCTGAAGTATGGCGACCTGCCTCTCTGCATGCGAATCAAGGAGTACCTGAGAAGTTTTGCCTTCGATGCCATTCCGCTCAGGAACCGGTGCCTCCGCTGCCACCAGCCGGGCATGATACTGACAAGTAATGACGCCACAGCAGAAAGGCTCAGCTGCATACCTGTACCATCACTGGTTTGCCCCGCCATTGCCATTGCGAAGAGCGAAATTGTTCATCATCCTGCCAACAACGCCGGAGAAAAGCGATTCATCCTGTTCGATGGCAGTCTGACCCGCCCCCAGAAAGGCACCTTGCTGGCACTGCGCACTCTCGCAGCACTCTGGCAGAAAGGCTGCAGGGTCACCATGCGCATGGTGGCTCTCACTCCCCCCGAAATCAACACCATCCGCAAATACGCTGAGAAGCTCCGGCTTCCTGCAGAGGCTCTGGAGCTATCGGAATACGTCCACCGCGACACCATGCTGCAATATATGAGCGAAGCCGCGGTCATGCTCTCGTGCACTTTCCGCGACAGCGGCTGCATGGCTCTGCTGGAAGCTCTGGCACGAGGATGCCGCATTGTGTGTCTTGACATCCCCAGCCAGAAATGGCTGCCGGAGCAGTTCTGCCATAAAGTTGCCGTGCAGCCCACCTCCTCCGCCATGGAAGAAGCCCTGGCCTCTGCCCTGCAGCAGGAAATCGTCGCACCGGCCTATACTGAAGAATGGCACAAGAGCCGAGTGCAGTGGATTGAGCAGAATATGACGTGGGATGCCAGGCTCGATACCTTTGAAGAGCTGTACCGCCAGATACTCTCTAAAAAACCATCCGCATGAGGCGCTCAGGCATCATGCGGACGATTCTACTTACTACCTTAATGAAACTCAGCTCCTCCTTTTGCGACCTCGGTTGCTCTCTCCTTCAACCAGGTCAGGTTCATCAGCTGATGTAGTGGAGATGCCGGCGCCCTCGAATCCGTTCAAAAAAAAGGCAGATAATTTTCATTTTGCAGACAATACGGCCGGAATACGGCATTGACAATACTACCCGGCAGGAGTAGAATCGCGCGGATATTTAATTTTCACCCCCTGAATTTCCATGTACAATCCCGAATTCAAGAACCGTCTGGTGAGCGACCTGGAAGGCCTGAAGGCCGCCGGTCTGTTCAAGCAGGAGCGCTACATCGACACCCAGCAGTACTCTGAGGTGGGTCTCAAGGATGGCAGCCAGGTTATCAACATGTGCGCCAACAACTACCTCGGTCTGGCCAACAGCCCCGTGCTCATGCAGGCTGCCAAGGACGCCATCGACCGCTGGGGTTACGGCATGGCTTCCGTGCGCTTCATCTGCGGCACGCAGACCCTGCACCAGCAGCTCGAGGAGCGCCTCAGCGCCTTCCTCGGCACAGAGGACACCATCCTCTTCGGTTCCTGCTTCGATGCCAACGGCGGTCTGTTCGAAGGTCTGCTGGGCAAGGAAGACGCCATCATCTCCGACTCCCTGAACCACGCCTCCATCATCGACGGCGTGCGTCTCTGCAAGGCTGCCCGCTACCGTTACGCCAACAACGACATGGCCGACCTCGAAGCCAAGCTTCAGGAAGCCAAGGCCGCCGGCGCCCGCACCATCCTCATCTCCACCGACGGTGTGTTCTCCATGGACGGCATCGTGGCCAGCCTCGACAAGATTCACGAGCTGGCTGAGAAGTACGGCGCACTGGTGCACTTCGATGAATCCCACGCCACGGGCGTGCTGGGCAAGCGCGGTCGCGGTACGCACGAGCACTGCGGACTCTTCGGCAAGGTGGACATCACCTCCGGCACCTTCGGCAAGGCTCTGGGTGGTGCATCCGGTGGCTACATCTCCGCCAAGAAGGAGATTGTGGACATGCTGCGCCAGAAGGCCCGCCCCTACCTCTTCTCCAACAGCGTGATGCCCGCCATCGCCGCCACCACCATCAAGGTGCTCGATATCCTCGAGGAATCCACCGAGCTCGTGGAGCGCGTGCAGAGCAACGCAGCCTACTTCCGCAAGGGCATGGAGCAGTGCGGCTTCACCCTGGCCGGTGCCGGCCACGCCATCGTGCCCGTCATGATTGGTGATGCAGCCCTCTCCCAGCGCATGAGCAACCGCCTGCTCGAGCTCGGCGTGTACGCCATGGGCTTCTTCTACCCTGTGGTGCCCAAGGAACAGGCCCGTATCCGCACCCAGATTTCCGCCGCTCACACCACCGAGCAGCTGGACCGCGCTATCGCCGCCTTTGCCAAGGCCGGCCAGGAGCTGGGCCTCATCAAGTAATCGGAAACTCCCCTCTTTCCACCAATCCCCGCCCGGAGCACATTCCGGACGGGGATTTTTCATTATGAAGATATTCACGCTGGAAATCAGCTTCGGGGTGTGCTAGACTGAGCCCGCATGAGCGAATTACGGATAGAAGGGACAGAAAGCATACCGGCACAGCCTATGCTGATACTGCCCAACCGGGTGAACCTGCCCGCTATGCTGGAGCTGGAAAAAGCTCTGGGTGGCAGGGATAAGGTTGCCTGGATGGTGGAGGTCTCTCTCTCGCCCGGCGGCGCAATTATCCAGCATCTGCAGGAGACCCGCCCGCACGGCATGCGCTGCTCCGTAAGCCAGCAGGGCCGCGATTACGTTCTGAGCCAGGTGCGCAAGTATCTGGAAACGGGTCGGCACGTTGTGTTCCTGCCGGGGCGCCCCCTGCAGGCTCCGGCCAGCCTTACCGACATACCGGCCCACCTGCTCACCCTTTTCGATGGCAGCAACATCCATGCCGTGCCCGTCTATGTAGGCATGTACAACAACTATCTGGATGCCGCCATCACCACCCGCGAGCCATACGACACGCTTCACATCACCTTCTGCAAGCCCCTGCGAGCCGGGCTTCAGCTGGGCACACGTGCACAGGCTGCCTGGATGCACGCCCAGACCACCCAGCTGGAGCAGCACCCTATGCTGCAGCATGCCAACCTGCCCGAAATGATAGTGGACGCCCTGCTGCGCAACCCCGAAGGCAAGCTGCTCGATGGTGTGGACGACTCCACCCTTCTCTACCGCGACCTGCTCTCTGCCGCAGTCATGGCCACCGGCGTGCTTGAAAAGCACTCGGCCAACAAGCGCATGGGTATCATCCTGCCGCCCGGCAAGCTCAGCACCATTGCCAACCTGGCCTGCATCATGGCCGGCATCTCGGCGGTCAACATCAACTACACTGCCACTCAGGAACAGTTTGACCACATGGTCAGGCAGGCGAACCTCACCCGCTTCATCACCGAAAGCCGCTTCACCAACAAGCAGCGCAATTTCCCCTGGCCGCTCACCCGCGACCTCATCTTCCTGGACCAGGAACTCGCAGCCAAGGGTCCGTGGAAACTGAAGGCCTGGTCCACCTTATCCCGACTGCGCACACCGCAGCAGATTATGCAGCACGCCGGGATTGCAGCCCCCGCCCCGGAGCAGGAAGCTGCCGTCATCTTCACCGGTGGCACAGAGGACAAACCCATGGGCGCCCCCTTCACCCAGCGCATGCTGCTGGCGGCCACCATGAGCCTGCGCAGCAGACTGGAGCTGAGCCCCGGACACGATGCGCTCATGAGCATCCTTCCGGCCTACACCCCCACCGGATTGGTAGCCGGCATACTGCTTCCCATTCTGGGCGGCTACAACATGGTCACCTACCCCACCCCCACGGCGGGCAAGCGTATCTGCACCCTGGTGCACGAGCACAGCGCCGCTCTGGTGGCCAACACTCCCAGCGGACTCCGGGCCATGTTCAAAGCCGCCAAGGAACCCAATCCCTTCACGTCCCTGCATTATTGTCTGAGCGCAGGCGTCAAGATGCCCCCCTCTCTGGCAGAGGCAGCGCGTCAGCATTTCGGGGTTGAGGTTCTGGAATGCTACGGCACCGCAGAATCCCTGCCTTTTGCCGCAGCTGCCATGCCGGCCCCCATCGGCGACCCCGAAACCTCCCAACCCACTCTGCCCACTTCCTGCAAAGGCTGCATCGGCGCTCCCTTGCCCGGCGTAGCCGTCCGCATCACCGGCCTGTACTCTCCCGAGGCCTCCCGTCAGCCCTCCAACCCCGGTCTTGTGTGGCTCAGTGGCCCATCTGTAGCGCACCAGTACATCGGCTCAGATGGCAACGAATCACCCCGCATGTTCGGCAAGTGGTTCTGCACAGGCGACGTAGGCTACATGACCCCCGATGGTCTGCTGTGCATCATGGGCCGCCGCGTGCGATTCACACAGATGGGAGAAGACATGATTCCCCACGTGCAGTTGGAGGAATATCTGTATAAGATTTTCAATGTCACGCCGGAGGAGAACGAACGCAAGCTCGCCGTGGTGAGCGTGCCCAGCCGCACCGGCGGCGAGGAACTCGTCATCCTCTCCACCCTGCACAAGGAAGTCATCCCCTCGGATTACCTGACCCTGCGCTACGGTGTCACCAACCTGCGACTGCCAAGCACCTGGGCTCCCAAGCATATCATCCCGGTCAAGTACATCCCCACCCTGCCCAACGGCAAGCTCGACTACGAAACATGCTACGCCGGCGCCTGCCGCATGCTTAACATCAAGCAGGGTTGAGCCACACAGGCTGTTTTCCGCACCATTCCGCTGTTTTTTGCATTGAGAATTGTGCATTTTGGCTTTACAATATAACAGCTTCTGATATACTCAAATTCGCATGAATACGGAAATCCTTCAGAAGGCCGCCAACCAGGCCAGAGGTCTTGCCATCGATGCCATTTACGACAAAGCATCCGGCCACATGGGTCTGCCCTTGGGCTGTGCAGAAATCGGTGCCGTCCTGTACGGCAACCTGCTCAACGTGAACCCCTCCGAGCCCCGCTGGCTCAACCGCGACCGCTTCATTCTTTCCGGCGGCCACGGCTCCATGTTCCTTTACAGCTGGCTGCACCTCAGCGGCTTCGGCGTAAGCATGGATGACGTCAAGGCTTTCCGTGCCAAGGGCTCCAACACCCCCGGCCACCCCGAGTTCGGCTGCTGCCCCGGTGTGGAATGCACCACCGGCCCGCTGGGTCAGGGCATTGCCAACGCAGTGGGCTTCGCTATCTCCGCCAAGCACGCCGCCGCCCGCTACAACACCCCGGACTACGAGATTTTCAACAACAACGTCTACTGCCTTGCCGGTGACGGCTGCATCGAAGAAGGCATCTCCCGCGAGGCCGCTGCCATTGCCGGCACCCTCAAGCTGGATAACCTCATCCTCATCTACGATGCCAACGGCATCACCCTCGATGCTCCCATCGAAGTGACCCAGATTGATGACGTTGCCGCCTGCTTCACCGCTCAGGGCTGGGATACCTTCACCATCGACGGCCACGACATGGCCGCTGTGGAAAACACCCTGCGCGTCTGCCGTCTCGAGAAGAACGGCCGCCCGAAGCTCATCATCGCCAAGACCATCATCGCCAAGGGCGTGCCCGGTTTCGAAGGCACCACCAAGGGCCACGGTGAAGGCGGCGCCAAGCTCTGGGCCGAGGCTCACGCCAACTGGGGTCTGCCCACCGACCAGCAGTACTACGTTTCCGACGATGTGCGCGCTTACATGAGCGAGCTCAAGACCCAGCGCGAAGCCGCCTATGCCGAGTGGAAGACCACCTTCGACGCCTGGTCCGCCGCATACCCCGAGAAGGCCGCCGAACTGGCCGCCGGTATCGATCTGGCAGCCAACGGCCTGAGCGCCGATGCCTGCAGCGCCCTCATCCCCACCTGGGCACCGGGCGCCAAGGAAGCCACCCGTTCCTCCGGCGCAGTGGCTCAGAACGCCATCGGCACCGCCTGCACCGGCCTGCTCTCCACAAGCGCTGACCTCTTCTCCTCCAACAAGAACTATCTGAAGGGTGCCGGCGACTTCTCTGCCACGGACTACACCGGCCGCAACTTCTGGTTCGGCATCCGCGAGCACGCCATGGCTGCCATCTGCAACGGCATGGCCTACGATGGTCTCTTCCGCGTTTCCTGCGGCACCTTCTGCGTGTTCGTGGACTACATGCGCGCCAGCATCCGTGTGGCTGCCCTTTCCGAGCTTCCCGTAACCTACGTACTCACCCACGATTCCGTAGCCGTTGGTGAAGACGGTCCCACCCACCAGCCCGTGGAAACCGTGACAGGCCTGCGCGTCATCCCCAATCTGGATGTGGTTCGCCCGGCTGATGAAGAAGAAGCCGCAGGTGCCTGGATGTGCGCCATGGAGCGCAAGGACGGCCCCACCGCCCTCATCTTCACCCGCCAGAACATCCCCAGCCTCACCAGCGTGGTGGACATCAGCGCTGAAACCCGCCGCATGGGCACCATGAAGGGCGCCTACATCGCCCTCAAGGAGCAGACCGAGCAGCCCGGCACCATCATCATCTCCTCCGGCTCCGAGCTCGTGCTTGCTCTGCAGGCTGCCAAGGAACTCGGCCCGGATGTGCGCGTGGTCTCCATGCCCTCCATGTTCCGCTTCAACAAGCAGGACGCCGCTTACCAGGAGAGCATCCTGCCCGCCGCCTGCACCCGCCGCCTCGCCATCGAAGCCGGCAAGACCGACCTCTGGTACCGCTACGTGGGCCCGAAGGGCTGCATCATCGGCATCGATTCCTACGGCTTCTCCGCCCCCGGCGATGTGGTGCTGCACGAGCTGGGCATGAACGTGGAAAACATCATTGCCCACGCCAAGGCTCTGTAAGAGAAAAAAGCACAATTTCAATCAGCTGCGCAGCTTATAACAAGCTGCGCAGCTTTTTCTGTGTCACCACCCCCCGCCTTGCAGACTCCGACCCATTTATTTTGCTTGTCATACCCACGCACAGGCACTATAATACTCACAGCATGTCAGGAAAGCGATTCCTCACACCCCTGCGTTGGTTCACACTGGGGCTCCTGCTCATAGGAGTCATTGCAGTGGGGGTGGTTGCGCACCTGAACAATGATGGCAGTGATGCTCCTGTTTCGCCTGCCCTGGCCGGTCTGTATGGCCAGGATGTTCCCCCTTCCTCCCTGCCCGAATCCCTGCAGCCCGGGCTGGTACTCCTCACCCCGCACCAGCTGGCACTCGTCCCGCATGTAGACGGTTTCCAATCCCCCTGTGGCACGGCCAAGGGCGGTTTTGTGTACGATGCCCAACCATTCAACTCCATGAATGAGAAACGCGGCGGCCACCACACCGGCAGCGACCTCAATGGCATCGGCGGCGAGAACACTGACCTGGGCATGGGCATCCACGCCGCAGCCCGCGGCCTCGTGGTATACTCCGGCGAGCCTTCCCCCGCCTGGGGCAAGGTGGTGGTGCTGGCTCACCGCATCCCCGGCGACTCCCGCATCATCCAGACCCTTTACGCCCATCTCAACAAGAACATAGTAAGCCAGGGGCAGTTCGTCAGCCGAGGCGAGCTCATCGGCACCATGGGAAATGCCAATGGCAACTACATGACCCACCTTCATTTTGAAGCCATCGCCTCCGTCTGCACCGAGGCCGGGCTTCCTGCCTATTCTGCACAGGGCACCATGAACCGCCTTGACCCGCAGAAACTTCTGACCAGTTACCCGGCACCCGCCGTGCCGGATCCCTACGAAACCGTGCGCCGACTGCGCGTGCGCGAAGCCGCCATACAACAGCCTGCTGCCCCCGCAGCAGAAATGCCCCAGGGCACCATCCCTGTCAATCCCACCCAATTCATCTGATTCCTTTTTATGAAACGTAACATTCTCCTTTTCCTCTGTGCTTTCCTGGCCACTATCGGCGTGTGTGCCGGTGTGTTCATGCTGTTAAAGCACCAGTCCAACAAACAGGCTGAAGAGGCTGCCAAACAGGCTGCTGCCACCGCCCCGGCCACCCCCGAGCCGGAGCCCACTCCTGCCCCCGAGCCCACAGACACCCCGAAGGACGAACCTGCCGTCACCCCCACCCCCGAGCCCGTGGAACCCACTCCTGCAGAACCCCAGCCCGAGCCCACCCCCGAGCCGGAGCCCGTTGTGGAACCTACTCCCGAGCCCACACCTGCCCCCGCTGAGCCCGAGCCGCTGAAGCTGCGTGAGACTCCCCGCAACGCCGAGCACAAGGCCGCCCTCACCGCCGCTGCTGTGCTGGACGCTGCAGACCCCGCTGCAGCTCTCACCGACCTGGTCACCAAGGGACAGATTACCAAGGAAGCCGCCGAAATGCTGGCAGCCTGGGGCACCAAGAACAAGATTAAGGCCGTGGAGGAAGTAGGCAACAGCCGTCGCCCCAACGGCGACCGCGTGACCCGCTACCGCCTCGTCTCCGACAACGGCGGCGATGACCTCCTCATCGATGTCGTCACCCAGAAGGGCGGCAAGACCTTCATCGAGTCCGCCAAGTTCTCCCCCACCGACAAGACTAAGCTCACCCCCGGAGCCGACTCCATCACCGTGGCCGAAGGCTTCGTGGAAGCCGTGCGCCAGGGCAACATGCACGTGGCCCGCAGTATGGTGACAGGCAGCGAGGTATCCGATGCCACCGTGGCCGGCCTCTGCATGATTTTCGAGGAAGGTGAGTTCAAGCTGCGCGAGCAGGCTCCCATCCGCAACACCTTTGCCACGGAGAACAACGCCGGCTACCTGGTCTACGTGCTTTCCCCCATCAGCACCCGCCCGGCCAACGTGGGTATCGAGCTCACCCGCATCGAAAGCAAGGACTGGCGCGTGAAGGCCGTGGCTCTGGACGCCCTGCTGAGCAGCTACGAAAGCATCGCAACCGAGGAAGGCGGTCATTACTTCCCCATCGTGAAGAACCCGAAGGGCGGCGACTCCCTGGCTCTCTTCTTCGCCTTCAACGAGTTCGAACTTACCCCGCGCTCCATGCGCCAGCTGGAAATTGTGGCTGAGCTGCTCAAGGCCAGCAAGGGCGTGCTGGAAATCAGCGGTCACACCGATGACGTAGGCTCCGAGAAGTACAACCTGCAGCTCTCCATCCGCCGTGCCGAGGCCGTGAAGGCCGCCCTCGTTTCCTTCGGTGTGGATGAGAAGCAGATTTCCACGGAAGGCATGGGCAAGACCCAGCCCCGCCGCTTCTACACCACCGAGGACACCACCGAGCAGATTGACTACATCCGCGGTGAGAACCGCCGCGCCGAAATCTACCTCGACTTCGAATCCTGATGCCGGCAACCTGCGCATCATTCACTCTTCAGGAACCGGGGCAACACCCCGGTTCTTTTCTCCCCACACCCGGCACACCACCCATGCATGACTACAAGTCAGAGCTGAATCCCGAGCAATACGCCGCCGTCACCACCACAGCCCCGCAGGCCCTGGTGATAGCCGGCGCCGGCAGCGGCAAGACCCGCACCCTCACCTACCGCGTGGCCTGGCTGCTCGAGCAGGGCGTGGCTCCCTGGCGCATCCTGCTGCTCACTTTCACCAATAAGGCCGCCCGTGAAATGCTCGAGCGTGTCACCGCCCTCACCGGAGCAGATGCCGGCCAGCTCTGGAGCGGCACCTTCCACTCCGTGGCCAACCGCCTGCTGCGACAGCACGCCACCCGCCTGGGTTACCAGCCCGGCTTCACCATCTTCGATTCCGACGACCAGCGAGCCCTCATGAAAAACCTGGTGAAGCAGTTTGCCGGCAAGATGACCAAGGCAGACCGCTTCCCGAAGCCCGAGCTGCTGCTCTCGCTGCACAGCCTGGCCGTGAACACCGCCACCGACTGGCACCGTGTGCTCAGCGATGAGTATCCCTATCTCGAACAGCACGAGGACATCATCGGTAAAATCTACAACGAGTACTCCGCCCGCAAACGCGCGCTGAATGCCATGGATTTCGATGATCTGCTCACCAACCTGCTGCGTCTGCTGCAGGAGCACGCCGATATCCGCAGCGCCCTGCAAGAGCGCTTCCGCCATGTGCTGGTGGATGAGTACCAGGACACCAACACCCCGCAGGATGAAATCGTGCGTCTGCTCGCAGCCAGCAGCGGCAGCAGTCTCATGGCCGTGGGCGATGATGCCCAGAGCATCTATTCCTGGCGCGGGGCCGATGTGGAGCACATCCTGCGCTTCCGCGAGCGCTACCCGCAGGCCGAGGTGTACCGCATCACTACCAATTACCGCAGCCTCCCCCCCATTCTCGAGCTCTCGAACGCCGCTATCGCTCAGAACGAGAACCAGATTCTCAAAGAGCTGCAGCCCGCCCGCAAAGGCAGCCATTTCAAGCCCGCGGTACTCCCTGCCCCCGACAACCGCACCGAGGCCGCCTGGGTGGCCCGCCGCATCGATGAACTCATGGGCAGCGGCATTCCCGGCAAGGATATCGCCATCCTCTACCGCGCCCACTTCCACAGCATGGATGTGCAGATGGAGCTCACACGCCAGCATATCCCCTTCCGCATCACCAGCGGCCTGCGCTTCTTCGAGCAGGCCCATGTAAAGGACGTGGTCGCCTTCCTGCGCCTGCTTTGCAACCCGCGCGATGAAATCGCCTTCCGCCGCATCGTGGGCACTTTCCCCCGCGTGGGCGATGCCACCGCAGGCCGCATGTGGACTCAGTGGCTCGGGGCATACGAGAAATGGGCCGCTGCCCACCCCGACACTGTGGCCATCACCGAGCCGCATACCGCTGTATTCGAAGCTGCGGTGAAGGTCACCCCCGCCGTGCGTCCGCACTGGGCGGCCTTCCTCTCGCTCATGGATTCCCTGCACCCGGCCGACCATGTGCTCATGCCGGCAGAGCTGGTGCACACGGTGCACGCCTACCTGATGCCCTACCTCTCGCACGCCTACGACAACTACGACGAGCGAGCCGAAGACCTCGCCCAGCTCGCCCGCAACGTGGGACAGGAAGAGAACCTCGAGGAGTTCCTGGCGCAGATAGCCCTGCTGAGCGAGGTGGACACCCCCACCGCCGATGACGACGACTGCGTGACACTCAGCACCATTCACCAGGCCAAGGGGCTGGAGTGGAAGATTGTCTTCATCATCTTCCTCGGCGAGGGGCAGTTCCCCCACCGCCGAGTCATCGAAAGCGGGAGCACAGCCGACATGGAGGAAGAAACCCGCCTGTTCTATGTGGCCGTCACCCGTGCCCAGGACCAGCTCTACCTCTCCTTCCCCCGCTACAACGGCCGCAGCTACGACGCTCAGTTCTCCCCGCCCTCCCGCTTCCTCACCACGCTCCCCCAGGGGCTCATCGAGCTCTGGAATGAATAGAGGTTGACGCCTGATTCTATTCGGAGCACGGGACTTTAGTCCCGTTTATGTTTGCGGGACTAAAGTCCCGCGCCCCGACAATTTTACGCAACAAGCCCTGCACCTATCCGGTGCAGGGCTTGTTTGTCAATCGCTTGCAGGCTTATCAGCAGTACTGTGTGAGCACATACTGCAGGATACCGCCGGCGCGGAAGTATTCCTTCTCGATAGGCGTGTCGAGGCGCACCACCAGGGGCAGCTCGAAAGCCTCGCCGCCCGTGGGCTGCACCAGCAGAGTGGCAGCGCTGCGCGGGGCCATATCGTTGTTCAGGCCGATGATGGAGAAACGCACATCCTTGAGGTCCTTCACGCGGTCGTAGTCGGCCGGGTTGGCGAAGTTCAGGGGCAGCACGCCCATGCCGATGAGGTTGCTGCGGTGAATACGCTCGAAGCTCTTGGTAATCACAGCCTTCACACCCAGCAGGTTGGTACCCTTGGCGGCCCAGTCGCGGCTGGAGCCCATGCCGTAGTCCTCACCACCGATGATAATGGTCTGCACACCGTCCTTCATGTAGGCCATACCGGCGTCGTAGATGAAGGTGGGGGTGCCGCAGGGGGCATCAATCTGCGTATCAGGGGCGCTCACCTGGCTGTCACCGAAGTAGAGCGTGTAGCCACCCTCCACACCGGCGGTGAGCAGGTTCTTGATGCGCACGTTGGCAAAGGTACCGCGGGCCATCACCAGGTCATTGCCACGGCGGGAGCCGTAGGTATTGAAATCGCGGCGTTCCACACCCTGGGCGCTCAGGAACTGGCCTGCAGGAGCCGTGGGCTTGATAGCACCGGCAGGGGAAATGTGGTCGGTGGTCACGCTATCGCCGAAGATACCCAGCGGGCGGGCATTCACGATATCGGTGATATCGCCCTTGCGGCCATCGAAACCATCGAAGAAGGGAGGGCGGTGAATGTAGGTGGAATCTGCATTCCAGGCGAAGGTGGCACCCGTGGGGGCGCTCACGCCGTCCCACTCAGGCACGTGGCCGGCATAGCAGGCGGCATAGTCGGCGGGGCTGGCAGCCTTGGCCTGTGCGGCGGCAATCTCATCGCCCGTGGGCCAGATGTCACGCAGGTACACAGGGGAACCATCGGCAGCGGTGCCCAGCGGCTCATTCTCCATGTCGATATCCACGCGGCCGGCCAGGGCAAAGGCAATGACCAGCGGGGGCGACATGAGGAAGTTAGCCTTCACATGGGAGTGAATACGGGCTTCGAAATTGCGGTTGCCGGAAAGCACAGAGCAGGAAACCAGATTGTTATCCACCACAGCCTGCTCCAGCGCAGCATTGAGCGGGCCGCTGTTGCCGATGCAGGTGGTGCAGCCGTAGCCCACGGTGGAGAAACCGATGCTGTCGAGCGCCTCGGTCAGGTCATTGTTGGCGAAATAGCGGGCGGCAATGCGGGAGCCGGGGGCAATGCTGGTCTTCACATAGGCCGGCACCTTCAGGCCCAGCGCAGCTGCCTTCTTAGCCAGCAGGCCGGCGGCAAGCATGAGGCCGTCGTTGCTGGTGTTGGTGCAGCTGGTGATGGCGGCCACCAGGATGGAGCCGTCCGTCAGCTCCACATCATGCGTGGTATCGGCATCGGGGTTGCCGGCGTCGCCCTTCATGGTCACAGCCACGGGGGAAGTGCGCTGCTCCTGGCCGTATGTACCACGGCAGATTTCAGCAAACTGCCCCTTGAGCGTGCTCAGCGGAATGCGGTCCTGCGGGCGCTTCGGGCCAGCCACAGCGGGCACGATGGTGGAGAGGTCGAGCTCGAGCTCCACGGTGTAATCCAGTTCGCCCTTGCGGGGCATGCCGAAGAGGCCCTGTGCGCGGAAGTAGTTCTCGCAGGTGACCACCTGCTCCTCGCTGCGGCCGGTGGTGCGCAGGTAGGCGGCAGATACCTCGTCGAAGGGGAAGAAGCCCATCGTGGCGCCATATTCGGGAGCCATGTTGGCCACCGTGGCGCGGTCCGGCAGGGAAAGGCTGGCAGCGCCCTCGCCGAAGAACTCCACAAACTTGCCCACCACACCGTGGGCGCGCAGCATCTGGGTCACGTGCAGGGCCAGGTCGGTGGCCGTCACGCCCTCGCGCAGCTTGCCGCTCAGGTGCACACCCACCACCTCGGGCACCAGGAAGGTGACCGGCTGGCCCAGCATGCCTGCTTCGGCCTCAATGCCACCCACGCCCCAGGCCACAATGCCCAGACCGTTGATCATGGTGGTGTGGGAGTCGGTACCCACCAGCGTATCGGGGTAGTACATGCCGGCGTTCTCCATCACGCCGCGTGCCAGATACTCCAGGTTCACCTGGTGCACGATACCGGTGCTCGGCGGCACCACAGAGAAAGTCTTGAATGCCTGCTGACCCCACTTCAGGAACTCGTAGCGCTCAGTGTTGCGCTCGAACTCGCGGGTCAGGTTCTTCTGGTAGGCAGCGGGGAAACCGGCCCAGTCCACCTGCACCGAGTGGTCCACCACCAGGTCCACAGGCACCAGCGGCTCCATATCAGCCGGGTTCTTGCCCAGGTCCTGCACAGCGGTGCGCATGGCGGCCAGATCCACCAGCAGGGGCACACCCGTGAGGTCCTGCAGGATAATGCGGGCCACGGTAAAGGGAATCTCATAGCTGCCGGGCTCCTTGGCATTCCAGCCCGCCAGATTCTTCACATCTTCCTCGCTCACTTTCAGGCCATCGCAGTTGCGCAGCAGGCTCTCCAGCACAATTCGCAGCGAAACAGGCATGCGGGAAATACCGGGAAAGCCCTGCTCGGCCAGAGCCGGAAGGGAGTGATACTGCCCGGCGCTTCCGCTGCCTGTGGTAAAGGTACGCAGTGTGTTCATGATTCTTTTACGATGCGTTAATAACGATAAATCGCGGAGATTATACACAATTCCCCCATGATTGCAAGCAAGGAAAACACGCTGACAGCACTTTGTGCTATTTTCTCCCCCATTCGGGAGATTTATATGCACTTTCGCATATAATTGCATATAAATCTCGATTTTTGGGACAAAAAAATCCATTTTTCGTCAGATTAGGCTTGCAAAATGGTGCGTGGCGTAGTAGTCTCCGCTATGGCAGAAATTCAGCTTGGACTTACATTTGACGATGTGCTTCTGCTTCCCTGCTTGAGCACGATTCTTCCCGGCGAGGCCGATCCTTCTTCCCAGCTTTGCGCTGGCATTCCGCTGCGCCTTCCCTTCCTCTCCGCTCCCATGGATACGGTGACCGAGGTGGAAATGGCCATTGCCATGGCCCGCGAAGGTGGTCTTGGTGTCATTCACCGCAACAACCGCATCGATGACCAGGCCGCCATGGTGGCCAAGGTGAAGCGTTTCGAGAACGCCGTCATCACCAATCCCCTCACCGTGACCAGCGATATGAGCCTGAGCCGCGTGAAGGGCATCATGCTCGAGCACGGCTACTCCGGCCTGCCCGTGGTGGCCGAGGGCAATGTCCTCGTGGGCATCATCACCGGCCGCGACATGCGCTACTCCGACGGCCACGACCTCGACAAGCTCACCGTGGCTGATGTGATGACCCCCATGAACCGCCTCATCACCGGCACCCCCGCCACCACCCAGGAAGAGGCCCGCAAGATTCTCTACTCCAACCGCATCGAGAAGCTCCCGCTCATCGATGAGAAGGGCTGCCTCGTCGGCCTTATCACCGATACCGACATCCGCAAGCGCGAAGCTTTCCAGGAATCCACCAAGGACGAGTTCGGTCGTCTGCGCTGCGGCGCTGCTGTGGGTCCGGGTCCGGAATTCCTGGCCCGCGCTCAGGCTGTGGTGGACGCCGGCGCCGATGCCCTCTTCATCGATGCCGCCACCGGCCACACCAGCCGCGTGCTGCACGTGATTGAGAAGCTCAGCGAGCTCGGCAAGCCCGTGGTGGCCGGTAACGTGGTGACCCAGGACGGCGCCCGCGACCTCATCTCCGCCGGCGCCAGCGCCATCAAGGTAGGCGTGGGCCCGGGTTCCATCTGCACCACCCGCATCATCTCCGGCGTGGGTATGCCCCAGTTCACCGCCATTCAGGAAGTGGCCAAGGTTGCCCGCCCCGCCGGCGTGACCGTGATTGCCGACGGCGGTATCCGCTACTCCGGCGACGTGGTGAAGGCTCTGGCTGCCGGGGCCGATCTCATCATGATGGGTGGCCTGCTGGCCGGTTGCGAGGAAAGCCCCGGTGCTGTGGTGCACTACCAGGGCCGTAACTTCAAGACCTACCGCGGCATGGGCTCTCTGGGCGCCATGCGTGCCGGCTCCGGCGACCGCTACGGCCAGAACGGCAGCGGCAAGCTCGTGGCCGAAGGCGTGGAAGCCCGCGTGCCGTACAAGGGCATGCTGGCCGACGTTATCTTCCAGCTTGTGGGCGGTCTCCGCTCCGGCATGGGCTACCTTGGCGCCAAGAGCCTCCAGGAGCTCCGCGACCACGCCCGCTTCGTGCGCATCACCGCCGGTGGTCTCCAGGAAAGCCACCCGCACGATGTGACCATCACCCAGGACCCCGGCAACTACAGCCGTTGATACCGGTGAACCCCACCAGATAACTATTTAACTACGGCGCGCCTTCGGGCGCGCCGTTTTGCAGAAAGAAAAGCTATTATGAAGAATATCGACATCACCGAAATCACCACCAGCCCCGTGCAGCTCATCGGCAAGCAGTGGATGCTCATCACCGCCGGCTCCACGGAAAACTTCAACTGCATGACCGCCAGCTGGGGCGGCATCGGCTACCTGTGGAACCGCCCCGTGGCCTTCGTCTTCGTGCGCCCCAACCGCCACACCATTAACTTCATCGACGCACAGCCCTCCTTCACCCTCAGCTTCATGCCCGAGCAGTACCGCCAGGACCTCGTGTTCTGCGGCCGCAACTCCGGCCGCGATGTCGACAAGATGGCCGCCACCTCACTCGTGCCCGCCACCACCCCCGCCGGCCTGCCCACCTTTGAGAACGCCGAGCTCGTGCTCGAGTGCCGCAAGATGTTCTGCACCTCCCTGCAGGAGGCCGACTTCATCGACTGGAGCGAAGTCTCCCCCGCCTGGTACGAGGAATCCAATCCCCTGCACAAGCTCTACATCTGCGAGATTTCTTCTGCGCTCGTGCAGTGAGGGCACATCGTGCCCTCATGTACCCGAGCGCCAGCGAGGGTATTTCGTGCAGGCGCCCGCGCCTGCATTTCATCTCGGCGCATGCCGGGATTTCATACACGAAAAGCGTGTAATTCATTGAGGCCCATAGGGCCGACTAGTTACCGCTGCATCAGCGGCGGTACTTCCATTATAGAGTGCGCCAATTGAATCAGAGCTCATTGGGAAAACTTTCCCTATCCCAACGAATGCACAAACATCATCAACTAGCACAACGGCAGTTCCGCTTCTATTGCAGCGGAAACCAGTCGCCGCATACGCGGCTCAATGAAATACACGGGCAGGCCCGTGTATGAAATCCTCCCTTCGGTCAGATGAAAGCGCGGCGGTCGCCGCGCATGAATTACCGCCTGGCGGCGGTACAAAAGGCCCCACACAGCCATACGAAATGCTTGCAATAGCGCAGGGCATGCGGTATCATGGCTCTGCGTTATTTTATTATGTCCAGCTCATTCGGTTCCGTTTTCAAAATCAGCACCTGGGGTGAATCCCATGGTGTGGGTGTCGGCGTGGTGATTGATGGCTGCCCCGCCCGGGTGCCCCTCACCCGCGAAATGATTCAGGCCGAGCTGGACCGCCGCCGCCCCGGCCAGAGCGATATCGTGACCCCTCGCAACGAAGCCGACAGCGTGGAAATCCTTTCCGGCGTGCTCGATGGCCTCACCCTCGGCACTCCCATTGCCCTCTCCGTGCGCAACAAGGACCAGCGCTCCACCGCCTACGATGAAATGCAGCACACCTACCGCCCCTCGCACGCAGACTACTGCTACGACGCCAAATACGGCATCCGCGCCTGGGCAGGTGGTGGCCGCGCCAGCGCACGCGAAACCATAGGCCGCGTGGCCGCCGGTGCCGTGGCCCGCGCCGTGGTGCAGGCTATCTGCCCGCAGGTAGAGGTGCTGGCCTGGGTGCAGCAGGTGCACACCATCGTGTGCCCTACCCCGGCAGATGACGTGCGCGCCGAGGTCGTGGAAGCCAACATCGTGCGCACCGCCAGCCCCGAATCTGCCGAACAGATGGCCGATGCCATCCGCCGGGCCCGCAGCGCCGGCGATTCGCTGGGCGGCATCGTGGCCTGCACCGTGCGCAACTGCCCCGTCGGCCTGGGCGACCCGGTGTTCGACAAGCTCGAGGCCACCCTGGCCCACGCCATGCTCAGCATCCCCGCCTGCAAGGGCTTCGAAGTAGGCAGCGGCTTCTCTGCCCCCCAGTTCAAGGGCAGCGAGCACAACGACCCCTTCTACATGGACGGCGACCGCGTGCGCACCCGCACCAACAACTCCGGCGGCATCCAGGGCGGCATCTCCAACGGCGAACCTATCAACATGCGCCTCGCCTTCAAGCCCACCGCCACCCTCATGATTGAGCAGGAAACCGTGAACGACGCCCACCAGCCCGCCACCCTGCGCGGCAAAGGCCGCCACGATGCCTGCGTGCTCCCCCGCGCCGTCCCCGTGGTGGAATCCATGGTCTGGCTCACCCTCTGCGACCACCTCCTCCGCCAGCGCTGCTCCTCCATATAAAGCGGCACCCCGTGCCGCTTTCATACCGCCGCCAGGCGGTAATTCATGCGCGGCATCGCCGCGCTTTCATCCGCCCGCAGCGCGGATTTCATACACGAGCCTGCCCGTGTAATTCATTGCCTGTCTCGGCGTAGCGATGAAAGTCGCGAAGACGGAAGCACAAAGGCGGGCGACTGGTTTCCGCTGCATCAGCAGCGGAACTTCCATTTCTACCGCCGCCGATATCTGTTCATTCATCGGGACAGGAAAAGCTTTCCCAATGATACGCTGACATCATTAGAAGCCAATCAGTTATCCAGCTCGACAAAGTCGAGATTGTCGAGCAGTTTGCGAAGCGTCAGCGGAGCGGAATTTTTGAGCCCACGGAGTGGGCGAAAGATAG
The DNA here is from genome assembly GCA_045125705.1 of Akkermansia sp. Classification (GTDB taxonomy): domain Bacteria; phylum Verrucomicrobiota; class Verrucomicrobiia; order Verrucomicrobiales; family Akkermansiaceae; genus Akkermansia. The sequence continues at coordinate 285 of JBGVNQ010000002.1, read as the reverse complement.
TAGGCCGGGGTAAGAGCGCGTCAGCGCTCGCAGCCCCGGCTGGCACATAAAAAATAATCAGAGCCCACGGAGTGGGTGACAGAGCGGTGGCCTAACGCATGGCCTTTGTTCTGTCACCCGTTTCACGGGCTCCGTTCTACTTTTTGTTATTGCAGGGGCTGCGCCCGCTGTCGCGGGCTTACCCCTGCCTTTCATCTTTCACCCACTCCGTGGGCTCAAATTCCGCTCGCCTGCGGCTCGCCAAAGTCAATTGTGAATTTGAAAAATCTGCACAAATGTCTCATT
>JBGVNQ010000001.1:0-20948 GCA_045125705.1 Akkermansia sp. | reverse complement strand
ACGCACCTCGCCCTCGACATAGCCCATGGCGATACCCACGCGACTGGCTGCACCCACCTGCATGTCGGCACCCAGTGCAGCGCCGGAAAGGCTGATATCGGAGCCGTTGATATCGTTGTTACCACCCAGGATTGCCACCCACGCTGTGCCCTTGCCGTCGGCAATGCAGCCCGTGTTGTTGCGCTGGCCACGCACGGCATTCACCATGGCACGGCTGGCAGTGGCAATGCCCCAGTTGCTCACGGTAAGAGCATCGGCATAGTTCTGGTTGAACACAGCGGAGAGTACCACCACGCCCTGGTTGGCAGTGTAGGTGCCATAGCCGCTGCCGAGCGTCACGCTGCCCGTCGTCTGACCCTCTACGGCATCAGCCGTTGCAAGGGTGGCGCCGGAGGCATAGTCGCCGTTGAGCACAAAGGTCGTACCCTCGCCCAGAGTCAGCGTGCCGTTCACCGTCAGGATGCTGCCATCGCTCAGCGTAATGGTACCACCGTTGCGGGTGGCTACATCGGCAGAGATGCTGCCCGTGGCCTTGGCTGCCACCTCGTAAGCGGAAGCGAGAATGTTCTCACCCGTGATGGCACCATTGTCCTGCAGCGTAATCTTGTTGGCCGTAGCATCGCCAATCACCTCCAGATTGCAATCCTTGACGGCGGTGAGGTCGCCGGCATAGTTTTCGGCTCCCATGATGGTGCAACCCTCCACGGTAATGGCGTTGCTGACCTTCTTGCCGCCCAGGTCGAGCACAGCGCCATCGGCGAGCAGCACATCAGATTGGCCCAGAGCCTTGTCGGAACCCACGATGAGCTTGCTGTTGCTGCCGGAAATCGTGGTAGCACCCGTGTAGCTGTGCTCACCCTTGAGCTCAGCTGTGCCGTCCACCACCTGCAGGGAAACATCGCCCCCCAGAGAGCCGCCGACGGTGACAGGAGTAGAGCCGGAGGATTCTACGATGATATCGCCACCCTTGGCCTGGATATTTTCTGCGTTCTCATCAACAATCAGCTTACCGTCGTTCAGCGTGATAGTCAGATCGGCTGTCGAGTCGGGGCGCATAGCCTGAATCTCGCTCATGGAAGCCTCATGGTCAGCATCCTCGAGGTGGTAGTTGCCGTAATTCAGCTCGCCAGCAGCCAGACCGCTGGCATAGAGCTTGAGCTCTTCGTTATTCTTATTGGTCACCGTGGTTTCCCCATCAACGGTAAGGGTTGCATTGCCCTTGTTATCCACCACTACCAGAGCCGTACCACCCTCGCGGAAGAAACCGTTATTGCCTTCCTTGCCATCCACACATACGCGGGTATCAGCGGCAGTAATTTCGGTGAGATTTGAACCATCATAGCTGCCATTCATGGTCAGATTACCGCTGTTGGTAATCGCACCAGGCAGCTTTGCAGTTACACCATTGGAGGTAGAAAGGCTGGAGTCGCCCTGAGTAAGCACAGCACCATTGCCGAGAGCAGAGGCACTTCCCAGCACAACAGCTGCGTCATTCACATCCGTACCACCCGTGTGGGTATTGTCACCGGAAAGTGTAGTATCGGTCTTTATGACAACAGATACCTTCTTATCAGTATCGGCGATATTATCTGCTACTTCGCCAGACTCATCGACAATAACCTCCTGATTCTTGGTCAGCGAGCCAACGATGTACAAGCCATCGTCCGTTGCAGACCACTCAAGTCCATCAGCAGACCAGATTACGGAATTATCGAATGACACTGTGAAGGTATTATTCAAATCGCAGTTATCCAGATTTCCGGACGCAACCTTCACCAACAAAGAGGCCTCCGTTCCCTCAAGGGTGGACAGATACTCACCGGAAAGCTCCAGGTTGAAGTTGGTACCCTCATCCATATCGAACTCATTATAGCCATCCTCAATGGCGATAATTGTAAGCGGCGCACCTGCCTCACTTGTTTCACCGAAATAAGTGTAATTCACCGAAGCAGAATTCGTAATCCAGGTACAGTCGGCGGTCAAGCTGCTGTTGCTATCGAAGGAGAAGCAGGAACCCTCACCGCTGACTTCGAAATAATCAACCACAATGCTGCCGCTGTTGCTCACCGAGCCGGCGTATACACAGAAATCTGAATCAACCGAAAGAACACCGGTATTGGCAACACTGCCACCGCTCATATACAGGCTGGAGGCATCCATCGTGCCCGCGTTTTCTATCGTGGTACCATCTGCCATCTGAACAGAGTTAAACAGCATGGCCGATTTGGAATCAATCGTCACGTTGGCTGTTCTGTTGGCAGACGTCTTTGAGTTAAAGCTGGTCACATCACTCAGGAAACTAATCTTGCCACCATTGGTGACGTTGATATTTGTCTCAGAGCCTGAACCGGCGTACGCAATATAGGTGCTGGTTGAACCCGTAACGCCGTTATCAGGATGAGGAGGTCTCTCGTTAGGGCGAATCAGCTCCGATCCCTCGCCATCCACATTGATATTGACTACGCCGTTACTCCCCCAGCCAGCATAAACGTTTGAGGAGTTCAAAATCATCTTGCCGCCATCGGAAACATTGAGAGACGAAGTGCTGTTATCCTCCAAGGAGAGAATCGTTCTGTTACCATAGTAGTTGCAGATTACAGCAGAGGAACCCTGGCCACTTACATTGATTTCGCCTTCGCTCATCCAGAAGTTGTGATAACCGGTATTCAGAGTGGATCCACTCGTCACATTCACAATTCCCTTACCGAACTTCACACCGGATCCATTGCCAGCCAGGGTATAATTACCCTGATAAACCTCGGAACTACCGGGAGCTACTGTGGTATCTGTACAATAGAGGCTATTACCGATAAGCAAATTTGAGTTTGATATAAGATTCAGAACGGAGCCATTGGTAATGTTCATGGTGCCATTACCATTTGCTCCACCTACCTGATTGAAAATCTCACCTCCATTGGAATACGTGGCCTTATTAAAGGTGACAACAGCATCTTTACCGGACACGCAGATACCATGGCAATAAATCTCCTCGTTATCGGCGGTAACTTCAATACGCAGCGTCGTTTCAGTTTCGCCGTCACCAATCTGCAGTTCGCCTTCACGCACGTAAATGCCTGCATACTTTGTCACGTTGCCTGTGATGACTGCCGTTCCTTCTCCATCCTTGGCAACAGCATAGTAGTGCTCATACCTGGAAGCATCCGAAGAAATGATAACCTCCTCTCCAGAAGGCACATTCAATACCTGGTCAACTTCTACAACAGCACCCGCCTGTACTGAGTTTGCAGACACAGCGGCAAGTACTGCAACCAACAATTTCTTAGGTAAATGAAATTTCATGATTTTACTTTAATTGAGACGTTATAGAGGACGACAAATACCCCGCCCCAGAGGGCATTCTATCGCATTTTCAGCGTGATGTACAGAAAATAATTCTGTTACAATGAATATTTACGCATGAATAACAAACCATTTTATCACATCATATAGGTGTGTTTTTCTTAATGTTTCCAAATGAAAGAAATTCTCGAAGCAACACAATATCGCACGAAAAATGCGAAGCGCACCTGCCGCCTTGTCATAGGCGGCAGGTGCGCTTTGCGAACGGGAAGATGGTGTTTTATTCTTCGCCGAAATCCGGTTCTTCGGCACCTTCGGCAAAGAGTTCGTAGGCGATGGAATCGATGATTTCCACCTCGGCGAACTCGCCTACGGGGAGGGTGGGGTCTACGTGGATGGAGCCGTCCACATCGGGGGCATCCCAGGGGCCACGGGCTATGCCGGGGGCATCCACCAGCACACGCATGCGGGTGCCGATGCTCTCCTGCCCGATTTCATCGGCTATGCCGGCCAGGAGCATGGAAAGCTCATTGCTGCGGCGCTTCTTGGTGGCGTGGTGCACCTGGTTCTTCATCTTGGCGGCGAGGGAGCCCTCTTCCTTGGAATAGGGGAACACACCGGCACGCTCGAAGCGGAACTCCTTGATGAAATCGCGCAGCTCGGCGTGGTCTTCCTCGGTTTCACCCGGCAGGCCGGAGATGAAAGTGGTGCGCAGGCCGATACCGGGCACGGCGGCGCGGATATTGCGGATAAGGTCGCGGATGTAGTCGCCATCCGTCTTGCGGCGCATGCTGTCCAGAATACCATCGGCAATGTGCTGCAGGGGAATATCCACATACTTCACCACCTTGTCGCACTGGGCAAAGGTATCGATGAGCTCCTGGCTCCAGTGGGCGGGGTGGGTGTAGAGCACGCGAATCCAGAAATCGCCGGGGATGGCGTTGATTTCGCGCAGCAGGCTGGCCAGCGACTCGCCGCGGCTGGAATCCACGCCCGCCGTCTTGCTGCCGCGCTTCTCCCACTTATCCATGCCGTAGTAGGTGGTATCCTGGGCAATGAGGTTGATTTCCTTTGCCCCCTGCTCCACCCAGTGGCGCACCTCCTTGAGGATATTGGCCTGCGGGCGGCTGCGGTGGCCGCCGCGGATGCGCGGGATCACGCAGTAGGCACAGGCGTGGTTGCAGCCCTCGGCTATCTTCACATAAGCATAGTGGGGCGGAGAAATCAGCCTGCGGGGCACGCCCCAATCCGGCAGATAGGTGGACACCTTGGTGGTGTAGGTCTTCTCTGCCGTGCCGTTCAGGCAGGCCGTAGCAATCTCGGCCACCCTGGTGATTTCATCCACACCCATGAAGCAGGCCACCTCGGGCATTTCCTTGGCGAGTTCCTTCGCATAGCGCTGGGAAAGGCAACCAGCCACGATAATCTGCTGCTCTGCGGGAGCCTCGCCGGCCTCGCGGGCACGCACGGCATCGAAAATGGTGTTGATGGCTTCCTCCTTGGCGGGGTCGATAAAGCCGCAGGTGTTGATGATGAGCACATCGGCCTCACCCGGTTCCACCTGTCGGAATCCGGCTTCGGCCATGCAGCCCACCATGTGCTCGGAATCCACCTGATTCTTGGCACAGCCCAGCGAAATAAGAGCAAAGGAAGCGTTCATGCGCGCATTATAACTGCGGAGTGCTCGGGAATCAAGGCTTTTCCGCCACCGCAGGGGCGCTGGCAGAATCCGTATACTTGATGGCGGGAAGCAACACCGAACCGGTCTTGACGCTGATTTTGACGCTGATTTTCAGCCCCTGCTCTGCCTTTTCACCGGCAGGCAGTGCCTGGCCGACCAGCTTATCACCAACCCAGACATAGTAGCCCTGGGGGCGGTTGCCATCCAGCCCGGGGTGCCACACCACGCGCAAGTTCTCCGGCTTAGCAGACTTTTTCTTTCCGGCAGTTTCGAAACAATACAGCGGGCGCTCTCCCCAGCAGATATTGTCCTTGGTCACAGTCAGAGTGCCGCTGCCTGCTTCATCCCCGAGGCTGATTTCCAACGCACAGGTTCGCGGGCGGATGGGGAGCTCCACACTGTAGCCATCTTCTCGGGTAAAGGCGTCCTTCTGCACGGTGCGGGAAGCGCCGCCCTTGATGGCACCCTTCTTGCCGGCAGCCTGCCAGCCCTCGGCGGAGGCGCGCTCCAGACCGGCAGTGCGCCCGGGAATCCCCATAGCCTCGGCCAGATTATTGGCAATCACCATGGAGCCCTGCTCATTCGGGTGCAGGCCATCGCGGCCGGGCTTGTTGGACATGGAATCCGGCCAGCTGAAGGGCACGGCAAGGGAGGAATCCACCAGGCCCTTGTTCACATCCACAAACACCATCTTCTTGCCGTGAGTCTTGGCATACTTGCCCACCCAGTCCTTCAGAAGACCATTGTACATCTGCACCGTGAGGTGGCGCTCCGGCTCATTGTTGTTGGCGTGGTTGCCCCAGCAGGGTACGGCCATCACATAGAGGATATCCGAATCTTCCTTCAGGATATCTTCGGCAATGCGGCCCATGTTACCCCAGTCTGCACCGGGAGCCCAGCTGTAGGATTTGCCCTTCACCGTCACCTTACCGCCCAGCAGGTTCTGCATCTTGGTGGCAAACTCCTGCGGGGTGTAACCGCGGTCGGAAAGCAGGTCATTCGTGCCCATCAGGCAGCACCAGGTGTCGCAGTTGAACGAAGCCGCGGCGGATTTGGTGGAGTGGCCGCCATAGTTCACGCCCGACATACCGGAGTTGGAACCGGAAATGATGTTGTGCGTGCGGCCGGAGGACTGCGCCAGGTGCACATTCGGGAACGGTACGCCGGCATAGGAATCGCCCGCATCGCTGGTGGCAAGCTGGGCATAGCCTGGCGTATACCCGCTGCGGGGTCCCACAATCTGAGCTTCGATTCCGTTGTCCACCAGAATCTTGAAGAGCTGCCAGCGCCAGGTCTGGTCGTTCACGCCGTGGGTGATGGAATCGCCGCAGAACATCACGCGGCCCAGGGAGGCTTCCTTCGTCTTCGTGAAGACCTGGGTATAATCCTCAGGGGCCTTGTAATCATCTGTATTCAGCGTGGAAGCGGTGCGGATACCGACGGCGGTCACATAGTTCGTGTTCACCGCGTAGGCGAGCGTAGTGTTGAAGGGGAGCTGGGTCTTGAGGTCCTTGGCATCCAGCAGCACCTCAGAGCCGCAGCTGAGCTGCAACCCGCGGGCAGGCGCCAGTCTGATCTTCAGCGTCACCTTGCCATCCACGGCCAGCGACTTGAGCTTCTCGTAACTCACCACACCATTCTTTTCCCACGGCTTATCCCCCCAGTAGCAGGTGATGTGCTTTGACGTATCGGCCAGGCCGTAGACGAGGGTGCGGCCATTGTCCATGCTGAGTTCCCAGGTGGCCATGGGGCCCTGCTTGTAATCGTTGGAACCGAGGTAGCTTTCCAGAGCCGCCACATCCAGAGTGAGTTCCAGCTCGGTCTCAGCAGCAGATTTCACAGAGAACTTCCCTGCTCCGTTGTAAATGACCTTATTCTGCGCATCACAGAAGGAATCCTTCAGCTTGGTATAATCGGCAGCGCCCGCGCACAGGGTGGCGGCCATCATCAGGCTACTCAACAGGAGTTTCATAACTTTTCTTCGGGTTCGAGGTTAAAATAATAGCCCACGCCGCGCTCCGTACCGATGCAGCCCGCATAATCGCCCAGTTTCTGGCGCAGGCGTTTCACATGGGTATCCAGGGCTCGGCTCTGGGTGGTATCGGCATAGCCGAACAATACTTTCTGCAGCTCGTAGCGGTCCTGCACCTTGCCGGGGCGCTCCATCAGGTACGCCAGCAGCTTGAACTCTGCGGTGGTCAGGTCGAGCGCAGCGCCATTCAGCGTGGCTGCCAGTGTATTCTTATCCAGCACCAGGGGGCCGCCGCGCACCACCAGCTGAGCCGCGCCCGCATTGGCACGCGAAAGCACATTGCGCACGCGCAGCACCAGCTCCTTCGGGCTGAACGGCTTGGTCACATAATCATCCGCCCCGAGGCTCAGGCCCTCCAGGCGGTCATCGAGCTCACCGCGTGCGGTCAGGAAAATGACGGGTATACCGCGCGTCATTTCGTTTTCCTTCATGGCCCGGAAAATCTGCATGCCATCCATGCCCGGGAGCATCACATCCAGAATCACCAGGTCGGGGCGGCGGCGCTGTATCATCTCCCAGCCTTCGGCGCCGTGGTGCACCAGTGCGCAGCCCCATCCCTGGCGCTCCAGGTTGAAAGCCACAAGCTCCGCGATGTCCACGTCATCCTCAACCACGAGTATCTGCATGCTCCCACTCTACCACAAACATCCCCGCCTTGCAGCCTTTTTTTGCAAGGAGACGCATTTTTCGCAGGAGCCGCCCGTTTTGCCGCAGCCGGGCAAAAAAGGAACCGGCACAACCCGCGTGGGGATGTGCCGGATTCAAAGTCCTGATAAATAGGCGACGAAATTAGTCCTTGGAAACCTTCTTGGCCATCTGAACAGGAGTGGTGTTCTTGCTGTTCTTGGCGATTTCCTTCTGGCGCTTGATGTAGGCGGTGCGGCGGCGACGCTTCGTCTCCTTACGATGTTGTTGACCCATGGTGGTTCTGTTTTAGGTTTGTAGGGCAGGCAAACAGGCCCGCCCGGGTTGATATAAGTGGATTCTAAATACAGCTTCCCACCACAGATTGCAAGGCAAAAGTGTGTACTCCCGCAAAATTTGGTTAGAGAATCAGGATTTTAAGCAAAAAAGCGCTCCATAAAGGGCTTTCTGAGATATTTAAGGAAAGCCACTCTGAGCAGCGCAAGCTGCGAAGTTTCGTCGAAGCCCCGGCAGGGGCAAGATTTCGATGAGCGGCAGCGAAGTTTCACCGGTAGTCGAAGTCTACCGATTTCACTGACGAGCCCTCGGGCGAGGAATGAGTATCCTTTGTTTCTCGCTGCGGTAGCAGCGGGAAATTAATGATATCATCGCGTTGGCATAATTAGAAGAAACTGTTCTTCTGCTCGCCAAAGTCCGAGATTGTCGAGCCAAAGGCGTACGGAATTTTTCGCCCACAAAGTGGGCGAAAGATAGTAGGCCGGGGTAAGGGCGCGTCAGCGCTCGCAGCCCCGGCTGGCACATAAAAAATAATCAGAGCCCACGGAGTGGGTGACAGAGCGGTGGCCTAACGCATTGCCTTTGTTCTGTCACCCGTTTCACGGGCTCTGTTCAACTTTTTGTTATTGCAGGGGCTGCGCCCGCTACGCGGGCTTACCCCTGCCTTTCATCTTTCACCCACTTTCGTGGGCTCTGAATTCCGCTCGCCGTTGGCTCGCCAAAGCTGTCGATTTGTCGATGATAGGCTAATTTTGCCAACTCGATGATATAAAGCCATTGCCACGAATGGCAATAGCTGTGAAACCTCGGACCTGAGCCCTCAGCGAAATTTCGCACATGCTCAGCGAAACTTTACCCTTGCGCCGGCTTCGTGTCAGCCCATTCGGGCTGCTTACTACGCCGGGACTAAGGGCGCAGAGAAACTTCGCCCATCTGCGATGGGCTCAGAGATTACTATGCCGCATACGGGCTTTTTTGTTGCTATTCACGCGCGCAGGTGGTAGTCTGGGGTGCATGAGAGTTGCCATTTTAGGAGCAGGAGCACTGGGCTGCTACTACGGAGCCCGCCTGGCAGAAGCGGGCGAGGATGTCTGCTTCATCGGGCGTTCTGTGTACGAACCGCTGAAAGCCGAGGGGCTGCATGTGGAAAGTGTACATGGCGATATTCACCTGCCGCAGGTGCAGGTATGCCGCAAGGCCGAGGAATGCGGCCCCGTGGATCTGGTGATTGTGTGCTGGAAAACCACCTGCAATGACCAGCTCGGCCAGTACCTCCCCCACCTTGTCGGCGCGCATACCGAGGTGCTCACCTTCCAGAACGGCATGGGCAATGCCGAGGCTATCTCTGCCTATGTGCCCGCAGAGCGCATCTACATAGGACTCTGCTTCGTGTGCTGCATGATGGATGAACCCGGCAGAATCCGCCATCTGGAGGGCGGCGATATCCAGTTTGCCCCCTTTGTCAGCTCGGCAGCAGGCTCTGCCCGCGCGCGGGATTTTGCCGCTATGTTTGAGCGGGCGCGCATCGCGTCCACAGCCTTCGACCACGCGGAGCAGATTCAGTGGTGCAAGCTGTCGTGGAATATTCCCTTCAATGGTCTCTGCGTGGCCCTAGGCGGCATCAGCGTGAAAAAGCTCTTCACCCTGCCCGGGCAGGATGCCCGCGCCAAAGCCATCATGGAGGAAGTCTGCCTCGCCGCCGAGAAGCGCGGCTTTCCCCTGCCCATGGACATTGTGCACCGCCAGATGGAGCGCACCCGCATCATGGGCGAGTTCATCCCCAGCAGCGCAGTGGACTACCTGCGCGGCCGCCCTGTGGAGTACGATACCATCTGGGGCAGCACGCTCGAGCGTGCCCACGAGGCCGGGGCCGAGGTACCGCACTGGGAGCAGCTGGCCGCTGATATCCGCACCCGCCTGAACCGCGCATGAACCTGAACCCGGCCAGTCCGCTGCGACAGACGCTCCGCTATGCGGGGGCGCTGCTCCTGCTGGCTCTGGCCGGCTGGGCTCTGCAGCCGCTGCGTCTGCACCTGCAGCAGCAGGAAAGCGCCGCCCAGCTGCGCCTGCCTGCCCCCAATTACGCGAAGACCGATGTGCTTTCGCAGCAGCTTGCCCTGTTTGCCCTGGGTGGATTGCGTACCTTTGCTGCAGAAATGCTCTGTGTCGATACCACCAATGCATGGCTGCAGCAGGACTGGCCGCGCGCCCGCCAGCGCTGGCATCAGATTACCACCCTCTGCCCCCGCCGTGCCAACTACTGGGCACGAGCTGCCCGAGATATGGCCAAGAACGCCGTGGCCTGGGTGAACAGCAGCGAGCAGTACAATGAGCACGAGCGCGCCGTACTCAGCAAGGATTATCTGGATGCTGCGGAAAAATTCCTGCTCGAGGGTATTGCCAACAACCTGCAGAGTTCCATGCTCTGTCTCCAGCTGGGGGCTTTCGATGAAGACCTGGCGCGCCGCACCAATTTCACCCGCGCCGCGCAGGCGTACCGCCGCGCGGTAGAGCTGGGAGCCTCGCCCATGTACCGCCGCTGGGAATTCTACAACCTGTGCCGCATCCGCGGGCGCGAGCAGGATGCCTGGGCCCTCGGTCGCCGCCTGTTTGAGGAAGACCGCCACCGCGCCCCTTCCCTGCGCTGCCTGCTTTTCGTACTGCAGCACAAACTGCAGGTGCCTGCCGACGAGCAGCTGACACCAGCCGAGATTTTCGGCTCTGATGAGCGCGCCCGCAAATACCTGCGCACTTTCCTGCACAACGACCTCCGATTCCCCACCACAGGCATCAAGGAATACCTGGGGGAGTGAATAGTGAATAAGGAATAGTGAATAGTGTCCATTCATGCGGGCGTGAGCCCGCGGAATTTGATACATCCAAAATCCAAAATTCAAGATTCAAAATCCAAACTCCCCTACTCTTCCCAGCCGGCGCGGGGGTGCGACTGGCGGTAGACCTGCTGCATGCGGGTCTTGGTCACATGGGTGTATATCTGGGTGGTAGCCAGCGAACTGTGCCCCAGCAATTCCTGCACCGCGCGCAAATCCGCCCCGGCATCGAGCAGGTGCGTGGCAAAGGTGTGCCGCAGCTTATGCGGCGAGATATGGAAAGGCAAATCCGAGCAGCTCAGGTATTTATCGAGCATGAGCTGCACGCTGCGGCAGCTCATGCGGCGCCCCAGACGGCTGATGAACAGCGGCTCGCTCCCGCTCACACCGGCCATTTCGCGGTAGCGCTCCACCGCCTCGCGGGCATAGTCGCCCACCGGAACCAGACGCAGCTTGCGTCCCTTGCCCAGCACGCGGATGCAGTTCTCACCGGGGCGCAGGGAATCCGCATCCAGCGCCACCAGTTCGCTGAGTCGCATGCCGCAGGAGTAGAACAGCTCGAGGATGGCAACATCGCGCAGCGGCAGCCAGGCGGGGCTCTTCTTATCCGCCGGTATCCGCAACGGCAGCGCGAGCAGCTCCTCCATCTGGTGCAGCGAGAGGTGCACAGGCAGGCTCTGCGATGCTTTCGGCAGGCTCACCTCGGCCAGCGGGCTGGCTTTCAGCCCCTCGCGGCGCATCAGGTATTCATAAAAGGAACGCAGGGCAGCAAATCGCAGGCGGATGGTGGAGGGTTTCAGCGCTTCATTCAGCGCCTCATACAGCCAGGCACGGAACACATCTGCCCCGCAGTTCTCCCAGCCGCAGAAATCCTCGCCCGCCCAGCGGCGGAACAGCTGCAGCGAGCGGTGGTAGGTCTCCACCGTGCGGGGCGAGGCGTTGCGCTCCGCCTCCATATACTCCAGGAAGCGGAACACCAGCGGGCCCAACTCTGCGGCTTGAGAACTCACAAGCCCATTTGTAGCACATCTGCCCCGGCGACTCAAGCGCAGAATTGCATTGACTCCCGGGCTGTCACATGGCACTATGGGGGCAGCTCATCATGAAACGCTTCGCCGCCATCCTGCTCTGCCTTGCCATGCTGCCCACCGCCATGGCAGATGATGGTCTGCCCATCCTGCAGCGCAGCCTGCTGCCCGATGAGCAGCTCTGGCAGCTTGAAACCGAGCTCACCGGCCACCGCGAGCGCAATGGTGCGGTGCATGAATGCACGGCTGCCGCCCTGACCGACCTGCTCCAGCAGGCGGGGCTCACCGCCACGGTAGAGGACCTGGTGCAAGTGCTCACCAGCCCCAGCGAAAGCGGCACCCCAGAATCCGCCATCAAGGAGTTACTGCTCCCGCGGGCAGACTGCATTCAGGTGAGCATGGATGCCACCTTTGCCCTCATCACCACCAGGGTGCGTGGCGGCAAAGTGCTCGATATTTTCCGCAACTCTCCCTACGGGCTCACCGTCCACCGCCTCGTGCGCTGATTCAGTAACAATCACTGAATCCATGTGAGCGCCACGCTGTCCATTCCTGTGCTATGCATATGCCTGTCTTGCACGGAATCTGGTTCGTCATTCTCTATTGTCTGTTCATCTGGGGTGGTTTTGCGCTCGCACTCTTCCTGGCAGATTCCCGCAAGCGCCTGCGCGAGGCCTGCGTGGGCGCCCTGCTGGTGCTCATCCTCTCGTCAGTTCTTTCCATGCTTTCCGGCTTTGCCGCAGAGCAACTGGAAACGGGCATCGGCATGACCATGAGCTTCCAGCTGGTCGGGGTATGGGCCTGCCTCATGGCCGCCTCCCGCGTGTGCCAGATGCTCCCCTGGTCCCGCACCTGGCTGGCCGCCGCCCTGGGGCTCATCGCCTACATCGCCGTGGCCCTCATCTTCGCCTGGATTATGGCCGGCGGCATGCAGTAGAGCACCTGATAACGGAGGATGGGTCTTTCCCTCCACCCCCAGAAAAAGGGGCGAAAAACGGGGATTGGCGGGGTGCATATTTGTCGGAGCACGGGACTTTAGTCCCGAAAATATAAGCATTGGGGGACTAAAGTCCCCCGCTCCGAATAAAACCAACTGCCCCGCAATCCTGGATTTGTCGTTGATTGCCCCATTTCACCAACACGCGCGCCTGATCCTCATTTCGCGGGGGCGTAATCAATGCGCACGGGGATTTGCTCCACATCCAGACCGGCGGCGGTGAGTTCATCGAGCACCTCGATGAAGCGGGCCATGGACGAAGCCGCTGCGGCTGAAAGCTGGATGCGGGCCAGCGGGTTCTGCTGCTGCAGGGTGCGCACTTCCTCCACCAGCTGAGATGAGGAAATCACCTTGCCGTTGAAGGCTATGCTGCCGTCGTCCGCCACCTCGAGGAGGATGCTGTTGCGGTCGCCCTGGGTGCCGGCCAGATGCTGGGTCTGGGGCAAATCGAGATTCAGCACGCTGACCTGGTGCTTGAACTCGGTGTGCACAATGAAGAAGATGAGCAGGATGGTGAGGATATCGAGCATCGGTACGATGGGGATGCCCTGCCCACCTGCCGGGCGGTGGTAGATTTTCATACTCAGCGGGAGTTGTGGTTGGCAAGCAGATCGGTGAAGCACTGGTTGATACGGGCGGCGCGGCGCTCGATGGCACGCTCGAAGCAGCTGAGCGCGATGGTGCCCGGCACTGTTATGGCCAGACCGAAAATAGTGGTGTAAAGCGCCTTGGAAATACCGAGCGCAATGCCTTCCTGCGCATCGGGCGAACCGAACACACCGAAGATATCCACAAGGCCCCAGGCTGTGCCGAGAATGCCGAGCATAGGGGCAATGGTGGTGATGATGCCGATGGTGGCAAGCCCCGCGCGCTGGCGGTCGATGATGCAGCGCAGGCGGGCCTCTACCTGCTGCTCAAGCGCAGGGGTGGCAGGCTGGGAGACCAGGAAGCCCAGCACCTCCACCAGCTCATCGCCGGCATGGGCGTTCACGATGTATTCAGCCTTTTCCTTGCCGCACGCCACCTGCTCCAGCGAAATCAGCGATTTGTGGCGGCGGGTGAACAGCAGGTGGTAGAGAATGGCCGCAAGCATGATGACCGAGCAGGCGAGCAGCGGCAGGCCGAAGGGGTGACAGGCAGCGAAGAACTGGCGGATGGTATCGTACATAGTGTTGATTCGGTGGGTTGATTAGTCAAAATTGAATTCGAAGATGAGCTCCATGAGCGGGCCTACCACATCGGCCTGCACCTCGGGCGGCATAGGCGGCAGAGAGGCCCTGCGGATGGCTTTGAAGGTGAAGGACTGCTGGCTGATGCTCGCACCGCTGCGGCGGATGAGTGCCATGCTGTCTATCTGCCCGCGCTTCGTGATGCGCAGGCTGATGACCAGCGTGCCGGGGATGATATCGCCCCGGTGTTCGTCGCAGGCCATGTACCAGAAATGTGCAATGCGGCGGTAAATCAGCGCTTCGTACATGCCGCGGGGGGTGGAGGCCACGTTGAGCGATGCGCCGCGCCCCAGCACAAAGCGGCCGCTGCTCCGGCTGCGCCGCTCGTGCGTGCGGAATCCGGGCTTCTGCATGTGATCGGCCAGGCTCGGGTCAAAATACACGCGCTGCGGGCGCGGGGTGGCCGCCGTGGGGCTGCTGCCGGTGCCACCGGGCAGGCCCTGGCGGGCGGCATCCTGGTCGAAATCGGCTTCGGGAATCTCGGTCTCACTCTCGCGCAGCTTGAGATGCCCGCTCAGATTATCCGTGAGGGTCAGCGACTGGGTGGCCTCTGCCCTGCTCTGCTGCGTTTCCTTGCCCTCGGCTTCGGCAGCTGGCGCAGCATCGGGGCGGCCTTCGGCGGGGGCATCAGGCACAGGCGGCTGGGGAGTTTCCGTCACCGCCACCGGCACAGGCGGGGGCTGCGGCGGATTGGGCTCCTTTTTCCCATCATGCTCCAGGTCTCCCTCCTGCCGGTCCTGGTCAAAGGTAACCAGTTCCTCCTTGGCCTCGCCATGCATGGACGGCGCATGCGCCTCGCTGCGGCGGTCGGCCGTCTCACTGGCGGCCCGGGTATCGCGTTTGCCCTCATACTCGGGTTGTTCGGGGCGGCGCTGGGGAGTATCCGCACTCGTCTTGGCAAAGGGCAGCTGCTCGCTGGGCTTCTCTTCCTCCTGCGGGGTATCCGCCGGAGTCTTGCGCTCCACCGCCCGCACCACCCGCACGGCTCGCGAGCCTTGCGGCTGTTTCTTCTGCCTGGGCACATTCTCCTGCGGCGGCAGAAGCACCAGCAGCACCGCCACCGCAGCATGCAGCAGCAGCGAAAGCCCCACACAAAGGAGCAACCGCATCTCCAGCCTCTGCCGCAACCATTTCACGCTCCCTATTCTGCCACCTCCCCCCACCCATGACAAGGCTAATCTACCTCATACGAAATTTGTTGAAGTACGATTCAGGATTTACGATTTACGAAGAAAGAGTACCATTCGCCACCCATCAGCAAATCGGCAATTGTCGAGGCGATGGCGAGCCAAAGGCGAGCGGAATTTGGAGTCCCGAAGGGACGTCAGAGCATAGGCAGGGGTGGAGTCGCGAAGCGACGGAACCCCTGCTAACCATAAAAAACAATCTGAACCCCGAGCGGAGCGAGAGGGTGCCAGAGGCGACTGCTACACATTGAAGCCGAGGTATCTGCCGCCCACTCCTTTCGTCGGGGCTCCATTATTTTTTGTTTGTTAGCAGGGGCTGCGCCCGCTACGCGGGCTTACCCCTGCCTCCCCTCTTACGTCCCTTCGGGACTCAAATTCCGCTCCGCTAACGCTTCGCAAACTGCCCCGCAAACTCGGATTTGTCGCTACCGCATGATGATGCTAACGCATCATTTATGGCGAGGGGCAGCGAATCTGAAACCGACCTAATTTAATCTCGCTCTTGACGCTGCGCCATGCTATAAGCAGGCAAGACTACCGATGACTCAGCACGAACAGAAATCCACGATTATCCTCGCCATCATCGGCTTGACTGCGGGAGCGCTGCTCCTGCTGTTCGGTGGCGAGCAAATGGAGAAGTTCGGCATCCTGCTCTTAGCCGTGGGCCTGCTGGCAGGCCTCGTCCGCCTTGCCAGTTTCTACTTCTCTCGCAAAAGCGGCAAGAACAAGCGCCACAAACCGCACGCACAAGCTCCCGCAGAGACGGATGCAGAGCTTGCCCTCCGCATCATGACCATGCAAGATGACGCCCAGAGGCACTACGAATCCCTCCCCCCGTCAGCCCGCAGGAAAAGTATCTTCGGTGGCAAATGAGTTCAGCGCCATTGCTGCGCCTCATTTACGCTTGTTTTTCTTCATGTAATCCTTGTAGAGTTCTCTCAGGTATTTGTGCTCTTCGGCGGGCAAGGTAGCCGTCAGCGTACCGGTCTCCTCATCGTATGTGGCCGAGGATTTCCCCGGAAAGCTCAACCCCATATCTATCAACATCCTTTTGACTTCATCCGGCCCGGCATAATCCTCTTCGTCACAAAAGAAATCCGGCTTAATCCCTTTGTATTTCTTTTTGATGACCGGGCCACGGTGCTTCCTGACAACCGGGCGCTCATCAGCAGCATCTTCCTTCAGGTCGGCTTCTTCCTTACTGTCCTTCTTCCCCTTGGCCTTGCGTTTCTTGTTCGCCTTACCCTTCTTCCCGGAGGAAGCCTCCTGCCGAGTTTCTGTTTCCTCCGTCTCTTCTTCCGCCCACGCACAGGCAGGCACGCACACCCCCAGCAGGAATACTGCTCCCAAAAGTAAAATCAGATTCTTCAACATATCCTTGTTCATTTGTTGTTGTATCCAGATGGCTGTAAACAGGCATCAGAAAAGGAAAATTGATACCGCTTGAATTGTCGCCCGTTTTCCTCGACTGCTTGCAAAGTTGATGCTACCAAACTAGAAACAAAGTAGCAACAAAAATTAGCAACATCATTTGGGTTTCCCCTTTGTTCTCTCCCTCCAGGAAAATTAAAGCAAAGGCGCCCAGGCAATACCTGAGCGCCTTTGCTTTATAGCCTTTGAGAAGGGTACGGCACTTTGTAACTGAATGATATTGTGACCGTTACAAAGCACCTTTAATTTTGCTCCCTTAACGCGCCGAAATCGAAAGTCCTTGTTTTTTATGAGTGTTTGCCGTCTTATATTTAATAGATTGCGTGAAATAATAGCAAGTTATATCCCTAAGTTATCAAGATAAACACCCTTTGAGAGGGGTACGGCACCCCGCTGTTTTGTACGTTTTATCACCCAAAATCCAAGTCCTTTTCAAAGTCCAGTGGACTCTATCCCGTCGTCTCTCATGCCACTTATTGATAAAAGTAAGAACGTGAGCTCCATCAACTTCCTCTATTCATCTATGAGATTAGAAGTTTTTTCTATTTCATAGAAATACACGGCCAATAGTCGAAGTTATCAAAATTCAAGTATGTAAGGATGAGACAAATACGGCCTCTCGCGAGGTTTGCGTTCTTCTATGAAAAGAGATGATAATTTTAAATAAAACTGTTCAAACGAAGTATCAGCAAGCCAGCCTTTGTCGGGATTTAGCCATTGAACATTCATATTTTGGTCAAAAATGGCTTCACAGGTTCGGCGCGGATACTTTCCCAAAGAGGATTCAAAAAAGCTTCTACATACTTGATAATGACTAGAAAATATGAACTTTTCCCATATCTTTTCATAATCTCTGTCAGTTGCAATATCAATAATCTCGATTTGCTCAAAGCGTCTTTTGGAGGGGTCCCCCCATCCGCCACTTAACAATGCAATTGCTTCCACATCACTTTCCGGAGCACTATATCCAAATATGGTAACCATATAAGCCTTGGACAAGAATCTTTGCAACATTTCCCAAGAACGAGCTATTGCTACATGTTTATTATATCCCTTTTCCTTAATTGGAAACAACAAGGGAGATGGTTCAAATTCTTCTCCATAAGGAGAAACTCCCCCTACAGGTCCGGCAATTGTTGTCCCTTCATGTTCACAAAAACCAATTGCTACATTCCCATGTAAAAAGAGCAATTCAGGGAGATTCCGAGTAAATCGAGCTACGCGCATATAGGCTTGTACCAACAACGGATCCCAGTTGAACGTAGCAATAACATCCTTCTTAGTCATACTAAGGAGAAGATAATCATACACCGTAGGTGAATCAGGAAGTTCAAATTTCGACATATATGACCAAACCGATTTTTTCAAGCTAGACAAGGCTTGTTGACAATCAATTTCTGAAACTGCTCTTTCCGCAAGTTCCTGATAAATTACCTCTAAGTTTTTTGAGTTCGTATGTAACTCAATTCCATTCAATATCCCTCCCAAGCCCAAATTTTGGATAAAATTATCCATCGCAGATATTTTTAGTCCATTTCTATCTCCTTGCGGGATAGCTGCGCAACTTGCTCCAGCACCTAATAATACCACGTGCGGACTATTTTTAAAAGATGCTTCGAACGTTGTATACTCGTCTCGAGTCATTGAATTATAAATCTTTATAAACGATATTCCACGGTCTACCGGCATCGGGATATCTCGCCATAATGAACTCGGCAAGCTTCTCGATGAAATCGCATTTGAATTGGATGCTCGCATCCAATGAATGAATCAGCGCATTCTCTACCTGCTCGTTGGAAAGCATGGCTAAGCTATCCGGCAATTCACCTTTCTTATATTCCGGAAATTGACTCTTGAATAAGAGCATATATTCCTCGCTGTGCATGGGAGAGGCAAAGTGGTTACACTCCCGGCAAATGTTCACCCACTCAAGAACTCGCTCTGTAGAGCTGTGAAGAACGAGGAAATCCTCAAAGTTGTGAATACTGAACAGAAAGTCAGGTATCCCCTTGGGGCGAGACTCATATAGCTCCATGCAGTGCTGGTCATTTCGCAAATACAAATCCCAATCCACCCATATCCATGGTTGCACGTTACGATTGTTGCGACGGAAATCTTTGTACTTCTGTACAACATTGCGGAAATGTCCGCCCCCATCCTCATCCCTTTTCTTAGGATTGGGACTCAGCAATGTTAGACCTATACCGGAATCGCGCAGAAGTCGATTCAACGCGGCAAGATAATTCCGCTCTGATTTGCCCTCGCAAACCACATGAAGAAAAAAGTTCTGAGAGTAAGTCATGGCGAGGTCAGATAATGGGGAATGGGATGCCTGCGAATGCACCATCCAGATACGTCTTGCGGAAGTTCTGTACATTGCGGACACCATCAAAATCACACAGGCGGCGAGCAAGAGTCCCTTGTTTTGAGGTCTTAGTCACAATGGCCACCTGTGATGTCCGCAAGTTGGTGGCCTCCAACAACTCAGTATTGTGAGCCGTCAAGATAAGCTGAGCTCCTTTCACATTGTACTCCTTATTGGTGAAGAGAGACACCAATGCTACAAGCAACAAGGAATGCAACGACCGGTCAATTTCATCAATGACCAGCACACCTCCTGTACGGAGCTTTCTCAGCACTACCCCCAGCAAACCGAACAATACCTGAGTACCTCGCGACTCCTCCCGGAAATCCAATGCCACCAGCTCGCCGTTTTTATCCTTATGGTAGCTGTTGATTCGATACATCAGCTCCGGTTCTCGCCCCCCATCGTCATCTGGCTTAGAACTAAACTTTTCTTCTCGAAGAATCAGCTCCATGCTCGCAATATCAATATCGAGCCGTCGCAGGTATTTTGCTATCTCCTGGAATGCTTGCTCGTGGGTAGAACCCTGCTCCCCCTGAGCCAAATAATTGATAGCAAAAGGGGCAGAAAAATCATTTTCCAAAGAGTTCGAAATGCCGTATATCAGGAATTGATAGGCATTGCTAAGCTTAGCATTTAAACCGGGATAATTCGTTGCAATCTTGCCTAGATAAGAGACTATCTGCTCACCATAGCTATTGCAACACTCTGTTTTCAAAACAGCCATCAACCGCTCGGACGTGTACAACTCCGTAGCAAGATGCTCAAAGTTGTATAGAGCCTGCCCATGGTCAATTTCAAACACATCCGTATCATGCGTTCTCAAGGACTCACGCTTTACTCCGCTTAAATCGTAGCAAAGCGTATAAGTATAAACCACCCCCTCACTTGCAAAACAAATCTCAAACGTAGTGTCTTTTAAATCAGAGTGCAGCTTATTCGGACGATAATGCAATTTGTTCTCAAACAAACAACGTCGCAACGTGTTCATTGCTTCTACTAAGGTAGTCTTGCCTCCGGCATTCTGACCGTAAATGGCCAGCACAGGAGACAATCTCAACACCTGCCCTTTTTCTACTTGGTACTCAAGAAATGGATAGTGCTCCATTTCCTTATACCCATTCGGAGCCTTCCCTTCTCCATAGCGCATATCAACGGTTGTCTCTACTATCGACTTGAAATTACAAATACGAAAGAAAACCAGCATATTTTATCTCCTTTTTACAAAATCATAGGCATTTTTACCCTTTTGTCAAGAAGATAATCAGATTTTTTGTTTATATTATTTTTCAAGTCTACATCCAACTAGGTGAACGCGGCTCCAAAAGGTCAAAAAGCCTAAGCATGCCTAAGCCCGTTTTCCTAAGCGCGAACGCCTTTTAGGGGCGCTAAAGATGCTTCGAATCTGCAATCCGTTGATTCTGTGAGCTTAGGTGATTTTGCGAGAATGGTAACTCTGTGACAAGCAAAGATATCTCGAACTGGCAAGCTACACAGAATCAGTAGTTTAAGCACCATTTTCACCGAATACCAACCTAAAATGAAACATCGCTTGCAAGGGGATAAAAAGCCACTCCGTCTCCGCCTAGGCTTCCGTCTTCGCGCTTATGAGCGCTTCGCCGCGACAAGTCTCCGAGACAGGTTGCAAGCGATGTAACAGTCTCTAGTATAGCGTTCGGGAAATAACTGGCATACCCCCTGGTGAATAACCAGACTGACAAATTGACTTTATCGTTATAACTCAATATTGATTTCGTACTTATCGTCAATGAGTATATAGTTCACATTATGCTCTCGTGCAAGCGTTAACATTTCTAAATTGTCTGCTAACACACTCTCCATTGTGCACCATTCATCATCCAAACGATTTTCAATGACATTTGCATATTTCTTTATGTCGGCAAAGTGATTTCTAATATATTTCTCAGTCATTACAAGACAATAAT